>NZ_JBHXHX010000052.1:0-1002 GCF_042723915.1 Streptomyces sp. NPDC058335 | reverse complement strand
GCAGACACGCCAGGCAACCACACCGCCCTTGCCGCCCCCGACGTATGCGCGTGACCTGCCGGGCTGGCAGCACATCGGTACCGCTCTGCGGCGGACCCCCGCCTCGGTGTGGAACGACAACGTGACCGACTTCGCTGCCGCCCTCACCTATTACGCGGTGCTGGCGCTCTTCCCGACGCTCCTTGTCACGGTCTCACTGCTGGGAATCGTCGGCGCTTCGACCACCGACAACCTGATCAGTAACGTGATCGCTGTCGTGCCGGCCGAGTCCCGTCCCGTCATGCAGAGCGCGTTGCAGGGCATGGCGGAGCAGCACACAGCTGCTTGGACGCTGGCCGTCTTCGGCATGATCGGCGCTCTGTGGTCCGCCTCCAGCTATCTGGGGGTTTTCCGCCGGGCCCTGCACGTCATGCACGGCGTTGAGGATCTGCGCCCGGCGTGGAGGACGGCACCACGGCTGGTGATGACCGCCGTGGTGCTGCTGATGCTTCTCGTTTCCAGTGCCCTGGTGCTCATCCTGACCGGCGAAGCGGCCCACACCGTCGGCCGGCTCGTAGGCATGGGCAGCATGGCCGGCACCGCATGGAACGCGTTGAAATGGCCGCTCCTGCTGTGCCTGGTCGCCATCATGGTGCTGGTGCTGTTCCGTTCGGGCCCGGCCGGGACACGTGGGGTGCGGCAGAGGCTTGTGGGAGACGCTCTGGCCGTGGCCCTGTGGCTCGTCGCATCCGCCAGCTTCGCCCTCTACGTCTCGCACGTCGGCACGTACAACCGGCTGTACGGATCGCTCGCCGGGATTATCGTCTTCCTGGTATGGCTGTGGCTGTCCAACCTGGCCCTCCTCACCGGGGCCCAGTTCAACGCCGAACTGGCCAAACTCCGCCGTCGATGACCGACAGGGCATAAACTGCCCAGCTCTCGTCCCGATCGGTCGGCCACTCCATTCCCTCGCCCCAGGCACCCCCACAGGCAAAGCGACGCCCCGTACGCCAGGCACCGTAG
>NZ_JBHXHX010000051.1:0-1072 GCF_042723915.1 Streptomyces sp. NPDC058335 | reverse complement strand
TCCGCCGCAGAGCGGTACCGATGTGCTGCCAGCCCGGCAGGTCACGCGCATACGTCGGGGGCGGCAAGGGCGGTGTGGTTGCCTGGCGTGTCTGCGCCTGGTCCGCAGGGGTCTCTGTCTTGGAGCGGGACAGCGGCGCGCGGTCGGCACCACCCGGCTCGAGCGAAGGCGTTGGCGAGCTGCTCATCAGGCGGGCGCCTTCCCCTCGTGCCATGGCCGTCGTCCGGCTCCTGTCGGCAGACTTCCCCGGCGAGCCGTTCATACGTCGCTGTTACTGCGGAATTCCACGGCACCGCCGCGACGCCTACGCGGCCGGCCTTACGAAGCGTGCTGCCCCCGGCACACGATTGCTGATGTTCGGCTACGGGCCCGAGGCGTTCGACGACCCGATCTCCGGCGTCACCGCCGACGAACTCAGCGCCAGCTTCGCTGGGTGGCAGCTGGCCGACGTGACACCCGGCACGAAACCGGTCCCGACGTCCTGGTTCACGCTGCACCGCGCCACCACGGCGTGAGCTCAGCAAGGCCCCTATCGAACCGAGCTGCCAGCCGATGCTCCCCGACACTTAGATCATCCAGAGATGCCTGCCAGGCCGCCATGTGTCCGGCGGCTCTGCACCTTCTCGCCGATCGCAGGTGAGCCGGGGTCTGGGTTCTTGAGTCAGCGGATGGATGGCAGTGCCTCGTCGCGGTGGGCGGTGTGGACGTAGCGCACAGCGGTTTCGGGATGGATGCCGAAGAAGTGCACCAGATGCACTGGGTCGGCAGTGTGCCGGGCCTCGTCCACTACCTGGTCTCTCCACGTGAGCGGGCCACTGTGCGGAGGCCGCCGTGGCGCTGCCGCGTGTGGGCAGGCGCTGCTGGAGCCGCTCGAAGGCGAGCCGGTCCGCCTCCCAGACCACCGGGTCCCCGTCCAGGCCGGTGTGTCCGGGCAGTCGCGCGGGATCGGCGCCGCGGCGGTATTTGTCCGATGGCTCCGTCCTGGGTATTGCGGGCAATCGACGGACCCGGCATCAGGATGCGCCACGGATGGGCGCGCTGGGATGCTCGGGCGATGGTGATCCGCTTAACG
>NZ_JBHXHX010000050.1:0-1145 GCF_042723915.1 Streptomyces sp. NPDC058335 | reverse complement strand
GCCGCCGCCACCGGCGTGTTCGAGCTGCGTGACGCGATGTTCCGCGGTGAGCGGATCAACGTCACCGAGGACCGGGCCGTGCTGCACACCGCGCTGCGCGCTCCGCGTGATGCGGTGATCGAGGTGGACGGGGAGAACGTCGTGCCCGCGGTGCACGCCGTCCTCGACCGGATGGCCGATTTCGCCGGCCGGGTCCGCTCCGGTGAGTGGACCGGTCACACCGGCAAGCGCATTCGCAACGTCGTCAACGTCGGCATCGGCGGCTCCGACCTCGGTCCGGCGATGGCGTACGAGGCGCTGCGGGCGTTCACCGACCGCGGCCTCACGGTCCGTTTCGTGTCGAACGTCGACGGTGCCGACCTGCACGAGGCGACCCGGGACCTGGACCCGGCGGAGACGCTGTTCATCATCGCGTCGAAGACGTTCACCACCATCGAGACGATCACCAACGCGACCTCGGCCCGGACCTGGCTGCTGGACGGCCTGGGCGGGGAGGACAAGGCGGTCGCGAAGCACTTCGTCGCGCTGTCGACGAACGCCGAGAAGGTCGCCGACTTCGGCATCGACACGGCGAACATGTTCGCGTTCTGGGACTGGGTCGGCGGCCGCTACTCGTTCGACTCGGCGATCGGTCTGTCCCTGATGATCGCCATCGGTCCGGACCGCTTCCGCGAGATGCTCGACGGCTTCCATCTGGTCGACGAGCACTTCCGCACCGCGCCCGCCGAGGCCAACGCCCCGCTGCTGCTGGGCCTGCTGGGCATCTGGTACGGCAACTTCCACGACGCCCAGTCGCACGCGGTCCTGCCCTACAGCCACTACCTGTCGAGGTTCACCGCCTATCTCCAGCAGCTCGACATGGAGTCCAACGGCAAGTCCGTGGACCGTGCGGGCCGTCCGGTGGAGTGGCAGACCGGGCCCGTGGTGTGGGGCACGCCGGGGACCAACGGGCAGCACGCCTACTACCAGTTGATCCACCAGGGCACCAGGCTCATCCCGGCGGACTTCATCGGCTTCGCCCGTCCCGTCGGCGAACTGAGCGAGGAACTCAGGGCGCAGCACGACCTGTTGATGGCCAACTTCTTCGCGCAGACGCAGGCGCTGGCCTTCGGCAAGACCCCCGGCGAGGTACGCGCCGAGGGGGT
>NZ_JBHXHX010000049.1:0-1622 GCF_042723915.1 Streptomyces sp. NPDC058335 | reverse complement strand
CTTTTAAACTAAATTGACGTCCTGACGTCTAGTTAGTATTATTATTTTATACAAAAATACTGGATTTATAAACATGTCTTTGGCTCCTGGTGTTGTTCGTGACTCGATAATTGAATGTTTTTTAAGGCTTGGAAGAGAAGCTTCTATTGAGGAGATAACCAACGCTGTTTATTTGAAAATTGGAGAAATTTCAAAATCTTCTGTACGTTCATATCTGAGTTTAAATACCCCTGGTCTGTTCGAACGAGTAGATCGCGGTGTCTATCGCTTAAATGGTGATGCTGGTATTACTCCCTCCTTAGATTTGACGTCTTCACCTAAGGCTGTTGGGAAATCGACGATTTTTTTTGATGATGCAATTGAATGGTTAAAAAGGCAAAAAGATAATTCAATTCATGCAGTTGTAACCGATCCTCCTTACGGATTAGTCGAGTATACAAAACAGCAGACTGAGAAACTAAGGGCAGGGAAAGGTGGTATTTGGAGAAAGCCGCCTTCCTTTGATGGACATAAGCGTGCGCCATTACCTCGCTTTACGGTTTTGCGGGAAGAAGATCTTAGAAATATATCATTATTTTTCAAAGAACTATCCTCGCAAGTCGAAAGGGTGGTTGTTCCTGGCGGGAATATAGTTATCGCATCCAACCCTCTTCTATCGCATATAGTCGCGGACTCTATGTCTACGTCTGGCTTAGAGCTACGAGGTTACATCGCGCGTCAGGTTATGACCATGAGAGGAGGGGATAGGCCCAAAAACGCCCATGATGAATTTGGAGATGTTTCTGTCATGCCACGTTCTCAATGGGAACCATGGATAGTGCTGAGAAAGCCTCTAGATGGAAGGGTTCAGGATAATCTACGAAAGTGGAAAACAGGTGGATTCAGGAGAATTTCAGCTGACAGGCCATTTGGCGATGTCATTAAATCTCATCCGACGCCAGCACATGAAAAAAAGATAGCGCCACATCCGTCATTAAAGCCGCAAAATTTCATGAGGCAATTAGTGAGGGCAGTGCTTCCTTTAGGAGAGGGGATTATTCTCGATCCATTTATGGGGGGCGGCTCCACATTAGCAGCTGCAAACCATATAGGTTATGAGAGCATTGGAGTTGAAATAGACCGGGAGTTCTTTGATTTGGCGGAGAAAGCTATCCCCGCGCTATCAGCCCTTCCAAGCAAGGAAAATAACTAAACTAAATCCTTGTAAACCCAGCTTTCTCTGAGCTTCTTCAACCCTTCTTTGTGAAGGGTTGCTGTTCTGGTTCCTAATGCACCACGATCATTACGACGGAAGTCATTTTCATCAACGTGGCAAAGATATACCTCGGTAAATTTCATCGACTTTCTGTCTGAGGCCGGTTCAGTCTCATTATCTACATTGTAGACAAATACGCACATCCATTGAGATCTTGCCCCATGAGTATCGACGGCACCCCCATTTTTCCTGGTGGTTTTTATTTCAATGCCGTCTTCCCCTGAGGAGATACTGTCATTCGGATACTTGCCTCTAACAACTAGGTCTGGATGTCCATTGAAATGCTTGTTTTCAACAAGTGATCTTGAAAATTTAGCGAGGGAAGCTGTGATCATATCTGAAATGAGGCCAGACATAGCTGCTGGTC
>NZ_JBHXHX010000048.1:0-1890 GCF_042723915.1 Streptomyces sp. NPDC058335 | reverse complement strand
TGGAGCGGTTGTCGGATGCGCGGCGGTTGGGGCATGAGGTGTTGGCGGTGGTGCGGGGGAGTGCGGTGAATCAGGACGGGGCGTCGAATGGGTTGACGGCGCCGAGTGGTCCTGCGCAGGAGCGGGTGATTCGTGCTGCGTTGGGTGCGGCGGGGTTGTCGGTGTCGGATGTGGATGTGGTGGAGGGGCATGGGACGGGGACGTCGTTGGGTGATCCGATCGAGGCGCAGGCGTTGTTGGCGACGTATGGGCAGGGGCGTGTGGGTGGGCCTTTGTGGTTGGGGTCGTTGAAGTCGAATATCGGGCATACGCAGGCGGCTGCGGGCGTGTCGGGTGTTATCAAGATGGTGATGGCGATGCGTCATGGGGTGTTGCCGCGGACGTTGCATGTGGATGTGCCGTCGCCGGTGGTGGATTGGGCTTCGGGTGCGGTGGAGTTGTTGGTGGAGGAGCGGGAGTGGCCGGGTGTGGGGCGGCCGCGGCGGGCTGGTGTGTCGTCGTTCGGGGTGAGTGGGACGAATGCGCATGTGATTGTGGAGCAGGCGCCGGATGTGGTCGAGGAGGATGTGGCCGGCGTTGTGGGTGTTCCGGGTGTGGGGATTCCGTTGGTGGTTTCGGGGAAGTCGGATGCGGCTTTGTCGGGTCAGGCGGGGCGGTTGGTGGGTGTGTTGGGTTCTGGTGTGGATGTGGGGGGTGTGGCGGCGGGTCTGGTGTTGTCGCGGGGGGTTTTTGATTGTCGGGGTGTGGTGTGGGGGGAGGGTGTTGAGGGGTTGTTGTCGGGTGTGGGTGTGCTGGCTGGTGGGGGTTCGGGTGGTGGTGTGGTGCGGGGGAGTGTTGTTCCTGGTGAGGTGGGGTTTTTGTTTAGTGGGCAGGGTTCTCAGTGGGTGGGTATGGGGCGTGGGTTGTATGAGGCGTTTCCGGTTTTTGCGGCGGCGTTCGATGAGGTGTGTGGGTGTTTTGGTGAGGGGTTGTCGGGTGTGTTGAGGGGGGTTGTTTTTGAGGGTGTGGAGGGGGTGTTGGGGCGGACGGAGTTTACGCAGCCGGCGTTGTTCGCGGTGGAGGTTGCGTTGTTCCGGTTGGTGGAGTCGTGGGGTGTGCGGCCGGGTTTTGTGGCGGGTCATTCGGTGGGTGAGGTGGCGGCTGCGTGTGTGGCGGGGGTGTTGTCGTTGGGTGATGCGTGTCGGTTGGTGGAGGCGCGGGGTCGGTTGATGGGTGGGTTGCCGGTGGGTGGGGTGATGGTGGCGGTGGAGGCGTCTGAGGAGGAGGTTGTGGCTCGTGTGGAGGGTGTGGAGGGGGTGGGGGTTGCGGCGGTGAACGGGCCGCGGTCGGTGGTGGTGTCGGGTGCGGAGGGTGTGGTGGAGGAGGTGGTGGCGTTTTTCCGTGGGGTGGGGCGCAGGGTGAAGCGGTTGGAGGTGTCGCATGCGTTTCATTCGCCGTTGATGGAGCCGATGGTGGAGGAGTTTCGGGGGGTGGTGTCGGGGCTGGAGTTCGGGGAGCCGTCGGTGGGTGTGGTGTCGATGGTGTCGGGGCGGGTGGTGCAGGGGGGTGAGTGGTCGGATCCGGAGTACTGGGTGCGGCATGTGGGTGAGCCGGTGCGGTTCGCTGACGGGGTCGAGGCGTTGGCGGGGGCGGGGGTGTCGGTGTTCGTGGAGGTGGGTCCGGGTGCTGTGCTGACCGCGTTGGGCCGGGGTGTGGGGGTGGAGGGTGAGTTCGTTGCGTTGATGCGGGCGGGGCGTTCGGAGGTGGCGGCGTTCGTGGAGGGGGTGTCGCGGGCGTTCGTGGCGGGTGCGGAGGTGGACTGGGCGGCGGTGCTCGGTGTGACGGGGCGCAAGGCACGGGCCGGTGGGCTGCCGACGTATGCCTTCCAACGCGAGCGCTACTGGCTGGAGA
>NZ_JBHXHX010000047.1:0-2493 GCF_042723915.1 Streptomyces sp. NPDC058335 | reverse complement strand
GGGCGGAGCCTATGGAAAAACGGCAACGCCGCATCCTTTCCCCGGCTTTTCTTTACTTGAGCGCCATCTCTTTATTTCGTCATTCGTGAGCATGTAACGCCCGCCGCAGTCTCACGGCAGGAGCGTAGCGACCGAGTGAGCGAGGAGGCGTCATTTCATCGACACCTGCATTTCGCACTTACGCCCCGCAGCCGCATTTTTTCCCCTGCCACATGAAGCACTTCCCTGAGTCACCACTCCGAACTAACATATTAAGCCAGTATACACTCCGCTAGCGCTACGTGACTGGTTCAGGGCTGCGCCCCGAAACCCGCTAAAACCACTGACGCGCCTGCGGCTTGTCCAACACCGCGCCGAACGGGAAAAGATTTCCCGCCCGTCCCGGCGTTATCAGGAGGCCGGATTGGCAGACAAACGCAGCAAAATGCTCACCATGTGGGTGACCGAAGATGAGCACCGCCGTCTGCTGGAGCGCTGCGACGGTAAACAGCTCGCGGCCTGGATGCGGCAGACGTGCCTGGACGAGAAGCCCGCCCGAACCGGCAAACTTCCCTCGCTCTCGCCGGCGCTGCTTCGTCAGCTTGCCGGCATGGGGAACAACCTTAACCAGATTGCCCGGCAGGTTAACGGCGGTGGCGGCAGCGGGCACGACCGCGTGCAGGTTGTCGCCGCGCTGATGGCCATCGATGCCGGACTCGAGCGGCTGCGGCACGCCGTGCTGGAAAAGGGGGCAGACGATGATCGTTAAGTTTCACCCCCGGGGGCGCGGCGGTGGCGCCGGGCCTGTGGATTACCTGCTGGGCAAAGACCGCCAGCGCGAAGGTGCCAGCGTTCTGCAGGGGAAGCCGGAGGAAGTCCGGGAGCTTATCGACGCCTCGCCCTACGCCAAAAAATACACATCCGGCGTCCTGTCTTTTGCCGAACAGGACTTACCGCCCGGCCAGCGTGAAAAGCTGATGGCGAGCTTCGAGCGGGTTCTGATGCCCGGACTCGATAAAGACCAGTACAGCGTGCTGTGGGTTGAGCACCGGGACAAAGGGAGGCTGGAGCTGAACTTCCTGATCCCGAACACGGAGCTGCTGACCGGCAGGCGTCTCCAGCCGTATTACGACCGCGCCGACCGACCGCGCATCGATGCCTGGCAGACCATTGTGAACGGCAGGCTGGGGCTGCACGATCCAAACGCGCCGGAAAACCGGCGGGCGCTGGTCACGCCGTCCGCGCTGCCGGAAACGAAGCAGGAAGCCGCCCAGGCGATTACGCGGGGTTTACTGGCCTTAGCCTCGTCCGGGGAGCTGAAAACCCGTCAGGACGTCACTGAGGCGCTGGAAAGCGCTGGTTTTGAGGTGGTGCGCACTACAAAAAGCAGCATCAGCATTGCCGACCCGGACGGGGGGCGAAACATCCGACTGAAGGGAGCCATCTATGAACAGTCTTTTAACGCTGGCGAAGGACTTAGAGCAGAAATCGAAAGCGCAGCAGCAGAGTACCGGCGAGATGCTGAAAGCCGCATTCAGCGAGCACGAGAAGTCTGTCAGAGCGGAACTGAGCGAAAGCGAGAAGAGAATCAGCGCCGCCATCCTCGAGCACGACCGGAAGCTGTCCTCAGCCATGAGCCAGCGCACGAAAGGGATGCTGCGCATGGTCAGCCAGACGTGGCTGACCATCGTCCTGGTGTCCGCGCTGCTGATCGCTTCGAGCGCGGCCATTCTGTGGTGGCAGAGTCAGCAGATACTCGACAATTACACGACCATCCGGGAGCAGAAGAGCACGCAGGCTATGCTGTCCGATCGGAACAGCGGCGTGCAGCTCTCGACCTGCGGCGATCAGAGACGCCGCTGCGTGAGGGTGAACCCGGAAGCGGGACGGTTCGGAGAGGATTCGAGCTGGATGATACTGGCGGGGAAATAGCACATGACGGAGCTGGAAAAACAGTTGCTGAGCGCATTAGAGCAGCTACAGCAGGACTACTCGAAAAGGCTGGACGAGTGGGAGAACGCCTTCGCGGAATGGCGGACGATGTCTGGTCTTATGCAACGGGAGAACGCGGCGCTGAGCGAGCGCGTCACGGTCTTGAGCAGGCAGGTGCAGAGTTTGAGCGATCAGCTGCGCCGGTTGTCGCAAGGCTGAACGGAATCGAGGCGCACCGGGAGCAGCAGCGGGCGGCGCAGCACCAGAAAGCGCTGGAGCTGGAACGATCGCAGCGCCAGCGGACGTATGACGGTCCGTCGCTGTAACAAACCGGATAAAACGGGGGGGGCGGCGCAGATCCCCGCCGAAAGCCGGTGCCATTCACCCGGTTGCATGGCTATGCAGTCGGGTGAAATTTATCTGACGCGGAATGCGCGATTTAGTGGGGAGTTTACTGCCGGTTTTACCGGGCTGACGCCGCTTTCGCGCCGAACCCGCCCTGAGGCGGTGCCGGAAAGCACTGTTATGGTAAATGCGGAGTTAATGCATGCTCTTTTGACGTCACTTTTAAACTAAATTGAC
>NZ_JBHXHX010000046.1:1739-4423 GCF_042723915.1 Streptomyces sp. NPDC058335 | reverse complement strand
GTTCGGCGGCGTCCTACTCTCCCACAGGGTCCCCCCTGCAGTACCATCGGCGCTGTAAGGCTTAGCTTCCGGGTTCGGAATGTAACCGGGCGTTTCCCTCACGCTATAACCACCGAAACACTATGAAACTGTCGAACCTGCCGCACCACGCTCTGTGGGAACGTGGGGCTGTTCGTGGTTTCAGAACCAACACAGTGGACGCGAGCAACTGAGGACAAGCCCTCGGCCTATTAGTACCAGTCAGCTTCACCCCTTACAGGGCTTCCACATCTGGCCTATCAACCCAGTCGTCTACTGGGAGCCTTACCCCATCTAGTGGGTGGGAACACTCATCTCGAAGCAGGCTTCCCGCTTAGATGCTTTCAGCGGTTATCCCTCCCGAACGTAGCCAACCAGCCATGCCCTTGGCAGGACAACTGGCACACCAGAGGTTCGTCCGTCCCGGTCCTCTCGTACTAGGGACAGCCCTTCTCAATGTTCCTGCGCGCGCAGCGGATAGGGACCGAACTGTCTCACGACGTTCTAAACCCAGCTCGCGTACCGCTTTAATGGGCGAACAGCCCAACCCTTGGGACCGACTCCAGCCCCAGGATGCGACGAGCCGACATCGAGGTGCCAAACCATCCCGTCGATATGGACTCTTGGGGAAGATCAGCCTGTTATCCCCGGGGTACCTTTTATCCGTTGAGCGACGGCGCTTCCACAAGCCACCGCCGGATCACTAGTCCCGACTTTCGTCCCTGCTCGACCCGTCGGTCTCACAGTCAAGCTCCCTTGTGCACTTACACTCAACACCTGATTGCCAACCAGGCTGAGGGAACCTTTGGGCGCCTCCGTTACTCTTTAGGAGGCAACCGCCCCAGTTAAACTACCCATCAGACACTGTCCCTGATCCGGATCACGGACCCAGGTTAGACATCCAGCACGACCAGAGTGGTATTTCAACGGCGACTCCACCTGAACTGGCGTCCAAGCTTCACAGTCTCCCACCTATCCTACACAAGCCGAACCGAACACCAATATCAAACTATAGTAAAGGTCCCGGGGTCTTTCCGTCCTGCTGCGCGAAACGAGCATCTTTACTCGTAGTGCAATTTCACCGGGCCTATGGTTGAGACAGTCGAGAAGTCGTTACGCCATTCGTGCAGGTCGGAACTTACCCGACAAGGAATTTCGCTACCTTAGGATGGTTATAGTTACCACCGCCGTTTACTGGCGCTTAAGTTCTCAGCTTCGCACGCCCGAAAGCGCACTAACCGGTCCCCTTAACGTTCCAGCACCGGGCAGGCGTCAGTCCGTATACATCGCCTTACGGCTTCGCACGGACCTGTGTTTTTAGTAAACAGTCGCTTCTCGCTGGTCTCTGCGGCCACCCCCAGCTCGAGCAGCAAGTGCTCTCACCAGTGATGGCCCCCCTTCTCCCGAAGTTACGGGGGCATTTTGCCGAGTTCCTTAACCATAGTTCACCCGAACGCCTCGGTATTCTCTACCTGACCACCTGAGTCGGTTTAGGGTACGGGCCGCCATGAAACTCGCTAGAGGCTTTTCTCGACAGCATAGGATCATCCACTTCACCACAATCGGCTCGGCATCAGGTCTCAGGCACATGAACGGCGGATTTGCCTACCGTTCGCCCTACACCCTTACCCCGGGACAACCACCGCCCGGGATGGACTACCTTCCTGCGTCACCCCATCACTCACCTACTGCAAGTCTGGTCCGTCGGCTCCACCACTTTCCTTTCCCCGAAGGGTCCGGAACGGCTTCACGGACTTAGCATCGCCTGGTTCAGTGTTTGACGCTTCACAGCGGGTACCGGAATATCAACCGGTTATCCATCGACTACGCCTGTCGGCCTCGCCTTAGGTCCCGACTTACCCTGGGCAGATCAGCTTGACCCAGGAACCCTTAGTCAATCGGCGCAAACGTTTCTCACGTTTGTATCGCTACTCATGCCTGCATTCTCACTCGTGAACCGTCCACAACTCGCTTCCGCGGCTGCTTCACCCGGCACACGACGCTCCCCTACCCATCACAGCCGCCGTTGGGCGTATATGCTGCAATGACACGACTTCGGCGGTACGCTTGAGCCCCGCTACATTGTCGGCGCGGAATCACTAGACCAGTGAGCTATTACGCACTCTTTCAAGGGTGGCTGCTTCTAAGCCAACCTCCTGGTTGTCTGTGCGACTCCACATCCTTTCCCACTTAGCGTACGCTTAGGGGCCTTAGTCGATGCTCTGGGCTGTTTCCCTCTCGACCATGGAGCTTATCCCCCACAGTCTCACTGCCGCGCTCTCACTTACCGGCATTCGGAGTTTGGCTAAGGTCAGTAACCCGGTAGGGCCCATCGCCTATCCAGTGCTCTACCTCCGGCAAGAAACACACGACGCTGCACCTAAATGCATTTCGGGGAGAACCAGCTATCACGGAGTTTGATTGGCCTTTCACCCCTAACCACAGGTCATCCCCCAGGTTTTCAACCCTGGTGGGTTCGGTCCTCCACGACCTCTTACAGCCGCTTCAACCTGCCCATGGCTAGATCACTCCGCTTCGGGTCTTGAGCGTGCTACTCAACCGCCCTGTTCGGACTCGCTTTCGCTACGGCTACCCCACTCGGGTTAACCTCGCAACACACCGCAAACTCGCAGGCTCATTCTTCAAAAGGCACGCAGTCACGACTG
>NZ_JBHXHX010000045.1:0-7087 GCF_042723915.1 Streptomyces sp. NPDC058335 | reverse complement strand
ACCCCGACCGGCCCGCAGGGTCTCGCTCACCGTTAGCGGCGTGCAATGTGTCGAGTAGCCGATGCGGTGGCCGCCGCCGGGACGATCACCGCGTCGCATGTGTCACTGCCAGATGCGGCCGATGATCACCCAGCGGTAATTGTCGGCCGCGGGGCCCGTGAACCAGCCCACGGGCTGCGAGTTCTGAGAGGTGCTCTCGCAGTGATAGCCCGAGTACGTCAGTGTGGTGGGCGACGCCCCGGAGGAGGCCACGGTCACCTCGGGAAAGTACTGGTTCACGCTGTCCGTGGTAAATGACACGCACTGGCCGTTCACGCTGATGCTGTGAACCTGGCCTTTGGTTCCGTTGGTGACGGCCACGCAGGCGGTGCCCGCGTCGGCCTGGCACTGGGGCGGCTGACTCGCCGCCTGGGCCGGGCTGGCGGTGACGGTCAGTGCCGCGGCTGCCGCGCCGCCTGCGGCAATCATGCCAATGAGACGCTTCTTCATGATGTGCATACGCCTTTCAATTCGACATCATGGGCTGCGCGTGGGGCGTGCTGCCCCTGCGAGACACCTGGCTCAGTTGATGTATCATCTATATGATCACACCTCGGCGTCAAGCTCAAGCAGAGTGACCGGCAGGCCGCTGCACGCCGCCCAACTTCGTTGGAGCGCAACTCATTTGGGCAGGTCGGAACCCTGGCCGCGATCGTCTGAGTGGCAACGACAGGCCACACCTGGGACCAGCGTCCGCCCGTCTTCGACCCGTCCGAGGCGACGGCGCACGGGCGCTTCGCTGAGCAGATCGCCGCCCAGGCGTGGGCCAAGCTCCACGGAATGATCCGAGTTGCGCGATCTGAAGATCTTCTACGGAGCACCAGGGTGTTGATACATCATCCATGTGTGGAGATGGTAGGGGACCTCCAGCGCTCAACCGCCTGCCCCGGAGGCTCACTCCGCTCGGCAGCGGAACCTTCCGCATCCAAGGATGCAGAACCATGTCGGGCACCAAGCAGTCGACCGTCGCGATCACGGGCGCCGGCAACGGACTGGGGCGGGATACGGCCCTCAAGCTCGCCGCCAGCGTTACCGGGTCAACCGCAGTCTTGAGCGACGTCTGGCGCATCGCTAAGCGCGGCGCACCTTCGAACTCACGGTTCATGGCCCGATCGTCAATCGTCATACTCCGCTATCACGGCAACCTCCGCCAGTCACCACAGAGACCATCGAGCCGAACGGCCGGCTGTACACCCGCGGCATCGCCGCCTCCATGACCGAGACCGGTCGGTCGTCATCGTCGACCCGTGCAGGGACATGCTCGTCACCGGGAGTTCCGACATCTATCCGGCCGACATCGGGCGCGTCCTCGCCGCCGACCCGCGCCCCACACGGCTCCGGTCATCGCCCGCGAGTACGACGTCTGCGCCTCGTCGCGGCCGGACACGCCAACCCGGACATCGGCACCGAACTCAATCTCTCGGCCAGCATCGTGAGTTCCTGCCTACGAGAGATGATGCACGAGCTCGCCGCCCGCAACCGGGCCCAACTGACTGCCAAAGCCCGTACGTACGGCCTGTTGTGAGGTGTACGTCCGTGCGGAGTCCTGCGGGGGTCCGAAAGTTTCAGTGCCCGTGCGAGGTGGTGGCCGAGCATCCGCCGTCTGTACCGTTGACCAGGCAAGTCGTGGTGCCGCAAGGCCCATGGAAACCGGACCTGGCACGGGTCCTAAGAGGGGTCGGACATCGCATGCGTTTTCGGGAACTCGGCCGCACCGGGCTCACCGTGTCCGAGATCGGCTACGGGGCCTGGGGCCTGGGCCAGGGAGCCTGGGTCGGCGCCGACGACGACTCCGGTGTGCGTGCCCTGCACCGCGCCATCGATCTGGGCGTCACCTTCATCGACACCGCAAGGGGATACGACCGCAGTGAGCGTGTCGTCGGCCGCGCGCTCAGGGAGCTCCCGGACAGGGGTGACGGCGTGCACGTAGCGACGAAGGTCGGGCCGAAGGTCCCGGTCTCGCTGGCGTCGAGCGGGCTGCACCCCGACGAGGCGTTCCCCGGCTCTCACCTGCGCGACAGCCTGGAGACCAGCCTCCGCGAACTGGGCCGCGACCACGTCGATCTTCTCCAGTTGCACACCTGGGAAGACGAGTGGACCGGCCGCGGCGACTGGCTGGAAACGGTGGACGCCCTCAAACAGGAGGGCAAGATCAGGTCCTTCGGGATCTCCGTCAAGGACCACCAGCCCGAGAACGTGCTCACCGTGCTGCGTACGGGCGTTCTGGACGCGGTCCAGGTCATCTACAACGTCTTCGAGCAGGCCCCGGCAGACACCCTGCTGCCCGCCTGCGAGGAGTACGGCGTGGGTGTGATTGGGCGGGTGGTACTCGACGAGGGGGCCCTGACCGGCTCGATCCGGACGGGTGTCACCTTCCCCGAGGGAGACTGGCGCAACTGGTACTTCAGGGACGACAGGCCCACCCAGGTCGAGGAGCGCGTGGACGCGCTCCTGGCCGACCTGGGGCTCGGCATCGAGGAACTGCCCTCCACGGCGCTCCGGTTCGCGCTCGCAGGGCCGGCGGTCTCCACGGTCATCGTCGGGATGCGGTCGCTGCGGAACGTAGAACGCAACGCTGCGATCGCCGACGCACCGCCGCTGACCACCCAGGAGCTCGCCTTGCTGGCCAAGCACCGCTGGCCGAAGAACTTCTACAGCTGATCGGTTCCCGTCATGTGATTGCATCAGCCGAGGCCGTCGGCCCCGCCGATCACGGCTGACTCATCGAGCACGGCCTCGGTGACGGGGTGCGGTTTCCGGTCGACGTCGAGGACCGGGGTGGCCTCCTTGTACCAGGACTCGATGACGGCGTTGCCCCAGAAGTGGCGGCGGCGGCGGTCGTCGTGGACGCTCCATCGGTACGTCTCGTGGTGCGGGTCGCCGGTGTACTAGTCCGAGGTGTAGACCTCGACGCGGTGGCCGTCGGGGTCGCGAAGGTAGAGGTAGAAGGCGTTGGAGACGCCCTGCCGTCCCGGGCCGCGCTCGATGTGGTGCTCCTTTGCGGAGCGAGCCGAACAGGTCGGCGCAGCACTTGATGCAGCTCGTGGGTGGCGACGCCGAGATGGTGCAGGCGGGGTCCGGAGCCGCCGGTGAAGGCGACGTCGTGGACCGTCTGCCTGCGGTACATCCAGGCCGCGTACAGCTCGTGCTCGCCGCCCTCGGCCGCCTGAGAACCTCAGCACGGTGACGCAGCCCACGCCGGCGACGGACGGCCGGTCACCCGTCACAACACATGGCCCGAAGTCCACCCACACGGACCCCTGACGCGCCACCGTTTCTGGCAGCTCGGCGCCGCAGCGGTCGGCGCCGGCGCGGTGCCGCTGCGCCCCGAGCGTGCATCCGCCGACCCGACCGCACAGGACTACTTCGACCGCGCCGCCGAACTCGCCGGTGACACCCCGAACCTCACCAGCATCGTCAACGCGCTCACCGCCGGCTACACCCCACCCAGGTCCCCGCTCCCGTGCCGCTCCGGATCTTCGACAACGTCGCCGTGCTCAGCGTCGGTTTTATGTCCGCCACGGCGATCCTCACCCCGGGCGGCATCATCCTCTTCGACGCCCTCCACACACCGGAGGAGGCGGAGCAGTACAAAGATCGTGGAGACCATGCTGCGCGGCCGCATCGCCCAGGATCAGAAGGCCGCCGCCCCGGCAGCGACGACGATGGCCCACGAGCGCGCATTCGACAGGCTGTTGCTGAGCTCCGTGGCCAAGAGACGGTCACCGACTGCCGGCGCAGCGGTGACCGTCGACCGGTGGCCAGCGGACGGCGATGGCGTCCGCGGAGGCCTCCGGTTTCCCCGGCCGGTACGCCGTCGCGGGATGGCGCGTGGAGAGGGGACACACCAGGACGGCGACCTGGACTTCGGCATGATGTCGGCCGGGCAGACTATCCAGCCGGTGCACGTGATCGCTCCCGCGGGACAGATCGTCGAGCAGAGGGCCGCACAGCGGAGGACATCCTCGAGCGGATCGCGCCGTGGGACTGAGGCACTCACTCACCTGGCTGGGGAGGGGGTACGGCTTCACCGCCGGGTCGAGTCGAGCAGGACGTTCCATTCGCGCACGTCCACCGCCGCGCCGCCGGAGCGGACGATGGGGCTCTCGCCGTAGAGGTCCTGTGCTGCTTCGAGTGAGTCACCGCGCAGGATGGCCATCCCACCACGGCCGTCGCTGAACGGTCCGGACATCATGAGGGTGCCTTGCTGAAGAAGCTCGGCCAGGAACGCCTGTTGGGCCTCACTCACCTCGGGGCCCGGTGGGTCTGCGAGGAGTTCGAGCGTCACCACGAACTGCTTCATGTCATTCTCCTGATCGGGACGGGAAGTGCGGAGCGAGCCACTCGACGACGAGTCGCAGGGCCTCTTCCCGTTTCGGAAGGGGGGTGGCGAAGTGCTCGGCCTCCACGAACCGGATCGTCTTGTCCTCGGAAGGGCTGGCGTCGCGCTGTGCCTGGCTGGCGTCGGGGAAGCCGAGACTGTCCGACGTGAGGCTGATCAGGAGGAGCGGCTCGTGGATCGACTTCAGTGACTCGATGAGCGTGGCCCGGGTCGACAGCCCCGACCAGGTGCTCAGCCACGCTCGCGGTGTGACGAGCCGGCCGAATCCGCCGGGAGCGTAGTTGACCTGGTCGGGCCGGGGTCCGAGGATCGAGGCGGGTGTGCGGGTGGACTTCCAGGAGTGCAGGCTCACGTCCAGGTAGGCCGGATCGGCCTCGGTCCGGTGGACGACCATGTAGTGGCCGGCCACCGCCCGGCGGGTGATGTAGGTGCGCTCCTCCAAGGGCAGGTCCGCGAATCCGGGTTCCTGCATCTTTTGCCGGTGACGCCGCTGCTCGGCGATCAGCGCGCGGGCCCGGGCGTCCAGCCGGGCCACGCGAACCTGCTGCGCCGCCCGGTAGCGCACGAGGAACTCCGGGGAGTACTTGCTCGGTTCCGGGGGCTCACGGAACCCGTTCACAGGGTCGTACATGTCCAGCCCGGGATCCACCGCCAACGGATCCTCCTCGTCGATCACCGACGGGTCGATACCGGTCAGCATGATGGCTCCCTGGCCGGGATGCGCCGCGAGCAGCACGAGCCCGTCCGCCTTGGGCATCTCCACCGCGTTGAGGTCCAACAGATCCCCGGACGCGGTGTCCGTCAGCCTTCCCGGCGGGGCCGTGCTCGCCTGCTGCTGGTAGAACGTCAGCAGCGATCCGCCGCCGCTGTTGCCGAGCAACACGATGTTCTCGTAGCCCCGCTCGTTCTTCAGGTGGCCCAGCCCCGCCGCGAGATCGAGCAACAGCCGCTCGTGTTCGATGTCGACGTCGTTGTTCAGGCTCCGCGGAGCGTGCGCGTAGAAGGCGTACCCGGCCTCCAGGACCGCCGGAGCCGCGTAGTGCCGGGTCATGTCGCCCCGGGGATGCGACACTACGACCACCGTCCGCTCGCCGCCCCGGGCGTAGAGGACCCCGCGGGAGCCGGCGCCGTCGGCGGCGGCTAGCGGGATGACCGTCGTCTCGGTTCCCGCCGGCAGCGTCTTGTAATCGATCAGGCCGACGGCTGTGGTGCTGACCTGCTTCTGCCGCGTCACTGGGCGTCACCGCTTCCACGCCCGCCCTCGAAAAAGTGCTCGCCCTGACGCTGGGTGTCCCAGAGTTCCTGCGAGGGCGTCAGCGGGTGCAGCGTGTCCAGAAAGACGATCTCGTAGTCGATGCGGTCGCCCGGCTTGACGGTCTTGCGCAGCACTTCCTGGTAGTCGTCCGGGAAGCCGTGGTGCCGGCCCCGCGGAACCAGGGAGATGCTGGCTTTGGCGACCTCCAAACCCATGACCGTGCCGTTGTGGAGGAACGTGAACTCGTCGTAGTCCACGTTGCGGTGATACCCCGGAATGACCTCCACGTCCTCGGCCGACTCATAGGGGCGCGGGAGCAGGTTGCCCACCATGAAGTCCGGCGTCGCGAAGACGGCGTACGCGGACGGCATCAGGTGGATGCGGTCGCTCATGATCGGCCGGTAGTCCCGGATGTTCAGCTTGAAGGGGAACAGGTCGCCCTTCCAGCCCTCAACGTCGATCGGGTCGAACTCGTAGTACACCGAGGTGTGTTCGCCGCGCGACTTGATCCGCACCGGCCACTCCCCGTCCTGGTTGCGGCCGTCGCCCAGCTCGTCGAGTTGCGGGGTCGGCACGTACAGCAGGTCCGGGTCGAACGGGGCGCGGCGGCCGTGCGCCCCGATGTCGGCGAAGCCGATCTCCTCGGGCGACTCGAAGATCAGGAAGTAGTTCACGGGGCCGGCCGGGCGGATTCGGTACGTCGTGCCCTTGGGCACCAGGACGTAGTCACCGGGCTCGTAGGGGATCGGCCCGAACTCGGTGTAGAAGGTGCCGGTGCCGTCGTGCACGAAGTACAGCTCGTCCCCGTCGGCGTTGCGCACCGAGTAGGGCATGTCCGTGCTGCGCCGGCTCACCCAGACGGAGACGTCGTCGTTGTGGAACAGCCGCAGCGGCAGCCCGTCGGCGTGCTTCAGGTCGGTGGGCTCCACCACCTGCCCGTTGAAGTCATAGGGCTGCGCGTCCTGGTCGGCACGCTTCCAGGCGGTCGGCTCGTGGCGGCGGTACATGTGCGCGTCACGGCCTTCAAAGCCCTGCCGCGTGAACATGTCCTCGAACAGGCCCAGTTCGGCCCGTGTCGTCTCAGCCTGCCGCAGCACCTTGCCCCTGCTGTGGTGAATCCATGATCGCATCGGCCTGAGTTCCATCGGACGTCCCTTTCCGCTGTGTCCGTCTGCTTGCCCTCGACGATGGGCGCCGCGGATCCGGAGTGGAACGCCGGGCCGATACTCCGTACTCCGAGGGAGAGGCTGCCGAGCCTCGCCCTGCGAGTACGGAGTATCCGCCGGGCGTTCCAGCGAGGCGTACTCGGTGAAACCGTCATGGCCTACCCGCGTGCGTGACGAAAGGTGTACGGCTATGAGTTCCTACCGTGTGGGCATGCTGGTGCCCAGTTCCAATACGACGATGGAGACGGAAGTCCCCGAGGTCCTGCGGCGGGTGGCGGCGGAGAC
>NZ_JBHXHX010000044.1:0-7746 GCF_042723915.1 Streptomyces sp. NPDC058335 | reverse complement strand
TTCCTGAGAAGGCCGCCCCCACCGCCGTAGGCATGTACGCACGCAGCTCGGAAGAGGGCGGGGGTCAGCGGAAGACGGGTCAGAAGAAGACCGACCGCCGCTGCACCAGCAACTTGTAGAGCGTGTGCTGAATCTGTTCCCTGACCTGGTCCGTCAGGTTGAACATCAGCATCGGGTCCTCGGCCGCCTCCGGCGGATAGCCGTCCGTGGGGATCGGCTCACCGAACTGGATCGTCCACTTCGTGGGCAGCGGGATCGCGCCCAGCGGGCCCAGCCAGGGGAACGTCGGAGTGAGCGGGAAGTACGGGAAGCCGAGGACGCGGGCGAGCGTCTTGGCGTTGCCGATCATCGGGTAGATCTCTTCCGCCCCGACGATCGAGCAGGGGATGATCGGGGCGCCCTGGCGCAGCGCCGTGGACACGAAGCCGCCCCTGCCGAACCGCTGGAGCTTGTAGCGCTCGCCGAAGGGCTTCCCGATGCCCTTGAAGCCCTCCGGCATCACCCCGACCAGCTCGCCCCGCGCCAGGAGCCGTTCGGCGTCCTCGGAGCACGCCAGGGTGTGCCCGAGCTTGCGGGCCAGCTCGTTGACGACCGGCAGCACGAACACCAGGTCGGCGGCGAGCAGCCGCAGGTGACGGCCCGCCGGGTGATGGTCGTGGACGGCGACCTGCATCATCAGACCGTCCAGCGGCAGCGTCCCGGAATGGTTGGCGACGATCAGCGCACCGCCGTCGGCCGGGATGTTCTCGACGCCCTTCACCTCCACCCGGAAGTACTTCTCGTACACCGGGCGCAGAAGGGACATCAGGACCTGGTCGGTCAGCTCCTGGTCGTAGCCGAAGTCGTCGACGTCGTAGTCGCCGGTCAGACGGCGGCGCAGGAAGGACAGCCCCCCGGCGATGCGCCGCTCCAGGCCACCGCCGTCACCGTCCGGCCGCGGCGGCTGTTCCTCACCGGTCACAGGGACATCATCCTGCGGAACGGCCCTGGTGGGCAGGGCCTGGACCTCACCAACCTCTGTGACCTCACCGATCTCGCCGATCTCACGGACCGGCGCCGGCTCGCCGTTCCGGCGCCGGCTCCCCGCACTCCGGCGCCGCGACGGCCGCTGTGCGGCACTCCCGCGGGACCGGTCGTCGTCGAACGGAATGACCTTGGCGTCCGCCATCGTTGATGCGCTCCTCAGTTGGCGCTCTGCGTCGGGGGGTGGCCGCCGCCCGCGAGGGGCAGCGCGGCGATCCGGTCGACGGCCCCCGCGACGGCCTCGGGGGGCAGGAGACCCGGCCCCTGGCTGCGTGCGAAGTCCGCGAACGTCTCCGCGGTGGTGTACCTCGGCGTGAATCCCAGCGTCTCGCGCATCTGGTCGGTCGCCACGACCCTGCCGTGCGTAAGGAGCCGGATCTGCTCGGGCGAGAAGTCCGTCATGCCCAGCGTACGCACGAGGGTGCCCGCCCAGGTGACGGCCGGCAGCAGGAGCGGGACAGTCGGCCGGCCGAGCCGTCGCGAGCACTGCGACAGCAGCAGCACGCCGTCGCCGGCGATGTTGAAGGTGCCGCTGTTGAGCGTGCCCCGGCCGGGCTCGTGCGAGCCGATCCGCAGCACCTCGATCACGTCGTCCTCGTGCACGAACTGGAGCCGCGGGTCGTAGCCGAGGACGGTGGGCAGGACCGGCAGCGAGAAGTAGGAGGCGAGCGGTGTCTCCGCGGTCGGGCCGAGGATGTTGGCGAACCGCAGCACGCACACGGCGACGTCGGGGCGCCGCCGGGCGAACCCGCGGACGTAGCCCTCGACCTCCACGGTGTCCTTGGCGAACCCGCCACTGGGCAGCGACTTGGCCGCGGTGGTCTCGGTGAACACGGCGGGATCGCGGGGCGCGGAGCCGTACACGTTGGTGCTGGACTTCACGACGAGGCGCTTCACGTTCGGCGATTTCTGACAGGCGCCGAGCAGCTGCATCGTCCCGATGACGTTGGTCTCCTTGACCGTGGTCCGGCTACCGCTGCCGAGCGCGGTGGCCGTCACGTCCAGGTGTACGACGGTGTCGGCGCCGGTCTCGGCGAGCACCCGCGCGATGGTGGACTGCCGGATGTCGGCCTGGACGAAGTCGGCACCGCCCAGATGGTGTTCGGGTCGCACGGCGTCCACCGCGATCACCCGGTCCACCTCCGGGTCACGCTGGATCCGCCGTACGAACCGGCCCCCCAGCTGACGGGCCACCCCGGTCACCAGCACGACCTTGCCCAAGATCAGCGCCTTCCTTCGTCCATCACTAGGTCCGGTTCCACCCTGTCGTGTTCCCCACCCTGCCGCGTTCCCCGCTGCGGGCCAACTTAGCGGGTCGGTGTTGCGCTGTGATGACCACCCGATGCAGGAAGTGACGGCAACGGTCGGTCGTACGAGCAGATCAGCCATGGTGTGTGTCCAGGCATCCGCACGGGGTTCAGCCGGCCGCACGGGGGCCGGATATGCGTGTGGCCCCCCAACCGGTAACCGGCTGGGGGGCCACACCGCGCTTTCGCGGCTCGCGTCGAGCGAACTTACTTCTTGTTACGACGCTGAACGCGCGTGCGCTTGAGCAGCTTGCGGTGCTTCTTCTTGGCCATCCGCTTGCGCCGCTTCTTGATAACAGAGCCCACGACTACCCTCGCTCACTTCTCATCACTCGGTGCTGGGCGCCATGGGCCCATACGACCTACGAGGGGCTAGCCTACCCGCCTGAGCGCTGAGGTCGTAATCGAGGCGGCGGAGGGACCCTGGAGTGCCCTGTGGTGCGGGTCCCCCCACCCCTGCCGTCAGGCCGTTTCCACCCCCACATAGCTCTCGCGGAGGTACTCGTGAACCGCTTGCTCCGGGACGCGGAAGGACCTTCCGACCCGGATCGCGGGCAGATGACCGCTGTGCACCAGCCGGTACACGGTCATCTTGGACACTCGCATCACCGAGGCGACTTCCGCCACGGTAAGGAACTGAACCTCGTTCAGAGGCCTCTCGCCAGCTGCAGCCATGACACACCTGAACCTTCCGCACTCGACTCGACGGCCACCGGCTTCCCCTTCCGGTGACTCTTCGTCGCTGCGTGCTCACTCCCCAATGTAGGGGCGGGTGATGCGAGTGGGGAAGAGGTGCAACCATCGGGGGCCTACTGTGACAGACACGCCCGATTGAGTACGTAGCGGGTGAGTGGCAGGTAGTAGTCGGCCCGCGCGCCGTCATCAAGTGGAACGACGACGGACACGGTCCCCTCGGCCTCTCCGACGAAGAGCGCGGGATCGTCGCTGTCCGCCAGCCCGATCGCCTCGAACCCCAGCTGACCTGCCCCGCAGACCCAGCCGTGGTCCCCGATCACCAGCTCCGGCAACGGCCCGCCGGTCTCCGCGGCCGCCGCCAGCGCCAGCCGAACCGGGAGGGGTGAGTGCGTGTGTGCGCCGGTGGCACCACCGGGGCGCTCGGGACCGGGTTCCCGCACCAACCCGACGCCTCGTACGTAGGCGAGCTGAAGCGTGCGTAGACCGAACCGGGTCGTTATGTCGACACAGCGGCCCTGCGCCGGGGTGAGAACAACACATCCCGCCGCCGACAAGGCGTCTGCGATTCCCGCGTAGAACCCGAGCAGCCGATGCGGGTGCCCGGTCCCGAGCAACACGGGCCCACCACGCTGGGCAACCGCGGCGAGCCGCTCCGCGAAAGCATCCAGCGCGCGAAGGGTCAGCTCCGGATCGATCACATCATGCCCTGAAGTGTGCTCCGGATCGGCCGAAACCCCACACTTCTCCGCCATCAACGCGATCAACTCACGCTCCCCCCATACCCCTTCGGGATCAATCCCGATCAACACCCGAGGATCCCGAGCCGCGAACAACCGATACCGCCGAAGACTCCCCTCCCGCCCACTCTCCACCACCCCCGCCAACCCCACCCGAACCAAATACGCCGACATCCCACCCCGACTCAACACCCTGAAATCCTGACCCACAGCACCCCGCCCCCGCCCAGAAACCGGCAGAAGCACGCACGGTCGGCGTAAGGAAAGCCCGAGCCACCGGGAACGCGGGGAGGCCGGCCCGCCGAGAACCGGGGGAGCGTGGCCCGCCAGACATGCCCAGAGAAGCGAGCAAGCGTGGCCCGCTGGGATGCAGGCGCGGGCAGGGACGCGGGGGGGGCTTAGCCCGCCGGGGTGCAGGGGATCCAGGGCAGCGCCCAGCCAGGGGTCCAGGGGCGCGGAGCCCCACAGGGATCCAGGAGCAGCCCAGGCAAGGTCCAGGGGCGCAGCCCCACCGAGCTCCAGGAGCGGAGCCCAGCCAGGGTGCACGAGCAGCGCCCAGCCAGGGTCCAGAGCAGAGCCTCGCCAGGGCCCAAGGCGAGAGCGCTACCGGGGTCCAGGGGCAGCGCCCCTGGTGGGGTCGAAGGGGCGAAGCCCCTGGGGATGGGAATGGGTAAGGGCGGCGGGGGCGAACCCCTCAGATCCCGCACCCACCCACAAACCCCCGCCCCGACCCCACCCGCCCACTCCTACGCCAACAACCCCCGCAACGGAAACACCGCCCGCCGAGTGGCCAACACAGCCTGGTCCAACCGATCCGCAGGGTCGTACCCCGCCTCCCACTCCCCCCAGGACACCGGCCACCGCCCATCAGTCATCCGCACCGGCCCCAACTGCCGAGTACGGGCGAAAACCTCCCTCCGCCACCCCTCCGGAATCACCGTCTCCGGCTCCACGGGCCGCCCCGCCGCGATCCCCACAAGATGCGTCCACGACCGCGGCACGACATCCACCACCGCGTATCCGCCCCCACCCAACGCGACCCACTTCCCCCCGGCGTACTCGTGCGCAAGCGCATGACAGGCAACCTGCACAGCCCGCTGCGCATCCAACGACACCGCCAGATGAGCCAACGGATCCTCGAAGTGCGTGTCGGCCCCATGCTGAGTGACCAGCACATCCGGCCGAAAATCAGCGACCAGCTCCGGCACCACCGCGTGAAACGCCCGCAACCACCCCGCATCCCCCGTCCCCGCGGGCAGAGCCACATTCACCGCGGCCCCCTCCCCGTCCCCCGCCCCGGTCTCCTCGGGCCACCCGGTCTGCGGAAACAGCGTCCGTGGATGCTCGTGCAGCGAGATCGTCAGCACCCGCGGGTCCTCCCAGAACGCCGCCTGCACCCCGTCCCCGTGATGCACGTCGACGTCCACGTACGCGACCCGCCTAGCCCCCAGCTCCAGCAACCGCGCGATGGCCAAGGAGGCGTCGTTGTAGACGCAGAACCCCGCCGCACCCCCGGGCATCGCATGGTGCAACCCACCCGAGAAGTTCACCGCGTGCAGCGCGTCCCCCCGCCACACCGCCTCCGCCGCGCCCACCGACAGCCCGGCGATCAGCGAGGACACCTCGTGCATCCCGGCGAAGGCCGGATCGTCCACCGTCCCCAGCCCGTACGACGTGTCCGCCGCGCGCGGATCGGCGGAAGCGGCCTTGACGGCCGCGATGTAGTCCTCCCGGTGGACGAGCCGCAACGTCGACTCCCCGGCCGGCTTGGCGGACACGACCTTCACCTCCCGGTCGAGCCCGAGGGCATCGACCAGTCGCCGGGTCAGGGCCAGCCGAACCGGATCCATCGGGTGATCCGGACCGAAGTCATACCCCGTTACTGCCTCGTCCCACATCAGCTGTGCGCGGCCGCTCATGCCCGCCACCGTATCGGTCCGGTTGAGGAGCGAACGACCTGGCGTACACGAACGTCACCAGCACCAACACCATCGGCACCGCCATCGCCCCGCGGTAACTCCACGCGTCCCCGAGCGCCCCGACCAACGGCGAACCGATCAGGAAGCCGACGTAGTTGAAGACATTGAGCCGGGCCACAGCCGCGTCCGAGGCCCCCGGAAACAGCCTCCCCGCCGCCGCGAACGTCTGCGGCACCAGCACACACAACCCCAGTCCCACCAACGTGAACCCGCCCATCCCCGCCCAGGCCCCCGGCGCCACGGCCACGACCGCGAACCCCGCCGCGGCCGCCAACGCCCCCACCCGTACGACCGCCACGGCCCCGAACCGCCGTACCCCGAGGTCCCCGAGGGCCCGCCCGAGCAGCGTGGTCACCATGTAGACGTTGTACGGAACGGTCGCCAGCTGCTCGGAACTCCCCAGCACGTCCTGGAGGTACTTCGCACTCCAGTTGGAAACGGTCGAGTCCCCGATGTACGCGAACGTCATCACCAGGCACAACGGCAACAGGGCCTTGAAGACGACACCCCCACCGCCCTCGACCGGACCGGCCTCACCGACGGCCTCCCGTCCTGCCCCGTCCCCGTCGACGTACCACCGACTCCCCACCACCACAGCCGGCAGCAGCACCAGCACCACCGGCAGATACGACACCCACAGCGCGAGATGCCAGTGCGCCCCGGCCCACGCCAACGAGGCCCCCAGGATCCCGCCCAGGCTGTACACCGCGTGGAAGCTGAGCATGATGCTCCGCCCGTACGCCCGCTGGAGGCTCACCCCGAGCATGTTCATCGAGGCGTCCAACACCCCCACGGCAAGCCCGAAGAGCGCGAGCGCGAAACCCAGCACCGCCATCCGGTCCCCCGCCCCCACCCCCAGGAGGGCGAGCAGTACGACCGGCTGGGACCAGCGCAGCAGCCGACTGGGCGGTATCCGCTTCACGAGCCGCTCGGTGGCCACGCTCCCGACCCCGGCGAGGATCGGCACGGCGGCGAGGAAGACGGGCAGCAGCGCGTCCGAGACCCCGTACCGGTCCTGGATGGCAGGAATCCGTGTCACGAGCAGCGCGAAGGCGACGCCCTGGGCAAAAAAGCTCAACGCCAACGAGGCCCTACCGCGCCGCAGCACTTCTGTCATGGCGGCGAGCGTAGGGCCCCGGCGTACTCGTGGGTAGATCCAGCCAAAGATGAATTTCCTTCAGCTTTGCCGACCGGCTCACCTCAGCAGGTCGGCCAACTCCCCCATATCGGCGAAGAGTCCGGTGGCACCGGTCAGCTTGGCGGCCGGCGTCATCGCGGTGAATCCGTACACGTCCATCCCGGCCGCCACGGCCGCCCGCACCCCGAGCGGGCTGTCCTCCACGACGACGCACTTCTCCGGCACGACCCCCATCCGCTCGGCCGCGTACAGGAAGAGGTCCGGTGCCGGCTTCCCCTTGCCCACGTCCTGAGCGCTGAAGATCCGCGCGTCCTCGAACCACCGGTCGAGTCCGGTCGCCCGGTGCCCGACCCGTATCCGCTCATGGCTCCCGGAGGAGGCGACACAGTACGGCACCCCGTCCGCGGCGAGCTTCTCCAGCACGCCGGTCACCCCCGACACGGGCCGCAACTCCCGCTCGAACGCCGCGAACACCCGCGCGTGAAAGACATCGTCGAAGTCCGCCGGCAACCGCTCCCCGCTCCGCTCCAGCACCAGATCGTGAATCCGGTGCATGGCGGACCCCATATAGTCCCGGATCGAGTCCTCGTACGATGTCGGATGCCCGAGTTCGGTGAGGTAGGCGGCCAGCAGCCGATTGGAGATCGACTCACTGTCGACGAGCACACCGTCATTGTCGAAGACGACCAGGTCATAGCGCATGAGCCGATCCTAGAACGTGAAAAGTCCCCGGAACGCAGAAAACCCCCGTGCCGGAGGCACGGGGGTTTCCTCAAAGATTGTTCGGCGGCGTCCTACTCTCCCACAGGGTCCCCCCTGCAGTACCATCGGCGCTGTAAGGCTTAGCTTCCGGGTTCGGAATGTAA
>NZ_JBHXHX010000043.1:0-8237 GCF_042723915.1 Streptomyces sp. NPDC058335 | reverse complement strand
GGACTGGGCGGCGGTGCTCGGTGTGACGGGGCGCAAGGCACGGGCCGGTGGGCTGCCGACGTATGCCTTCCAACGCGAGCGCTACTGGCTGGAGAGCGGGTCTGCCGATGCCGTCGGTCAGGGACCGATGCCCGGAGAACACCCCTTCCTGCATGCCGCCGTCACCGTGGCCGGGACCCAGGACGTCCTCTGCACGGCGCAGTTGACGCGGGCCGGGATGCCATGGCTCGCCGACCACACGGTCGCCGGCCGCACGGTGTTACCCGAGTCCGCCCTGGTCGACGCTCTCACCCACATCGGTGATGCGCACGGGGTACCTGCCATCGCCGAACTCACCGTCAGCACTCCCATCCTGATGCCGGACGACGGTGCGCTCGACCTCCAGATACATGTCGGCGGCCCCGACGGCGCGGGGTGCCGCGCCGTCACCGTCCACACCAGGCCGGGCCCCGGCGAGGACTGGTCCGAGCAGGCCACCGGTGTGCTCGCCCCCTGGCCGGCCGAGCCCTCGCCCGCGACGCCCTGGCAGGTACCCGACACAGCACGTCCTGTCGCGGGCGCCGACACCGATCCGCAGGGCGCCCTGCCGTACGGGTCCGGCTCCCAGGCCGTCGAGGCCGTATGGCTGAGCGCTGACGGAACGCGGGCGTACTCGGAGATCCGGCTGCCCGAGGCGGACGGCGACGACACCGGGTACGTCCTGCACCCGACACTCCTGGACGCGCTCTCCCACGTGGCGGCCACCCTCCTGGAGAGCGGCGGACCGCGGCGGGTCGTGCGGCCGGCGGACTGGGCCGGGGTACGCATCCACGCTTCCGGGGCGTCGTACCTGCGCACCACCGTGACCGCACTGGGAGCCGACGCCTTCGCCGTCGAAGCCGTCGACGAGTACGGCGACGCCCTGCTCGCCATCGACCGGCTGACGCTGCGTCCGGTGGACGTCGAGGCGCTCGGCACCGCGTCCGGCCGGCCCGACTCCCTCTTCGTGACCGACTGGCTGCCCTCGGACGCGGACCGGTCGGCCGTGCCGGACGACGCGTGGGCCTACGACACCGACCTGGGCGACGGGCCGCCACCCCGGGCCGTCGTCCACCTCGCCGACCGCGAGGACCCGGCGCTGCCGCTGCCCGAACGGGTGCACCGCGGAGCACGGCGGGCACTCGAACGGGTCCAGCGGTGGGTGGGCGACCCGGCGACGGGCGACTCCCGACTCGTCGTGGTCGTCCGCGCCGACGACCTCGCCCACCAGCCGTTGCGGGGGTTGCTGCGTACCGCCCAGTCGGAGTACGAGGGAGGGTTCGCGCTCCTCGAGGTGGACGACGACGCCGACACGACGGTGCGGGCCGGGCTCGCGGCCGTCGTCGCCGACGAACCCGAGGCGGCCGTCCGCGAGGGCCGGGTCCTGGTGCCCCGGCTCCGCCGGGCGGAGACACCCGAGCAGCCCACGTCGCCCCGGCTCGCGGGGGGCACCGTCCTGGTCACGGGCGCGTCCGGCGGACTCGGCCGGCAGATCTCCCGGCACCTCGTCGAACACCACCGCGTCGGCCAACTCGTGCTGGTGTCCCGCTCCGGCATCGAGCAGGAGTGGGCCGAGGAACTCCGGCGGGCCGGCGCGGACGTGACCGTCGTCGCCGGCGACATGGCGGACCGTGAGACGGCGGCCCGCGTGGTGGGGTCGGTGGCCGACCGGCTGACCGCCGTCGTACACACGGCCGGAGTCGTGGACGACGCGCTCCTGGTCAACCTCCGGCCGGAGCAACTCTCGAATGTCCTGCGGCCGAAGGTCGACGCGGCCTGGCACCTGCACGAACTCACCGCCGGACTGGACCTGGAGGCGTTCGTACTGTTCTCCTCCGCCTCGTCGACGTTCGGCGGGGCCGGCCAGGCCAACTACGGCGCCGGCAACTCCTTCCTCGACGCACTGGCCGGCCACCGGCACGCCCTCGGGCTGCCCGCCCTGTCCCTGGCCTGGGGCCTGTGGGCGGAGAGCCGCGGCATGGGTGGCCGGCTCACCGCCGCGGACCTGGCCAGGACCGCCAGGGCCGGCACCCTGGCGCTCGGCACCGAGCAGGGGCTCACGCTGTTCGACGCATCGCTCACGACGGGCCGCCCGGTCCTGGTCCCGGTCCGTCTCGACCTGGACCGGATACGGGCCGGCGGCTCGGTCCCCCCGCTGTTCCGTTCGCTCGTCCCGGTGCCGACGCGGCGCTCCGCACGAGCCGCCTCGGCCGAGCGCGGGACAAGCCCCTCCCTGGCCCTGAGGCTGGCGGCGATGCCGGCGGCCGAGCGGGACAAGACGCTGCTGGAGCTGGTCCGCACCAGCTCCGCGGCCGTGCTCGGTCACACCGCCAACCAGAACGTGCCGGCGGACCGTGCCTTCAAGGAACTCGGCTTCGACTCCCTGACCGCGGTGGAACTGCGCAACCGTCTCACCGCCGCCACCGGCATCGAGCTGCCGCCCACCCTCGTCTTCAACCACCCCACGCCGCGCGCCCTGGCCGGACACCTGCGGACCGAACTCCTCGGGGAGACAGAGCCCTCCGGGCCGGCGCCGGACGCCGTGCGGGCGGCGCCGGCCGACGAACCGATCGCCATCGTCGCGATGAGCTGCCGTTACCCGGGAGGCGTGGAGTCACCCGAGGACCTCTGGCGCCTGCTCGCCTCGGGCGGCGACGCGATCGGCGACCTGCCGTCCGACCGCGGCTGGGACCTCGACGCCCTGTACGACCCGGACCCGGACACCCCCGGTACCTCCTACGTCCGCAAGGGCGGGTTCCTCGACTCGGTGGCGGAGTTCGACGCCGGCTTCTTCGGCATCAACCCGCGCGAGGCCTTGGCCATGGACCCGCAGCAGAGGCTGCTGCTGGAGACGGCCTGGGAGCTGCTGGAGCGCGGCGGTATGGCCCCGGGCGATCTGCGCGGCACCCGCACGGGCGTCTTCACCGGCACACACGGCCAGGACTACGGCAACCGCGTCCGGGGCGACCAGGTCGACGAGGGCTACCTGGTGACCGGCAACATCGCCAGCGTCCTGTCCGGCCGGCTCAGCTACGTCCTGGGACTGGAAGGGCCCGCCCTCACGGTCGACACGGCCTGCTCCTCCTCCCTCGTCGCCATCCACCTCGCGGCACAGGCGCTGCGCTCCGGCGAATGCACCCTCGCGCTGGCCGGAGGGGTGTCCGTACTGTCGACGACCGAGCCGCTGATCGGGTTCTCCCGGCAGCGCGGGCTGGCCGAGGACGGCCGCTGCAAGGCCTTCGGTGCCGGTGCAGACGGGTTCGGCATCAGCGAGGGCGTCGGTCTGGTCCTGCTGGAGCGGCTGTCCGACGCCGAACGCAACGGCCACGAGGTTCTCGCGGTCGTCCGCGGCAGCGCGGTGAACCAGGACGGCGCCTCCAACGGACTGACCGCGCCCAACGGCCCCTCGCAGGAACGGGTCATCACCCAGGCCCTCGCCCACGCCCGGCTCACCCCCGGAGACGTCGACGCCGTCGAGGCCCACGGCACGGGCACACCCCTCGGCGACCCCATCGAGGCCCACGCGCTCCTCGCCACCTACGGCGCCGACCGCGCCGGGGAGCCGCTGTGGCTCGGCTCCGTCAAGTCGAACATCGGACACACCCAGGCCGCGGCGGGCGTCGCCGGCGTCATCAAGATGGTGATGGCGATGCGCCACGCGGAACTGCCGAGGACCCTCCACGCCGACGAACCGACCCCCGAGGTGGACTGGTCCGCCGGCGAGGTCCGGCTGGTCACCGAGCCGCGCCCGTGGCCGCGCACCGGCCGGGCGCGCCGCGCCGGCGTCTCCTCGTTCGGCGTCAGCGGCACCAACGCGCACGTCATCGTCGAGCAGGCGCCAGCGGTGCGGCAGCCGGAGGACACCGGACCCGCGGACCGTACACCGGTCACCCCGGCCGTGGTCCCGTGGATCCTGTCCGGGCACAGCGCGCGGGCACTGACCGGCCAGGCGGAACGCCTCGCCGCGCACACCACGGCCGAACCCGCCCCGGACGCCGCCGACATCGCCTTCTCCCTCGCCACCACGCGCACCCCGCAGCAGTACCGGGCCGTCGTCCTCGCCTCCGGCACTCAGCAGGGCACCACCGCCACCGCCCGGTTCGCGGCGGGTGACACCGTCGCCGAGGTGATCACCGGGCGGGCCGACGTCGACGGCGGGACCGTGTTCGTCTTCCCCGGCCAGGGCTCGCAGTGGCTCGGCATGGGAGCCGAACTCCTCGACACCGCACCGGTGTTCGCCCGTCGCATCGAGGAGTGCGCGGCCGCGCTGGCGCCGTACACCGACTGGTCGCTGGTCGACGTCCTGCGGCAGGCCGAGGGCGCCCCCTCGCTGGACCGGGTGGACGTGGTCCAGCCGGTGTCGTTCGCGATGATGGTGTCCCTGGCCGCCCTGTGGCAGTCGTACGGGGTGCGGCCCGACGCCGTCATGGGCCACTCGCAGGGTGAGATCGCGGCGGCCTGCGTCGCCGGAGCGCTGTCGCTCCAGGACGCCGCCCGTGTCGTCGCGCTGCGCAGCCGGGTCATCGGCAGGCGGCTCGCCGGCCTCGGCGGCATGATGTCGGTCCAGTTGCCGGCCGACGAGCTGGCCGCCCGCGTCGACGGCCTCGCCGACCGGCTGGAGATCGCTGTCGTCAACGGACCGGCCTCGACCGTCGTCGCCGGCGACCCCGGAGCACTGGACGAACTGCACGCCGCCCTCACCGCACAGGACGTACGCGCCCGGAAGGTCCCTGTCGACTACGCCTCCCACACCTCCCACGTGGAGCGCATCGAGGCCGAACTTGCGGAGGTGCTCGCCGGACTGGAGCCGCGGCCCGCGACCGTGCCCTTCTACTCGACCGTGGACGACGGCTGGATCAAGGACACCACGCTGCTGGACGCCGGGTACTGGTACCGCAACCTGCGGCAGACCGTTCGGTTCGCCGACGGCACGCTGGCCCTCGCCGGCCAGGGGCACCGCGTGTTCCTGGAGATCAGCCCGCACCCGGTGCTCACCATGAGCGTGCAGGAGACCCTGGACGCGGCGGACATCGGCCCGTGCGCCGTCACCGGCACCCTGCGGCGCGGCGAGGGCGGCCCGGACCGCTTCCTGTCCGCCCTGTCCCAGGTGTACGTCCGTGGGGTCCACATCGACTGGCGGACCTGGTTCGACGGCACCGGGGCGCGCCGGGTGCCCCTGCCGACGTACGCCTTCCAGCACCACCGCTACTGGCTCGAGGCGACCGCCGCGACGGGTGACCTCACGTCCGCCGGGGCATCGGCGGCCGACCATCCGCTGCTCGGCGCGATCGTCGAACTCCCCGAGGACGGCGGCGTCCTGTTCACCGGACGGCTGTCACGCTCCTCCCATCCGTGGCTCACCGACCACCAGGTGTCCGGCGTCGTGCTCGTGCCCGGTGCCGCCCTCGTCGAACAGGTGATCCGCGCGGGCGACGAGGTCGGCTGTGGCCACCTGGAGGAACTGGTCGTCGAGGCACCGCTGGTGCTGCCCGAGGACGGCGGCACCCTCCTGCGGGTCGCGGTCCGGCCGCCCGCCGGGGACGGGAACCGTCAGGTCTCGGTCCACTCCCGCTCCGAGCACGCCGAACCCGACGCCCCGTGGACCCGCCACCTCACGGGAACGCTGTCGGCGCACGAGAGCACACCCGGCCCCTTCCCCCACACCTGGCCGCCCGCGGACGCCGAAGCCGTACCGCTCGACGACTACCACCGCACCCGCGCCGGAACCGGCTACGAGTTCGGCCCCGCCTTCCAGGGCCTGAAGGCCGTGTGGCGGCACGGCGAAGAGGTGTACGCCGAGGCCGAACTCCCCGAGAACCTGCGCCAGGACGCCGGACGCTACGGGCTGCATCCCGCGCTGCTCGACGCGGCGCTGCAGGCCGCCGGGTTCACCAACGCCGCCACCGCGGACCCGGACGGCTCCGGCGAGGCCCCGCTGCTGCTGCCGTTCGCCTGGAACGGGGTCGGACTGCACGCCACCGGCGCGACCGCCCTGCGAGTGCGCGCCGTACCGGCCGCGTCCGGCGGGGTCGCACTGGAACTGGCCGACCAGTCGGCCAACCCGGTCGCCACCATCGAGTCGTTCGTCCTGCGCGCCACCTCCGCCGACCGCCTCGCCGAGGCCGGCACCACCCCGTCCGACTCCATGTTCCGCATCGACTGGACCCCGACGGCACAGACGGTTCCCACCGGCCCGGCCGCGGCCACGGACGTCCTGGACCTCACCGAAGCCGGTGACGGCACGGGCGCCGCCCGAGCCCGCGCCCTGACCGCCCGCGCGCTGGACGAGGTCACCGCCTGGCTCGCCGAGCCACGAGCCGACGACACCGGCGACACGGCGGAGTCCCGCCTGGTCGTGCTGACCACCGGCGCGGCACCCGCCGAAGGCTCGGCCGCCGAGCCCGACCCGGCCGCCCAGGCGGTCTGGGGTCTGCTCCGCTCGGCGCAGACCGAACACCCGGGCCGAATCGTCCTCGTCGACGTCGACGGGACGCGCGAGTCGGCCCGCGCGGTTCCCGCGGCCGTGGCCACGGCGACGGCCTCGGGCGAACCACAACTCGCGGTGCGGGCCGGCGGAACGTACGTCCCCCGGCTCGTCCGGGCCACCACCGAGGGGACGGACATTCCCGTCCTCGACCCGGAGAGCACTGTGCTCATCACCGGCGGCACCGGACTGCTCGGCGGCCTCGTCGCCCGCAGACTGGTCACCGAACACGGCGTACGCCACCTGGTCCTGGCCGGGCGGCGCGGACCCGACGCACCCGGCAGCGCCGCACTCCGGGCGGACCTGACGGCGCTCGGAGCCACCGTCACCATCGAGGCATGTGATGCGGCGAACCGGGAGGAACTCGCCGCCGTACTGGCCCGCGTCCCGGCCGCGCATCCGCTCAGGGGCGTCGTGCACACCGCCGGCGTCCTCGACGACGGCGTGCTGACCGCGCTCACCGCCGAACGGCTGGACACCGTGTTCGCGCCGAAGGCGGACGCCGCCTGGCACCTGCACGAGCTGACCGCCGGACTCGACCTCGACCTGTTCGTCCTGTTCTCGTCCGGCGCCAGCGTCTTCGGCACCGCGGGCCAGGGCAACTACGCCGCCGCGAACGGCTTCCTCAACGGTCTCGCCCAACTGCGGCGCGACCAGGGTCTGCCAGCGCTCTCCCTGGCCTGGGGCCTCTGGGAGCAGGCCAGTGCCATGACAGGCCATCTCGACGACACCGACCTGCGGCGCAGCCGCCGCGGCGGCACCCGCACGCTCGGCTCCGAAGAGGGCATAGCCCTCTTCGACGCCGCGCTGCGGCTGCACGAGCCGCTGCTGGTGCCGACCAGGCTCGACCTCGCGGCCGTACGCCGCGAGGCCGCCGACGGGAATGTCCCCGCGCTGCTGCGCGCACTCGTGCGGCCCGCCCGCAAGGCGGCCGCCCGCGCCGGTGAGGCCGGGGCGGCCTCCTTCGCCGACCGGCTGGCGCGACTGCCCGAGGCCGACCGTGCCAAGGCCGTGGCCGACCTCGTGCGCGGCAGCGCCGCCGCCGTCCTCGGCCACGAGGGAGCCGGATCGATCGACGCCTCTCAGGCCTTCAAGGAGGTCGGCTTCGACTCCCTCACCGCGGTCGAGCTGCGCAACCGGCTCACCGAGGCCACCGGACTGCGCCTGCCCGCCACGATGGTCTTCGACCACCCGACCCCGGCCGCGCTGGCCGTCCACCTCCAGGAGCGGCTGCTGGCCGGCTCCGCCCCCGCGGTGCCACCCGTCCTCGCGGAACTGGAGCGCCTGGGGCGGTCGCTCACTGCGGCGGCGGGGGACACGGAACTGCACGAGCAGGTCTCCGCACATCTCCAGAGGCTCTCCGCCGTATGGGCCGAGACCGTCAACTCGCCTGGGCCGGAGGCGGAGTTCGACATCGAGGGTGCCAGCGACGACGAGATCTTCGATCTCCTCGACAGCGAGTTCGGCTCCACTTCCTGATTCACCGACAGTCTTGCGATCCATACGTGGGGGGCGGATCTACATGTCCGACGACGTCAAGAACTCCGACACCAACGACAAGCTCCGCGCCTATCTCAAGCGCGCGGTCGCGGACCTGCAGAAGGCCAACAAGCGGCTGCGCGACATCGAGGCGGAGAAGAACGATCCGGTGGTGATCGTGGGGATGGCGTGTCGGTTGCCGGGTGGGGTGGAGTCTCCGGAGGATCTGTGGCGTCTGGTGTCGGACGGTGTGGAT
>NZ_JBHXHX010000042.1:0-14451 GCF_042723915.1 Streptomyces sp. NPDC058335 | reverse complement strand
GTCTTCTCCGGCTCGGAGAAGTACGCCCACGGCCCTGCAAGCCGGTCACCTGCAAGTTCTTCTCAACAGGGGTACTCACTGCGGGCCGTGGGCCGTCTGTGGGCCGTCAGGCCGGTGCCGTGCCTTGTCGTAGGCGGTTGCGATCGCCTTGCGCGTGCGCTCCTGGCTACTCGGCATGAGGTGTGCGTAGATCCGGAGCGTCAGCGCCGCGTTGCCGTGCCCGAGGTACTCGCTGACGGCCTTGATGTTCTCCCCTCCGTCCAAGAGGGCGGAGGCGTAGAAGTGCCTCATGGCATGCATGCCATGCTCGCGTGCGGCCACGTAGCCGACCTCGTCCTTCTCACGCTCCGGGATGACACCGGCGGCCACGAGAGCGGGCTTCCAGGCGTCTTCGTTCATGGTTGGACGCCACACGTGGTTTCCGCCTGGTGCGGTAAAGATGAGCTGCTTGGTCACCTTCAGGCCGTCGGGGGTTTTCCACGGCAACGTGATCTCGACTGGCGGGAACTTCTTCATGTGGGCCCGCAGCGCGTCGGCCACGGGCCCCGGAAGGGGCACGTCCCGAAGTTTGCCCCCCTTGGGTGGGGCAAAGACGGGCTTGCTACGGCACAGCTTCAGTTGCTGCACGACATGCAGGGTGTCGGCCTCGAAGTCGACGGCATCCACAGCCACCCCGAAAATCTCCCCTTGCCTCAGTCCGCACCCTGCCCCCAAGTCGACCATCGCGCGGTACCGCTCGGGGAGTGCTTCCTGAACGGCAAACACCCGCTCATGAGTCCACGGCACGACGCGCTTGGGGTCGAGCGCCGGCGGGCGGACTGATCGTGCTGAGCAAGGGTTACGGCTCAGATACCCGTCGTCCACGGCGGCGCTGAGAGCAGCGCGCACACTGGCGTAGATAGCACCCCCGTACGAACCGGGAACGCCGTTCGCTTCAAGCTGGGCCACCCACTCACGAACGTGCCCCGGCTGGAAGGACCCGAGCGGCCGCGACCCGATGTACGGGAAAGCGTGCCGCCGGAGTTGGGAGTTCATGGATTCCAGGGTGTTCGGGTCCACCGCGAGGGTCTTGAGCCACTTCTCGGTGAACTGCTGAAAGGTGGTCTTGGCCGCGCGAGGGTCGACGTACTGCCCACGCGTCATGTCCGCCTCGATCTGAGACAGCCACTTCTCTGCGATGCGCTTCTGTCCGTCGGGGAAGCTTTTGGATTTCTCGGTTCCGTCGGGGCCGATGTAGCGGGCTCGGTAGCGCAGGCCGCTGCCGTGGCGGTCGCTCTTGACCCGGACGGTCTTGCCGTCGGGGTTGATCTCGGTCTTGAACCAGCGGTCTTGGATATGGCCTGCCATGAGGCGGCGGTCCTCTCAACACGCAGCAGGGAGAGCCGCCGGGTAGCGGCTCTCCCTGCTGTCTGCGGTGGGTGTTGGGTCAGGCGGCGTTTTGGTCGGTGCTCTTGCGTTCGGCGACGTGGGCGAGCACGTCAGCAGGGTCGTAGCGGATGTACTTGCCGATGCGGAATCCGGGCGGCCCCACGCGCTTCCGGCGCCACTGATACACCGTCTCTTTGGGTACCTCGAAGATCACGGCGATGTCGTCGGCCGTGAGGTAGCGGTCCGGCAACCCGCCGCGGAGCGTGGCGCGCGGGTCCGGCTGTTCACGTGCGGTGCTCATGGCGTGTCCTCCGTGGCATGGGCGAGGATCCTGTTTCGGGGGCGTGCCTGTCCGAGGTGCGGATTTCTGCGTCATGGCGTCATGAGCGTCATTTGGGACTCTGACCTGGGGTTTTGCTCGACGTAGTGGTTACGGCGTGCGTCATGTCGGCGTCATGGGGTGTGTCATCGGATGACGCAGATGACGCAGGATGACGCAGAGCCAGCCGTCTGCGTCATGCGTGTCGTTGCAGGTCAGTGGCCGTTTGCCGGCTCGCGTGACGCGCATGACGCAGCGTCTTCCTTCTTAGGACAAAGAAGGGGCTGCCTGTTGTAGTTCGGTGCGCCTTACAGCGTGAAGAAGGAGCCGCTGCGCGGCACGACCTTAGGGCGGCGTCCCCCGCCGAACAGCAAGAGAAGCACGTGCTCCTCTTGCTGTTCGCTTGAGCGTGCGGATCGCGGGTCAGAATGCCCGTGCTTGCTCGTGTGGGGCCGGGGGAAGTGTGCGGGTCATTTCGAGGTAGCGGCCCGCGCTGGTGCGGCCCGAGTCGACAAGGACACGCCGGGCGGCCAGCGTCGGTTGGAGCCGCTTGAGCCGGTCGGAGAGGACCTTGCCGGTCGTCGGCCATCCCTTGGGCAGGGGACGGCAATCGTCGCCGCTGTAGAGGCGGCTGAGGCAGGACAGCCACTCGGTGGACGTCATCCGCTGCGCCCCGCCCGGCTCGATCGTCTCGGCATGCCTGAGAACGGTCTGCGCGAGGAGGTCACCCTCGATCACGTCGTCGTTCAGGTCGTCCAGGCTCGCCCGGTAGGCGGGGAGCGCACCCAGGCCGGTAGCCGCGTCGAACTGCGCGCACAGGTGGGCGAAGTCTGCCATCCGCAGGTCGGTCGGAGTCTCTGCCTCGGCGGCACGGACCTTGACCGTGAGGTCCAGGAGGGAGCCGAGAACGACGGGCAGCACCTCCGCGTAGTCCAGCCACAGGTCCGCCTCGGTGCGCCGGATGCTGGGGCGTTCCAGCCGCAGCGGTAGGAGCCGGTCCGCGAGGTCGGGCCGAATGACACCGACGTCGATACCGGTGAGAAGCAGGGGCCGGCGGTATCCGACGCGGAACACGTCCCCATCAGTGAACAGCGCGCGCTTGACGCTCTCGACCCCGGTCACGATGCAGCACATCGCGTCCGACAGATCCGACGTCACGTGGGAGAGGTTGTCCAGCGCGGTGACCCATCCGGCCGCCACCGCTGCGATCAGGTTCTCTTCGTCCTTTGGGGCGCGTCGAAGGTCACCGCTCATCCCCTCGATGATCCGCACGAGCATCCGGCCCCCGGTGGATTTGCCCGCTCCTTGCGGTCCGGTGAGGAACGGCGCGGGCACGGGCACCGACGGACCGAGGCAGCCGATCAGCCACACGATGGCCAGGCACTCGGTCTCGGCGTTGGCGAAGTTGCACAGCCGCATCAACAGGTCGATGCCCTTGCCGCCCGTGTCCTTGGCCGGGAGCGGAAGTTCCCCGGTGAGCTGGGTGCGCCGCCAGCAGACTTCGCGCGGGTCGGGGGTGAGGATGTCCCAGCCGGTGGGGTGGATGCGCACAGACTTCCCGTCATCTCGGCCCAGGTCCAGCCACGTCGCCCCGTCGAATCCGGGAGCGACGCGGATGTGGACGGGCTGGACGTCCTCGGACAGGGCCAGTGCTTCGATCAGGTCCAACGCCTCCTTGAGTGCGGACCCGTTGAACACACCGCGCCCGTCCCTGAACAGTCCGACCATGAGTTCCTGGCGGTGGCTGCCCGTGGTGCCCTGGGAGCGGATCGGGCGGGCCACGGGGTGCCCGTTCTTCTGCGCATACACGGTTCCTTCGGCGGTGCGGAAGTACCGGAAGTGCGCTTGCGCGTAGTCCGCGATGACCTGGCGACCGGGAGTCTTGTCGTCCTCAGACATGGCTCAGTCCCAACGTGGTCAGGGCGTTCGTCCACGCGTCGGCGCAGTGCCGGGGCGATTCGCCCTTGGCCTGCGCTGCGGTGAACAGCCGCGCGGTGTGCGCCTCGGTCAGGCAGCCGCATCGCCCGTGCGTGGACAGCACCGCGAGGAACGTCCGATAGACGGTTGCGTGCACCGCCTCGCGAGCGGCGGTGATGCGCTGCTCCGCCATGGCAACGCCACGGTCCAAGTAGGTCGGCGTGCGGTGCGGGCACACCCCGCCCCCGACCATCGCGGGCACCGTGACGGCCACCGGTCGGACTGCGGTCGGCTTCTTCACGATCAGCGCGCGTACGACTTCCGGCAGGGCCGTCATGGTGCCGGTGCCGGGACCGAGCCACCTGGCGTACTGCATGGCCGACTTGACGTCCACGCCGGGCCGGACCGCGTTGGCGGACTGCATGACGCCCTGGTAGAGCCAGTGCTCACCACGAGTGGTGGGCACGATGCGCGTGACAGGCAGGCTCGCACGGGCCCATCCGATGGCGTCCGTGCTGTCGAGGTCGACAACGGTGAGACCGGCGCCGCCGGGGTGGTAGGCCACCGCCGCTGCCTCACGCCACGCCCGCGCCCACGTCGTGGAGCGGAGGACTGCGGGGTCGGTGGTGGCGGCAGCCCAGCCGTGACAGGGCGCCGGGCAGGTGCACGGGCCGGGAGTCTTCATGTTCGGCCGGCCGCCACAGGCGTTCTTGGCGCATGCCGGGCAGTTCCCGAACGGCAGCTTCCCGGCTCGTAACGGCAGCACCGGCACGCCGGAGGCTGCCAGGGAGAGAGCGGCAGGCAGGTGCTCTCCCCGAATGTCGGTGGGTTGGGTCATGCTGGATGTCTCCAGTCCTGTTGAAGGTGCTGGGTGGACAAGGGCGGCCCCGTTCTTTGGCGAGATGCGGGGGCCGCCCTTGGCGTAGCTAGGCGCCCTTGCTGCGGGCGAGGCGCAGGGTGATGCCGCCGACTCCGATGGGTCCGGCGGCGCCGGCGATGACGGTGGCGGTGTGGGCGGCGGTGTCGAGCAGGAAGCACAGGGCGGCGACCAGTCCCCAGCCGCCGGCGACGGTGGCGCCGGCGATCGCGAACGGCAGCAGTAGCCGCCGCCACTCGATGCCGGCCGGGGGCCGGTCGTTGACGACGAACACGACCGGCTGGCCGGTCGCTTGTGCGCGGCGGTAGGCGTCGGCGGGGATGTGCGGGGCGATGCCGCCGGGCGGGGTGCGGTGGTGGTGCATGCGGGCTCCCTTGGGGTGAGCCGCGGGCCCGCGCCGAAGGTGGCGCGGGCCCGTGCGGGTGGGTGTCGGCTTGTCGCGTTGCTTGTCGTCTTCCTTGTCGTGCGGCTTGTCGTCTGGCTTGTCGCTTGTCTTGTCTTGTCGCTTGTCGCCTCCCAGGTCAGATGCGCTTTTTCAAGCTAGGGACGTGTGAGAGGCGTGTGTTCGGCGTCATGTCCGGCGTTCTGTCGACAAGCGACAGGCGGTCAGTCCTGCGGGGGCTGTCCGGTGGTGTGGCGGCGGTGGACGTAGCGGGTCTTGGTGCCCTCCCCGACGCGTACGGCGGTACCGTCTTCCACCCAGCTCTTGAGCCATCCGACGACGGTCTGCCGGGTGGTGCCGTAGTCGTCCGCGAGGACGCGGGCGATGGCGGAGGCGCCGGTGCCGTCCGGGCCGGCGGCGATGAGGACGTTGAGCGCGGCGCGTTGCGCGGGGCTGTCCTGCTCGCCCCGCAGCGCCGACAGGTTCAGCCCGCCCGACCGGGCCGGCGGCTCCGCGTCGGGGTCGGGGGTGGTGGCGAACTGTGCGTCGATCTGCTCGCGGAAGCGGCGCGCCAACTCCTCTTCCTCCGACACCGGCGCCGACTCGCCGCGCAGGGCGGACAGGTTCAACCCGCCCCCGGCCGGCCGCGCCTCGGCGTCGGGCCGCGGGTGGTCGTCCATGGCGGGCTGGTCGCGCATCCATGCGGTGCGCTCCGCATCCCAGCGCCGCGCGTAGTCCGGCCCGGCGGCCTTGGCGGACACGGTGTCGAGGGTGGGGTGTCGGTCGGAGGTGGCGGCGATGATGTCCCGGATCTGGTTCGGCAGGATGCGCCACGCTTTGAACAGGCCGGCGGGGGATTCGGGGGTGCCCATGAATCCGGCGCCCTTGTAGGGGGCTTGGTCGACGCGCAGGCCGCGGGTTCCGGGGAACATCTTGCCCAGGTCCATGCCCTCGGTCTCGCCGCCGGTCAGGGCGACGCGTACCTTGGCCTCGCGCCGGATCATCAGGTTGCCCAGCACGCTGCCGGTCGCGCCCAGGGCGGTGAGCACGGTGCGCACGCCCATGGCGCGGGCGATGCGGATGACCTCCAGGATCTTCTCCGCGAGCTTGCGCATGTCCCGGTCCGAGGAGGCGAGGATCTCGGCGCCCTCGTCGATGACCAGCTCAATCTGGGGGATCTGCGGGCTGATCGGCAGCAGGTCGGTGTTTGCCTTGGACAGCAGGTCCTGGTAGGCCATCTTGCGTTGCTTGGCCACCTTCACCGCGGCGTCCAGCATCAGCACGGCCTCGTCGTACGTCCCGGCGAGCCAGTCCACGCCGGGCCGGACCGGCTTGCCGTCCTCCCGCTTGACCTCACCGTTCAACGCGGGCAGAACCCACGGCAGGCCCGCACTGCCGGAGTTGAGGTCGATCACCCACGTCAGCACGTCTTCGGCGCGGGCGAACCCGGCCAGGATCGTGTGGACCATGTTGGTCTTGCCCGACCCGGTCGGGCCGACGACCAACGCGCACTGCTCGCGCAGGTACGCCAGGACGTTCTCCGCGTTCGTCCGGTAACCCCACGGAATCCCGGTGAGCAGGGACAAGGTGCCGTAGTCGGTGGGGTAGGTGCGTTCCTCCATCAGGACGTTGACGGTGGTCACGTCGACGATCACGCGGCCCTGGTGGATGCCGGGCGAGGCGACCGCGGTGCAGCCGTGCGGCAGACGCGCATCCGCGGACAGGCGGGCGGAGTCTTGGGCGATGCGGTGGTAGGTGATGCCGCCAGCCGGTTCGAGATCGAGGGAGTAGCCCGCCCCGGTCGGCCACTGCTCGACACCGAGCACACGCACGGTGATGCCGCAGATCCGCTGAATGCGCTCCACCCACTCCGCGGCGATCGCCCGGCGCTCCGCGGACAGCTCGGCGGCGACCTGGCGCATTTCGGCGGCGAGCGCCTCTTCCTCCCGCGCCTCCTCGAACAGCGCCGACGACCGGGCGGCGGCACCGATGCCGATGCCGATGGTGGCGAGCGATCCGAGGGCGGCCCAGGTGAGCGGGCCATGCGTCATGGCCCACGTCGTCCAGCCCGCACCCACGAGCCAGGACGCGGCGCGGGTGGCCAGGGTCCGGCCGGCATTGCGGACCCACAGTCCGGCGACGGTGTGGCCGATGGCTCCGGCGGCGCCGACGGCGAGGGCCCAGCCGGGCGGCATGCCGGTTGCGGCGCCGGTGGTGGCGATGGCGAAGGCTCCGGTGGTGGCGGACAGGGCGCCGGTCACGGGTCCGTGACCGGCAGTCCAGTCCAGCACCGGGCCACTGCTGTGCTGTTTGGCGGTGGCGGTGCTGCTCATGTCAGACGTTCCAGCCCTTCTCTGCCTCGGTGCCGTTGCGGGGGTCCTCGTGCCGGGCGATGTCCTGCGCGTGGACCCGCCGGAAGATGGCGGGGAGTTCCTCGGCGCCCTCGGCGGCCTTGCGCAGCAGCTCGTGGATGTCGTTGAAGCCGCCGGCGACTTCCTTCTCCAGCGGGAACTCCGAGTCGGAGCGCTCCGCGAGGATCTGCATGACGTGCGCGACCATGCGCAGCGCCTCCGGGAGACCTTCGACCATGGCGAGGATCTCCATGCAGCCGTCCGGCTCGTAGAGCAGCGCGGCGGCCTGCATGTCGGTGGCGTGGTCCTCGAACTTGAAACCGGACACGGACGGTCCTCCCTCGATCTCGGGCGTGCTGGGGGTGGGGGTGGTGGCTGCGGGCCGCTGGATGCGGTCGGTGATGCCTTCGGCGCCGTCCTGCGTGGCCTCGGCATCCGCTGCGGTCTCCTGCTCGCGCTGCTGTACGCGGATCTCTTCGTCCCGCGCCGCCCTCTCCTCGGCGGCGGCGCCGGTCAGCCGCTGGTAGAGGCGCCGGCCGGGGTGGATGAGCCAGGGAAGGCGGAGCTTGCGGCCGATCGGGCTCGTCAGAAACCCGAGCAGACCGAGAGGCAGGGCGAGGAGCGCGGCGAGCAGGCGGCGGCGGTGGAAGCGGGCCGCCGACCGGCGCAACGCAGCACGGGCGGCCTTGCGGGCGGGGGCCTTGCGCAGCACGCCGCGCTGGGCGTCCACCTGCCGACCGGTCGCGGCGTCCCGCTTGGCACGCTGCTTGGCGACGGCCGCGTCCCGCATGGCCCGGGCCTTGCGCCCGGTGCCACCCAGCGGGCGCCCGGCCAGACTGCCCTTACCGCCCGACCGGGCCTTGCTGGCAGGGGTGTTGGTGTTGCGGCGGGCGTCCGTGACTGCGCGGCGGGCTGCGGTCTTCTGCGCCCGGTGCTCAGCGCGCGAGCCTCCCGCGGCCTTCTGCGAGGCCCGCAGCGCCTTCACCTGACCGGCCCGGGCCGCGGCCATGCCGCCGAACCCGGACCGGATACCCGCCTTGCCCTGCGGAGTCCGGCCGCTCTTGCTGCCCGCCGCGCCGGTCGTTCGCGCTGCGGACCTGCGGCGGTGCTCACCGGGCACCTTGCCCGACCCGCCCGCCCCAGAGCGGCCCGCGCGGTGTCCGGAGGCGCGGTTGCCAGCTGTCCCCGCGGTGCGGGCTGCGGCGGCCCGGCCGGCGGTACGACCGGCCGTGCGGGCGGCGGCGCGGCGTGCCTCGCGGCGCGGGCCGGGCTTGCGGCTGCGGGTGGCCGCGGCCACTCCGAGGGCAACGGCGCCGGTCATGGCGACGGCCGCGGCGATCGGGCCGCCGGCCAGCGATGCGGCGGCGACCATGCCGACCGTGGTGTTCGTGCCCGACAGAGCGAGCGGGACGACCGGCCAGCCGCCGGGCGTGTGGTCTACCTCCACGGCGTCCGGAGCCGGGGTGGGGGGTGTCTGCGGGGGCGGTGTGTCCGGCGGCGCCGGGACGGCTACCGGTTCGATGCTGACGTCCGTCATGCTGTCTGTGCTCCTTTGCGGAGTCGGGCCCGGCCGGGGCTGTAGGAGGTTGCTGGCCGGGCCTGCCAGTTGGTCAGGTGGCGCACTGTTCTTCGGCGACCAGGCACAGGCCGCAGATGCCGTGCCGGCGGGAGATGCAGTAGCCGACGTCCAGCTGACAGCGGGGGCAGGTGCGGCGGGCGAGCATCGCCAACGCCAGAGCACCCCACTTGCGCGACGTCATCGGCCGCACGGGCTTGGCCAGGTCGAGCCGGTAGAGGTAGGCGACGCGGGCGCCGTGGCGGCGGCTGGTCACCATCACCTGCGCGCTCACCTCCTGCCCGCCGGGCCGCAGGCCGCGGGCCCGGAGCTGGCGGCGGGTGGCGTAGCCGTCCGGGGCCATGCGCCACGGGTAGGTCGGGATGCCGTAGCGGGCGCCGGTGGGGTCGTAGCAGCGGCTGTAGGCGGTCGGCATCAGCCCACCGCCTCAACGCGCAGCGAGCCGGGGAAGTCAGCCAGGTACGGCTCACGCGTCTTTACCCGGCCGCGCGCCGTGCGCGCCGTGGACTCCGACGCGCCGAGCCCGGCGGCGGCCATGGCCATCGTCATCCGCGCGGTGCTCGGCTGCACGAAATCCGTCCCATACAGCGCCCGCACCAACTGATCGACCCGGTTGGTGTAGACGACCGGCATGCACAGGTCGACGGCCGTCGACCGAGCGTCGACGCCCACCGGGTCGGCGTCGACGGGCGTCGACACCGCCTTGACGCCCACCGGCAGCGCGGGATGGTCGGGCACCGGATCCGCGGCGACAGCCGGCGGTGCGGCCGATGCGGCGGGCGGTCGGTCGACGCCGATGCCGACGGGCGTCGACGGATGGTCAACGCCCGTCGGAGGGGTGGTGACGGGCGTCGACGCGCGGCGAGCGAGGTAGGCGTGCACCTGCCGCATCAGGGCGCCGAACGCCAGCAGCGCGGCGACCGGAGGCACCGCGGCCACCACATAGTTGAGGGCGTTGGCGTCCTTGCCGACCCCGGCCACGTTCAACGCGATGGACGCGCCGTCACCCGCGGTGACCAGGCCGATCGCCCACCAGTCGACCTTGTGGGCGAGCGAGGCCCGCAGGATCAACAGCTCCCCGATCACGATGAACAGATCCACCGTGGCGGGCCATGCCCAGGAGCGGGCGACGGCACTGGCCATGCCGTGCGCGGCGGCCACCTCCTGCAAGTGCTCGTAGGAGAGCCAGAACGCCACCGCGGTCAGCAGCACCGTGAGCACGGCCGCGATGACCGTGATCGCGTTCTCTACATTGACGGGCGTCGAGGGAGCTTCGACGCCCGTCAACGGCGCGTCGACGCGGGCCGCCGCGCTCACGCCGCACCCGCTTCGACCGGCGCGGGCTCGTAGGTGGCGTACACGTGGAAGGCGATGCCGAAAGCGGACGCGTCGAACTCCAACGACGACCGGTTACCGATCCGGTCGACGACCAGGAGACCGGCGTCGACGCCCAGCGCCTCCCGCCACGCCTCCACCTTGCTCGGACTGTCGAGCTGCACGCTCAGCTCCCGCGACGCGTGGCGGCTGATGGTGACGTAGGCCGCCGGCAGGTCCGGGTGACCGACCGCGAGACCGGCCAGACACGTGAAGAGGGCCGCCTGCTCTGCCAGATTCTCGGCGCTCACGCGGCGACCCCCGACACAGCGGTGCGGCGCACGGTGGCCCGGCGCCCGAGCGTGCGGCGCGGCCGGCGGGTCGTCGACTGCTTCGTGAGCGGGTTGGTGCGGAGCAGGGCGGCGGCGTAGGCGGCGGTCTGCGGGTCCGTCGCGCGCAGCTCCGCGAGGACCTCGCGCGCCACGTCCAGACGGGCCGCCCGGTCCTCCGCGGACTCGGCCGCGGCCGGGCCGGCGAACAGCTCCAGGTCGATACCGAGCGCCAACTCAGTGAACTCAGCCGCCGTAACGGCTTCATGACCAGCAACGATGCACTTCATGGGTCGTGACTCCTTAACCGTGGGAACGGCCCGAACCGCGGCTCCGGTGTTCCAGCACCGGGGCCGCTCGCCGTTGAAGCCGGAAACTGTCGGCTCCCCGCACCCCGCCCGTCCGGCCACCGCGATAAACGCGCGGGCCGGACGGGCGGGGGAGGCAACCGGCCGCAGCGCCGGCGACGCTGCGGCATGACCCCCGTATGCGAGCTGTGACACCGGACAGAGCCGGTGCCCCTCGCACACGGGAGAGGTTGGAGGGGGACTCAGCGGGCGTGGCCGCGGTGTCGGTCCGACAGCCGCGGCGCCCTAGGTATGTCGTCGGTTCACGACCGACCTCCCGCAGATCGCAGGGACAGGGAAAAGCACTGCAAGGGGGACCACGTCCCCACACGCCGGCCGTTGCTCGCGGTCACCGGGCCACCTCGCCAGTACGGGCCGAAACCCTGTTCCACCTGGCCTTTAGCGGGATTGCAGCGTCCCCACCCTCTACGCAGATGGATGTCACACTTAGAGGTGTTGCACCACCTGCTCAACTTGTTGGTACAAGCTGATGTGGTGATGCTGCACCCACGGACAGTGAGTCGTCAAGGGATTGGGGCCCACATGTACCAACAAGTTGCGCGAGTGCGTCATGATGAAGGCATGAACAAGCAGCCGAAGTACCGGCAAGTCGCCGACGCCCTGCGCCGGGAGATCGTCAACGGCACGCACGCGCCAGGTGCGAGGCTGCCCTCCGAGAACGACCTACAGCAGCGTTTCGAAGCGTCGAGGAACACCATCCGTAACGGCCTGAGCCTGCTGGTCAGTGAAGGGCTCATCTCGTCAAGCCAAGGGCTTGGCTACGAGGTCAAGTCTCAGGAGGTGTTCGAACTCAATGCGTCGCGGTTCGAGAACCTGACGTTCCCGCAGAACGGCGACGCGTACAACACGGACGTGACGAACGCCGGGCGACGGCCGCACCAGACGTTTCGCGTCGAGATGCTGCCGGCATCGCAGGAGATCGCCCAGCACCTCAAAGTCGAGCCGGGTACGAAGGCGGTATTGCGGTTTTGTCATCGCTTTGTGGACGACGTCCCATGGTCCACGCAGGCGACCTACTATCCGTCGTGGCTGGTCGAGGCGTCGCCGCGGCTGGCTGATCCTGGAGACATCGCCGAGGGAACGACGCGGTACCTAGCCGCTCAAGGCATAGAGCAGGTTGGGTACTTCGACGAAATCGCGGCCCGGATGCCGACCCCGGACGAGGCGCGCCTCCTGGAAATCGGAGCGGGTGTGCCGGTGCTCCTCTGGACGCGGACTGGCTACTCGGAAGACCGGCCGATCCGGTGCACGGTCACGACGTTTCGAGGGGACCTCAACCGGATGAACTACGAGATCGGCAACCTTGCCGCCCGGAGCGACAACACGTGATCATCATTCCCGCTGAGCCGCACGACGTTGCCAAGCTGCTGGCCTTCCGCGAGGAAGCCGCAGCTTGGCTGCGGGGCCTTGGCTCAGACCAGTGGAGTCGCCCCTACCCGGCTGACAAGCTGCTGGCCACGATCGAAGCAGGCACGGTGTTCATGCTTCGTGACGGGCACACCACTGCCGGCACCATCACACTCACGCCGGACGCCGAAGACGGTCTATGGACTGACGATGAACTGGCCGAACCGTCGATGTTCGTCAACAAGCTGACCGTCGCCCGAGAGTACGCGGGGCAGAACCTCGGTGGCCGACTGCTCTATTGGGCGGTTGACCGGGCGCATCATGCAGGTGCCCGGTGGCTGCGGCTGGACGCGTGGACGACAAACGAGGCGCTTCAGCGGTACTACCTCGCGCAGGGCTTTACCTACGTCCGTACGGTCCAGGAAGGCGCTGCGGTGAATGGTGGCCCTCGCGTCTCTGGGTGGCTTGCGCAACGAGCGGCGCAGCCCGCAGATCACGGATTCACAGACCGTACTCCAGCTCCGGAACGGCTTCAATGCGAAGCTTGACCGGAGCGCACATTGCATCCCTACGTGGCGACGCATTGACCGGCGGTCCACCTTGAAATTAAAACTCAGCATCACCTGCTCACTGACGGTACCACCAAGTAAACACCGGCTCATCCGCCAGCGCGCGCGAAATCAACTGCATCCCTCCATTTCGAATATCCAGAAAACCAACTCAACGGATGCTCGTCAGTACCAGCAAGGAACCTGTTTGCCCATTTCCACCCCCCGATTCGGCGCAACCCTGGCTCCCCCAAAATCATGAGACACGTACGAGGATAGGTCTTCGATTTCAACGCCAGGCGACCTTTTACAAAGTCCAGAAGCTCGTCAGACACTTCGAGGGCGCGTTCCGCCTCACGGCGGCTTGGCCGGTACCCCCTGTGCACAATGCGGCCTCGCAGATGCGCCAGCTCCTCGCTCCATCGACGCACCGGGCCATTGACCGACGGGTTCCAGTTCCCGCCAAGTCGCGGACCATACTCCCGCTTAACGCGCGAAGCTAGGCCCCCGTTCTTGGCTTCGTCAAATACGTCAACCGCAGCCGTAACATCCGGATCTTCTATCTGCTCTTCCCACAACAGCATGCCGAGGAGAGCATCTAGAACAATCTCCGACGAAAGCGCAGCATGTATAACCGCGTTCGAGTAGTCACCTTGCTGCCGGAGGTACTGATTCGCAACCAGAGCACGCTCCATAGCTAGTTCCAATGGCGACCCGTTCCAAAGGCGGCCTAGTAGGGTCTCCAGTTTCTGGAAGCCATCCGAATCAAACGTGTCAGACGGCACATGCGGCGGCGGGGAGACCCACATCAGGCCTCCAAGGTCTCCGCTATACCGATTCCCAGGAATCCGACCAAACCAATAAACTGCCTGCACTTGCTCTATGCCAACATGAGGCGAAAGGCCATCACGTTTAACCAATCTACTCATGGAATAAACATCAGCCAATACGCCGAAGCAGCGCTCAAAAGCCTCGCTAAGGGCCGCGTCTTTATCGCTAAGCTTATCCGCGTTCTGCACGGTGACCATTTCGACCACAGTCCGATAGGTATCCCGCGGAAGCTCCGCCTTCTCCTGCGGCGCCTTCCCGATTCCAGTTACGTCATGAATAACCTGCAGAAGCCCATGAAAGGAATCAGCGAGATCAACCGTATCCTTAAGCTGCCAAAATTTTAGAGAAGCAAAGATTTTATCCCTGCGGTTACCTTCCAGCGGATCACTTTCCTCAGTTGCACGAGTTTCCATAGCCTCGCATCCTCGGAGCGGCTCTTCAAAGTTGCGAGAAATTACCGCACCGTGCTGAAGTGGACATGCGAACGGCAGCGCCACGAAGAAGGTGATCAACAGCGGAGCACCGCCGGTGTCCAGCGAATCTTGAGAGTCCATGGCTCAAGGATGTTCGGATCTGATGGCCTGTCTAGCCATTTTCGAGGTTCACTCAAGCTGTCTGGTCCCTTCCTCTGACCGCTGAGACGGGATCGCACCGCTACGCGGTGAGGGCCACCACTTGAAACCGAAGCGAGACCCTCCAGCTCGACAACGACACTGCAAGAGTGCAACTGCCACAAGAGCCCCCGGACACAGCGTCCAGGGGCCCTGATCTCATGCTCGATACGTGACGCCGGGCCGTCTGTGGGCCGTCCGAGGGTGGCCCACGACGACCAACAACGACCAAAGACGACCGTCAAAGTGCTGGTCAGAAGCCGGTCAGGCTCCAGTCACCGACTTCAGATAGGCCGCCGTCTTCTCCGGCTCG
>NZ_JBHXHX010000041.1:0-17614 GCF_042723915.1 Streptomyces sp. NPDC058335 | reverse complement strand
GGTGCTCACCACAAAGCTGTGGACGGCCCTGCTCGCGCAGCACGGGCTGCACAGCGAGGAGGTCACCGTGCTGGACGCGCCCGAGGAGGGCAACCGGGCCTCCTACCGGCTCTTCCAGGTCCGCAGGCCGGCCCGGATCACCTCGCGTCCCCGTACGGCCCAGCCGCCCCTCGCACACGCGGCGGCCGGGGTCGGCGCGGTGCTGGTGGGAGAGCGCGGTCTGCTGCTCGGCCGCCACCGGCACGGGACCGTCGAGCTGCCCGGCGGCACGGTGGAGCCGGGCGAGTCGCTTCAGGAGACGGTCGTGCGCGAACTGGCCGAGGAGACCGGCCTGCACGCGGACCCGGCCGACGTACGCCTGCTGGGCATGCTCCTGGACCAGGTCGGCGGCGTCGTCCGGATCACGTTCGGCGCGCTCCTCACGCGGTGGCGCGGCGAGCCCGCCGACCAGCCGGGCGAGCGGGTCGGCGACTGGGGGTGGTGGCCGCTGGACGCGCTGCCGTCGGGCCTGTTCGAGTGCAGCGCCCAGATCCTCACCGCCTGGCGCCCCGACCTGCCCATCGACCATCCACCCGCCCGCTTCACCCCCTTCGCCGAACCGCACAGCACCGGTCAGGACACCGCCGGTCACCTCGGGAAGTAGTCGCTCAACACGCAGCCGTGGGCCCGAGTCCGGCCCGGCTGACCGCACCGGGAATGCAGGCCGGTCAGGCCGCCACGCCCAAGAATCCGGGCGGACGGCCCGCTGGTCGCCCGTACGCAACGGCTGTCACCAGGATGCCTCAGCGGCGGGTGGCCCCGGACTGCGGATACTCCGGCCCGGCGAGCCGGGCCCGTGCGGAAGGCGGGCCCGGCTCGCCGCAGTCCCGGGGTGGTTTTGTTCACGGATCACGGCTCTGGCTCAAGTTTTGTGAAGCTGGGCCGTGCGTGCTTGTGGCAGCGTCGGGCGAACGCACTGAGCTGCGACTTGCCTCGGTCGTGGATCCGACACCTCGAAAATCGGGGCGTCACCACAGAAGTTGAGCCAGAACCCGGATCACGACAGCGGTTGTTCAGCACTCTGGGAGGCGCCCGTCCGGGGACGAGGTCGATGTTCACGAGAACGCGAGAACGGACAGCACCCGTCGGCGGCAGGGGTGGCTTTCCTGAGCCTCGGCACCCGTAGTAGCCGACCCGGGTCGCTCATAGGTCATCGCGTGTGTGATGACTACATCGTGTGGAGTCGGAGAGGACGCTCCAGGCGGCCATGGTGGTCGCTGGCGCCGGCTACCTGCTGCTGTCTCCGCGGAAAGGCAAGGTAGACCGGTTTGGTCCTCGATCCTCAGGTCTATTGCCCAACCGTTCACTTCGCCTGCGGCGCACCTCCGTGGTGCGAGGGAACGGGGGTAGGAAGGAGAGCTCGTCAGCGCGTTCGCCCGCTTCGCCGACCTTCCACGGCCGGCCACCTGACCGACAGCACCGGCCCTGCCCCACCCACGACCCGAGCAGCTGGAGCGCCCGACCCGAGCGTCGGGCCCCAACCATGCCCGCTTGACGACAGGCGGCCAACAACCACGGTCCGCCGCGGTCAGCCCGGCTGATCCCTCCCAACCGAAACGGGGAGGCCGGTGCGCGTATCGAAGCGAGAAGAGCGGCGACAGGCGAGTGGCAACCGGTGGGCGGCGGCGGGCGACCGTATGGAGGAACAGCCAGAGCGGGGCGGAGAAACGCCGCGAGGGTCCTTCCCGGCATCGGCCGAACCGGCAACACTGCCGCATCATGGACATTCTGCTCGTCGCAAGCGCGTTCAACAGCCTGTCCCAGCGTGTGTACGCCGAACTGTCCGACCTGGGACACCGGGTGGACGTCGTGCTCGCCACCTACGGTGCGACCGCCATCCGCGCCGCCGTACGCGAGGTACGCCCGGATCTGATCATCGCGCCGATGCTCAAGACGGCTCTGCCCGAGGACGTCTGGTGCGAGCACACCTGCCTGATCGTGCATCCCGGGCCGACCGGGGACCGCGGTCCGTCATCCTTGGACTGGGCCATCGCCGAAAACGCGCCGCGGTGGGGGGTAACAATCCTGCAGGCCGAGGCGGCGATGGACGCGGGCCCTGTCTGGGCGGCGGTGCCGTTCGACGTGCCGCCGGTGGGCAAGAGCGACCTGTACCGCAACGAGGTCTCCGACGCCGCCGTCGCCGCGGTACTGCTGGCCGTGCGGCGGTACGGCGACGGCTCGTTCAAACCGCAGCCGCAGAGCGACCCGTCGTTCCGCGTGGTCTGGCGCGATCCCTTCCGTCAGGAACTGCGGCGGATCGACTGGGAGGGCGACAGCACCGAGACGGTATTGCGCAAGCTGCGCGGAGCGGACACGCAGCCGGGGGTGCGCGATGAACTTCTTGGCCGGGAGGTGTTCCTGCACGGCGGGCACATCGAGGACGAACTGCGCGGACGTCCCGGAGATCTGCTCGCCACGCGCGCGGGTGCGGTGTGCCGGGCCACCCGGGACGGGGCGGTCTGGATCCCCGAGCTCAGACTGCGCAAGGCCTCCGGTGATCCGGCACCGTTCCGGCGCCCAGCGGCCTCCGTACTCGCCTCGATCCCGGTTCCGTCCCACCCGCAGGGTGGCATCCCCGGTGACCGGCCGAAGTGGCTCGCGGAGGTGGCGGCTCCGCTGGAATCCGCCCCCGCGCGGCGCACCCTGACCGACATCCGCTACCGGCAGCACGGTGACGTCGGGTTCCTGGCCTTCTCGTTCCCCGGTGGGGCCATGAGCACCGACCAGTGCCGCAGGCTGCTCGCCGCGTACCGGTACGCGCTCGCCCGCCCCACCTCGGTGCTGGTGCTAGGCGGGGCCCGCGACTTCTTCTCCAACGGAATCCACCTCAACGTCATCGAGGCCTCCGCCGACCCGGCCACGGAGTCCTGGACCAACCTCAACGCCATGAACGACCTGGTCGAGGCGGTGCTGCGCACCACCGACCGGCTGGTGGTCGCGGCGCTCGGCGGCAACGCGGCCGCGGGCGGCGCCATGTTCGCCCTCGCGGCCGACGAGGTGTGGTGCCGCACCGGCGCCGTCCTCAATCCGCACTACCGGCGGATGGGCTTGTACGGGTCGGAGTTCTGGACGTACACGCTGCCACGCCGGGTGGGTGCCGAGACGGCCGATCGGCTGACGACGCAGGCGCTGCCGGTGAGCGCCGCGACGGCCGCCGACATCGGCCTGGTGGACCGTCTGGTGCCGGTTCCCGCACAGGAGTTCACCGCCGAGGTGGACCGGCTGGCGATGGCGCTCACCGCCGCCCCGGACCTCGGACGGCGGATCGCGGCCAAGGCGGCGGCCCGCCGACGCGACGAGGCGGCACGGCCGCTCACGGAGTACCGGCAGGAGGAACTGGCCCGTATGCGCGGCATCTTCTTCGACCCGGGTGCCCCTTACCATGCGTTGCGCTCCGCCTTCGTCCGGAAGGCGCCGAGTGGCTCGGCCCGGCCGCTGGCCCTCGTCGGCGAACCGGTCACCGGAGGCAGCCGGTGAGCTCTCCCACCCCCCTTCTCGTGGCGGGCGTCGGCAACATCTTTCTCGCCGACGACGCCTTCGGCCCCGAGGTGATCCGCGCCCTCGACCACCGCCCGCTGCCGCCCGGCGTACGGGTCAAGGACTTCGGCATCCGCGGCCTGGACCTCGCCTATGAGCTGCTGGACGGGTACCGCACCGCGGTCCTGGTCGACGCGGCTCCGCGCGGACACCGGCCCGGAACCCTGTCCTTGATCGAACCGGATCTTCCTGGCACCACCGCCGCCGCGGCTCCGCCCGAGGCCCACGGCATGGACCCGGCCCGGGTGCTGGCCCTGGCCGCGCACCTGGGCGACGGCCCGCTGCCACGCGTCCTGCTGCTGGCCTGCGAACCCCAGGTGCAGCCGACCGGCGACGAGGACATCACCGCCGGGCTCAGCGCGCCCGTACGGGAGGCGGTCGGCCGGGCCGTCACTGCGCTGCACACGATGATCCCGGCTCTGCTCGCCGACCCTGCGGCAACGCCTCCGTTGGGCCGCCCGGAGGAATCCGCCGAGTCGTGCCCGGCCGGTCTCCCGCACGAGACGGCCGGCGGCACGCAGGATCGGTAGCGGCCCGCGTCTCGACAGTCCCGAACCGCCCGACCCGTCCGTGGCCGGGACCATGCCCGACCCGGCAGGCGGTCCGAACCGCCCCGTCCCGACCTTGAGGAGCAGCGCGCATGTGTCAGTCCGCCAACGTCACACAGGCTGTCCTGGCGAAGAACGACGGCCTGGCCGCCGCCCTGCGCGACGACCTCACGCGGCGGGGCGTCACCGTGGTCAACCTGCTCTCCAGCCCCGGCAGCGGCAAGACGGAACTGCTCGGCCTGGTACTGGCCCGGGCGGTGCAGCGGGGTGTCCCGGTGGCCGCGCTCACCGCCGACCTGGCCACGGAGAACGACGCCCGCCGACTGGCCCGTTCGGGGGCTTTGGTGAAGCAGCTACTGACCGACGGACTGTGTCATCTGGAGGCCCGTCAGGTACGCGGCCACCTCAACGGATGGCTGCCCGAGGACAACGAGCTGCTGTTCGTGGAGAACGTCGGCAACCTCGTCTGCCCGGCGTCCTACGACCTCGGCGAAACCCTGCGCATCGTGCTGATGGCGGTGACCGAGGGCGAGGACAAACCGCTAAAATACCCCACCGCCTTCGGCTCCGCTCATCTGGTGGTGGTCACCAAGACCGACCTGGCCGAAGCGGCCGGTTTCGACGAGGCCGCCTTCCGCAGCCATGTGCACCGGGTCAACCCGGGCGTGGAGATCGTACGGTCCTGCGCGCGCACCGGCGACGGCGTCGACACCGTCCTGGAACGTGCCCTCGCGGTACGGGATGGCGCGCCCGAGCACCGGCCTCCCCTCGCGCCCCAGTCGCAGGGGCACATCCACATGCCGGGCGGAGATCCGGGGCATCCGCACCCGCACGCCACGTCCGCCCCCGCCTCGTGACAGCGCCCGCTGCCGAGGCCGTGCGCCGTCGCATCACCGTGCGGGGAACGGTGCAGGGCGTGGGGTTCCGCCCATACGTGCACCGGCTGGCCGCCGACCTCGCACTGGCCGGGTTCGTCAGCAACACCGCACAGGGTGTGCTGATCGAGGTGGAAGGGCCGCCCACGGGCGTCGCGGGGTTCTGCTCCCGGCTGGCCCAGGAGCCGCCGCCGCTGGCCGCCGTGACCGGCATCGGCGTCGAGGACGTCCCCGCCACTGGTGCCGCCGAGGGTTTCACCATCCGGGGCACCGAGCAGTCACCGGGGCGCACCCAGCTCCCGCCCGACACCGCGACCTGCGCCGACTGCCTGCGAGAGCTGGCCGACCCGGCCGACCGCCGCCACCGGCACCCCTTCGTCACCTGCACCCACTGCGGTCCCCGCTTCACGATCGCCACAGCCATGCCGTACGACCGCGCCACGACGACCATGGCCGACTTCCCGATGTGCCCCGCCTGCGCGGAGGAGTACGGCGCCCCGGGCGACCGGCGCTTCCACGCCCAGCCCGTGGCCTGCCGGGACTGCGGGCCCCGGCTGCGCCTGGTGCCGGCGGCCGGCACCGATGTCCGCCCGGCGCGGGACGCGGATGCCCTGGCGGCGGCCCGCGGGCTGCTGGCGGTCGGGCGGATCGTCGCCGTGAAGGGCGTCGGAGGCTACCACCTGGCGTGCGACGCCAGCGACGAGCGGGCCGTCGTCGCACTGCGCACCCGCAAGGCGCGGGGCGGCAAACCCTTCGCGGTGATGTGCGCCGACCTGCCGACCGTGCGGCGGATCGCCCTGCTCTCCGACGGCGAACGGGCCGCGCTCACCAGCCCCCGGCGCCCCATCGTGCTGCTGCGCCGACGCGCCGAGCCGGACGGACTGCGGCTCGCGTCCGGGCTGTGTCCCGGCAGCCCGCACCTCGGCGTGCTGCTGCCCTACACCCCGGTGCACACCCTGCTGTTCGGACTGCCCGGGGATCCCCCCGGCCCTCGCGTGCTCGTCATGACCAGCGGCAACCGCTCCGGCGAGCCGATCGTCACGGACGACGACGAGGCCCTGACCCGGCTGGCGGAGGTGGCCGACGCCTGGCTCGTCCACGACCGCGGCATCGTCTCGCCCTGCGACGACTCGCTGGTGCGGGTGCGCACCGACGGCACCGAGCAGGTGTTGCGCCGCTCCCGCGGGTATGTCCCGCGCCCGCTGCGGCTCCCGCTCGCGGTCCGCCCCGCGCTCGCCGTGGGCGGCGACCTGAAGAACGCGCTCTGCCTCGGCGACGGCGACCAGGCCTGGTTCGGCCCACACATCGGCGACATGGGCGACCTGGCCGGCCTGGACGCCGCCCGGCGCGCGGAGCGGCACATGCGGCGCCTGACCGGCGTCACTCCCACACTCGTCGCCGCCGACAGGCATCCGGGCTACCACTCCACCCGGTGGGCCCGCCGCCACGCCACCGGGCTGCCGCAGGCGCGGCCGATGCTCGTGCAGCACCATCATGCGCACATCGCCTCGGCGATGGCGGAGAGCGGCCTCGACGGCACCACACCCGTGATCGGCGTCGCCTTCGACGGCACCGGCTACGGCGACGACGGCACGGTCTGGGGCGGCGAGGTCCTGCTCGCCGACTACTCCGGCTACCGACGTTTCGCTCACCTGACCCCCGCCCCGTTGCCCGGCGGGGACGCGGCTGTCGCCCACCCCTGCCGCACGGCACTGGCCCGGCTGTGGGCCGCCGGCCTGCCGTGGGAGCCCTCCCTGCCCAGCGTCGCCGCCTGTTCACGCGAAGAACTTGCCTTCCTGGACGGGCAGTTGGCGAGCAACGTCGCGTGTGTGCCCACGTCGAGCATGGGGCGGCTCTTCGACGCCGTGTCCTCTCTGGCGGGCGTGTGCCATCGCGCGGGCTACGAGGCGCAGGCCGCGCTGGAACTGGAGGCCGCGGCCGCCGCCGCGTGGGAGGCGGACACGGCGGCGTACGCCTTCGGGTTCACGGCCGGATCCGCCCCCGTGAGGTGCGATCCCGCGCCGCTGCTGCGCGCCCTCGTCGCCGACCTGCGCCGCGGCACCCCGGCGCCCGTGCTCGCGGCCCGGTTCCACCGGGCAGTCGCCGGGGCCGTCGCCGAGATCTGCCGGAGGGCGCGCCGCGACACCGGGCTGACCACCGTCGCCCTCAGCGGCGGCGTGTTCGCCAACGGTCTGCTGGAGCAGGAGTGCACGGCCCTGCTGGCCGCGGACGGCTTCACGGTGCTGTGCCACAGCGAGGTACCGCCCGGCGACGGCGGACTGGCTCTCGGGCAGCTCGTGGTCGCGGCACGGGAGCGGCACGAGGAAACGGCAATCGCACACACCGACGAGACGGAGTGACCCATGTGTCTGGCAGTGCCCGGCAGAGTCGTGGCCATCGACGACCGTGCCGACCCGCTCACCGGGATGATCGACTTCGGGGGTGTGCAGAAGCGGGCATGCCTGGAGTACGTGTCCGACGTGAGGGTCGGGGAGTACGTCATCGTCCACGTCGGGTTCGCCCTCCAGAAGCTCGACGAGGAGTCGGCCCGGGCGTCCCTGGAACTCTTCGAGCAACTCGGGCTCCTCGAGGAGGAGTTCGGCGACGCCTGGCAACAGGCGGCGCAGCAGGCCGGGAGCGACGCCCCGCACGCCCCCGCCACCGACGAGCTTGGGAGCGAGGCCCGATGAAGTACATCGACGAGTTCAACGATCCGGATCTGGCACGGCGGCTGCTGGACGAGATCCGCGCGACGGTCACCCGGCCGTGGGCGCTGATGGAGGTGTGCGGCGGCCAGACGCACTCGATCATCCGGCACGGTATCGACCAGTTGCTGCCGGACGAGGTGGAGCTGATCCACGGGCCCGGCTGCCCCGTGTGCGTCACCCCGCTGGAGATGATCGACAAAGCGCTGGAGATCGCCTCCCGCCCCGGGGTCGTCTTCTGCTCGTTCGGGGACATGCTGCGGGTGCCGGGTACCGACCGGGACCTGTTCCGGGTCAAGGGCGAGGGCGGCGACGTCCGCGTGGTGTACTCCCCGCTCGACGCGCTCGAGCTCGCCCGTCGGCACCCGGACCACGAGGTGGTGTTCTTCGCCATCGGCTTCGAGACCACCGCGCCCGCCAACGCGATGGCCGTCCATCAGGCCCGCCGCCTCGGCATCGACAACTTCAGCCTTCTGGTCTCCCATGTGCGGGTGCCGCCCGCCATCGAGGCCATCATGACGGCCCCCACGTGCAGGGTGCAGGGCTTCCTGGCCGCCGGGCACGTGTGCAGCGTGATGGGCATGGCCGAATACCCGGACCTGGCCGCACGCCATCGGGTACCGCTCGTCGTGACCGGCTTCGAACCGCTGGACATCCTCGAAGGCATCCGCCTCGCGGTGCACCAGCTGGAGCGCGGCGAGCATCGCGTGGAGAACGCCTACGCCCGCGCCGTGCGCGAGGAGGGCAACCCGGCCGCGCTGCGCATGATCGAGGAGGTGTTCGAGGTCACCGACCGGTCCTGGCGCGGCATCGGGCGCATCCCCGCCAGCGGCTGGCGGCTGACGGACGCCTACCGCGCCTTCGACGCCGAGCACCGCTTCGACGTCACCGGCATCCGCACCGAGGAACCCGCGGCGTGCCGCAGCGGCGACGTGCTGCAGGGACTGATCAAGCCGGTCGAGTGCCCCGCCTTCGGCACCGACTGCACTCCGCGCACCCCGCTCGGCGCCACCATGGTCTCCAGCGAGGGCGCCTGCGCCGCCTACTACCTGTACCGCCGCATGGACGGCCCGGTGTCGGACGGCACCCGGGCCCCGCAGGAGGAGATGAACCCCGTTGGCTGAACTTGCTGACCCCTCGGCACCCGTCGACCCCGCGGACTGGACGTGCCCGGCCCCCTTGCGCGACCAGCCAATCGTGGTGATGGGACACGGGGGAGGCGGCACCCTGTCCGCCGAACTCGTCGAGCAGGTCTTCACGCCCGCGTACGGCAACGCCACTCTCGCCGCGCTCGGCGACTCCGCGGTCCTCGAGCTCGGCGGAGTCCGACTGGCGTTCTCCACCGACTCCTACGTCGTCAGACCGCTGTTCTTCCCCGGTGGCAGCCTCGGCGACCTGGCGGTCAACGGCACCGTCAACGACCTGGCCATGAGCGGCGCCAGGCCCGCCCACCTGTCCGCTGCTTTCGTCCTGGAGGAGGGCGTGGAACTGGCCGTGGTGGAGCGGATCGCGCGCGCCCTCGGCACCGCCGCCGAGGCAGCCGGGGTCACGGTGGTCACGGGAGACACCAAGGTGGTGGAGGCGGGGCACGGCGACGGCGTGTACGTCACCACCGCCGGAATCGGGCTCGTCCCGGACGGCGTGGACATCCGCCCGCAGCGCGCGCGGCCCGGCGACGCCGTCATCGTCAGCGGCCCGATCGGCCTGCACGGCGTGGCGATCATGAGCGTACGAGAGGGCATGGACTTCGGCGTCGATTTGGCCAGTGACACGGCGCCCCTCGCCGGTCTGGTGTCGGCCATGCTCGCGGTGACTCCCGACGTGCACGTGCTGCGCGATCCTACCCGGGGCGGCCTCGCCGCGTCGCTCAACGAGATCGCCCGCATCTCGGGCACCGGCGTACGGCTGCGCGAGCGGGCCATCCCGGTGCCGGACGCCGTCGCCAACGCCTGCGGCTTCCTGGGCCTGGACCCGCTATACGTCGCCAACGAGGGCCGCCTGGTCGCCTTCGTACCCCGCCCGGCGGCCGACGAGGTCCTGGCCGCGATGCGCGCCCACCCGCAGGGCGCGGGCGCCGCGCTGATCGGCGAGTGCGTCGCCGAGCACCCCGGCATGGTGGTGGTCTCCACCGGCCTGGGCGGCACCCGCGTGGTGGACATGCCCCTCGGAGAGCAGCTGCCGCGCATCTGCTGACGCGTCCGGCACGCCGAACGGCCCTGACGGAAGGGTGACTTCCCCCGCACCGTCAGGGCCGTACCCGTTGTCCGGTCAGGACGGCACCGGTGCCGGCTCGACCCTGGTGATCTGGAGTTCCCGGCCGCTACGCAGCGTCGGGGCGGGGCGGTCGCAGTCCGGGCACCAGAAGAACGGGGGCATGCCCACGGGGAACTCCGCGGCGCACGGCTCGCACCAGGCGCGGGCGGGCACCTGCTCGACGACGAGCCGGGCCGCGGCGAGGGTGGTGCCGTCACGGGCCACCTCGAAGGCGAAGTCGAGGGCCTCGGGCACCACGCCCGCCAGCTCACCGACCCGTACGGTCACCGCCGAGACGGACTCCGTCCCGTCCGCCCGCGCCAGTTCGGCGGCCTGTTCCACGATCGCGGTCGCGATCGACAGCTCATGCACGCCTGGCTCGGAGGGGGTTGCCGGGGCCGGGCTGGCGGAAGCCGGCCATGCGCCACAACCGGACCTCCCGCACGATTCCCGGGAACTCCGCGACCAGCAGCGCGAGGGCCACTCCGCCGAGCACCACCGCCTCCGCCATCACAATCCGTTTGGCGTTCATCGCCACTCCCTGCTCTCGTGGTCCTCGTGACATGCCCACCGCCCGGGCTCAGCCCGGGGAGATGCTCGGCATGCTGTCCATGACCCTGTTGTGCCGCTTCCAGTGGATCCCGGTGGAGCGGCGCGCGTCGGCCGTGCCGTCCTCGTGGTGCCCGGGCTGGTGCTGACGCGGGCCCCAGTTGCCCTGGTGGAGGCCTTTGACGTGGGTGGGCGTGGTGGGCTTCGCCTGGGGCTTGCCGACCTTGATCGTGCCCATGCTGTGCTCCTTTCCCTCGGTGCTCCGCCGCGGGGTCGCGGTGGTGGCTCCTGTTCTCCTTGCCACGCCGGTCACGGCCGTTCGGCCAGCCCGGCGAAGAACTCCTCGACGGCGGGCCAGACCCGGCCGCCGCCGGACAGCCCCCGCCACTCCCGGCGGACGAGGGCGACGAGCCGGAAGCACTCGTCGACCGGCACGATCCAGTGGTGCCGAAGGTTCCGTGAGGTGTTCACCAGCAGCGCCTCGACCTCGGGTACCACGCCGGCGAGATCCGGACACCCCGACACCGCCTCCCGCCACGCCGAGGCATCCACCTCCCACCGGGTGGCCCCGGCCGGGCTCGGGTAGTGGGCGACGACCGTGCCGTCCTGCCGGGGCACGAAGAACGCCAGGCCGACGGGCACCCCGAGCGGCCCCGTCTCGACCGGTGGCAGCTTCACCCGCCGCTGCGGGATCAGCCGGTACTGGCCGTCGCCCGCCCCGCTGTCCGCAAACAGCACCGAGCACGCCGGGCAGGCGCACAGGGCTTCCTCGCGGCCGGTTTCGTACACGTGACGGTGGTCGGCGGCGAGCGGTGCCGCGCACAGGTCGCACCGCTCCTCGGGACCGCCCGTCCGTCGGTCGGCGGAGGAGCGGATGAGCGCGGCCAGGGCGCCGTCGGCGGTCACTTGGCCCCCTGCGGCGGGGCGGGGCGGCGCATCAGCGAGTCGACGGGCACGAACGCGGGCTGCCGGGACTCCGTCTCCGGCACCGCTTCGACGCTCGTCAGCTCCGGCGCCGCGGCGAGTACGGCCTCCCGTACGGCTTCCTCGACCCCCGAGGACGCCGACCCGCACCCGGAGCCGCAGCCGGCGGTGCGCATCCGCACGCGGGCGACCGGCCCCTCGACACTGTCCAGCGTCACGTCGCCGCCGCGCTCCTGCACGGCAGGCCGCAGCCGCTCGACGGCGCGGGCGGCGCGGCGATCGGGTGGCTCGGGGTGCAGGTCGTGCAGCACCAGCAGGTGGCCGAGGAGCTCGTCCTCGGTGAGACGCTCGGCCAAGGCGGCATCCGCGTGATCCAGCACCCGGGCCAGCGCCTCGCCGTAGACCTCGGTGAGCACGCGGACGGCGTCGATGGCCGTCTGCGCCATCGGCCCGGGCGCGATCTGCACCTTCTCCAGCAGCTCATCGACGCGGGCGATCCGCGCCGTCACGTCGCCGTCGTCCAGCCGGAGGGCCGTCCCGGCGCCCTCACGCGGTTCCGTGACCGCCGCGGATGCGGGCTCAGTCATGGGACGCCCCGTAGGTGGGGGAATGCATCGTGGTGAGCGTCTTGCCCTTGCCCAGGTACATGTGCACACCGCAGGGCAGACAGGGGTCGAAGCTGCGCACGGTGCGCATGATGTCGACGCCCTTGAAGTCGTCCGGCCCGTTCTCCTCGAAGATGGGCTGGCCCTGGACGGCGTCCTCGTACGGGCCGGGGGTGCCGTAGCTGTCGCGCGGGCTGGCGTTCCAGGGGGTCGGTGGGTACGGGTGGTAGTTGGCGATCTTCTTGTCCTTGATCACCAGGTGGTGCGAGAGGACCCCACGCACCGCCTCGTGGAAGCCGACGCCGACGGCCTCGTCGGGCACCTCGAAGTCCTGGAACACCTTGGTCTCTCCGGCGCGCATCATCTGCATCGCCTCCTCCAGGAACTGGAAGGCCATGGCCGCGGCGTAGGCGACGAAGTACGGCCGGGCACGGTTGCGTTCGATGGTGTTGCTCCACTTGGGGATCTGCCACTCCAGCGTCGTCTCCGGCAGCTTCTCGCTCTTCGGCAGCGAGATCCGCACGCTGTGCCCCGTGGCCTTGATGTAGGGAGTGTCGACCAGCCCGTTCAGGGCCGTGGACCACAGCCGGGCGAGCGGGCCTCCGCCGGTGTCCAGGGCGAGGTGGGAGTCGCTCTCCTTGTGGTACCAGCGCGGGCTCATCACCCAGCTGTACTTGGCGTCGAAGTCGCGCTTCTGGGGCACCGGCACGGTGGTCTGGTTCCACGGGTGGCGCATGTCGACCGGGTTGCCGAGCGGGTCGTGGGTGACGAAGGGGTCCTGGGTCTCCCAGTCGTCGTAGAAGGAGCTGCCCAGCAGGATGCGCATGCCGAGGTTGATGTCGACGAGGTTGTTGGTGACCAGTTTGCCGTCGACGATGATGCCCGGGGTGACGTACATCGCCTTGCCCCAGTGGTTCATGTTCTCGTAGCGGTAGTCGACGACGGCCGGGTCCTGCCAGGCGCCCCAGCAGCCGAGCATGATGCGGCGGCGGCCCACCTCCTCGTACCCGGGCAGCGCCTCGTAGAAGAAGTCGAAGACGTCGTCGTTCAGCGCCACGGCCTCCTTGACGAAGTCGATGACCCTCGTCAGGCGCGACAGGTAGTCGGTGAAGGTGTTCGGCTGCGGCATCGTGCCGACGCCGCCGGGGTACATCGTCGACGGATGGACGTGGCGCCCCTCCATCAGGCAGAACATCTCGCGGGTGATCCGGCTGACCTTCAGGGCCTCCCGGTACACCTCACCCTCGAAGGGGTTGAAGGCGCGCATGATGTCGGCGATGGTCCGGTAGCCGTGGATGTTCCCCCGGGGCGCCGGGGTCCGTTCGGCCCGGGCCAGCACACTCGGGTTGGTGGCCTTGACCATCGCTTCGCAGAAGTCGACGAAGACGAGGTTGTCCTGGAAGATTGTGTGGTCGAACATGTACTCGGCGGCCTCGCCGAGGTTGACGATGTGTTCGGCCAGCGGCGGCGTCTTGATGCCGTAGGCCATCTGCTGCGCGTAGTTCGAGCAGGTGGTGTGGTTGTCGCCGCAGATGCCGCAGATGCGTGAGGTGATGAAGCCCGCGTCGCGCGGGTCCTTGCCCTTCATGAACACCGAGTAGCCGCGGAAGAGGGACGAGGTGCTGCGGCACTCCACCACTTCCTGGTTGGCGAAGTCGATCTTCGTGTAGATGCCGAGGTTGCCGATGATCCGGGTGATCGGGTCCCACGACATGTCCACGATCTGCGGAGCTTTCCGCTCGGTGGCCCCGGCCCGGTCCGCGGTTGTGGTCATGTGCGTTCCTGTTCTCGCTGCGCGATGCGTCGGACGGTTGGAGTTGGAGAGGGGCGCGTGCGTACGGGTGTGTGGCCCGGCAGGAGATGCCGGGCCACAGATTACGGGCGCCAGTAGGGGTCGTAGCCGGAGGTGAGTTCCTGCTTGTTGTGGTGCCACTTGGGTTCGCGGTTGACGACGGCGTTGGTGATGCCGCGCATCCTCCGGATGAAGGCCCCGTAGGGCTTGATCATGAGGGAGGAGAAGCTGCCGCCGGGCGGTTCGTCCATGAAGGGCATGAACGCGTCGGGGAAGCCGGGCATGGTGCAGCCGATGCAGATGCCGCCGACGTTCGGGCAGCCGCCGATGCCGCCCATCCAGCCGCGCTTGGGAACGTTGCAGTTGACGACGGGACCCCAGCAGCCCACCTTCACCTGGCACTTGGGAGAGTTGTAGTCCCGGGCGAAGTCGGCCTGCTCGTAGTACGCGGCGCGGTCGCAGCCCTCGTGCACGGTCTTTCCGAACAGCCACTGCGGGCGCAGCATCTGGTCCAGCGGGGGCGGCGGGGCGGCTCCAGCCCCGTGGTAGAGGACCCAGAGCAGGGTCTCCATGAAGTTCTCCGGCTGGATCGGACAGCCGGGGACGTTCACGATCGGGAGGCCGCCCTGCGACGTGAAGTCCCAGCCGAGGTAGTCGGCCAGACCCATGCAGCCGGTGGGGTTGCCCGCCATCGCGTGGATGCCGCCGTACGTGGCACAGGTGCCGGCAGCGACCACCGCCCAGGCTTTCGGGGCCAGTTGGTCGATCCACCAGTTGAGGGTCAGCGGCTCACCGGTCTCCAGGTCGTTGCCGAACGACGTCCAGTACCCGTCACCCTCGATGATGTTCTGGTTCGGGATCGAACCCTCGATGACCAGGATGAACGGCGAGAGATCGCCGCGGGCCGCCGCGCGGTACGGAGCGAGGAAGTCCTCGCCGCCGAGGCTCGGTGAGAGCACCTTGTTGTGCAGGTTCACTTTTGGCAGGCCCGGGATGAGTCCCAGAACCAGGTCCTCGATGGCGGGCTGGCCAGCCGCGGTCAACGAGACCGAGTCGCCGTCGCAGCTCATCCCCTCGGAAATCCAGAGGATGGTGATCTCGTCGAAGCCTTCGCGCGCCTCGGCACGGCTCGGCTCGGTGGCAACGTCGTGCGTGCCGCTGTCGATGGTCATGTCGTCAGCCTCCGCTGCATTCGGTCCCCGAGTCGGTCGTATGCCGCGGCCGGCGGCCCGCTGAGCGCGGGCGGACGGTCCGGGGTGTGTGGGTGCGGCTGGACCGGTGCGGTCCGTCCGTCGCCGTGGTGGTCGTGGACCAGCTGCTCGCCGTAGGGCCGCAGCCGTGGGGTGAGCGGGCGGATCGTCCGCTCTTCCGGTGCCGGCCGCCGGAACAGCCACAGCCGGTTGGCCGTCCGGTGATCCGGTGCCGCGATCTCAGGCACGTCCATCGGACCGTCTCTTCCCCGGTCCGCCGACCGGTTGCTCGGGCCGCTCCTGCGGCGGCCGGGACGGCTCGAGCGGCTCCGCCCCGCCCGCGGCGTCCGGGGACACCGGGGGCTCCAGAAGCTCGAGTTCGTCGGGCCGGAAGTAGTGGAAGCGGCCGTACCAGCCGTTCAGTTCGGCCGCGGGGTCGCCGTCCACTGTCACGGCGAGGTGCACGCTGCCGTCCACGTCGTGGAAGACGGCCGCGACCTGTGCGGTCCGCCCGGCCAGGAACATGTCCTGGGCGTCGGCGCCCCGGCCCCGGGGGCGGAGCCGTACCCGGCTGCCGGCTCCCACCGGTACGCCGTCCACCGGCACCGTGTCGGTCGTGGGCGACAGGCCGTCGTCGGCGCCCTCCTGCCACCATGCGGGCCGCTCGGCCCTCGCCGTGGACGCGGGTCCGGGGGAAGTCGTGGACGCGGCGGACGGGGCGGGATCCGACAGCGTGGCATGGGTCAGTGAACGAATGGTGCCGTGCAGCCGGGCGAAGACCTCCGGGGGCATGGCCTCCACCCGGTCCAGGATCCGGGCGGCACGTGGGTCGGTGGCGCGCGCCTCGCGCTTCTCCTGGTCGGTCAGCAGCAACGTGCGCAGCGTCAGGATCTCGTCGATCTCCGCGGCGTCGTGCAGGTCGCCCGGGCTCTCCGGCGCCACCTGCGGGCAGTCGGACAGGATGATCGGTGCGGAGATGAGGGTGGGACCACAGGCCCCGTCCGGGGCCCCTCCGGGGCCTTCACCCGGGGCGTCCTCGGGTGAAGCCCCACCCAGGACGGGGAAGGTGAACGCGTTGTGGCACTCTCGGGCGTGCCCGAGCAGGTCTGCGGGCGGGTCGATCAGCGAGACGAACTCCACGCCGTCGCCGCCGACGAGCGTGTGCGTCGCGATGAGCGCATCACGCAGCGCCTCGTCGCGAACGGCCCGCGGGTCCGGTGCTGCCCCTGTGTTTTCGGTACGGATCCGAAGCCGGCAGACGTCGTCCCCGAGCCGCTCGGCGACGACGGCCGTTCTCGCCCGGACGGCGGCGCGCCGCCGTACCACCCGACCGACGCCACCGGGCAACTCTTCGATCTCCTCCCCGGCCGGTGCGCCGACCAGAACGGCGGACTCATGCCCAAGCAGATCGTCCAGACGTACGACGTGTTCCGTCTCTCGCGGTACCGCCTCGTCGAAAGTCAGGTGCAGTGTGCCGTCGTCCGCGCGCAGCGACTCGACCGGGCGGTGCCTGCCGTCCTGGCCGGCCTCCTCCACCTGCTTGTGCTGCATCTGCAGATACCGCACCCGCACGCGCACCACCGCCCGCGGCTGCCGGACCCGCAACAGGCACTCGGTCCGCTGGTACCAGGAGTCGGCGGAGCCCGAGATGCCGGGAGTCACCGGGCCCTCCCGCTCCACCCAGTCACGCGGGAAGAGCACGCCGAACTGCCAGCGCACCCGGTTCTTGGGCGACGAGCGGCGGTAGGGGTAGAGCAGGTAGCCCTCATACAGGACGGCGTCGGCAACCGCGCTCAACTGACCGAAGCCAGCCCCTGGGCTGCGCGAGGCCACGCACGCATCCGCTGCTGCGACAGCGCACGCGACGTCATCGTCGACTCCGCCCTGCGTCATTCCGCCTCCACTGATCCGGAACTGCGGACAACTCCTCTAATACCATTACATTCCTCACGCATGGACGCTCGCCCATGCGTGAGGAAATTGGGCTGTTCGAGGGATCCAGGGCACCCAAGAGGCCGGTCGTAGGGAGCCGGGCCTATCGGCGTACGCCGTCATCCTCGTCGTCGACCGCGCCGGCCGTGCGGACGGCGACCGCGGGTTCAGGAGCGAGACGTCCGGTCACCACCACGCCGTAGAGCACCTGATCGAGCACGACAACCAGTCGCCACAGCACGCGCCGCTGCTCCGCGCGCTGCACGCCAAGCGCCGGAGCGAGGGCCAGCTCGAAGCCGAGCCAGACCAGCAGCCCGTAAGCGTGCCCGGTCATCGGCATGCTCCGCAGGCGGGCCGGCAGCAGCCCGAACACAGCACCGCCGGTGGCGCCGTAGGTCCAGTGGGGCAGTTCCGTGACCGCCTCCCCGGGGGTATTCCCGCGAGCCGCAGGACCGCGGTCGGCGCGTACTTCGCCATGATTGCCTCCGGCGGTGACCTCTCCTGCGGTGCCAGGTTCGCGGTGACCGTGCGGACGCCTGTCATCGCCATCGCGGCCACCGGCCCCGGGCTGCCAGTTTTCCGGTGAGGCCAGCCGCTCGTCACGGCGATCCCGGCCGCCAGAAGGAACAGGCGCTCCACCTCATGGTGGCCGACGTCCACGTGGG
>NZ_JBHXHX010000040.1:0-19211 GCF_042723915.1 Streptomyces sp. NPDC058335 | reverse complement strand
CCCGGTTTCCCCGGCCCCCCCCCCCCTCCTCGTACGAAAGGTAGGGACGCCTACTCCCCGAGCAGGGCCCGCACCCTCTCCTGCCCCACCGCGAGCAGCAGCGTGGGCAGGCGCGGGCCGGTGTCACGTCCGACGAGCAGGTGGTAGAGCAGGGCGAAGAAGGTCCGCTGGGCGGTCTTGATCTCCGGCGGGAGTTCCTTGGGGGTCGCGTCGGCGGGGAATCCGGCCTGGACCTTGGGCACGCCGTAGACGAGGTGGGTGAGCCCGTCGAGGGACCAGTGGTCGGCGAGGCCGTCGAGCAGGAGTCGTAGCGACGTCTGGGAGGGCTCGTCGAGGGACTTGAGGAGTTCGGCGTCGGGTTCGTCGCGCACGATGGTCCGCTGGTCGGCGGGGACGTGCGTGTTGATCCAGGCTTCGGCCTTGTCGTACCGGGGCCGGGCCTCGTCCAGCGAGCCGATCGGGTTGTCGGGGTCGAGTTCGCTGAGGATGCGCAGGGCCTGGTCCTGGTGGCCGGCGGTGATGTCGGCGACGGAGGCGAGGGTGCGGTAGGGCAGCGGGCGGGGCGTGCGGGGCAGCTCGCCGCCGGCGGTGCGGACGGCGCGGGAGTGGGCGGCGATGTCGGCGGGGAGCGCGGAGCCGTCGGCGACCTTGGCGTCGAGCTTGTCCCACTCGTCGTAGAGCCGCTGGATCTCCTGGTCGAAGGCGATCTTGAAGGACTGGTTGGGGCGGCGGCGGGCGTAGAGCCAGCGCAGGAGCTGCGGTTCCATGATCTTGAGGGCGTCGGCGGGGGTGGGGACGCCGCCCTTGGAGGAGGACATCTTGGCCATGCCGCTGATGCCGACGAAGGCGTACATCGGGCCGATGGGCTGCTTGCCGCCGAAGATGCCGACGATCTGGCCGCCGACCTGGAAGGAGGAGCCGGGTGAGGAGTGGTCGACGCCGCTGGGCTCGAAGACGACGCCTTCGTAGGCCCAGCGCATGGGCCAGTCGACCTTCCAGACGAGCTTGCCGCGGTTGAACTCGTTGAGCCGGACGGTCTCGGAGAAGCCGCAGGAGTCGCAGACGTACGTCAGCTCGGTGCTGTCGTCGTCGTAGGCGGTGACGGTGGTGAGGTCCTTCTCGCAGTTGCCGCAGTAGGGCTTGTACGGGAAGTAGCCGGCGGCGCCGAAGCTGCCGTCGTCCTCGGCGGCGGCGCCGGAGCCCTCGGCGGCTTCCAGTTCGGCCTCGTCGAGGGGCTTCTGCTGCTGCTTCTTGGCCGGGTTCTTCTTGGTGCGGTACTGGTCGAGGATCGCGTCGATGTCGCCGCGGTGGCGCATGGCGTGCAGGATCTGCTCGCGGTAGACGCCGGTGGTGTACTGCCGGGTCTGGCTGATGCCGTCGAACTCGACGCCCAGTTCCGCCAGCGACTCGATCATGGCCGACTTGAAGTGCTCGGCCCAGTTCGGGTGGGCGGAGCCCTTGGGGGCGGGGACGGAGGTCAGGGGCTTGCCGATGTGTTCGGCCCAGGAGTCGTCGACTCCGGGGACGCCGGCCGGCACCTTGCGGTAGCGGTCGTAGTCGTCCCAGGAGATCAGATGGCGGACCTGGTACCCGCGGCGGCGGATCTCGTCGGCGACGAGATGCGGCGTCATGACCTCGCGGAGGTTCCCGAGGTGGATGGGGCCGGAGGGGGAGAGCCCGGACGCGACGACGACCAGCGGGGCGGTGGCGGGTGATGCCGCTTTGCCCCCGGCTCGACGCTCCGACTCCTCGATGACCTCGTCCGCGAAACGGGAGACCCAGTCGGTGGTCTCGGTGCTCTGAGCCACGATCGGCACGTCCTCTGGTGTGAAGGCTTGAAGGTGTGAAGTCCGTCCATTGTCCCAGGCCGGGCCGCATCCGCGAAAACCGCTTTTCACCGCGTGGGATACTCGGTTTCCGTAGTACTTCCGGAACCCGAGCAGAACGGCAGCCACTCCATGGCCTCGGTCACGTCCCTCAGTCACTCCGTCGAACAGCACCTCGCGTCCGCCCTCTCGGCTGCTCTGCCGGAGGCCGTCGGCGCGGACCCGCTGCTGCGACGCAGCGACCGGGCGGACTACCAGGCGAACGGGATCCTGGCTCTGGCGAAGAAGGCGAAGGCCAATCCGCGGGAGCTGGCGACGCAGGTGGTCTCCCAGGTCGTCACCGGTGACCTGATCAAGGACATCGAGGTCTCCGGGCCGGGCTTCCTGAATGTGACGATCACCGACAAGGCGATCATCGAGAACCTGGGCGCGCGGTACGCGGACGTGGACCGTCTCGGTGTGCCCGTCGCGGACTCGCCGGGCACGACGGTGATCGACTACGCGCAGCCGAACGTGGCGAAGGAGATGCACGTCGGCCATCTGCGGTCGGCGGTCATCGGCGCGGCGGTGACGGAGATCCTGGAGTTCACCGGGGAGAGCGTGGTGCGCCGGCATCACATCGGCGACTGGGGCACCCAGTTCGGCATGCTCATCCAGTACCTGGACGAGCACCCGCACGAGTTGGACCACAAGGACTCCCGGGTGAGCGGCGAGGAGGCGATGTCGAACCTCGACCGTCTCTACAAGGCCGCGCGCAGGCTGTTCGACGCGGACGAGGAGTTCAAGACGAGGGCCCGGCGCCGGGTGGTGGACCTCCAGGCGGGGGACCCGCACACACTCGCCGTCTGGCAGAGGTTCGTCGACGAGTCGAAGATCTACTTCTTCTCCGTCTTCGAGAAACTGGACATGGAGATCCGCGACGAGGACATCGTCGGCGAGTCGGGTTACAACGACATGCTGGCGGAGACCTGCCGCCTCCTGGAGGAGTCGGGCGTGGCGGTCCGTTCGGAGGGCGCGCTGTGCGTCTTCTTCGACGACGTCAAGGGCCCGGACGGCAACCCGGTCCCGCTGATCGTGCAGAAGTCGGACGGCGGCTACGGCTACGCGGCGACCGACCTGTCGGCGATCCGGGACCGTGTGTTCCAGTTGAAGGCGGACACGCTCGTCTACGTCGTCGACGCCCGGCAGTCGCTGCACTTCAAGATGGTCTTCGAGACGGCGCGCAGGGCGGGCTGGCTGAACGGCGAGGCCACGGCGCACCAGTTGGCCTTCGGCACGGTCCTCGGCAAGGACGGCAAGCCGTTCAAGACCCGTGAGGGCGAGACGGTCAAGCTGGTCGACCTGCTCGACGAGGCGGTGGACCGCGCCACGGCAGTCGTCCGCGAGAAGGCGGAGAAGGTCGGCCTGAGCGAGCGGGAGATCGAGGAGAACGGCCGGTACGTCGGCGTCGGCGCCGTGAAGTACGCGGACCTGTCGACCTCCGCGGTGCGGGACTACAAGTTCGACCTGGACCAGATGGTGTCGCTGAACGGCGACACGTCGGTCTATCTCCAGTACGCGTACGCCCGTATCCAGTCGATCCTGCGCAAGGCGGGCGAGGCGCGTCCGGTCGCGCACCCGGAGCTGGAACTGGCCCCGGCGGAGCGGGCGTTGGGCCTGCACCTGGACCAGTTCGGCGAGACGGTCCACGAGGTCGCGGCGGCCTACGAGCCCCACAAGCTCGCGGCGTACCTGTACCAGCTGGCCTCGCACCTGACGACGTTCTACGACCAGTGCCACGTGCTGTCCGCGGACAACGCGCCGGAGGTCGTCGAGAACCGCCTCTTCCTGGTGGACCTCACGGGCCGCACCCTCCACAAGGGCATGGCCCTGCTGGGCATCCGGACGCCGGAGCGGCTCTGACCGTTCACCGCACCCCGGTTCCGTGGGGGTGGAAGACCTCATGTCTTCCGCTGCTCCGGTCCGGGGTGACTGTCAGTGCCTGCCTCTAGAGTCGACGGTATGGCGACTCTTCCCAACCCGCTGCCCAAGCTGGCGTCCGATCCCAGCGGACGTTCCCTCGGACTCCAGCTCCCGCCGGGCAGGCTGATCGACACGACGGACCAGGGCGTCTGGCACGAACCGTTGTTGTGGCACGCCGAGCGGACCGCGGCGCCGGGCAACTGGTCGGCGCTGGGCGGGCCGGCGGCGCGGGCCGGGCTGGTCCCGGTCCTCGTCGACCTGGGCGGTTCCCAGGGCGGGCCCGAGCAGTGGGACCTGGCGCCCGCCCGTATGACGTATCCGGGGGATCACGACGCGGAAGAGGTGCTGGAGGACTTCTGGGAGGAGTGGGCGGCGGAGGACGAGGAGTGGCCCGGCCTGACCGACGCCCCCACGCTCAACGCCGATCCGGACGCGCGGGCCGCGCAGATCGCCGATGCCCTCGCGGGGGAGGGCCCCTCGTGGTTCGAGGCACCGCACCTGGCCCTCGTGCCGGCCCGCCGCAGTGCGGACGTGCCGGCGGCCATCGGCTGGTCGGGCCCGGTGAACCACGAGAACGACACGGCGCGGCTGTCCGCGGTCCTGCGGTCCTGGGAGGACCGCTTCGGCATACGGGTCGTCGGCATCGGCTTCGACGTGCTGGCCGTGTCCGTGGCGGCCCCGCCCACCACCGTGGCGGAGGCGGAGGCGGTGGCCGCCGAACACTTCGCGTTCTGCCCGGACAACATCCTCCAGGGATCCGGCACCCTGGAGGCGTACGCCAGCGGGCTGATCGGCGAGCACGTCTGGTCCTTCTGGTGGGACTGAGGCGGCGCTGACCTCAGGCGTCGGCCCTGAGCCCTCTGCCGAGCCTGCGCAGCCCCTCCGCGATCTCCTCCGGCGTCTGCGTCACGAAGCACAGGCGGAGCGTGGAGCGGTCGGGCTCGCCGGGGTAGAAGGGGGCGCCGGGGACATAGGCCACGTCCTCCCGCACCACCCTCGGCAGCAGCGCGGCGGTGTCGTACGTCTCCGGCAGCCGGGCCCAGAGGAACATGCCGCCCTCGGGGCGGTCCCACACCGTGCCCTCCGGGAGGGCGTCCGGCAGGCCCGCGAGCATGGCGTCGCGGCGCTCGCGGTAGACGGCGGCGACCCGAGCCACGTGAGCGTCGAGGTCGGAGACGGCCAAGTACCGTGCGGCGGCGAGCTGGTTGACGGTCGGGGTGTGCAGGTCGGCAGCCTGCTTGGCGACCGCGCAGGCCCGGCGCAGCTCCGCGGGCGCGCGCAGCCAGCCCAGTCGCAGGCCGGGGGCCATGACCTTGGAGAAGGAGCCGAGCAGGACGGTCCGGTCGCGGGCGTCGGGGTGGGCGGCGATCCAGGGGACGCGCTCGCCGTCGTAGCGGAGTTCGCCGTAGGGGTCGTCCTCGATGATCCACAGGCCGTGCCGGGCGGCGACGGAGGCGAGGGCGGCGCGGCGTTCGGCGGGCAGCGTGCGGCCGGTGGGGTTCTGGAAGGTGGGGACGGTGTAGAGAAGCTTGGGGCGTTCCCGGACGACCAGTTCGGCGAGGGCCTCGGGGTCCGGGCCGTCCGCGTCTCCGGGCACGGCGACAATCCTGGCTCCGGCGAGGCCGAAGACCTGGAGGGCGGCCAGATAGCAGGGCTCCTCGACGAGGACGGTGTCGCCGGCGTCGACGAGCGCGGTGGCGAGCAGCGACAGGCCCTGCTGGGAGCCGGTGGTGACGAGCAGGTCGTCGGCGTCGGTCGGCAGTCCCCGCACGGACATCCGCTGCGCGAGCCGTTCCCGCAGCACGGGCTCGCCCTCGGTGGTGGCGTACTGGAGCGCCCGCCCCGGCGTCTCCTCCAGCACGTGTCGGAAGGCGGCGGCGACACCATCCCGGTCGAACAGCTCTGGCGCGGGCAGTCCACCCGCGAAGTTGATCACCTCGGGCCGCGCGGTGACGGCGAGGATGTCCCGCACGGGCGACCCCCCGACGGCACGCGCCCGCGCGGCTAGCGGCGGCACGGAAGCGATCGGTGCGGCGGCAACGGTCATGGAACGGCTCCTTCAACCACGGGCACGGCAATCCCCCACGCCCTCGTCCTCACGCTCCCGCAGCCTAGAGAGACGGCTGCTGTGTACACACGGTTTTCCAGGATGCGGACGCGGGGCGCCGGGGCCGAACCATGCCTGGGGAGGCCGGGAGACCGGGAGACCCGGGAGGCCGGGAGACCCGGGAGGCCGGGAGACCCGGGAGGCCGGGAGACCCGGGAGGCCGGGAGGCCGGGAGGCCGGGAGACCCGGGAGACCCGGGAGGCCGGGAGACCCGGGAGGCCGCAAGCTCGCCGCCCGTGGGACGAGTGCCACCGGGCGGGCGGCGCTGCCGGCTCGCCGAAAGAGACCGGCCGACGCGGCCTCCCACCGGCGCCGGCCGGCGCAGGCCCGTCCGTCTCGGGCCCCTGCGCCCTGCGCCCTACGGCGTCGGCGAAGACCCCGCCCGCTGCCACGCCGACCCGCCGAGCGGGAACTCGTACGCGGGCCGCCCGTTGTTGCCGCTCGTGCGGAACGGCCTGCCCTTGTCGTCGACGATCAGCGTGCCGTGCCGGGACCCGCTGGACCAGGACAGCTCCAGCGTCCAGCTCACGTCGTACGCGGAGGCGTCGGCGTCGATGTAGTAGACCTCCGGGTCGGACTCGCTGACCTTGAAGGGGAAGTCGGCGTGCCCGGCCTCCGGCACCACCGCCGGCCGCGCGGCGTCGAGTGCCACGGTGAAGTAGTGCGTCGGCACCCCGCCCCCGCAGCCGACGCCCGGATAGCCCATGGCGTAGTCGTTCCAGGCGAGCGGCGTCCGCTTCTGGACCGTGCGGACCTTCAGCCCGTCGACGACCACCGTCTCGTCGCCGGTCCCCTGCACGGTCACCTGCACGAACTGCGACCCCGAGGACACGGCCCCGTGCGCGGCAACCCAGGCGGGCGCGTCCTGCTCGACGGGCGGCGGCGAGACCCGAGCCGGCTCACGGTCGATCAGGTAGCGCTGGCTGCAGGGGTCCAGCCAGGCGTTCGGACGGACTTCCACCGTCAGCGGAGGAGCCCCGCTGCTGTCCTCGGCGGCCGCGCCGGGCCGCTCGCCGCCGGAGGTCGAGGGTGACGGCGTACTCGAGGAGGACGCGGTCACGGAGGCCGACGGGGACACGGACGGCGAGGCGGAGAGCGAGCCGGTCCCGGACGGTGCCCCGCTCCCCGCCTCCTTCCCCCGCACGGACGCGGCGACCCCGGCCCCGCGCGTACCCCCGGCGCCCTCGGCGTCACCGCCGGACAGCCGCACCCCGAGAACCACGGCTCCGGCCACGGCGACGACGGCGACCCCGGCCATGAAAAACCGCCGGCGCCGACCGACCGACGGCCGCGGCCCGCCGTCCCGCACGAGGTCGGTGACGACGGCGGCCGGCCCCGGCTCGGGGTCGCCCCCCGCACCCTCCAGCGGCGCCGGTTCGGCTTCCTCCCTCACGCCCTCCGCCGGAGCCGCGTCCGGCACCACCGCCGGCCCGCTCTCCTTCTTCCCCCGCCCCGCGTCCGCGAGGACCCACCGCCGGTGCAGCTCGACCAGCTCCGCGGGCGAGGCCTTGCACAGCCGGGCGAGCCGTTCCACGGGTGCGTAGTCAGTGGGGACGGCGTCCCCGTTGCAGTAGCGGTGCAGCGTCGACGTACTCATGTGGAGCCGTTTCGCGAGCGTGCCGTAGCTCAGCCCGGACCGGTCCTTCAGTTCTCGCAGCAGTTCCGCGAAGTCGGCCGCAGCCACCGTTCGTCCACCCCTCGTGTCCCATCCCGGCGTTCCAGGGATGGTGTGTTTTCCCAGCTCAACGCGTTGCGGGCGTTCCAGCGTCCCGGATCGTCCGCAGGTGGTGGCGGCCGGGACGGATCTCCCCACAAGCTGTGGCCATCCAAGCACGCCGCTCCCGGCACCCGGTCGAGCGGCGTACGCCAACCAGCCATCAGCGAAGAGGAATTCACCATGCGCATCCGCCGCACCAGCCGCCTTCTCGTCCCCGCCGTCGCCGCGCTCGCCGCTCTCTCGCTCACGGCCTGCGAGAACGGAACGGGCACCGAGGACGAGGGCGCGTCCACCCCCGCGTCGTCGGTCACCACGCAGCCCCAGGGCTCCGGCAAGCCGACGACCGGATCGGACACGGGCACCGGATCGGGCACGGGTACGGGTACGGGCTCGACCGCGAAGCCGGCCGACGGGACGTCCGCCAAGCCGGGCACCGCCCCCGCCGCGGACGGGGACCCGAACGCCCCCGAGAACCGCGTCCTCTGCAACGGCTCGAACACGAAGGTCACCGCTCAGCCGGTCCCGCGCCCCCTCAACCACATGCTGCTCACGGTCACGAACACCGGCAGCAAGGTGTGCGACCTGACCTACTACCCGGTGCTCCGCTTCGACGAGATGCAGTGGGCGCCGACGGCGGCGAAGGAGACGCAGCCGCAGGCGGTGACGACGCTCGCACCCGGCGAGTCCGGCTACGCAGGCGTCCTGCTGGCGGCGGCCGACGGCAGCGGCGACGGCGGCGCGACCGCCGAGAAGCTGACGGTCGCCTTCCAGGGCCGCACCCCGAACAGCGACGGCGGCGCCTCGGCGACGCCGCCGCTCCCGGCCGAGGGTGTCTACTACGACAGCTCGCTGACGGTGACGTACTGGCAGCGTGACATGGACGACGCGCTGGCGTGGTAGGTCACCGCAGGGTCCGGGCCACCTCGGTGGCCCAGTAGGTGAGGATGTTCTGCGCCCCGGCCCGCTTGATGCCGGTCAGCGTCTCCAGAATCGCCCGGTCGCGGTCGACCCAGCCCTTCTCGGCGGCGGCCTCGATCATCGAGTACTCGCCGGAGATCTGGTAGGCGGCGACGGGCACGTCCACCGCGTCGGCGACCCGCGCGAGGACGTCGAGGTAGGGCCCGGCCGGCTTGACCATCACCATGTCGGCGCCCTCCTCCAGATCCAGGGCCAGCTCGCGCATCGACTCCCGCACATTGGCGGGGTCCTGCTGGTACGTCTTGCGGTCCCCCCGCAGCGAGGACCCGACGGCCTCCCGGAAGGGTCCGTAGAAGGCGGAGGAGTACTTGGCGGTGTAGGCGAGGACGGCGACGTCCTCCCGCCCGATCTGGTCGAGGGCGTCGCGAACGACCCCGATCTGCCCGTCCATCATCCCGCTGGGACCTACGACATGGGCGCCCGCGTCGGCCTGGACCTGAGCCATCTCGGCGTACCGCTCAAGGGTGGCGTCGTTGTCGACTCGCCCCTGATCGTCGAGCACGCCACAGTGCCCGTGATCGGTGAACTCGTCGAGACAGAGGTCGGACATGACCAGCAACTCGTCCCCGACCTCGGCCCGTACGTCCCGCAGCGCGACCTGGAGAATGCCGTCCGAGTCGGTCCCCACGGTCCCGAGGGCGTCCTTCTTCGACTCCTCCGGCACCCCGAAGAGCATGATCCCAGAGATCCCGGCCTCCACGGCCTCCAGCGCGGCCTTCTTCAGACTGTCGCGGGTGTGCTGCACGACCCCGGGCATGCTCCTGATCGGCACCGGCTCGCTCACGCCCTCCCGCACGAACGCGGGGAGGATGAAGTCGGCCGGATGCAGCCGGGTCTCGGCGACCATGCGCCGCATGACGGGGGTGGTCCGCAACCGCCGCGGACGCGAACCGGGGAAGGATCCGTACGTAGCCATACCGTCTACGCTACGCCCGCCCCGACACCCTCTTTACCGACGCGAAGTCGGCCAGTTCAGCCCCGTCCGGAGTGCCCCTCCGGGGGAGTTCGAGGACGAGGCGCGGAGCGCCGAAAGGGGGGTCTGGGGGCGCAGCCCCCAGGGACGGGAAGGGAGGGGGCGGCGGGGGCGAAAAACCCACCCCCACCGCCCCCTCACCCGCTCAGGTAGCCCGGCGTCTCCGCGCCCCCGGCCGCCGCTCGCTCGGCCGGCTGACCGGATCCCCGGCCTCCCGCGCGGCAGCCCGCCGCCGCAGCCCGAACTCCGCCAGCGCCTCCGCCAGCTTGTGCACGGACGGCTCCGGAGCCATCACATCCACCCGCAGCCCATGCTCCTCGGCGGTCTTGGCCGTAGCGGGCCCGATGCACGCGATGATCGTCACGTTGTGCGGCTTCCCGGCGATCCCGACCAGGTTCCGCACGGTGGAAGACGACGTGAACAGCACGGCGTCGAACCCACCGCCCTTGATCGCCTCCCGCGTCTCGGCCGGCGGCGGCGAGGCCCGCACGGTCCGGTAGGCGGTGACGTCGTCGACCTCCCATCCGAGTTCGATGAGCCCCGCGACCAGGGTCTCGGTGGCGATGTCGGCCCGCGGCAGGAACACCCGGTCGATCGGATCGAACACCGGGTCGTAGGGAGGCCAGTCCTCGAGCAGCCCGGCCGCGGACTGCTCCCCGCTCGGCACCAGATCCGGCTTCACACCGAACGCGATCAGCGCGTTGGCGGTCTGCTCGCCCACCGCCGCGACCTTGATCCCGGCGAAGGCGCGGGCGTCGAGCCCGTACTCCTCGAACTTCTCCCGTACGGCCTTGACCGCGTTCACCGAGGTGAAGGCGATCCACTCGTACCGCCCGGTCACCAGCCCCTTGACGGCCCGCTCCATCTGCTGGGGCGTCCGCGGCGGCTCGACCGCGATGGTCGGCACCTCGTGCGGCACGGCGCCGTAGGACCGCAGCTGGTCGGAGAGCGAGGCCGCCTGCTCCTTGGTGCGCGGTACGAGCACCTTCCAGCCGAACAGCGGCTTGGACTCGAACCAGGCGAGCTGGTCGCGCTGGGCGGGGGCGGAACGCTCACCGACCACGGCTATGACCGGCCGGCCACCCTCGGGAGAGGGCAGCACCTTCGCCTGCTTCAGCGTCTGCGCGATGGTGCCGAGGGTGGCGCTCCAGGTCCGCTGACGGGTCGTCGTACCGGCGACGGTGACGGTCATCGGGGTGTCGGGCTTGCGCCCGGCGGCGACCAGTTCGCCGGCGGCGGCGGCCACGGAGTCCAGCGTCGTGGACACGACGACGGTCCCGTCGGACACGCCGACCTCCGTCCAGCACCGGTCGGACGCGGTCCGCGCGTCGATGAACCGGACGTCCGCGCCCTGCGCGTCACGCAGCGGCACACCGGCGTAGGCGGGCACACCGACGGCGGCCGCGATGCCGGGGACGACCTCGAAGGGAACACCGGCGGCCACGCAGGCGAGCATTTCCTCGGCCGCGTACGTATCAAGTCCCGGGTCCCCGGACACCGCACGGACGACCCGCCTGCCGCCCCGTGCGGCCTCCATGACAAGATGTGCGGCATCCCGCACAGCGGGGCTACCAGCGGTTGTTGACGTGCCGTCAACGATCGTCGGGTGCGGCGTGCCCGTGCCCGGAAGAGGGCCCGAGAACGGACCGGCTTCCGCGTGCACGACGGCGACGCCGGGCCTGGCGTGCGTCCGGACGACGTCGAGCACCTCGTGCTCGGCGACGAGGACGTCCGCGAGCGCCAGCGCCTCCACGGCGCGAAGAGTCAGCAGTCCCGGATCCCCGGGTCCGGCACCCAGGAAGGTGACGTGCCCGTGTTCCGGACCGGCGGGAAGGGTCGTGGGGCTCACTGCGCTTGCTCCCCCATCAGACCGGCCGCGCCCTGGGCGAGCATCTCGGCTGCGAGTTCGCGGCCGAGCGCCATTGCCCGGTCGTACGTCTCGGGCACGGGACCGGTGGTGGACAGCTGCACCGTGCGGGATCCGTCGGTCGTGCCGACGACGCCCCGCAGGCGCATTTCCTTGACAATCTGCCCGTCGGCCAGCAAGTCGGCCAGCGCGCCCACAGGGGCGCTGCAGCCGGCTTCCAGGGCGGCGAGCAGGGACCGTTCGGCGGTCACGGCGGCCCGGGTGAAGGGGTCGTCGAGTTCACCGAGGGCGGCGATCAGGTCCGCTTGGTGCGCGGCGCATTCGATCGCCAGTGCTCCCTGGCCGGGAGCGGGCAAAACCGTGTCGACCGACAGGAAGTCGGTCACCTCGTCACTGCGGCCCATGCGGTTCAATCCGGCGGCGGCCAGGACGACCGCGTCCAGCTCGCCGTCGCGCACGTACCCGATGCGGGTGTCGACGTTCCCGCGTATCGGCACGGTCTCGATGTCGAGCCCGTGGCTGCGCGCGTACGCGTTCAGCTGCGCCATGCGGCGCGGTGAGCCCGTACCGATGCGCGCGCCGCGCGGCAGATCGGTGAACTTGAGCGCGTCCCGGGCGACGATGACGTCTCGCGGGTCCTCGCGTTCCGGTACGGCCGCGAGGACCAGGTCCTCGGGCTGCCCGGTCGGGAGGTCCTTCAGCGAGTGAACCGCGAAGTCGACCTCCCCCCGCAGCAGCGCGTCCCGCAGCGCGGTGACGAACACGCCCGTGCCGCCGATCTGCGCGAGGTGCTCACGGGAGGTGTCGCCGTACGTGGTGATCTCGACGAGTTCGACGGGCCGCCCGGTCACCTGGCTCACGGCGTCCGCCACCTGCCCCGACTGGGCCATGGCGAGCTTGCTGCGCCTGGTCCCCAGCCTCAGTGCCTTCGTACTCATGCCGCTCATGCCGGCCCTCGGTTCTCTGCGTTCTTCTCGGTGCTGTCCTCGGCGCGGGAGACGGAGGCCACCGTCTCCTGGTCGAGGTCGAACAGGGTCCGCAGTGCGTCCGCGTACCCGGCGCCGCCGGGTTCGGCCGCGAGCTGCTTGACCCGTACGGTCGGCGCGTGCAGCAGTTTGTCGACGACGCGCCGCACGGTCTGGGTGATCTCCGCGCGGTGTTTGTCGTCCAGGCCGGGCAGCCGTCCGTCGAGCCGGGCGATCTCTCCGGCGACGACGTCGGCGGCCATGGCGCGCAGGGCGACCACGGTCGGGGTGATGTGCGCGGCGCGCTGCGCGGCGCCGAACGCGGCGACCTCGTCGGAGACGATCCGCCGTACCTGGTCGACGTCGGCCGCCATCGGCGCGTCCGCGGAGGCGTCGGCGAGCGACTCGATGTCGACCAGCCGCACTCCGGCGAGCCGGTGCGTGGCCGCGTCGACGTCCCGGGGCATCGCGAGGTCCAGCAGGAACAGCACCGGCTCGGGCCGTACGGGCACAGGGGCGGGCTCGGGCCTGCGTCGCTCGGGGATGCGGCCGACGGTGGCGGCGGTCGCCGCCAGTGCGGCGATCAGCTCGGCGTCGGCCCCGGGGCGGCGCGCGGCCTCCCGGCGGTCGACGGCCGGGCCCGCGGCCCAGGCGGCGTGCTGTTCCAGCGTGGCCGCGTCCATGCCGGCCACGGCGGCCTCCCCCATCACGGAGAAGCCCTGCTGCACGGCGGAGAGGTCCAGCGGACAGCCGTCGTCGGTGCCGACGGAGGCCGGCGGCAGCGGCCGTACGTCCGTGGGCCCGGACGGGTCGTCGGTGAGGGCGGCGGGTGCTCCCGTGCGGCCCTCGACCGCGGTCGCGACCGCTTCGGCGGTGAGGACGAGTCCGGTCGCGCCGGTACAGGAGACGGCCACGTCGGCACGTGTCAGTTCCGTCGGCACCGACTCCATCGGCACGGCGCGGGAGACGATGTCCGGGTCGCCGTTCTCGGCGAGGATCTGCGCGAGGCGCTCGGCGCGGTCGAAGGTGCGGTTGGCTACGACGATCTCGGCGACGCCTGCGCGCGCGAGCGTCGCCGCGGCCAGGGAGGACATGGAGCCGGCGCCGATGACGAGGGCACGCTTGCCCCGCGCCCACGCGGTCACGTCGCCCCCCGCGGCCAGCTGTTCCAGGCCGAAGGTGACCAGGGACTGTCCGGCGCGGTCGATGCCGGTCTCGGAGTGGGCCCGCTTGCCGACCCGCAGGGCCTGCTGGAACAGGTCGTTCAGCAGCCGCCCGGCGGTGTGCCCCTCCTGGGCGCGGGCCAGGGAGTCCTTGATCTGGCCGAGGATCTGTCCCTCGCCGACGACCATCGAGTCCAGTCCGCAGGCCACCGAGAACAGGTGGTGGACGGCGCGGTCCTCGTAGTGCACGTAGAGATACGGGGTGAGCTCCTCCAGGCCGACGCCGCTGTGCTGGGCGAGCAGCGTGGACAGCTCGGCGACACCGGCGTGGAACTTGTCCACGTCGGCGTACAGCTCGATGCGGTTGCAGGTGGCGAGCACTCCGGCCTCGGTGGCCGGTTCGGCGGCGACCGTGTCCTGCAACAGCTTGAACTGGGCGTCCGCGGAGAGTGAGGCCCGCTCCAGCACGCTCACGGGAGCGCTGCGGTGGCTCAGCCCGACGACGAGGAGACTCATGCCGGCATCACGGCGGGTACGTCCCCGTCAGGTCCCTGGTCGGTGGAGTCCACGCGGCGCGCGGCGGGGGCGGGCACGGCGCTCTCCTGTGCCGCGGCCTCCTCGCCGGCCTTGCGCTGCTCGTGGAAGGCGAGGATCTGCAGCTCGATCGAGAGGTCGACCTTGCGTACGTCGACGCCGTCCGGGACGGACAGCACGGTCGGCGCGAAGTTCAGGATGGAGGTGACTCCGGCGGCGACGAGGCGCTCGCAGACCTGCTGGGCGACGCCCGGCGGGGTGGTGATGACCCCGATGGACACGCCGTTGTCGGAGATGATCTTCTCCAGCTCATCACTGTGCTGGACGGGGATCCCGGCGACCTGGCGGCCGGTCATCTCGTGGTCGGCGTCGATGAGTGCCGCGACGCGGAAGCCACGGGAGGCGAAGCCGCCGTAGTTGGCCAGCGCCGCGCCGAGGTTACCGATACCGACGATCACAACCGGCCAGTCCTGGGTCAGGCCCAGTTCGCGGGAGATCTGGTAGACGAGATACTCGACGTCGTAGCCGACACCCCGGGTTCCGTACGAACCCAGGTAAGAGAAGTCCTTGCGCAGCTTCGCGGAGTTGACCCCCGCCGCGGCCGCGAGTTCCTCGGAGGAGACCGTGGGAACCGAGCGCTCCGACAGTGCGGTCAGCGCGCGAAGGTACAGCGGAAGCCGGGCGACGGTGGCCTCGGGAATCCCTCGGCTACGGGTCGCCGGTCGGTGAGTTCGGCCAGTTGCCACGGTGCTCCTGCGGGTAGAGCGGGGCTGTAGGCGGTCACACGTCCCCAGACCGCCCCGTCGGAAGCAGGCTATGTCTTTGTGAACGCGTGCACAAAGATGGTGTCCGATTTGCCCGGCCAACGTGACCGGGGTCACGCGCCCCTGGCGCCTTCGCGGGGAACCGGCGCACACGCGCCCGCGTTCCTTGATTGTCGGGGGCAAAACCGCACACTCTCCTCACGAATCCCGCCCCCGAGATCTGGTCGCCATCGATCCTAAGCGACTTTTCGCCATACTTGGACTGCCCGGTCAGTTCCCCGTGAGTTCCGTACGCAGCCGGTCCTCGTTCACGCGCCAGAAGGTGTGCTGCTCCCCGTCCACGAGGACGACCGGGATCTGCTCCCAATACCGCGCGTGGAGTTCGGGGTCCTCGGTGATGTCCCGCTTCTCCCACGGCACGCCGAGATCACCGCACACCTTCTCGATCACCTCCTGGGCGTCGTCGCACAGATGACATCCGGGCTTGCCGATCAACGTCACGAGCCGGTCCTGCGGTGCGGGGCCCGTGCGGCGGAAGAGGGGACTCATGTCCGCCATTGTCCCGCGCCCCCGGACGGGTGTCCCGGAGGTCTTCTTCAACGACCCGGCCGCGGAGAGTTCACACCCTCCGAACGCCGTGACTGACGGAACCACCGAACAGACTGGCTATGCTCACGCCATGGCCGCTCTGGGATGGCTCACCCCTCGTAGGCGCTCCGCCACCGCGCGGAGCGTGTTGGCAGGCGAGGCCTCGGCTGAGGCCGCCCGCAAGGACGTCTCCGAACAGGAACCGCAGTTCCCCGTGCGGGGCGACGAACTGGCCGCCGCGTTCTTCGACCTCGACAACACCGTGATGCAGGGCGCCGCCCTCTTCCACTTCGGCCGGGGCCTGTACAAGCGGAAGTTCTTCGAGACCCGCGACCTCGCCCGGTTCGCGTGGCAGCAGGCGTGGTTCCGGCTGGCCGGTGTCGAGGACCCGGAGCACATGCAGGAGGCCCGCGACTCGGCCCTGTCGATCGTCAAGGGCCACCGCGTCTCCGAGCTCCAGTCGATCGGCGAGGAGATCTACGACGAGTACATGGCCGAGCGGATCTGGCCCGGCACCCGTGCTCTCGCCGAGGCACACCTGGACGCCGGCCAGCGGGTGTGGCTGGTCACCGCGGCACCCGTGGAGATCGCCCAGGTGATCGCCCGCCGCCTCGGCCTCACCGGCGCCCTCGGCACGGTCGCCGAGTCGGTCGACGGCGTCTACACGGGCAAGCTGGTCGGCGAACCGCTGCACGGCCCCGCGAAGGCCGAGGCGGTCCGCGCCCTGGCCACCGCGGAGGGCCTGGACCTCTCCCGCTGCGCCGCCTACAGCGACTCGCACAACGACATCCCGATGCTTTCCCTCGTCGGCCACCCCTACGCGATCAACCCCGACGCCAAGCTCCGCAGGCACGCCCGCGAACTCGACTGGCGGCTGCGCGACTACCGCACGGGCCGCAAGGCGGCGAAGGTCGGCATCCCGGCCGCGGCGGGCGTGGGCGCGGTGGCGGGTGGCACTGCGGCGGCCATCGCGCTGCACCGCCGCCGCCGGTAACGGGCGGACGGCACGGCCGTCCGCCGTCCCGCGCGACCGTCCAACCCCGGTCACCGCACTCATCCGGACGGGCAACCGCAGCGAAACGCCGCCAATCCCACCGCCGTACCCCCGCACCCCCCTGGCCAGTCCTGTTGTCTGCCCACCGCCACAACACGCCCCGGCCCGACCGGAAATATGAACCTTTTCGGTCAACAATTGATCACCCTGCGCAACTTGATTGGGCGTCAATAGGCTACGGAAGCGACGTAACCGGTGAATTGAGCAACTGGGTGTAGCAAGGCCTGCACGAAGCGTTATTCTCCTCAGACGCAATCCGGTACCCCTTCCGTCGCTACGACGGGTGAACGGTTCCGCACTGCACGTGATGGAAGCTCTGCCTCTGGGAGTCCCGTGTACCCACACGTCGGGGTTGACACCTCGGGCCTGGCTACGCTGCGCGCAACGGTCGCTACGGTCCAGGACCTGTTGCGCGGCTTCGTCCCCACCGCGTACGCCGTCCCCGCCTTTGCCACCGCCGCGCCCGTCGGCCCCTGCTACGCACTGGCCGACGGCCTTGAGCAGGTGCCGGCCCGCGGCGCCGTCGTCGAAGGGCGGCGGTCGGGTGACGGGCGGGCGGTCGGCAGACGAGGACGTGCGACCGGCGCGGCCACCGCCCGCCGACCAGCCGCCGACAGCGACAGCGCCCGAATGATGGACCTCGTCGAGCGGGCCCAGGCCGGCGAGGCCGACGCGTTCGGGCGGCTCTACGACCAGTACAGCGACACCGTGTACCGGTACATCTACTACCGGGTGGGCAGCAAGGCGACCGCCGAGGACCTGACCAGTGAGACCTTTCTGCGAGCCCTGCGGCGGATCGGCACCTTCACCTGGCAGGGCCGCGACTTCGGCGCCTGGCTCGTCACCATCGCCCGCAACCTCGTCGCCGACCACTTCAAGTCCAGCCGCTTCCGGCTGGAGGTCACCACCGGGGAGATGCTCGACGCCAACGAGGTCGCGCGCTCCCCGGAGGACTCCGTCCTCGAGTCCCTCTCCAACGCCGCCCTGCTGGACGCCGTACGACGGCTCAACCCGCAACAGCAGGAGTGCGTGACCCTCCGTTTCCTCCAGGGCCTGTCGGTCGCCGAGACCGCGCGGGTCATGGGCAAGAACGAAGGTGCCATCAAGACCCTCCAGTACCGGGCCGTCCGCACCCTCGCCCGTCTCCTCCCGGACGACGCCCGCTGACCCCGCCATGAGCCCGCCGTACCCCACCCCACCCCCGGCTACTGTCGGCGACCTCAACTCACGGGCAGTGATGGTCCGTTGGCTTCCCCATCCGATCATCCGCAGTCCGTAACCCAAGTGCCACGCCAGTCGTTGTGCGGGATACAGGCTCCCTGTGGTCACGTCCTGGCCGGCCTCGATCACTCGCTCGTATGGAAGCGGTCGAGGGCGTGCACCCCTCAGGACCCCGGGGGAGTCGACCGTCATGACGAGAGGAGGTGCCGCCAGTGATCGCGAACGTATCGGCGCACCGGCGGGCGAACGCCTTCGCCCAGGCCCTGGAGGAGCAGTCCGACCGGGGCACGGCGGCCGAGCAGACCGAAGGATCACCGCCGGCCCCGGCCGCTGCGGGCCGGACCGAGCAGGGCCAACTCCTGGCCCTCGCGACGGGTCTCGCCGAGCTGCCCAAACCGGAGTTCGACCCCGAGGTCAAGGTCGTCCAGCGGGCGCAGTTGGTCGCCGCGATGGAGGCCATGCTTCAGGCGGGCACCATGGGCGAGGCGACGGACCCTTCGGTGCCCGAGCAACGCACTCGGGCACGCGGGGCACATCGGGCGACACCGCTGGGCAAGTTCCGTCCGCGCACACGGCTCGCCAAGGGCCTCACCGCGGGCGGCCTGAGCGTCGGCGTCGCCGCCGGAGCCTTCGGCGGGGTCGCCGCCGCGAGTTCCGACGCCCTTCCCGGTGACTCGCTCTACGGCCTGAAGCGCGGCATAGAGGATTTCAAACTGAACTACCTCGCCGAGGGCGACAGCGAGCGCGGCCAGGCCTACCTCGACCAGGCCTCCACCCGGCTCAGCGAGGCCCGCAGGCTCATGGAGCGCGGCCGCGGCGGCGTCCACCTCGACCACGAATCCGTGGGCGAGATCCGCCGCGCCCTGTCCGGCATGCGCTACGACGCCTCCGAGGGCCACCGCCTGCTCCACGAGGCGTACGAGCGCAACCCGGACTCCCTCGGCCCCATCCAGGCCCTGTCCACCTTCTCGCGCTCGCACCGCGAGGTCTGGGGCGACCTGCGCAGCCGGCTCCCCGTGCAGCTCGGAGACGTCAGCCAGCAGGTGTCGTCGGTGTTCGACGCCATAGACGAAGAAGTCGCCCCGCTGCGCTCCCTGCTCCCCCAGCCCCCGGCCCCCGGTGGCGGCGAGGGCAGCGGGCAGGGCTCCGGACCGACGGCTCCCGGCACCTCGGACACCGGCCGCTCGACCACGCCCAGCGCGGGCGGCGGCTCCCCGGCCACCGGCAGCCCCGGCACCGGCAGCCCCAGCAAGTCGGCGGACGCCGACGAGGACGGCCTCCTCGGCGGCAACACCGGCGGCCTGCTCGACCCGCCGTCGGCCAACGGCACCTCGGCCCCGCCGACGACCCCGACCACCGAGCCGGACGTCACGCTCCCGCCCCTCCTCCCGGGCCTCCTGCCCGGCCTGGGCATCGACAGCGACGACGTGGGCTAGGGGAACTCCGCAGGGTCTCTACGGCGGTGGGGGCGGCCTTCCTGAGAAGGCCGCCC
>NZ_JBHXHX010000039.1:0-30018 GCF_042723915.1 Streptomyces sp. NPDC058335 | reverse complement strand
GTCTCCGCCGCCACCCGCCGCAGGACCTCGGGGACTTCCGTCTCCATCGTCGTATTGGAACTGGGCACCAGCATGCCCACACGGTAGGAACTCATCGCACTGCGCCTTTCATGGGAAAGATCGGAAAGATCGAGAAGTCGGAGGAGAGCTCTGACAAAGAGCACGGCGGCCGGAGTCGCGGTCGTCCGCCCGACGCCGGCCGCCGTGGGTTTTCCCTGCGGCTGGCCATCAGCCGCCGGAGGTGTGGAGGCCGCGGTTCTCCATCCAGTTCAGGACGGTGGTCGCTGCTTCTGCCAGTTTGTCGGGCTGGTTGCGGAGGTAGTGGTTGGCCCCGACGAGGTGGTGCCGGTCGACCTCTCCGCTCAGGGTGTTCGCGATGAGGTCGGCGTGTGTGGTCGGCACCGCGTTGTCGCCGCCGGCGGTCAGGAGCAGGGCCGGCACCGTCACCTGGGAGCCGAACTTGACGGTGTTCGCGTTGGTCTCGTCGATGCTCCACTGCGAGAGCCAGCTCTTGAGTGAGGAGAACCGGGCCAGTGCGATGGGTGAGTTGTTGACCACGGAGGGGACGCCGATGAAGGACGTGCCCGCCTGGCGTTCGTTGGGGTCGAGTGAGGGGTCGAGCCAGCGGGGGTCGGCCATCGTGCCGTAGACCGTGAAGGGCAGGCTCAGCCCGGCCTCGCCGTTCGGACCGGGCTCGGCGAGCCGTTCCTTGACCCAGGTGGTGATGCGGCGGCTGCGCTCCAGCTGGGCGTTGCGGTATTCGGCGACGAAGTCGGCGCTGTAGGGCGCCTTGGGTGCGTTCTCGCCGTACAGGTCGAGATCGGGGTTGCGGCGGAACGGGTTGGTCTCGTCGATGATCGACGCGTCCAGGGAGTCGGTGAGCAGTGCCGCCCGGGAGATGTGCGCGCACAGCTGGAGCACGGCGTCGCCGGGGATCAGGTCGCTCAGGTCGACGGGGTCGCCGGCCGGGGTCTGGGTGATCGTGGGCTTCTCGGCCTGGGCCTGGTAGGTGGTGGCGATCGACCCGCCGCCGCTCCAGCCGCCCATGACGACCTTGGCGTAGCCGCGTTCCTCCTTGAGGTAGCGGACCCACTGGCCGAGGTCGGTGAGGACGTTCTCCATGATGAGCGCGGCGTCGTTGTTGGGGTAGCGTCCGTTCGCGCAGAAGACGTGGGTGCCGCGGCGGGCCAGTTCCTGCGTCATCGGCAGGTTGTGCAGCGGTCCCATCGGATGCAGGAAGACGATGACCGTGTCCTGCTTGACGTCGGGCCGGGCCAGGAGGGTTCCCTCCACGAGCACCGTGTCGTCCCAGGACGCGTAGACCTCACGGCTCCCCGTCTTGTTGGGGTAGAAGAGGGTGACGCTCTCGGACGTGTAGCCCTGCGGCTTGACACTAGGCATTGGCCTGTCCCTCTTCAGTGATGAACGAGTCGGCTCGGAGGGGCTTGCGGGTTTCGACCATGATGATCTCCCACTCGATCCGGTCGTACGCATCCCCGGCGTCCCTGACCGCGTCATGGACCTCCTGCGGCCAGCCGTGGTGGATCCCCTGCGGTGCGTGGTCAATGAGGCCGCGCGGCAGGGGCTGGCCGAAGGCCGAGCCGCCGTGGACGATGACGACCTCGTCGTAGTCGGCGTTGCGGTGATGGAACGGCGCCCGCTCCACCCCGGGGGTCGACTCCGCGGGCCTGGGCAGCAGGTTGAGCAGGGTGAAGCCGGGGCCCGCCAGGAAGACGTGCATCGACGGTGGCAGGTGGATGGTGTCGGACGTGATGACGTTCCAGTCCGCGATGTTGAAGGCGAACGGGAAGAGGTCACCCTTCCAGCCGAGGACGTCGAACGGGTGGGTCTCGCTGATGACGTCGGAGTAGTCGCCGTCGTACTTGATACGGATCCGGTACTCGCCGGGCTCGGTGACGGCGTCCCCGAGGACGGGGAGCCTCAGCCGGTCGGGGTCGAACGGAGCGTGCTGACCGAGGCCGGAGTAGTGCGGGAAGTGCGGCTGACCGCCGTAGGCCTCGATGCCGAACAGGTTCAGCGGCTCGTCGACGATCCAGCGCCGAGTCACGCCCTTGGGGACGAACACGTAGTCCCCGACGCCGAACTTCAGTGCGCCGTACTCCGACTCGAGAGTGCCGCTTCCCTCGTGGACGAACCAGACTTCGTCGCCGTCCACGTTCCGGAAGAGCCAAGGCATGGATTCCTGCCGCCGGCTGGACCAGATGGAAACGTCGCTGTTGTAGAACAGGCGCTGGGGAAGACCGTCGGCGGAAACGCTGTCACTCGTCTTGAGTACGTTGCTGTCGAGCTGGGTGTTGTGGAAACGGCCTTCGGTGCGGAACTTCTGCGGATCCCCGTGACGGTAGAAGAGCGTCGTGGGTCCGTCGAATCCTTCCCTACTCAGCTCGTCCTCGACGAGACCATTGAGATCGCGGTGCGCCTGGAGAGGTGTGCGACCTTGCTTGACCTGATGGATCGAACGGTATTGCGGCATGACTGTCTCACCTTTCGGCGACGAGATTTCGGGCGGCCCCGAGATGGTCGCTGGCGGCTCCTGAACAAGCCGGTTGACGTATCCACTACCTTAGGACTCGTCCGCGAGATCGTCAAGCGCTTGATGACCTGATTCGACGCCGGGCCCCCATGCCGTTGAGGGAAGTGCTCGAAAACCCTCGGCTCATCGGCATGAGAGCCCAGCTCACGGCTGTATGACGCCAGCCGTCACTGGGTGTCGACGGCGTCGGTCACCGTCCAGAGCAGTTCCATGAGTTGGCGCTGCTGCTCCGGGCGGAGGGAGCTCAGCAACTCCTCCTCCAGCGCGATCTGCCCCTTCATCGCGGGCTCCATCTGAACCCGGCCGGCGTCGGTGAGCTGTACGACGACCAGTCGCCGATCGTTCGGGTCGGGCTTACGCCGCACCACCCCGGCCGCTTCCAGTTTGTTCACGGCGCTGCTGACCGCGGCGCGGGTGGACATGGACAGCTCCGCCAGGTGCCTGATCTCCAGATCGCCCTCGCTCCACAGGATGGCGAGCAGTCGGAAGCCGGCCCACGACCAACCGTATTGCCGGTGGTAGGCATCCGACCTCGTCGCCATCTGCATGTACATGCGTTGCAGGTTCACCGCGATGAGCATCCGGACGTAGCCCGCTTCGGAGACCAGGCCTGCTTGCAAGTGCTTTTGGGCGAGGTGTTCGGCCGTGCGCGACCGGTTACGTGGCGTCATGATGTTCTACGTTTCTGTCGAGTCGGCAGAGGGAGAAGCAGGTTCACACATCGAGCGCGCCCTTGCGCCTTCCTGCCCTCGTGTGATTTTCTCTCAAGGCTCGACTGAAAAGAGACGTGTCCCCGTCAGACGGTTCGACACGGGGCTCGCGCGGGCTCGGGCGGCGGCGATTCCGACGGTCGGCCACAAAGACAAGTCACCTATGCCGTAGTCGTCCCAGGCCCGGGCAACCGAGGACGCCCCAGGCGAGGTATCCGAAAAGCAGGAAGACCGACAGATGTCCGAACAGGACGTCCCACTCCAGCGGCACCGCCGTCGGGGCCGTGAAGGTGATGAAGAAGTACAAGAGGGTCATCGGGGCGGCGCCGACGGTCGCGAGTAGGGGTTCTTGGACAACAGCAGCACTGGCTGCGTGAGGACCTCGACGGTCGTACCGCCGACGTGAGCCATGAGGTCCGTCACCTTCGACGGGCGGACGTCGCGCCGTGGGTACCCGTCCCGTATGCACGTCCACAAGAAAACCGTGCACTATCGGATGCACAACGCCGAGGAACTGCTTGGCCACCCGCTCACCGAGAATCGGCTGCACATCGAGGTTGCTCTGTTGTCTGTGCCCAGCTGGGACTGGGGCAAGCGCGTCCGCTGCGCCGACGCGCCGAACAGTGAGGCGCCGAGGTCACTTCATGACGCGAATCGGCTCGCCAGCGGCGCAGGAGGCAATGTTCTCCGCGGCATGTCGGTAGAAGACGTTGTAGTTGACAGGCTGGTTCGGCTGATGCGAACGGGCGCACCCGTCGGCAAGGGGTGGTCGGCGCGACAGCTACGGCGATCAGTTCGGTCGCAGGATACGGCCGTATCGCCGTACCTCTTCCCTCACCCCGGCCATGCGCGCAGCACATGGTCCCGAAAGGCGCGCGAGGCCGGCGGCAGCGGGCGGTCTGTGAACCAGGCGAGGCCGATCTGCCGACTGCACTCGGGGCTGGTCACCGGGATCAGAGGTACGGCGGCCTCGCCCTGACCGGCGCCGCCCCGGCCGCCGGCCTCCGGCGGGGCCTGCTGCTGGCGGGGGAGCAGGCTGACTCCCAGTCCCGCGCCGACCAGACCCCGCAGGGTGGCGACCTCGTCGCCCTCGAAGGCGATGCGCGGCGCGAACCCCGCCTCCCGGCAGGCCTCCGCCACGAAGGTGCGCAGCCCCATGCCGGTCCTGAGCACAACGAACGGCTCGTCGGCGACCTCGGCGAGCCGGACGTCTTCGCGACCGGCGAGCCGGTGTCCGGGCGGGACCGCGAGCAGCAGGGGCTCGGTCAGCAACGGCCGCCAGCGCAGGCCCGGCACATCGGGGGCCGGCCCGGTGACGGCGAGGTCCACGACGCCGGCGCGCAGGGTGTCGATGAGCGCGGGGTCGGCGTCCTGGCGCAGGTCGAACCGGGCGCCGGGGTGGACCCGGCAGTAGCCGCTGATCAGCTCGGGCACCAGCCAGGTGCCGTAGGTGTGCATGAACCCCAGCGGCACTACGCCCGTGTCGGGCGCCACGAAGTCCGAGACGGCTCGCAACCCGTCGTCCCACCGGGCCAGCACGGTGTCGACGTACTCCTTGAACAGGCTTCCCGCGGGTGTAGGTTGCAGCCGTCTGCCGTTGCGGTGCAGCAGAGGGGCGCCGACCTCCTTCTCCAATCGGGCCAGGGTCCTGGTGACGACAGGCTGGGTGATGGTGGCGCGGCGGGCGGTCTCCGTGACGGTCTCTCCGTCGGCGACCGCCTGGAACCAGCGCAGGGCCTGCAGATCCATGAGGGCGATCCTCTCATCCATGTCGCTACGACATGGATAACACCATGAACGGCTATTGGACGCATGGACGACCCAAGCCCATGATGGACGTGTCAACTAATAGCCTTCATGATAGATGCGTCAACTGAATTCAACAGCGGTCACGAGCCGCATGACACGGGCGTGAGCCCACGAGGAGGGATCCGGAGATGCGGAACCTGACCGTAGCCCAGCAGATGGTGGACATCCTGCGCCAGGCGGGCGTGGAGCGGATCTACGGAGTGGTGGGCGACAGCCTGAACTCGGTGGTCGACGCGGTACGGCGCACCGACGGCATCGAGTGGGTGCACGTACGCAACGAGGAGGCCGGGGCCCTCGCCGCCGCCGCGGAGGCACAGCTGACCGGCAAACTCGCGGTGTGCGCGGGAAGCTGCGGTCCCGGCAACACCCACCTGATCCAGGGCCTGTACGACGCGCAGCGCTCCGGGGCACCGGTGCTGGCGATCGCCTCACACATCCCGTCCCATCAGATCGGCACCGGCTTCTTCCAGGAGACGCACCCCGAGCGCGTGTTCACCGACTGCAGCGACTACTGCGAGATGATCAGCACCCCCGAGCAGATGCCCCGCGTACTGCGGATCGCTCTGCAGCGCGCCCTCGGCCACAGCGCGGTGTCCGTGCTCGTCATCCCGGGCGACGTCGCGCACGCCCAGGCGACCCACCCGACCGGCACCAGCGACCTGGTCACCGAGCGCGGACGCGTCCTTCCGCCGGACACGCAGCTGCAGGCACTGGCGGAGAAGCTGAACGCGGCGCGGAAGGTGATGCTGTTCGCCGGCGCCGGAGTCCGGGACGCGCACGCCGAGGTCATGGCACTCGCCGAGAAGGCCGCCGCCCCCATCGGGCACACGCTGCGCGGCAAGGAGTGGATCCAGTTCGACAACCCCTATGACGTCGGCATGAGCGGACTGCTGGGCTACGGGGCCTGCTATGACGCGATGCACGAGGCCGACCTGGTCGTGCTGCTGGGTACGGACTTTCCTTACAACGACTTCCTGCCGCAGGCGAAGACGGTGCAGGTCGATCACGAGGTCGGGCACCTCGGCCGTCGTACGGTCCTGGACCTCGGCGTTCACGGCGACGTACGCGAGACGCTGCGCGCGGTGCTGCCGCTGGTCGAGACGAAGCGGGACCGCTCCTACCTCGACCGCATGCTGCGCAAGCACGCCAAGTCCCTGGAGACCGTGGTCGGCGCATACACCCGCAACGTCGAGCGGCACATCCCCATCCACCCTGAGTACGCGGCCTCCGTCCTGGACGAACTCGCCGCCGACGACGCCGTTTTCACCGTCGACACCGGCATGTCCAACGTCTGGGCGGCCCGCTATCTGACCCCCAACGGGCGGCGCCGGGTGATCGGTTCCTTCCTGCACGGCACCATGGCCAACGCGCTGCCGCACGCCATCGGCGCGCAGTCCGCCTACCCGAGCCGCCAGGTGATCTCGATGTCGGGCGACGGCGGACTCGGCATGCTGATGGGCGAACTGCTGACGGTGAAGCTGCACGACCTGCCGGTGAAGACGATCGTGTTCAACAACTCCTCTCTCGGCATGGTGAAGCTGGAGATGCTGGTCGAAGGACTCCCCGAGTACGAGACCGACCACGGGCCGGTGGACTTCGCGGCGATCGCCCGCGGCGCGGGCATCGAGGCGATCCGCATCGAACGGCCCGAGGATGTCACCGCCGGCCTCAAGCAGGCCTTCGCCCACGACGGACCCTTCCTGGTCGACCTGGTGACCGACCCCAACGCGCTGTCGATCCCGCCGCACATCTCAGCCGGCCAGGTGAAGGGATTCGCCTTCGCGGCAGGTCGCACCGTGCTCGACGGAGGGGTCGGCAAGATGCTGGACCTCGCGCGCGCCAACCTGCGCAACATCCCCCGCCCCTGAACCCGCTCACCACGCACCTGTGAGGAAACATCATGACTTCTACCAACCCGGACCGTGTCCGAGGGGCGGCCCTGCTCGCCGACCCGCTGCTCAACAAGGGCACCGCCTTCAGCCCGCAAGAACGCGCCGAACTCGGCCTGGACGGGCTGCTGCCGCCTGCGACGGAGACCCTTGAGGAGCAGGCGGACCGGGCGTACGAGGCGTTCCTCGCGTACGACAAGCCGCTCAACCGGCACATCTACCTGCGCCAGCTCCAGGACACCAACGAGGTGCTCTTCTACGACCTGCTCACCCGCCACCTGGAGGAGATGCTGCCGGTCGTCTACACGCCGACGGTCGGCGAGGCGTGCCGGCGCTTCAGCGAGATCTACCGCAGGCCGCGCGGTCTGTTCCTGACGTACGAGAACCGCCACCGCTTCCGGGAGATCCTGCGCAACCGGCCCAACCCGGATGTCGACGTCATCGTCGTCACCGACGGCCAGCGCATCCTGGGCCTGGGCGACCAGGGGGTGGGCGGCATGGGCATCCCGATCGGCAAGCTCAGCCTCTACACCGCCATCGGCGGCATCCACCCGGCGCGCACCCTGCCGATCCTGCTCGATGCCGGCACCGACAACGAGCAACTGCTGGCCGGCGAGCACTACCTGGGCCGCAGGCAGCATCGCGTCACAGGGGACGCCTACGACGAGATGATCGAGGCGTTCGTGTCCGCCGTGGAGGCCGAGCTCCCCGGAACCCTCCTTCAGTGGGAGGACTTCGCGACCGCGCACGCCCGCCCGATCCTCGGCCGCTACCAGGACCGGCTGCTGACCTTCAACGACGACATCCAGGGCACCGCGGCCGTGGCACTCGGCGCGCTGAGCACCGCCACGAAGGTCGCCGGGACGCGGCTGACCGACCACCGCGTCGTGGTCCTCGGCGCGGGGTCGGCGGCGATCGGGGTCGCCGACATGATCCGCACCGCGCTCGTCGAGGAAGGCCTTTCCGAGCAGCAGGCGGCCGACCGCTTCTGGTTCGTCGACATCGACGGCCTGCTGGTGCGCTCCCGCACCGACCTCACTCCCGAGCAGCAGGTCTACGCGCGCGATGACGCGGAGGTACGACAGTGGGGTGCGCGCGATCTGGCGCAGGTCGTGGGCGAGGTGAAGCCGACGGTGCTGATCGGGCTGTCCACCGCGCACGGCGCGTTCACCGAGGAGATCGTGCGGACGATGGCCGACGCCTGTGACCGGCCGGTGATCTTGCCGCTGTCCAACCCCACCTCGAACGCCGAGGCCGAGCCCGCCGACCTCGCCCGCTGGACCGACGGCCGGGCGCTCATCGCCGCCGGTTCACCCTTTCCGCCGCTGAAGCTGGACGGGCGAGAGGTGCCGGTCGCTCAGGCCAACAACGTCTACGTCTTCCCCGCCGTCGGGCTGGCCGTGGCCGCCTGCCGGGCCTCCCGGGTGAGCGACCGCATGATGGTGGCCGCGGCGCGGGCCGTGGGGGAGTGCGCGGTGCGGGCGGGCACGGACGGGGCCACCCCGCTGCTGCCACCGCTGGCGGGCATGCGGGAGGCGGCCCGCGAGATCGCCCTGGCCGTGGCCAAGGCCGCGGTCGAGGACGGGGTGGCGCCCCAGGCCACAGAGGCCGAGCTGCGCGACGCGATCTCGGCGACGCAGTGGACACCTCGATACGCGTCCTTTCCGGTGTCCTGACGGACTGCCCTCGCCCACCTGGGTGACTAGTCAACACCTTTACACTCGATTGTATGGATGACGCAGTGCGGTGGTTGACGGCGGAGGAGCAGCACGCCTGGCGGAGCTTTGTCCGGCTGCACGAGCGGCTGGGGGGCCGCCTGTCACGCATGCTGCAGAGCGAGTCGAAGCTCTCGGCCGCGGACTTCGGCGTGCTGGTCAGCCTGACGGATGTGCCGGAAGGCCGGCAGCGTTACCAGGATCTGGCCCGGGCGCTCGAGTGGGAGAAGAGCCGGATGTCCCACCACATCGCGCGGATGGCCGGACGAGGGCTGGTGATCCGCGAGGAGTGCCCCGAGGATGCGCGGGGAGCCTTCGTGGTGATCACGGACGCCGGACGGGCGGCGATCGAAGCGGCGGCGCCGCTGCATGTGGAGGCAGTGCGAGAGCTGTTCCTGGACCATGTCACCCCGGCGGAGCTACGGACGCTGGCCGACATCTCCGACCGGGTGGTGGCGAAGCTGGACGAGGATCACGTCTGATCGGCTGCACGGGCCTTCGGCTGTGAGGGTAGGGCCGGGGAGCCGGTTCTGACGCGGTCAGGGCTCGTTTCATTTCGCCGCTTGACACGTCATCTACCACTCTCTACATTTAGATGACACATCAACTCTGCATGGGTTGCAGAGCCCTGGATGAGGGCCGATACGGCCTATACGCCTTCCGGCGGCCGACGACCAGTGTGTGATTCTGCTTTGACAAGGAGCCGACATGAAGACCGTCCGCAAGGTGTCCATCCCCGTTGTCGCCGCGCTCGCCGGTGCCGTGGTCGCGGGAACGCTGACGGGTGGAAGCGCCACCGCCACGGAGGGCGGCGACAGTGCCGCCGACCGGTTCGCCATCCGCGAAGTGATCGACCGCAGCCAGATGTACGTCGATCTGAAGGACACCGCGGCCTTCGCCAACCTGTTCACCAAGGACGGCCACTATGAAAGCCCGTTCAACCCCGGCTCTGACGGCCGCGCCGAGATTGAGGCCGCGTTCGACCAGGCTATCGAGACGGGCTTCACCAAGGGGCTGCGGCACATGACCGGGCCCGAGAAGATCGACGTGAACGGCAGTACCGCCACAGCCACTTCCTGGTACTGGATCGCCCGCAACGAGACGGAGCACTCCGTCTACAGCACCGGCACCTTCACCGACAAGTTCCGCAAGGTGAACGGCAAGTGGGAGATCGAGAACCGCGTGCAGACCATCGACGCGCCGGCGCCTACGAGCTAGGCGCTCCGCTGAAGGATGCCGGGACGTGTCGTCGATCGTCCACGGCACCGTCGTAGCTGGTCGCTCCTCCACTCTCGACTTCGCTCGATCGGGGCCCCCGTCGCGGCGGAACCGCCTATCAACACAGCCCCGCGCCCCTTTGGGGTGCGGGTATGACAGTCGGCTTCACATCCGACCTGCTTCTCCGAACCGGCCGGAAAGCCGCGCCGCTCCCTCAGCCCTCCGCCCGCGGATCGATGAGTTCCGCCAGGTGCAAGCTCTGCCGGTCGGGGGCGAGTTGCCTGACCTGCATGGAGCAGCTGAAGCCGTCGGCGAGGACCGGTGTGCCCGGTGCGGCCCGCTTCAGGGCGGGGGCGAGGGCCTGTTGGGCGACCTTCATGGAGACGTCATAGTGCTCGGCCTCGAACCCGAAGGTGCCCGCGACGCCGCAGCATCCCGTGGCCTCGGTGACCTTGGCGACGCCCAGTGCCGCCAGGGCCTTGCGCTGGACGGCGGCACCGAAGGTCGAGTACTCGTGGCAGTGGGTCTGCACGGTGACCGCAGACGGCACCGTCGGGGGCCGCCAACCACCGTCGACCCACTCCGTCACGGCTTCCGCGAAGCTGCGGACCCGGGCGGACACCCGCTCGGCCGCCTGGGTGCCCAGGAGCTCCGGGGCCTCTTGCTTCAGCGCGGCCGCGCAGCTCGGCTCGAGGACGACGATGGGCGTGTCCGTGCCGTCGTCGAGCTTCGAGACGGTCTTCGACAGCACCTTCTTCGCTGTGTCGAGCTGGCCCGTCGAGATCCAGGTCAATCCGCAACACGCGTCGGTCTCGCAGGTGATCTGGCGGCCCGAGCCGGCCGCGACCCGCGCGGCGGCACCGGCCACCTCCGGCCGGAACCCCTTGGTGAACGAGTCGACGAACAGGACGACATCGGCACCTCCCCCCGCGTCGCCACCGAGACTCGCCAACTCCTTGCGGAGCCTGTGCCGCGAGGTGAACCGGGGCAGCGCCCGTTCGGTCGTCAGGCCCCCGGTCCGGGCCACGACCTTGCCGACTGGTGAGGCAAACACCGCGTTGACCAGCGGGCTGACCCAACCCGTGAGCTTGAGCCAGCGCGGCAGCCAGCCGAGCGAGAAGTGCGACATGGGCCGCATGCGCCCCGCGTAGTAGTGGGAGTAGAACTCGGCCTTGTACGTGGCCATGTCGACGCCCGCCGGGCAGTCGTGCGAGCAGGCTTTGCACGCCAGGCAGAGGTCGAGAGCCCCGCGGACATCCTCCGACCGCCATCCCTCGCCGACGCTCCGCGCACCCCGGACCATGTCCTGGAGCACTCGGGCACGGCCGCGGGTGGAGTCTTTCTCGTCACCCGTGGCCCGGAAGCTCGGGCACATGACGCCGCCGGAATCCGCACGGCACCGTCCCACGCCGATGCATCCCTGCACAGCGTGGACCCAGGGGTCCGTCCCGGCCTCCTGGGCGTCGACGGGGCTGAGCGCGAAGTGGGTGCGCCACTCGCGGTCGGGGACTCCGGCGAGTGCGAGGTTCGCGTCGATCGGGTCCGGCCGGGTGATCGTCCCCGGGTTGAGCAGCCCCGAGCGGTCCCAGATGGCGCGGTAGGCCTCGAAGGCGGTGAGCACGGGCGGGCTGTACATGGTTGGGAGGAACTCGGATCTGGCCCGCCCGTCGCCGTGTTCACCGGACAGCGATCCACCATGCCGTACGACCAGTTCGGCGGCCGCGGCGGTGAAGTCCCGGTACACCTTCCGGCCCGCGTCGGTGCGCAGGTCGTAGGTGATGCGGATGTGCATGCATCCGGCCCCGAAGTGGCCGTACATGATGCCCGTCAGCCCGTAGTCGTCAAGGAGCTTACGGAAGTCGGCCAGGTAGTCGGCGAGACGTTCCGGGGCGACGGCGGAGTCCTCCCACCCCGGCCAGGACTCTCCGCCGCTCGCGGGCCGCGACGACAGACCGGCACCGTCCTCGCGTACCCGCCACAGCGTGGCCCGCTCGTGGGGATCGGGAACCGCGCGGCCGTCCACCAGGCGCCCGTCCGCCTTCAGGCGTTCGAGCAGGTGGGCGGCATCGGCGGCTACGTCCTCCGGCCGTTCGCCGTCGAGGTCGACGTAGAGAAACGCCTTGCCTTTGGGCATGCCGAGGACGGAGTCCGCGCCGCGGCGCAGCCGCATCGTGTCGACGATGACCTCGTCGATGCCTTCCACGGCGGCGGGCGAGAACTCCAGGATGGTGGGGATGTCCCGTGCGGCGTCGACGACGTCCGCGTAGCCCAGGCACACCAGGAGCGCGCTCGGAGCTTTCGGTACGAGCCTCATCCGGGCCTGTACCACGAGGGCGCAGGTGCCCTCCGAGCCGACGAGGGCCCGGGCGATGTCGAAGCCCTTCTCCGGCAGCAGGTGCGAGAGGTGGTAGCCGGACACCTGCCGTTGGATGCGTCCCAGCTCCGTGCGGAAGGGGGAGAGGTTGGCCTGTGCGAGCTCCTTGAGCTGCTCGCCGAGCTCGAAGGCTCTGGCCACCGCGTGCGCGTCCTCGTGGTCGGTCGCGCGCAGTCCGCCGGCGAACGCCGTGAGCCGTACGCCGTCCGAGGTGACGATGTCGAGTTCAACGACGTGGTCCGACGTCCGCCCGTACCGCACGGAGTGATTTCCGCACGCGTCGTTCCCGATCGCGCCCCCGACCGTGGCGCGGGTCTTCGACGAGGGGTCGGGCGCGAAGGTGAGGGCGCCACCGGTGGCGCCCTCCGCCGAGCGGCTGAGCACCGAGAGCACGACGCCGGCATCGACATCGGCGGTGCCGGACGTCTCGTCGATCGTGTGGATCCGGTTCATGTGGCGGGAGAAGTCCAGCACCACGCCGGGACCGATCGCGTTGCCGGCCATGGAGGTTCCCCCGCCCCGGCCGACCACGGGCGTACCGGTGGCGGCACATGCCCTCACGACCGCGACGACATCGTCGACGCTGCGCGGGAAGACGAGGGCCAGCGGTGGAACGCGGTAGTTGGAGGCGTCGTAGGAATACGCAGCGAGCCGGAGTCCCGAGGTCTCCACTGACACACCGGCCGCCTCGATCCTCGACAAGACGTTCAGGGGGGCAGTCACGTCAGAGTCTGTCCTTTCAGCCTGCGGGGCCGCAGCGGGAAGCCGGTCGTCGCGCATCGGATACACCGAAGATCACTCATCCGAACACTACTGGATGATATGTCACCTTACGCTGGAGGGCACACGAGCCATGAGCCCGGCCCTCGGCATTTTCACCGGTGTCTGCCGCCTCGCACGCATGCCTGGCCTGAGCCAGAGGCCGTGACAACGGAGCGTGATCATGCCGACGCATCTGACCTGCTCGGGAGTGGCGTCCGCGCGGCACACCCCACCCGAGTGCTCCGTCCGACTGTCCGCCTCGGCTGGCTGGAGAACGGCCCCGGCAGTGGAGTGGGCCGCGGCACCGAACCCCCTGGTCGAAGTGTCCTGGGAGCAGGCCGTCGACCTGGTGAGCGATGAGCTCGCCCGCGTCTATGCCGAGCGCGGTCTGTCCGCCGCGTGCGGGGCGTCGTACGGCTGGGCCAGCGCGGGCCGGTTCCCTCATGCCCAGAGTCAGATCCACCGGCCCCTGAACAACCTGGACGGATATGTCGCCGGGTGACGCGACCACGGCGTCGGCGCGTCCGGGATCCTGCTCCCGCACGTGGTGAGGGAGCGCGGACGTCATGAGATTCAGTGGGCGGTGGCCCGAGGATGCCGCATCTCGGCATCTCGCCGATCGCGCACGACACGTACGCCGACGCAAGGCCGAGTGGATCGCGCTCCTGCCCGGCAGCGACGCCGCCCTGATGCTGACCCCGCGTTCGTCCTAAACGCCGAGAACCTCGCCGACCGTGCCTTCCTCTCCACGCGCTGCACCGGGTTCTACCTGCGCGGGACGGTCGACGGCGTCCCGAAGGCCCCCTGGGCAGAGCGACTGACCACCATCCCCGCCGCTCGGATCGTCCGCCTCGCCCGCGAAATGGCGCCCTCGCTGGTGATGATCAAACTGAGCTGGTCCCTTCAGCGCCATCGGCACGGAGAGCAGCCAGCGGCCGTGTCGGCGTGTTCGAGGGCAGCCACTTCGGCAACATCCAGTAGACGGCCGCGCTGTCCAAGCCCTCGGAGCTGAAGGCCATCGCCCTGGGGTTATCCGCCGTGATCAGGCCTGGATGCGGTGGCGCACCCGATCTTGGCCAAAGCCCGTCCGACGTGTTTCTTGACCGTGGACTCGGCGAGGTGGAGCTGTTCGGCAATCTCCGCGTTCGTCCTGCCCCTGCTCCTGCCCCTGCCAATGGCGACCAGGACATCGCTTTCGCGATCGCTGAGCGTCTCCAGGCATGCAGGTCTGCCACACCGACCTCCACTACAAACAGGGCGGCATCAGCGACGACTTCCCCTTCCTCTTCGGCTACGAGGCGGCCGGAACCGTGGAGGTTGTCGGCGAAAAGTTGCCGACGAGAGTGGCCTCGGGTCTCGTCGCAAAGTTGACGCGTCAATCCGCCGGGTCTATCTTAAGTTGACACATCAACCTACCTGAGTGGACAGGAGCAGAGGCCATGCGAAACAAGAAGGTCATCGCGGTCACCGGAGCGACGGGGGCACAGGGCGGGGGCATGGCGCGGGCGATCCTCGCCGCCCCGGACTCCGGCTTCACCGTGCGTGCGCTCACCCGGAACCCCGATTCGCCCGCGGCCAAGGAGCTCGCTGAGCTCGGTGCCGAGGTCGTGCGGGCGGACTTCCACGACGAGCCGACCGTGCACAAGGCGTTCGAGGGTGCCTACGGGGCCTTCCTCGTCACCAACTTCTGGGCGCACGGCTCGGCGGCCAAGGAAACGGGGGAGGTCGAGGTCCTGGTCCGCGCCGCCGCGGCCACGGGACTGCGGCACGTGGTCTGGTCGACGCTGGAGGACACCCGCGAACTGCTGCCGGTGGAGGACGACCGGATGCCGGTTCTCCAGGACAAGTACAACGTGCCGCACTTCGACGCCAAGGGTGAGGCCAACGAACTGTTCACGCGGGCCGGGGTGCCGACGACCTTCCTGAACACCACCTTCTTCTTCCAGGGTTTCGCCCAGGCGATGGGCCCCCAGCGCGGCGAGGACGGTGTGCTGACGCTGACCCTGCCGCTGGAGGACGGCAAGCTCCTCGCCGGGATCGACGTGGCGGACATCGGCCGGACGGCGCTCGCCGTCTTCAAGCGCCCGGAGGAGTTCATCGGCGCCACCCTCCACCTGGCCGGCGACCACCTGACCGGTGCCCAGTACGCCGAGAAGCTGGCGGCGGCGCTCGGCGAGCCGGTGCGCTTCCAGGCTGTGCCCTACGACGTCTTCCGTGGCCTGGGCTTCCCGGGGGCCGACGAGATCGGCAACATGTTCCAGTACTACGGCGACTTCGATCAGGAGTTCACCGGCGCCCGTGATCTGAACCGGCTGCGGGAGATCAACCCGGAGCTGAGGATCTTTGACGGCTGGCTGGCCGAGAACGCCTCGAAGGTCAGCGTCAGCTGAGACGACACATCAGGGCCGTCAGAGCGCCCCGGAGGGCGTGATCACGCCGGCGCGGACGCCCGGAACGCCGATCATGGGACCGGCCCCGGTGGAGCACGACGAGGTGTCGCACCGAGCGAGAGGTGTCGTGAACGGACTCGGCGAGCATGCCGGCAGTGGTTCCTTCGCGCTCGACGCCCCCGGCACGGCCCTACTCGACCCCGGCGAACTGCTCACCAGCCTCGGCGGCCTCGTACAGCGCCTGGCCGACCACGGCCCGTCCGCGCCCGCCAGTGCCGGTCACCTATCGCCGGTGAAGACATGACGAGTTCGCCGACATCACGGACTCCGTGACACCCGATGTCCTGCAGTGGCTCACGGCGGAACTGGACTGACGCTCGGGCCGTTCGCCGAAAATCACAGGTCCACAGTAGATGACAAGTCAACAAATAGCCTACACTCGTTCAGATGAACGAACAGTCACAGTGGCTCACCCCGGCGGAGCAGCATGCCTGGCGAAGCGTCATTCGAATGTACGAGAGACTCGAGGGGCGCCTGTCCCGCGGCCTGCAGGTGGAGTCCTGCCTGTCGGGCTCCGACTACGCCGTGCTCGTCAACCTCACGGAGGCGCCCGGCGGCCGCATGCGCCATGTGGATCTGGCCAGGCGCCTGGAGTGGGAGAAGAGCAGGATGTCGCACCAGATCACCCGCATGGTGAAGCGCGGGTTGGTGGGCCGGCAGGAATGTCCCGAGGACGGCCGCGGCGCGTTCGTGGTCATCACCCCGGAGGGGCGAAAAGTGATCGCGGAAGCCGCGCCCCGCCATGTCCGTGAGGTTCGGCGCCTGTTCATCGAGCCCCTGACCCCCGACGAACTGGAGACGTTCGCCCGCGTGGCGGACCGCGTCGTCGAACGACTGGAGCAGAAGCAGTGCTGATGTTCGGCTCGTGCTCGACGATGGCTGATGCGCGCAGCGGGAATACGGATGTGACGGGGCACGTTGTGGAGTGATAGTTGATGTATCAACATAGTGGGAAGGCTGATCGCGATGCAGTTCGGCATCTTCACTGTCGGTGATGTCGCCATGGACCCGGCCACGGGCCGTACGCCGACCGAGCACGAGCGGCTCAAGGTGATGGTCGCCATCGCACAGAAGGCCGAGGAAGTGGGCCTGGACGTGTTCGCGACCGGCGAGCATCACAACCGGCCGTTCGTGCCATCGTCGCCGACCACGATGCTGGGCTGGATCACCGCCCGGACCGAGCGCATCATCCTGTCCACCTCCACCACGCTGATCACCACGAACGACCCGGTGAAGATCGCGGAGGACTTCGCGATGCTCCAGCACCTGGCCGACGGCCGGGTGGACCTGATGATGGGCCGCGGCAACACCGGCCCGGTCTATCCGTGGTTCGGCAAGGACATCCGCGACGGGATCAGCCTCGCCGTCGAGAACTACGCCCTGCTCGCCGCCTGTGGCGCGAGGACGTCGTCGACTGGGAGGGGAAGTTCCGTACGCCGCTCCAGGGGTTCACCTCCACCCCGCGGCCGCTGGACGGCGTACCGCCGTTCGTCTGGCACGGCAGCATTCGGTCACCGGAGATTGCCGAGCAGGCCGCCTACTACGGCGACGGGTTCTTCCACAACAACATCTTCTGGCCGAAGGAACACACCGGGAAGATGATCGACCTGTACCGGGAGCGGTACGCGCACTACGGTCACGGCAGCGCCGAGCAGGCGATTGTCGGTCTCGGCGGTCACGTCTACATGCGCCGCAACTCCCAGGACGCCCTACGCGAGTTCCGCCCGGTCTTCGACCGCTCACCGGTGATGGGCGGCGGGATGTCCATGGAGGAGTACATGGAGGAGACCCCGCTCACCGTCGGCACCCCGGAGCAGGTCATCGAAAAGACGCTCAGCTTCCGCGACTACGCCGGTGACTACCAGCGCCAGCTGTTCATGGTGGACGGCGGCGGAGTCCCGCTCAAGACGGTGCTGGAGCAGATCGACATGCTCGGTGCGGAGGTGGTCCCGGTACTGCGCAAGGAGTTCGCTGTCGGCCGACCGGCCGACGTGCCTGAGGCCCCCACCCACGCCTCGCTGCTCTCCGGCCTCGCGCAGGGGCCGACAGGAAGGGAGTTTCAATGACCGACGGCTTCGACAACCTCAACGGCCACCCGGCGCGGGCAGGAGTGGCGCCCGACCGCTGGGCCAGTGCTCTGCACCTGTTCGACAACGGCGTCGGCGTGCCGCACGAGGAGGGCGTCCTCGAACGCTGGGAGAGAGCCCAACTGCTCTTCGAGGCCCGGGACTACATCGCCGCCGCCCGTCTCCTCGCTGCCGTCGTTGAGGAGGTCCCGGAACAGACCGGTCCCCGGCTGCTGCTGGCCCGTGCCTATTACCACTCCGCGCAACTGGGGCGCGCCAAGGAGCAGTTGCATCAGGTCATCGACCGCGACCCGGTGGAGCACTACGCCCATCTGATGCTGGGCCGCACCCTGGAACGCCAGGGGCGTGGCGACGAGGCGGCGCCCTGGCTGCGGATGGCCGCCGCCTTCTCGGGTGAGCTGCCCGCCCACGCCTGAAGCAGCGGGCACGCGGAAGAGGGGCACCGGTCGATCCGGTGCCCCTCCGTCATGTTCTGCGGCCTGGTCGGGCTGGATGAGAGTGGTGCGTGTCCCATGCCGCCGAAATGCGACTGGGTTGACATATCAACAAAGCTGGCGAAGGATAGCTGTTGATGTATCAACTGTAGGAGGTTGCCGTGAACTCACTCAGCACCGCGCAGGCCGGCGGGACCTCGCTGTCGTCCGTGGTGAACCAGCAGGTCACCGCTGTCATGCCGCTGTGGCGGGCGGCTGAGATATTCGGCCTGAACCCGGCACCGGCCGCCGGTGAGGCCTGCGGGCATGGCATGGATCGCGTCAGTGGAGCGCTCCGGTGAGTTCGCTGACCGCCTGCACCGCACGACGAGGGAGAGCACCACGGAACCTGCGGCACGCAGTGGTGGGCCTGACGGCGGCCGCGCTCGTGTACGTCGTTCTCCTCGTGGCCTTCGCGGGCAAGCAACCCTTCCCCGCCGTCGGTTTCGCGTCCTCCGGCGCCGAGCACCTGCGCCCTTGGGCGGCCGGGTTCGCGGACAGCGCCGCGGCGTTCGGACACGACGCGGGGCAAGGCCTCGCCTGGATCCACACCGTGGCCCAGTGGCCGCTGCTGGCGCTGGCCCTTCTCTGGCTGGCCCGCCGGGATCCGGCCGTCTACGCACGCCTTGCTCTAGCGCTGCTGCTGACCGCCATGGGCGGTCTGACCGCATTCGCCGTGTCGCACAGCTGGCCGGACCGCGAGGCATCCCTCGTCCATGACTACCTGGCCCTGCCCGGCGTCGGCACGAGCGCGTATGTGCTGGTCGCGCTGGGGGTGATCGCCGCAGGCACGCGGCCACACGTCCGGGCTGCCGTGCTGCTGCTCGCCCTCGCCACGGTCGCGGCCTCGGTACTGGCCACGGACCGTCACCTGCACGGCGTACTGCTTGCCGCGGGCGCCCCGCTCCTGGCGTGGTACGCGGCCGGGCCGTTCCTCGACCGGCACGACGCCCGGCGCGGCAGGAAGGGACACGTGACTCCGACCGCGTCCCGGGCCGAGCCGTCGCGGTCCTGGACCGCCGCGGAGTCCGCGCCGGTGCGGCTGAGGGGCTGACGGCCATGAACGTCGATGCTCTGATCGAGGCCGCCGGATGGTGGTCGTACGTCATCGTGTTCGCCATGACGGCCGCGGAGACCAGCGCCTTCCTGGGCCTGCTGGTGCCCGGCGAAACCGCCATCCTCCTTGCGTCCGCGATCGCGGGGCGGGGCGACCTGAACGTGCTGCTGCTCGCGACTCTGGTGGTGGCCGGCGGGGTGACCGGCGACAACCTGGGCTATGCGCTGGGCCGCCGGTGCAAGCGACGCCCGCATGCGCGACTCGCCCGCCGTATCCGGCCCGGCAACGGGATGCGACGGGCGCAGGACTTGCTGCTGCGGCACGGCGGCATGGCCGTGCTCGCGGGCCGGTTCATTGGCTTCGTCCGCACCTTCCTGCCCTTCGCCGCAGGGGCTTCCGGCATGCCGTACCGCCGGTTCTTCTTCTTCAGCACGCTCGCGTCGCTGGTCTGGGGCGTCGGCAATGTGCTCCTCGGCTACTTCGCCGGGGCGGCCGTCACCGAGGTGCTCCACTCGGTGGGCCCGATCGCCGTTGTCGGGCTCGCCGCCGCGGGGGCTGTGGTCCTCATCGTCGTACGACTGCACAGGCGCCGTCGCCGCGCCGTGCGGGGCAGGACAACGGTGGTGGCGTCGGCTGGAGCGACGCAGACCTCCGTGCAGGAACCACTGCACATGCTCACGTATTCACAGGAAAGGTGACTCATGGGATTCGAGGGTGCTGAGCTGGCGGTGGTGCCGCTGGACTCGAAACAGGCCGAGGCCGCGACCACCGCCGGTGCGAAGGCCGCCAATCTAAGTAGTGCTTCGTTAGATTGTGGGCTGTCTGCGGCTGCTCCGAGGGCGGGGCAGGGGGCGTCCGCAGGTGGTGCAGGTACCGGTCCAGCACCTCAGCAGGTCCTGAAGAACGTCGAGGACCTGGTAGAGAGTTAGGCCGGTGTGCGGACTTTTGGGTCGAGCCGCCGGAGGGTGAGGAATGCCTGAGCGGCGGTGACGAGGGTGACGTGGTGGTGCCAGCCGCGCCAGGTGCGGCCCTCGAAGTGGTCCAGCCCGAGGCCATGCTTGAGCTCGCGGTAGTCATGCTCGATCCGCTAGCGCATCTTCGCCCACCGCACCAGGTCAGCGACCGGAGTGGTGGCGGGCAGGTTCGATATCCAGTAGTCCGTCGGAGTGTCCTGGCCGTCCGGCCATTCGACGAGGAGTGTCTGGACGGGCAGGACGCCGTCCCACTCAACACTGGATGCCGCCCGAGCAACACGCCACCGCAGCACACTTCTGGGGCTCCAATTCCCCCAGATGGCAGATGCTGCCTCCGCTCTCACGTCCGGTGCGGCGTTGCAGTCGTCGGTGGCGGTCCATGCCTGGGTGAGCCGGACGAGTTCGTCGTACTGGTAGCACTGGGTCTCAAGGGCTGCGGTGGCGCCCAGGCGCGTGGTGACCTGCTTGGTGACGTTGCCTGCCAGGTCGTGGGTGTAGTTCTGCTCGTCAACCTTCGCCGGCGCGCCTTCGCCGGCGCGGCGGAGCGCGTCACCAGCTGGTCGGTGAGTGCTCCTGTGTGGGGGTCGTACGTGTTGGTGAGGTAGGCGAGGTTCGTGCCCATGCCCAGGGTTTCCTGCAGTACCTGGCCGTAGGCGCTGTAGGTGGTGTTTTGCGCGTAGCCGTAGGAGGGGGTGCCTATTCCGTTGGGCAGGTCCAGGGCGGTGGAGTAGCCGTGGGTGACGATCTCGTTGGGCAGGCCGCCGCCGAGGGGGTACTTGTCGGTGTACAGCAGGCCGGTGTCGGCGCTGTAGGTGTGGCGGAAGGTCTAGGTCTTGCCGCCCAGGGCGCCGTGCACGGCCGGGATGGTGATGGACTGGCCGAGCGATTTACCGAAGGCGTTGAAGGCCAGTTGCTGGGTGGTGTAGGTGTTGCCGGCGTTGTAGGAGGTGGCGGTGGTGTTCTGGCCGATCGCATTGGTGACGCCGGAGACAGCGTTGTCGTTGTCGTAGGTCCAGGCGGCCATCTCGTTGCCGCTCGCGCCCGGAGCCTGTGCGGCCAGTTTGGAGGCGTACTCGTCGGTCTGTCGGTTCAGAACGTCGTACGTGGAGGAGACACGCTCTTACCGCGAGCGTCGGTGGTCTGGGTGAGGTTGCCGACCGCGTCGTAGATCATGCTTGTCGTGCTGGCGTCCGGGTCGGTCTTGGACGTCGCGCGGCCGAGCAGGTCGTAGACGGTGGTCCAGGTGCTGCCCTTGGTGGTGACGGTGCTCTGCTTGCCGTGTCCGTCGTATCCGTAGACGATCGCGTTGAAAATGCCGCCGGAGACGGAGAACAGACCCGTGAAGGTGTTGAGGGGAATGGTGAGCGCCGGCCGGGCGCTGTAGGAGTCGACCTCAGTAGTGCGGCCCAGGGCGTCGGTGCGGGTGGTCTGCACCGTGCCGCCGGTCGGCGGAATGACGGTGGTGGCATCTCCGCTGTAGACGGTGGTGGTCTTCTACTTGAGCACCGAGTACTGCTGGGAGTCGGCGACGACGACGCGGCCCAGGCCGTCGAGGGTGTAGCGGTCTTGATTGGGGATCTGGGAGTCCTGCACCGAGGCTGGCGCCAGGGCAGGGAGGCTGTTGGCGTCCCAGTAGGCGTTGTTCTTCTTCCACACCCAGCCGTGCGAGTCGTAGAACGACTCGGTGATCAGCCGGCCGCCCTGCGGGGTCGGCATCTGGCTCTGCCGCGCCCGGCCCAGTGAGTCGATGAGGGTGTAGGAGGTGACGTAGCCCAGGGAGTCGTTCAGTGTCTGGGTGGTGGTCCCGGACTGGCCGGTCTGGGAGACCGTGTAGGAGTATTTGACGTCGGCGGGGGCGGTGGTGGGCCGGTTGTGCTGCCACACCTCGGTGGTGCGCCCGAGCGCGGCGTAGCGAACTTTCGCGGTGATCCCGTTGGCGTCGGTGGAGGCCACGGTGAGGCCGCGGGTGGGGTGCGTGGTGGTGCTGCTGGTCTGGTTCTTGGCGTTGGTGATCGTGGTGCCGGTGGTCAGGCCGACGCTGTCCACGGTGTAACTGGTGGTGGTCTTGTTGCCCTTGGTGTCGTAGCCGTCCTTGGGGCGGCCGTAGGTGTCGTAGGTGGCGCGGGTCTGGGTCTGCCAGGTGAACGTGCCGCCGCTGTAGCCCGAGGCGTGCCGGGTCATGGTGATCTCGCCCTTGGTGGGCGCGGCTGTCTGCGGGAAGGCGGTGGCGAAGCTGGTGTCGTCGTAGTACGTCCTCGTCGCGGAGACCACCTGGTCGGGGCGGGAGACGCTGGTGGGCGCGGTGAGGGTGTTGAGGGTCTTCGGGACGGTGGCCGGGGTGTTCTGGGTGAAGCCGGCGCAGGCGACCGAGTCGGTCTCCTTGGAGGCTTCCAGCCCGACCAGGTTGGCGGCGCTGTTGGCCTTCGCGTAGGTGATCGCGGTGCACTGGTCGTACGCGGCGTCGGCGGGCAGCGTGTGGGTGTAGCTGTGGGTCAGCAGCTCGAAGTTGTCGTCCGCTGGGGTGTCCTCGTAGGTGTTGTCGGTCTGTGTGACGCGCCAGTTCGTGGTGCTGCCGCCGGTGAGGGCCTGACGGTTCCAGGTTTCGGCGACGTTGGTGGTGCGGGCGGTCAATGCTGGAAGGCCCGGGCGGGCGCGGCTGGCCGTGGCGGCGGAGATCCAGTACGAGGTGACGGCGGAGTGGTCCACGCTGCCGCCGACACCGGTGTAGGCGGTGGTCTCCAGTGCATTGCCCGCCAGCTGGTCGCTGTCGGCGTGCGCCCCGCCCTGGGAGTCGGTCACGTTCACCGAACGGCGGCTGGAGGAGGACAGCCAGTCGTCGTCCATGCCGCGGTAGTAGGAGGTGACCGACTTGGTCTGGGGATCGTTGGCGCCGTCGCCGGTGCGGGTCTCCACACTGGCGTAGCCGCGAAACTGGCCCCAGGCGCGGTACTTGGCCTTGACGAGCTCGTTGTCGTCGTGATGCCAGGCGGCGCCGCCGTTGTAGGTGTAGTTCGTCTTCTTGGCCACCGCGCCGCCGGTGCTGTCGGGCTCCAGCACCTGGGTGACGGCGTACTTCTCGAACCAGTCGGTGATCGGGTTGAGGTAGTCCTTGGGTGGCCAGGACACCGGATAGCAGGACTTCGTGTTGGTCTTCGGGTCAGCCGAGGCCACGTAGCTGGCGGTGCAAGCCTCCGGCAGGTCGTAGCCGATGGAGGTCAGCCCGCCCATCTCGCTGGTGATGCCGGAGATCCGATAGCGGTACAGGCCGGGGAAGTTGGAGGTGTCGACCCGGTTCTTCATGTCCACGCCGGCGAACTTGACGTCCGGCAGTGTGATCGGGGAGGTGGAGCCGCCGGCGGTGGTGTCGTTCCCCTCGTGGGTGATCGAGGCCAGCCACAGTGTGGGCGAGGTGCCGTCACCGGTGGCCGGTTCGGTCTGGTGCAGGGTGTAGGTGTCGATCGCCTGGTACTTGGCGGCCGTCACGCTGTACTGCTGCACCTTGATCGAGGACAGGCGGACGGTGGAGAAGAACGACGGCGAGTGCGCGGGGCAGGTCGCCCCCGATGCGCACACCAGGTCGTAGGGCACGTCCGGGTACTGGCTGGCGGCGGTGCTTGCCGACAGTGGGTCGCATGTTGCGAGAGTGCAGCGGGATGCGGTGGTGAAGACGACCTGGTCGGGCACTGTGCCGTAGGCGCCGCCGTCGCGGAAGCCGTAGTCGATGCGGGCCAGGTAGGAGTCACGGACGTAGGAGACGTTGTGGGCGCCGTTTTCCTCGCCGTAGTAGTTGGTGTTCTGGGCGTAGTAGTACGCCATGGCGTCGGTGTGCGCGTCCACGACGTAGTCGAGGTGCCACTTGTAGGCCATGGTGCACACCGAGGCGCTGAACCCGGAGGAGTCGTAGCAGGGGTCGCCGGAGTGCGCCGAGTACACCGGGACGCTCTCCACCGACTTGGTCGTAGCCTTGCCGGAGGTCCAGCCGGGCAGCTGGTTGCGTCCGAAGTAGTACTGGGTACCGTCCCGCTCGGTCACGATCCAGTAGTCGGTGTTGTAGGTGCCTGAGCCGTTGTTCGAGTTGGTGACGTGCTTGACGGTCGCGCCGTTGTCGTCGGCCAGCTTCCATGTCCCGTTGGTGTCGTCCTTCACCAAGGAGGTGGACGAGCCGTTCAGCGACATGGTCAGGATGGGTCCGTCATAGCAGCGGTCCCCGCTGGACACCGGCGAAGCGCTGCCTCCCGGATTCTCCGAGCAGGAGGTGAAGTTCTGCTCAATGTAGGAATCGGGCGTGGCCCAGCCGTCGCCCACCCAGGAAGCCTGAGCCTGGGTGGAGGACGTCTGTCCGTCCACCGAGCCCGAGTCGTATGCCAGGCCCACGGACGGCTTGAGCGAACCCGACGACGGGGCTGGGGCAATGGGGTAGCTGTAGGTGAAAGCACCCGACGAGCTTCCGCCCGTCCACGAGCCGGACGGCGCCAGCGCGGTCGCATCGTAGCCGCCGGCCGCCCCGGATGCCGTCGAGGCGGTGGCGGTCGCCGCCAGCATCATCGTCTCGGCGCCACCGACTGCCTCCGCCCTGGCCGCCGGTTGAGGGCTGGACCGCGAGGACGACGACGGCCACGCCGAGTTTGCTGGCGTCTTGTTGCGGCAGCACGCGCACCGTGACGCTGTTCGGGCCCTGGTAGGAGCCCTTGGCCGGGTCCAGCGCGCGGGCCCACACCGGGGTGCCGGAGGCCGATGCCTTGGCGCCTTGCTTCGCGCCGGTCTGCGGGATTGCCAGCTTTGCGGTGCCGGTCGCCGCGGCAGGCCAGTGGGCCTTGGCTGGGCGGAAGGCTCGCTTGGTCTGGTCCTTGACCGTCAGCTTGCGCGGTGTGAGTGTCGTGACCCCCTTCACCGGCCGGGTCTGCTGCACTGCCGGGGCGCCTGCAAGATCCTGGGCCTGCGCGGCAGCGGGGACGGTGGTGGGTACGGCCAGGGCCAGCGCCACCATGACGCCGACGGCTCGGTGACGGGCGCTGATACGGCGCACGCTTTGTCTCAGCCATGCTGTCCTGGCCATGATCGATCCCCCCAACTTGCCCCGTAGGCAGGCGTGACGGCGCCACGGTCCGGAGCGGTGACGGCCGCCCGCGCAGATTCCCTGCCTGACGCTTCGTCGCCGCAGGTGCCGCTGGACAAGGCGCGGGCCTCCGCCCAGGCGCAGGCCACCGGCAAGACGGTGGCTGTGGACGCGGCGACGACATCGACGGTGGCCCCGTCGAGGCAAGGGCCTTGGGGCTGAACGTCACCGACAGCACCGCTCCGGACGTGGCCGCCCTGGCGCGGCATGCGTGCAGTCCGCACCGCCCCTGCGACGTCCGGGCGTCATCGCGCAGGCTGGAGCGCAGCATCAGCAAGAACCATGGGTCGCCGCCGGTGCCAGTGGGACATAAATTCTGGTGGGCCGGATGGCTGCCAGACCTGGGCGTGCTCCACGGAGTGGCGCTGATGCCGGGCCGTTCGACGTCCGGTTGGCCGACAGGCGCATCCGTTCAAGGGCTCTTGGTGCCGTAGCATCTGTCCGACACCCGGCTTGACGCCAGCCCCCTCGCGCGCACCCGGGACGGAGCCGTGAGCACCAGCGAGCAGCGAGGAGTCACCGTGACCGTATGCGGGCCCGACGGGGACCGTGGGCCGACCACTCGTACTCCCGAGAACGGGGGTGGCCGGGGCAGGGCCATGACCTTGGCTGGGGCGCTGGCGGCGGCTGAGGCCGCAGCGCCCGTGGAGTCGCTTGACGTGGTCGCGCGCATGCTCAAGGAGCACCTCGGGGCCGTGTCGGTGTCGTTCCTGATCACCGATTTCACCGGCGGCTCGGTCGTACGGTTGGGGGCGGCGGGCAGCGTCGAGACCGATGAGCCCGCTCGGCGCATCACGCTGCTGGGTACCCTGTACGACGACGTGATCCGTAGCCAGCGGCCGAGCGTCGAGGACAAGGGCGAGGGCGCGCTGGTGCGGGTCGTCGCCCCGGTGACCAATCGCGGGGACGCCATCGGGCTCCTCGAACTGTTCCTGCCCGCGACGCCGGGTGCGGAGGTGATGCGGCAGGTTGGTGAGACCGCGCACGCTCTGGCGTACATCGTCATCGCGAACCGGTCCTTCACCGACGTGTACCAATGGGGCCGCCGGACCGTCCCGCTGAGTCTGGCCGCGGAGATCCAGCACCGGCTGCTTCCCGCTTCGTTGGCGTGCGAGGCGGCGCAGTTCGCGGTGGCCGGGGCGCTGGAGCCGGCCGACCATGTCGGGGGCGACACCTTCGACTACGTGATCGACCGGGACACGGTCCAGCTCTCCGTCACCGATGCCATGGGGCACGACGTCGAGGCCGCGCTGCTGGCCACCCTTGCCGTCGGCGCCCTGCGCCGGGCACGGCGGGCCGGTGGCGACCTTGCCGAACAGGCCCGTCAGGCCGACCAGGCCATGCGTAAGCACGGTCGCCAGAGCTACGTCACCGGCCAGCTCCTGCGCATCAGCCTGATCGACGGCAGGACCGAGTTCGTCAACGCCGGGCATCCCTGGCCACTGCGCATGCGGGACGGACAGGTGCGGGAGATCACTCCGAAGATCGATCTGCCGTTCGGCTTCCCTGGCCCTCACACCTACCGGGTTCAGTCGCTGGAGCTGCGAACGGGTGACCGGCTGGTGATGCTGACCGACGGCATGCTGGAGCGCAACGCAGGCAGCCTCGACCTGTCGGACCTGATCGTGCGCACCCGGGCGCTGCATCCCCGCGAGGCTGCCCGCACCCTCATCGCGGCGGTCGTCGACGCCAACCAGGGGCACCTGCAGGACGACGCGACCGTTATGTGCCTGGACTGGCACGGCGTCGGCCCCTCCCAGCGTGACGCCGCCACCGGCGCCGACCTCAGCGACGCCTCCGCCCCATCACGGATGGGGCGGACCACTCGGCGATGACTCAAAACCGCTCCAGTAGCCCGCTTCGGCCGGCCCTTGGGCGGGCAAGCGGGGTGTTCTGCCCCGGGTGACCGCATCACCGGGAAAGGCGCCTGCGCCGACGGCCCAAGCGCAGGCTGAGGAGGACGAAGTCGGCGAGCAGAACCACCACACCGATGACCAGCAGGTAGAACAAGCCCTTCGTCACCACTCCGATGATGCCGACCACGATGGCCAAGATGACCAGCAGGAGGAAGAGAGCCATCCGTGTCACCTCATGGTGGGGAAAGTTGGTGGGGCATCAGCGGCGGGCGAGGCGACGTTCGCCGCCCGCACCCGTTCGGTAGGGCAGCTCGTAGTGCGCGAATACCGCCTTCTCGTCCTCCGCAAGCAGTTCACCGCCCGTGCCGATCGAGGGCGCTTCCTTGACCTGCTTCTTGTCGTAGGCGACCTTCAGATAACCGGGACCGACGGTCGCGCCGCCGAAGGGGACGAACACCAGCCGGTGCCGGGTCGGCAGGCCGATCGTGACCGTCGCGAACGCGGGTTGGTCCGTGGCCGTGTCGACGTAGATCGCCTCCAGGATGCCGATCTTGTGCCGCTCACGGTCGACCACATCGTGGCCGCGCCATTCCCTGATGTCTTCCGCCTCGAACACGGAACCCCTCCGTCACAGGTCAGCTGAAGGACCACTGTCTCGTCCTTCCCTTGCTCTCTCCTTACCTTCCTACGAGGCATCACACCCATGGAGAGCCGAGTGATCACGGCTCGTCGCTCCTCGGCCGATTCGGTCTGGGTCGGCGCTGCTGGTGTTTGCGTACTGCCCGCAGCCGCATCCGGTGACGCGCGCGACGGCCGTGGCGTGGCCGCTGGCGCTGTGCGGGCCGCCGATGGCCAGGGTCATCATGAGTTCGTTGAACGGCTTACGCTGCTGGAAGTCGGTCGCCGGGTCAGGGACTCGTTGTACCGGATGACGCTGCCGACGGCGCGTTTCACCGCCCGGCAGACCTTGGCAGTGAACGTGCCCTGCTCGGGTGACATGCCGGTAGCCGGCCGTTTCCCATGACGAGACGGTGGTAGAGGACCGTCGCGGCATCCCACCAGCGGGCCAGCATGAACCTTTCCGGCGTGACGGGCCCGCCCCGGCTGGCGATGAACGCTTCGGGTTGTCGAGCTTGGCGGCCGCCAAGGCCATCTGGTCCTCGGCGCGCATGAACGCGTCGGAGATCACGTTCTTCTGCCGCCCCTCCGTTGTGGCGTCCGACCGCAGGTCATGGCCTGTGCCTGGGGAGATCCAGTGAGCAGGAATGGGCCACCCAAGTACCGGGTGACCGCTTCCAGGAAGCGCCAATACCGGTCCGTCGCGGCCAGCCCGCGGCAGCGTGTGTGACGAGCGGCGCGAGCCGGAACGTTGTCGTGGTCAGTAGGTGGCAGGGAGATGGCGATGTAGTGAGCGGTGAAGGCTGCCACGGTCAGGGCGTGGAAGACCTCATGCAAGCCGAACCAGCGGGGTGAAGGGTCGGGTCGCTGGATGGTGTAGACGATAGCGCCCGCGCTGTAGAGGAGGCCGCCGACCACAACCAGGGCGAGTACGGCTGCCCCGCCGGCGGGCAGGAAGTCGGGGAGGTAGCGCACCGGTGCCCATCCCAGGGCCAGGTAGCACGGGTGTACAACCAGCGCGGGGCTCCGACCCATAGGACCCGGAAGGCGATGCCGGCCAATGCCCCCGCCCACACGATCCACAGCAGCACGGACCGCTGTTCCGGCGGGGGGAGGAGTATGGCCAGGGGGGTACATGTGCCGGCGGTGATGAGGAAGATGTTGGCGTGGCCGAGCCGTCGCAGAAGAGCCTCGCCGAGCGACCCCCAGGTGCCGCCGTGGTAGATGGCCCTTCGTTGCGAACAGCAGCCAGGCGGTGACCGAGTACACCCCAGCAGGCCATGGCCGCCAGGTTGCGTGGCTGGCTCCACGCCGGAATGGTCCCCGCCGCACTGATCTCGGGCCGTTCGAGGGAGGACGAGGCGCTGTGTCCCGCGATGCTCGGCGACCTGGGCCTTGGGTTCGAGACAGCCGTGCCGCTCACCGTTCACGCACCTTGAACAGCGTGAGGAATCAGCTATGCCCGATCCGTAGCAGTCACCGGGTGTTTGGTGAATCGGTGCCACCAGTGACGGCGCCGGGGATGCACTGCACGGCCCAACCAGAGGCCGAGCAGCAGGTAACCCAGAAGAGCACCTGTGGTGTTGAGCAGAACGTCATCGATGTCGAAGGTACGCCCGATGATCAGGGCTCCTTGGACGAGTTCCACGAGGAGCATCACGAAGGCGGTGACCACCGCCACCCGGACCAGCCCTCGCGTTCGGGGCACCAGCACCGGCAGCAGCACACCGAACGGCACACCCATCACGATATTGCCGCCGAGCTGCTTGACCGTGTCAAGGGACGCGGGCTGGGCTAGATAGGCACGGATGGAGTCACCGGGGCGTAGGTTACTGTGCGTCAACGGCACGGAAGCCGCCGACGGTTCCAGCGTCAACCGGGCCAGCACCACCGCGAACCCCACCATCGCCGCGAAGGCCAACAGCATGGCCATTACCCGGCCGAGCACAGACATGGGAGGTTTTCCGGAAACTCGGTCCCCGAGTTTCGTCGCGGTCTTATCACGCAGGACCATCCGCGCCATTACGATCTCCTAGCCACATTGGTTTGCTTTTGGACGTTCCGATGTCCGCGACGTGAAGCGGCAGGCGCTACGCGGGAGTCCGTCCGGTCCGAAGAAGTCGACGACCGAGGCGGGCACTGGTCACCGACGGACCAGTTGAGTGTGTCATGCTCGCAGCCTCTTCCAACCTCACGAGTTCCGATGCGGGTCTTCTGCGGCATGCGGCGTGACGGAAATGGGCAGCGGTTGTCAGTGGGCTCTACGGTGCCTGGCGTACGGGGCGTCGCTTTGCCTGTGGGGGTGCCTGGGGCGAGGGAATGGAGTGGCCGACCGATCGGGACGAGAGCTGGGCAG
>NZ_JBHXHX010000038.1:0-40548 GCF_042723915.1 Streptomyces sp. NPDC058335 | reverse complement strand
AGGCGATCCCCGCTGCCGAGACCGTCGTCGACCTGCCGGTCGTCACCGCCTCCACCGCCACCTCCTGGCAGCTGCTGTCCTCACTCGGCGCCTACGTCCCGGTCGCCAACTCGGGCGCGCTGTTCCGGGGTTGAGCCGTGGAGCGGCGGAGGGGTGGGAAGCTACCCGCCCGTTCTCGGGTTGCCCCTCCGTCACCACGCCCCCGCAATCCCTTTCTCTGCCGTACTCGTCGGAGGCGAGGCCTCACCATGACTGATTCCATCCCCTCCCCCTCTTCCCGCACTGTCGAGCTGCGTGACGGGTTGAGCATCACCGTGACCGAGCAGGGTGACGCCGATGCCGCGGGCGGCAAAGGCATTCTGCTCCTGCACGGTGGCGGCGGACCGTTCACGGTCGCCGGACTGGCGACCGCGCTGGCGGACCGTACCTATGTGATCACTCCGACGCATCCCGGTTTCGACGGCGAGCCCCGACCCGAGTGGTTCGACGACCACACCGACCTCGCCCTGGCGTACCTCGATCTCCTCGACGCCCTCCAACTGCGGGATGTCGTGGTCGTCGGAAGCTCGATGGGCGGCTGGGTCGCCGCGGAGATGGCGCTGCATGACACGCGGGGCAGGCTGGGCGGGCTGGTCCTGATGAACGCGGTCGGCATCGACACCGACGGCCGCGCGAAGATCGTCGACATCAGGGAACTCACCCCTGGCGAGATCGGCCCTCTCGCCTTCCACGATCCGGCCGTGCTGCCCGACCCCGCCACGCTGAGCGAGGAGCAGCTGGTCACGGTCGCCGCCAACCAGATCGCGCTGGAGATCTACGGCGGCGAGCGGTTCAACCATGACCCGAAGCTGCGCCGCCGACTGCACCGCGTCGCTCTCCCCGCGCTCGTCGTGTGGGGCGAGGAGGACGGCATCCTGCCGACCGAGTACGGACGCTTCTATGCCGACTCGATCCCCCATGCCCGGTTCCGCACCGTCGCCCAGGCCGGCCACCTGCCCCACCTCGAGCAGCCCGAGGTCACCGTGGCGGCCATCGAGGAGTTCCTCGACGACAGGGCGGTGTAGCGCCGGAAGGCGCTTAACTCCGACCTCATAGATGATGCATCAATCTGAACGAGGCCGAGACTTTCCCCAACGCCCCTCATCTCCACCGGAGTTCAGCCCATGTCCACCCAAGTCAAACTCGCCGTCATCTACTACTCGTCGACCGGCTTCAGCGCCCAGATCGCCCACGAGATCAGCGACACCGCCGTCAAGGAGGGCGTGGAGGTACGCCTGCTCCGGGCCCCCGAGCTGGCCCCGGAGGCGGCCATCGCCGCCAACGACGCCTGGGCCGCCCACGCCGCCGCCACCGCCCACATCCCCGTGGCCGGCCCGGACGACGTCGAGTGGGCCGACGCGGTGATCTTCGGTACGCCCACCCGATTCGGGAACGTCTCCGCGCAGCTGAAGCAGTTCATCGACACGCTCGGCGGCCTGTGGGCGCAGGGCAAGCTGGCCAACAAGGTCTACAGCGGCTTCGTCACCACGGCCACCGCGCACGGCGGCCAGGAGTCGACGCTCCTCGCGCTGTACAACTCCATCCACCACTTCGGCGGCGTCATCGTCTCCCCCGGCTACACCGACCCGGTGAAGTTCGTGGACGGCAACCCCTACGGCACCTCGCACATCGACGGCCAGGGCCAGAACGCCATCGGCGACCAGACGCGCAACGCGGCCCGCCACCAGGCGCTCCGCGTGATCCAGCTCACGGCCGCCCTCAAGGCGGGCCTGTCCGGCTGACCTGGCCACGGGGCTGCGACTGTTCGTCCGAGTCGCCCACGAGGACCGGCGATCGGCAGGTTCCTCGTCCGCTACGCCCTCACCGACAAACATCTGCGGACGCTGCTGAGCGGCCCGCCCATGAAGGACCTCTCCGGGTGCGTGCGTCAGACGACTGCGCAGCCTGCGCGCTTTTTCCGCCCCACGGCCAAAGCGATCAAGCTCGCCCATCCCATCTTCCGCATGCCCAACCTGGAGGCAGAAACCTCCCTTCGCGATTTCGGCCTCATCGCCGCGGAACGCGGCCGGCAGCGAATCCTGGTCCGCGCCGCGCTACCGCGTCCGCAGGGCGCGAGCAGCGCCTCCTCAGGTCGCACTCCTCGTCGACAGCCTGCCTGGCTGAAGGCACTCAGCGCGCTCCCGGGGCGTGGGCCGATGACGCTGAACGTCGAGGGCCAGCGTCCCCGCGCCAACGCCGGTCAGCGGCCCGCGATGGAGTCCCCACACATCCTCGAACTCGGCCGTGTCGTCCGTGATTCGCCGATTGCCACAAGACGATCGGCTGGTGCACCGAGCACGTCGGGCTGATCCCCAGCGATGTGCAGCTCCGGCCGGACGGCCCCCCTCGTCGCCTTCATGCGGCTGAACCTCGGCGACACCCCTGCCGACCGCTACACACCGCCGCTGCCGGGGGTTGTGGCCCAAAATCAGCCTCAAGGCGGCGCGCCTCGCCTGGCACTGCCGACGTCATACCCCGAAGTGCCAGTCGGCGAACTCCGGTCGATGGCCACCCCTGATCTCCGCATCCCGTGCCCGATGCGCTGAGAGGGGAAAGACATGGCAACCGCCGTGGTGCACTACGCCACCGGCGGTCCAGTGCGCTGGGGCCTACTGCGCGACGGCAAGATCACCCGGTTCCCGGCGAGTTCGGAACGACGGGTGAGCTCGTCGAGGGCACGACCGGCGCCGAACCGGTCGCACTGGACGGTGAGATGGTCGACGTCGACGACGTCCAGCCGCCATCGCCCTCGACCCGCCGCCAGCAGTTCGTCTGCCAGGAAGCCGCCCCGGAACGCATCGTCGGCACGATGCCCGTCGAGGACAACACCCAGGTCCACGGCCTTCTCTGCTCGGCCCGCCTGACCTGCATGGTCCGGGCGTCCGTTCCCAACAGGCCCGAAGGCACGGTTGGCTGACGACTCCCCATGACAGCGTCGAACCCATGGTCACATACGTTGACAAGTCATCGATCAGTGTGACCCTCACGATCACCGCAGGCTGGGCCGTCCCCGCCCAGCCCTTCCTCGGTCATCCACCCTCGCCCCGGAGGTTCCCTTGCACCCCTTTTTCACCCCGGCCCCGCCCAATCGCCCACCGGCGCCACCCCCCTCGTACGATGCGCTCCGTAAGCAACGCACCGAAGCCCTGCGCGCGGCCACGCATCGTGCCCAGCGCTCCTTCCTCATCGTCAACGCGCTCCCTTTCGTCACCGGGATCGTGCTGTCCTGCTTCACCGACGTCCCCGCGGTCTCCGTGCACGGGCACCTGACCCTGGGCCTGGTGTGGGGCGTCCTGCAATGCGTCCTGTTCGTCGCCAGCGCCTGGCGGTACGAGACGCGGTCCACGCGGTCTGGTGATCCCATCGAGGAGATCCTGGCACGATGACCCTGCACCTCTTGAGCTCGGGCGTCCTCGACCCCATCGGCTCGGACGCCAGACGCCCCGTGCTCCTTGCCTTCATGGTCTTCATCGGTATATCCATGCTGTGGCTCTTCACCCTCGCCACGGCGGAGGAGGACCACCCGGAGAGGCTCTACCTGGCCGACCGGTCCCTCTCCCCGGTCCTCAACGGCTTCGCCATGGCGGGCGAGCAGATCTCGGTCCTCACCCTGTTGGCGGCTTCCGGGGTGGTCGCCCTGTTCGGCTACGACGGATTCACCTTCGCCATCGACAGCCTCATCACGCTGGGCGTCCTTCTGGTCCTGGCTCAGAAAATACGCAACAGCGGCCGCTACACACTCGGGGGCCTTTTCTCCTTGCGTGCCGCGGGGCCGGGGCCGCGTATCGCCGCGGCTCTGGTGACGATGACCATCACGATTCCCATCCTCATGGTCCAGCTCCGCGCCGCCGGCATCAGCGCGGCCCTCCTGATCGGCATGCCGACCGATGGGGCCCAGATCCTCTGCACGATCCTGATGGGCTGCCTCGTCGCGTGCTTCGCCGCGGTGGCGGGCCTGAAGGGCACCACCCTCATGCACGTCGTCAAGGTGCCGCTCACCCTGGTCACCCTCGCGGTGGTCACGGTGCTGGCACTCAGGAAGTTCTCGTGGAACCCCGGGGACCTGCTCTCGGCCGCCGCGGCGAACAGCGTGGCACCGGACGACTACCTAAGCCCCGGCATGTGGCCGTACACGGCGAGCCTCGGCTCGCTGAACACCTTCGGCAACCACATCGTCGTCATCCTCGGTACGGCCGTGATGCCGCACCTGATCCTGCGGGTCAGCGCCGCCCGGACGGGGCGCGCGGCGCGGCGGTCCATGAGCATCGCCACCGTACTCGTCGGAGTTTTCGTCGTCCTCCTGGTCGCGACGGGTTTCGGAGCCGCGGCCGTGGTGGGCGGTGCCGAGATCGGCGCCTTCGACGCCACAGGGCAGTCGTCCCCCATCCTGCTGGCCGCCGGCGTCCTCGGTGACGGTGCGGCCCGCGTCGCGCTCATCACCGTGGTGGCCTGTGTCGTGTTCGCCGCCGTCCTCACCACGGTGACCAGCGTGACCTTCGCCGCCGCAGTCTCCTTCGCGCACGACGTGTTCGCGCGCGGCAAGCGGCCTCGTACCGAAAGCGGAGAAGTGCGGGCACTGCGTGTGGCCGCAGTCCTGATGTGCGCCGTGGGGCTGTCGCTGGCCGCCTCCACGCACCGCTATCCGACCGAGTTCCTCGCGACGTTCTCGATCTGCGTCGCCGCGTCGTGCATCTTCCCCGCGCTGATCTACTCGTTCTTCTGGCACGGCTTCAACCGCAGCGGCCTGCTGTGGTCGGTCTACGGCGGGCTGGTGCTCAGCGTGGTCCTGACGATCCTCTCCCCCACCGTCTCGGGCAGTGAGTTCGCGCTGTGGCCGGACGCGAACTTCGATCTGTATCCGTTCCAGACCCCGGGCCTGGTCTCGGTGCCCGCCGCGTTCCTCCTCGGCTGGCTCGGCAGCATCGCCTCTAAGGAGCGCTCGCCGTCCGATTTCCGGCAGATCGAGCAGAGTCTTCTGACGGATCGGGAAGTCGGGCCCAGGATCTACTGACACCGAAGGGGACGCCGTCTTGTGCGGACGGCGTCCCCTTCGGCGTTCTCGGTCAGTCCCGGTGAGCTCGGGGTTAGCTTGTCGACGAAGGGCTTGACGCCTTCACAGAAGACGGCGGTGCCGAACATCAGCAGGTAGACGCTCGTTCGGAACGCGAGCCCCGCGTCCAGCAAGGCGTCGAGCCCCTGCCGTACGACCTCCTTGATCTGCCGGACCGTCGGCGGCGCGTTGTCGGCCACCACTTCGGCGAGCTTCAACGCCCGTGGCAGCGCCTCGCCTTCGACCACCTCGGACGCCAGCCCCATCGGCTTGCCGGGCTGGCAGGAGCGCCTCCCTGATGGAACGTCGTCGGCCGTGCTCGATCGCCCCCACCCTCCAGGGCATCGGCGACCGGTGGAGCTCGCTGGTCTCCTGCGCTCCGGCCGACACGGCATCAAGCGGTTCGACGACTTCCACATCGACCTGGGCATCGCCGAGTGCATCCTGCCCCAGCGGCTCGGCCGGCTGATCGAGTTCGGCGTGCTCACCCGGCGCGGCTACAGGTCAACCCGCCGCGGCACGAGTACGTGTTCACCCCGAGAAGGGGCTCGCGCTCTGCCCGAGCTACCTGGTGTTGCTCGTGTGGGGCCACCGGTGGCTGCCGTCCTGCGACGGTCCCCATGGTGCTGGAGCACGAGTCGTGCGGCCACAGCGTGGAGCCGGTGCTCGTGTACGCCGCCCGCCAGGGGCCTGTCTCCACCAACACGGTCGCCGGAAGGGGCGGTACGCACAGCGCGTACCGCCCCTTGGCACCCCGGCCGATGGCTCAGCCGGCCGCGGTTTCCGCGGACTCCTTCGCCACGGTGTCCGGGACGGCGGTCCGCCGACGCCTGCGCAGCACGGCGATCGTGAGCAGCAGCAGGCCCACGCCGAGCAGCGCCAGCGGGGTGACGGTCCTGAGCACCAGGAGCTGGGTTCCGACGGAGCTCGCCTTGTCGGCGAGGTCCCGCTGCGAGGCCGGGGTGGCGGACGCGTCGAGGGCGAACACCGGCAGGAGCGGGGTCGGCTTTGCCGTGACTGTCGCGTTGGCTGTCAGTTGCTGGCGGAACCGTGCGTCGATCACGATGCCGCTCTTGCTGTCCACAGACATGTCGATCGTCGTGCTGGCCGTGTAGAACAACGGGAGCGGGTCCGGCAGGGTGGCCGAGTTGCGACGGATCTGCGCAGCGGAGGCTGGGGGGAGCAGCGGCAGGAGCGAAACGGCCACGGACTTGGGGAGGGCGGGCGGCAAGGTGTCGAGCGTGGCCCTCTCCTGGAGTGCTCCGGTGACCGTCATCCGGTAGTTGTTGACGTCGTGCCCGCGCACGTGCTCCTTGCCCTTGAAGTCCACCCGTGCCGTCGACTGGGTCATGGGCTCGAAGTACAGGTAACTGTCGTCGGCCTTGGGTGCGGTCGGGAAAGACACGGTCAGGCCCTTGGCCGGCTGTATGCCCGCCCAGTCGGCTGGTGCGCTGGTGGCTTGCAGGCTGCCTCGGTCCACGGCGTACTTGTAGGAACTCGGCAGCTTGGTGCCGCCGGCGTGCACGGTGGTGTCGTCGGCGACCAGGGCCTTGTCCCCCTTGGTCTGCACGACGTGGACCCGTCGGTACACGGTGGCCGGCACGTCGGATGCGAGCGCGTGTTCGGCGTCCCCCGCGGCGAGGGCCTTGTTGTCGAGCAGGGTCGCGGTACCGGTGTACTTCATGGTGGCGTCGGTGTCGCCGGGCAGCCGGGTCGCCCAGGGGGCGATGACCGGTCGGACCGTCGCGGCGAGGGCGATCAGTACGACTCCGAGGACGCCGTACAGGATCGATGAGCGGCGAAATGCCACGGGGTACCTCCTTGATGGGGGCATGCACCGCCATATCTGATGGCCGGGGCGGCCTGTGGCGGTGCTGAGCGGGTGAACCAGTGAGCGGACAGGGCTCAGCCCTCGGGCACGAGTGGGGCAACTCGTCGCGATGTCGAACGTGTCTTATCCGCGGGGATGTTGAGTGATACCGGAGTGATGAGCGTCAGGTCGACAGCGGCATGCGGAGAGGGACGTCGCGGCGAACTTGGTGAGCGTACGCTCAGCTCAGAGCCGGCCCATCCAGGCCTGGAAGCGTCCATGCGGGTCGTACGCGGCGCGCACGCTGTCGAGGCGAGCCATGGCGGTGTCGGCGGCGAACCTGGCGGGGCGCTGGCCGAGGTTCTCATCGGCGAGTTGGGTGCCGCTCGCCAAGGGTTCCATGGCGACCATGTTGGAGCGGGCCCAGTCGGCGTACTTGTCGTCGTCGGCGGGGTCCTGCCAGCTGGAGTAGAGGGTGAGGAAGACGTCGTCCTCCAGGCTGAAGGCCATGTCCGGGCGGGACGGCACGGCTCCCCAGTTCACCAGCTGGAGCTGGGCGGGGTAGGGCGGCATGGTGTCGATGGCGCGGCGGATGCCGGGCAGCAGGTCCGCGGCCGATGCCGATGACCACATATTGTCGGTGGCGTAGCGATAGCCGGCGGGGCAGTTGCTCATCACCTCCTCGTACAAGGTGGCTAGCGTCTTGGGTACGTAGGGAGCCCGCACAAGGGCCTGGGTGACGACCGGGCAGGTGTCGAGCAGGGCCAGGGCCTTGAATGCCTCGTCCTCGGTGTCGGCGAAGACTGGTGCGACGACGACGACCGCGGGCTGGTCCAGGCCGATGTCGGGCACGGTGCGGGAAACGACGAGTTGCATCTCGACCCGCCGGTCGACCTTGGCGCCGATCCGTCGAGCCCAGGTGAACACCTCGTCCAGCACCTCAATGGGGTAGACGTACAGGCCGGCCGCGCACACCGCCGGACGCGGGTGGAGCGCCAGGTGGAAGGCGGTGACCACACCGCAGAAGCCCGGGCCCGAGCCGCGGGCGGCCCAGTACAGGTCGGGATGGTGCTCGGCGTCGCAGTGCAGATGCCGACCGTCGGCGGTGACGACGTCGACGGCGAGGACGCTTTCGCAGGCCGGTCCGAGCCGCCGGCTGTTCCACCCGTAGCCGCCCTGGAGGAGATATCCGCCCAGGGCCACGCCGGTGCAGTGCCCGGTGGGGAAGAACAGTCCTTCGGAGTCGAGTTCGGCGGCCAGGGCACTGCCCTCCTTGCCGGGCCCGACGACCGCGGTCATCCGGTCGGCGTCGATGGCGCAGTGGTCGAGTCGGCCGACGTCGAGCAGCAGTCCGCTGTCGCGGAGGTGGTTCGCGTGCCAGCTGCGTCCGCCCGAACAGACTGTGACGCGCAGGCCGTCCGCACCCGCGTAGCGCAGGGCGGTGGCCACATCCTCGGAGTCGCGAGCTTGCACGATCACGTCGGGATACCGCGGCGGGACCCGGCCGTTCCACACCGTGGCCCGCCGGGCCGCTTCATAGCCGTCCTCGCCGCGCAGGAAGTGCTGCCCGGCCGGGAGTGCCACCATCATCGGAGCTCCTGGTCTCTCGTGTGCCATCACGTTCGGTCGGACAGGGCTCAGGGAGCGAGTGCCGGGTTGATGTCCATGTAGATGCGGTAGTCGTGAACTAGGCCGTCCCGCACCCGGAAGACGTTGCAGCAGGGCAGCGTCAGCTCCCGGCCGTCGCTCCGCCGGTAATGGACGTCGCACGTGACGACGACCGTGCCGGGTTCGGGCTCCCAGAGCGCGTTGATGTCGTGGCGGATCCCGTCGATCGCGCCACCGACGGCCTCCATCGTGCCGACGAGGGCCGCTTTGGTGGACTGCGGCTCGGTACTTCCGAAACGGAAGTACACGTCCTCGGCGACAAGGGTGTCGATCTCGGAGACGAAGTTGCCGTCGTCGATGGCAGTGAAGAGGGAACGGACAGTCTTCGTGGGGGTGCGCTGGATGGCCATCATGATCGACTCCTTTGTCGGGGAGGCTGGGGATGATGCTCAAAGTGGTGGGCGGCGAGCAGAGAACGGGCCGGCGTGGCGGCCGATCAGCCTGCGGGACGGACGAAGATTTTTCTTCTTTGCGCCGGATTACGAGGCAACCCACGAGGTGTGCGCATCACCAAAGCACCCCCTCGTCGACGCGTCAACTAAATCGCAACATTGTTGTTGAACATCGTCACCAATGCACCGGACGGATTGACAGGACGATCACCGCTTCGTGGATGGGGCGCTCGTCAACCCAGCGCGGTTCACCAGAATGCTGATCACTGGACCGGTTGGACATGACGGCCTTCGTCTCTTCGAGAGCATCGCCGCCGTATCTGCGATCAACAGACCCGGGTTCGGGTGTGCCGATGGCACCCGCTTCAATGAGATGCCCGCCGCCTCCAGCGAGGCGTACCTCAGCGAGGGCCAAACCCTGGCCGCTGCCAACAGGCAGGGCATCAGCCCGATCCCCGAGCCAGCCCGTTCATGCGCATGCGCTGCGCGCGGCGTTCGCAGCGCCAACCGGAACCGGCCGAGCTCCCGCCGGACGCGGGAGTCCGCCAGGTGGCGGGCCCCCACTACACGCGGCCGGCATAGGACGCGCCACCCGCATGTCTCACAGAGTTCCAGGAAGGCCTCCCCGAATCGGCCACTGAGGCGCCGTCAACCCGTCAGGCCCTAAGACCGCTTCTGACCAGCAGGAACGAAGGATCCCCACTGGCGGATCAGGACAGGTCCTGTCAACTCAAGGGGTGGGGACAACACATCACCATCTGTGCTTCTGCTCACAGGGCCCGGCTCTCCAGCAATTTACTAGGACGTCCTAGTATCTCTTCAGCCACCATTCCTCGACCCGTCTTGGGAAGGCCTCGCCATGAGCGATCTGCACCATCCCGTCCATCCCGTCCGTCTGGTCACCGCCTCGGCACTGTTCGATGGGCACGACGCCTCGATCAACATCATGCGGCGGATCTTCCAGTCTCAGGGCGCCGAGGTCATCCATCTCGGCCACAACCGTTCCGTGCAGGAAGTGGTGGACGCGGCGCTGGAGGAGGACGCCCACGGCGTCGCGGTCTCCTCCTACCAGGGCGGGCATGTCGAGTACTTCGAGTACCTGGTGCAGTCACTGCGCGCCCAGGGAGCGAAGCACGTCCATGTGGTGGGCGGCGGTGGCGGTGTCATTGTGCCTGAGGAGATCGCCCGGCTGCGTGCGAGCGGGGTGACGATCTTTTCCCCCGAGGACGGCCAGCGGATGGGCCTGGCCGGGATGGTCAACACGGTCGTGCGGGACTGCGACTTCGACCTCTGGGACGGCAAGCCGGCCGATGCGGCCGCCGTATTGGCCGGTGACCGGTTCGCGGTCGCCCGGGCCATCACTGGCGCCGAACTCGGCAAGCTGCCACCGGAGTTCCTCGAGCAGCTGCGTGCCGCGGCGACGGCACGGGTAGTGCCGGTGCTCGGCATCACCGGCACCGGCGGCTCGGGCAAGTCGTCGCTCACCGACGAGTTGGTGCGCCGGTTCCGGGTCGACCAGCAGGACAAGCTGCGGATCGCGGTGATCGCGGCCGACCCGACCCGCCGCCGCGGTGGCGGCGCGTTGCTCGGCGACCGGATCCGGATGAACTCCCTCGACGGGAACCGGGTGTTCTTCCGCAGCCTGGCCACCCGCGGCAGCCGCGAGCTGCCCGAGCACCTTTCCGACGTGATCGATGTCGTGAAGGCCGCCGGATTCGACCTGGTGATCGTGGAGACGCCGGGCATCGGCCAGGGCGACGCGGCGATCGTGCCGTTCGTCGACACCTCGCTGTATGTGATGACGCCGGAGTTCGGCGCCGCCTCGCAGCTGGAGAAGATCGACATGCTCGACTTCGCGGACGTCGTGGCGATCAACAAGTTCGAGCGGCGCGGCGCCAAGGACGCCCTGCGCGACGTGGGCCGCCAACTGGTGCGTAACCGCGAGGCGTTCGGCAAGCGGCCCGAGGACATGCCGGTGTACGGCACCTCCGCGGCCACCTTCAACGACGACGGCGTCACCGCCCTGCACCAGCACCTCACCGCCGTCCTCGCCGAGAAGGGACTCGCGCTGCCCGAGGGCGCCCTGGAGCGGGTCGACGTACGCCATTCCTCCGGCATCCGGCAGGTGGTCCCGCCCGAGCGGGTGCGCTACCTCGCCGAGATCACCGACACCGTCCGTGGCTACCACGCCGAGACCGGCCAACTGGCCGAAGCGGCACGGCGGGTGCAGCGGCTGGAGGCCGTCGAGGAGGAGCTCGTCGACGCCGGATCCGACGCCGAGAACGTGCGGTCACTGCTCGAGGACGCCCGCCGGCAACTGCCGTACGAGATCACGGAGCAGATCGAGAAATGGCCCGCCGTCGTCGCCTCCTACTCCGGCGACGAGCAGGTGGTGAAGGTACGGGACAAGGAGATCCGCACCAAGCTGACCCGTGAGTCCCTGTCCGGCAACAAGATCCCCCGCGTGGCCCTGCCCCGCTTCACCGACCACGGCGAACTGGTCCGGTTCTGGCGCGCGGAGAACCTGCCCGGCCACTTCCCCTTCACGGCCGGGGTGTTCCCCTTCAAGCGCGACGGCGAGGACCCGGCACGGATGTTCGCCGGCGAGGGCGACCCGTTCCGCACCAACCGCCGCTTCAAGCTCCTCTCCGAGGGCCAGCCCGCCACCCGCCTGTCCACCGCCTTCGATTCGGTAACGCTGTACGGCCGCGACCCCGACGAGCGCCCCGACATCTACGGCAAGGTCGGCACCTCCGGCGTCTCGGTGGCCACCCTGGAGGACATGAAGGCGCTCTACGACGGCTTCGACCTCGTCGCGCCGACCACATCGGTGTCGATGACGATCAATGGGCCCGCCCCGGCCGTCCTGGCGTTCTTCCTCAACACGGCCATCGACCAGCAGACCGAACGCTTCCGCGCCACCGAGGGCCGCGACCCCTCGTCCGAGGAGACGGCCCACCTGCGCGCACACGCGCTGGCGAACGTGCGCGGCACCGTGCAGGCCGACATCCTCAAAGAGGATCAGGGCCAGAACACCTGCTTGTTCTCCACCGAGTTCTCCTTGCGGATGATGGCCGACATCCAGGAGTGGTTCATCGCGCAGAAGGTCCGCAACTTCTACTCGGTGTCCATCTCCGGCTACCACATCGCCGAAGCCGGCGCGAACCCCATCAGCCAACTCGCCTTCACCCTGGCCAACGGCTTCACCTACGTCGAGGCCTACCTCGCCCGGGGCATGCCCATCGACGACTTCGCCCCGAACCTGTCGTTCTTCTTCTCCAACGGCATGGACCCCGAATACTCCGTGCTCGGCCGGGTCGCCCGCCGTATCTGGGCGGTGGCGATGAAGGAGAAGTACGGCGCCGGCGAGCGCAGCCAGAAGCTGAAGTACCACGTCCAGACCTCCGGACGCTCCCTGCACGCCCAGGAGATGGACTTCAACGACATCCGCACCACCCTCCAGGCCCTCATCGCCATCTACGACAACTGCAACAGCCTGCACACCAACGCCTACGACGAGGCCGTCACCACCCCCACCGAGGAGTCCGTACGCCGGGCCCTGGCCATCCAGCTGATCATCAACCGGGAGTGGGGCCTGGCGATGAACGAGAACCCCCTCCAGGGATCGTTCATCATCGACGAACTCACCGACCTGGTCGAGGAAGCCGTGCTCCAGGAGTTCGAGCGGATCAGCGAACGCGGCGGTGTGCTCGGCGCGATGGAGACCGGATACCAGCGCGGCCGTATCCAGGACGAGTCGATGCTCTACGAACAGCGCAAGCACGACGGCTCCCTGCCCCTGATCGGCGTCAACACCTTCCGCAACCCCCACGCCGACACCGTCGAGCCCGGCGTCGTCGAACTCGCCCGCGCCACCGAGCAGGAGAAGCACTCCCAATTGGCGCGCGTACAGGATTTCCAAGGCCGCCACCAGGAACCGGCCCACGCCGCGCTGGCCGCCCTCAAAGACGCGGCAGTGGGCGGCGACAACGTCTTCGCCGTCCTCATGGACGCCGCCCGCGTCTGCTCGCTGCAGCAGATCACCGAGGCCTTTTTCGAGGTCGGGGGCCAGTACCGCCGCAACGTCTGACCCGGCCATCGCAAAGAGCACTGCTACCACTCATGAGTGAGGAACTCAGATGGATCACATCACCCGTTTCGGCGTCGTAGGCTGCGGCCTCATGGGCTCCGGCATCGCCGAAGTCGCCGCCCGCCACGGCATCGACGTCCGTGTCGCCGAGGCCACCCCGGACGCCGTCGAAGCCGGCCGCCGCCGCATCACTGCCTCCCTCGACCAAGGCGTACGGCGCCGCAAGCTCACCGAGGAGCAGCGAGACCAGGCTCTGGCCAGATTGTCGTTCACGCGCGACCTCGGCGATCTGGCCGACCGTCAGTTCGTGGTCGAGGCCGTGGCCGAGAACCGCCACATCAAGACCGACGTCCTGCGGGCTCTGGACAAGGCGGTCGAGGATCCCGACGCGATCCTGGCCACCAATACCTCCTCCATCCCCATCGTCGACCTCGCCATCGCCACCGAGCGGCACAGTCAGGTGATCGGCATGCACTTTTTCAACCCCGTCCCCGTGCAGCGACTGGTCGAACTCATCCCTGCCCTCACCACCAGCCCGGAGACCGTGCAGCGCACCCGCGACCTCACGTGGCAGCTCGGCAAGGAGCCCATCCAGGCGCCCGATCGCTCCGGGTTCGTGGTCAACGCCTTGCTGATTCCCTACCTGCTCAGCGCGGTGCGCATGGTGGAGTCCGGCGGTGCACGGCCGGAGGACATCGACCGGGGCATGGAGCTGGGCTGCGCGCACCCCATGGGGCCCCTGCGCCTGCTCGACCTCATCGGCCTCGACACCGCCCAGGCCGTCGCCGAGTCCATGTACGAGGAGTTCAAGGAGCCCTTGTACGCCCCGCCCGCCCTGCTCCGCCGCATGGTCGCCGCCGGCCACCTCGGCCGTAAGAGCGGACGCGGCTTCTACCCTCACGACGCCTGAATGCGGGAGGTCCGACAACGGGCGTGCGCCTCCTGATCGACGAAAACCGAACATGGGGCCGACTGCGTTCAAGAGCCACGAGGCCCTGGCCGGGTGGACCTGTGCCGGTGCCGTGGGGTGGCCCCGCAGCAGGCCGGCGGCAATCCAAGAACGTGGATGTCTCGCTGGGACCGGCCTCACCTGAACGGCATTACCCGTAGGCCGCACGGGCGGTGAGCAGGCCGACGGCCGTGGTTTGATCGGCAACAGTTCGGACCTGTGATGCCGTCCGGGTCAGCACCCCACGTCGCGGTGCGCGTCCGGCCCACCCGGCCGTTCAGGCAACCGCGAAGCAGGCGGCGACACGGGCCATTCGTCAGCACTGGCCACTGTGCCGTCCACTGGCATGACGGACCGGAGGGCGGCACATCCTTGCGTGAAGGAGGCCGCCGGGGGCGGCAAGGCGGGGCATGCCGATCCGGCCTGCCGAACGCCCCCGGAGAGACCGAGGGCGGCGCGGTGGATGACTACGCTCGGCTGAGCAGTTCCTCGCTGATGGCACGCGCCGTTTCACGAACCCATGCCCCCCACTCCGGTACCCGGGCGGGCTCGAAGCGGATGTCGGGCATCGAGATGGCGACGGCGGCGATCGGCCGACCGACAGCATCCGCGACTGCCGCGCCCACCGCGCAGACGTTCGCGCGGTTCTCCGAGATGTTCACCGCATAGCCGCGCTCCCTGGCCTCCAGGATCTGGTGCATCAGGTACTGAGTATCGGTAACGGTATTGGTCATGAACTTCTCGAGGGGGCGCGCCAGGATCTCCTCGACCCGCTCGTGCGGCAACATCGCCAGCACCGCCTTGCCGCTCGAGCTCGAGTGCAGGGCCGTGGTGGCGCCGATGGCGTTGAAGGTTCGGACCGGGTGTATGGAGTCGATACGCTCGACCAGCACGAGCTGAATGTCGCGGTCGAGGACTGAGAAGTGGATGGTCTCGCCAGTCCGTTCCGCGAGTGCTCTCAAGTGCGGCATCGCGACTTCCCGCAGTGTGGCGGTCGGGGCGCTGTGCCGGGCCAGCGCGAGCATCCGCGGGCTGAGCTGCCACCGGGTGACCGGGTCTTTTGAGACCTGAGCCCACCCCTCCTGGGCCAGCGTTCGCAGTAGCCGCTGGACGGTGGACTTCGGAAGGTCGAGCAACCGGGAGAGCTCGCCGACCCCGATCGGCTTCTGTTCCTGGGCCGCCATGGCTTCCAGCACCCGCAGTCCGCGGATCAGCGCCAACGTGCCCGCTTGGGGGCTCGCCTGCTGCTGAAGCCCTGCGGGTTCCTTCATCGTCGTCATCGTCCTGTCCTCGGTGAGCGTCGGCGTCCTGCGCGTACATACCGCTCTGTCAGCGAACGAGCGTACCACTGTGCGGCACACCCTCAGGGCCGCAATCTCTGCCGTATCGATGACAGCCAGCTCATGGGTCGATTTTTTCTTCATGCAGGGGGATTGACACCCGGCCAGTCACCCAGCAGCCTCCCTGTTGTGCCACTGCAAGAAACACTGTGCCATTCAATGAAACAGGAGATCCGACGATGACAGCATCGGATCCGGCAAACTGGCCGCTGATCCCACGCGGCTCCTCGTTCGAAGACCACACCGTCGGCCGGATGTTCGACCATCACTGGGGTCGTACGGTGCACGCGTCGGACAACGTCTTCTTCACGACCCAGATGCTGGCGTTCAACCCGCTGCACTTCAACCGTGAACTCGCCACGGCCGCTGGCCATCCGGACGAGGTCGTCAACCCGCTGCTGGTCTTCGCGATCGTGTTCGGACTCAGTGTCGAAGACCTCAGCGAGGGCGGAGGGCCCTTCCTCGGCGCGAACGACCTTCGCTACCTGCGCGAGATCTACCCTGGTGAGACGCTCTACGCGTCGAGTACTGTCGTTGAGGCGCGCGAGTCAGGGTCGCGACCCGACGCCGGCATCGTCACCTGGCACACCGTGGGCCGGGGCTCCGACGGAAAGCCGGTCATCGAATTCCGGCGGACCAACCTGGTGGCCAGGCGTGTGACCGGCCGCGACCTCGCACCCGTTCCCGACGGCTTCGCCGAGGACTTCCGAGTCGGGGACCGCTTCCGCCACGCCCGCACCCGCACCGTGACCGACATCGACCTCAACGGTTTCACTTTGCTGGTCATGAACACGGCGACCGGGCACTTCAGTGAGCAGGAAATGGAGGACACCCCCTTCGGCGAGCGGATCAACTTCGGCGGCCTCACCCTCGCACTCACCGTCGGACTCGCCACACAGGACACGAGCGGCCAGCTCCTCCGTGAGGAGGGCCTGGACGACATCAGATTCGCCACTCCGGTCCGGCACGGCGACACCATCGGTGCCGCCAGCGAGGTGCTGGCCGTAGAGCCGGACGGAACACAGGCTCGGGTCTCATTCCGTCATTACGGCATCAACCAGCGTGGCGAGATCGTCTGCCAGACCACCCGCACCGTACGGGTCCGCAGCCGCGCCGCTCTGGCGAACCACGCCGGGAACGGCTCCGCCACAACGCCCGCAGCCCCGATCGAAAGGTGAACGACATCGTGAGCTCCACCCGTCCCGCCCGCCCGCGCCGATCCTGCATGGCCGTCCCGGGCAGCAGCGAGAAAATGTTGAAGAAGGCTCAGGGCCTGCCGGCCGACCAGGTGTTCCTCGACCTGGAGGACTCCGTGGCCCCGGTCGCCAAGCCCGCTGCGCGGGCAACCGTGATCGAGGCGCTCAACCACGGTGACTGGTCGGGCAAGACCCGGGTCGTGCGGGTCAACGACGCCGACACGCAGTGGGCCCACGAGGACGTGCTGGAGGTGGTCCGTGGGGCGGGCACCAACCTCGACTGCGTCATGCTGCCCAAGGTCGAGCGGGTCGCCCACATCCACTGGCTCGACGTCCTGCTGACCCAGGTCGAGCGCGAGCTGGGCCTGCCCGAGGGCGGGATCGGCATCGAGGCACAGATCGAGGGCCCCGCCGGGCTGAGCGAGATCGAGGCGATCGCCACGGCCACCCCGCGCACCGAGACACTCATCTTCGGCCCCGGCGACTTCATGGCCGCGATGAAGATGCCGGCCCTGACCATCGGCGCGCCGGGTGCCACGGGCCACGACCCCTTCGACAGCGTCCTGATGACCATCGCCATGACCGCGCGCAAGCACGGCCTGCAAGCGATCGACGGCCCGTATGCCCTGATCAGGGACGTGGACGGCTACCGTGCGTCGGCCGAGCGGGCCTCGGCCTACGGATACGACGGCAAGTGGGTACTGCACCCCGGCCAGCTCGACGCCGCCAACGAGGTGTTCTCACCCACCCAGACCGACTACGACAAAGCCGAGCTGATTCTGGAGGCCTACGCGCACTACACCTCCGACGCGGGCGGCGGCCTGGGCGCGGTCATGCTGGGAGACGAGATGATCGATGAGGCCAGCCGCAAGCTCGCGCTCGTCACGGCCGAGCGTGGCCGACTGCTCGAGATGAGCCGGACCACCCGTTTCCAGCCGAGCGCCTGAGGCGCTTCGTACGGCCCCTCGGATCTCATCCGCTGAGTCGAGCGGCCCGGCGGCCCCCCGCCTCCCTTCCCGTTCAATGAGGAGCGACAGATGACAGCGACGTTCGACCACTGGATCGGCGGGCGCAGCGTGCCGCCACGCCACGGCGAACGGCTGACCACGCACAGCCCCGCCGACGGCACCGAGATCGCGAGCATCGCACTCGGCACGTCCGAGGACGTCACGGAGGCGGTCCGGGCCGCCGTGGGCGCGGCGTCCGGCTGGCGGCGCCGCAAGCCGATCGAGCGCGGCCGGCTGCTGCTGCGGCTCGCGGCGGCCATCCAGGAGCACGCCGAGGAACTGGCAGTGTTGGAGTCCGGGGAGAGCGGCAAGCCCGCGTGGCACGCCCCGATGGAGATCTCCGGCGCGGCCGGCTACTTCGAGTTCTACGGCGGTCTGGTCAATTCGCTGCACGGCGAGACCATCGACCTGGGCCCGGACCACCACTGCTTCACGCGCCGGGAGCCCTTCGGCGTGGTCGGGGTGATCACGCCCTGGAACGCGCCGTTGAACCAGGCAGCCCGCGCGGTGGCTCCGGCGCTGGCCGTGGGCAACACCGTGGTTCTCAAGCCCTCGGAGTTCACCTCCGCCACCAGCCTCGTGCTCGCCCGGCTCGCGACCGAGGCCGGATTCCCCGACGGGGTACTCAACGTCGTCACCGGCGACGGTGCCGGGGCCGGCACGGCTCTCGTCGAGCATCCGGACGTGCGGAAGGTGGCCTTCACGGGGTCGGTGCGGGCAGGCCGGGAGATCGGCCGGATCGCGGCCGACCGGATCATCCCGCTGACCCTCGAACTGGGCGGGAAGTCGGCGAACATCGTTTTTCCGGACGCCGACCTCGAACGCGCGGTCGCCGGCTCGCTCAGCGCGTTCACGCTCAACTCCGGGCAGGTCTGCTCGGCCGGCACCCGCTTGCTCGTCCACCGTTCGATCCACGACGAGTTCGTGCAACAGCTCACCGCCGCCAGCCGTGAACTGACGATCGGCGACAAGGTCGGTCCGCTGACCACCGCCGCGCAGTACGCCAAGGTGCTCGCGTACTTCGACATCGCGCGCAAGGACGGAGCGCAGGCCGTCGTGGGCGGTCAGGCCCTGCCCGAGGCGGAGCGCGGGACGGGCTACTTCGTTCCGCCGACGATCTACACGCAGGTCGACAACCAGATGCGCATCGCGCGCGAGGAGGTCTTCGGACCGGTGGTCGTGGTGATTCCCTTCGACGAGGAGGAGCAAGCCGTGGCGATCGCGAACGACAGCGACTACGGTCTCGCCTCCGGCCTGTGGACGCGGGACGTCTCCCGTGCGTTGCGTGTCGCCGACCAGCTGGAGGCCGGTCAGGTATACGTCAACACCTGGCTCGCGGGCGGCATCGAAACCCCGTTCGGTGGCTACAAGCAGAGCGGCTACGGCCGGGAGAAGGGCGTCGAGGCCCTTCACCACTACACCCAGCTCAAGACTGTGACGGTGGCGCTGTGACTCTACTGACACCGGCTCAGGAGAAGCTCCGGGACGAGGCTCGCGAGTTCACCGCGACCGAACTGCTCCCGGTGGCCAACGAGTTGGATCCCCAGCGGGCCGACCTCCCGAGGTCGATCATCGACCGGATGGGCGAACTCGGCTACTTCGGCATCATGATCGACCGCGAGTACGGCGGCCTGGGCCTGGGGATGACCGAGTACTGCCTGGTCACCGAGGAGCTCGCCCGCGGTTGGATGAGCGCCGCGAGCGTCATCGCCCGCGCCAACGGCGTCGGCAGCGGGCTGGCCGATCCCGAGCGACGCGCGGAGCTCCTGCGCCGCCAGGCAGCCGGCGCCTGGATCTCGGCGGCTGCGTTCAGCGAACCGGAGGCCGGTTCGGACATCGCCGCGGTGTCCTGCCGGGCCGAGAAGCACGGTGACGTCTACCTCCTGAACGGAGAGAAGCGCTGGTGCGGTTTGGCCGAGGCCGCCGACGCCATCATCGTCCTGGCGCGTACCGCGCCGGGACGGCGGAAGGGCCTCGACCTGTTCCTCGTCGAAAAGGAACGCGGCACGTTCCCTGTCGGCATCACCGGCACCCCCATCCCGAAGGTCGGCTACCACGGCATCACCTCCTGGGCGCTGCAGATCACCGACCTCGAGGTCCCCGCGGCCAACTTGCTGGTCGGCGAAGGCGGCGAGACGGGCGACGGCTTCGGGATGTTCGCCAAGGTGATCAACTGGGGCCGGTTGCACACCGCGGCCCGGGCGGTCGGCGCGGCACGCGGGGCGCTGGAGGACGCGACGGCTTACGCCAAGCGCCGGTCCCAGTTCGGCAAACCGATCTCCTCGTTCCAGGGCATCAAATTCCACCTCGCCGACATGGCCACCCAGGTCGCCGCGGCACGCGCGTTCTACCTCGATGCCGCGGCCCGCTTCGACGCCGGTCTGCACTGCCGTCAGGAGTGCTCCATGGCCAAGCTGTTCGCCAGCGAGGCCGCCGAGAAGGTCGCCAGCACGGCCATGCAGGTACTGGGCGGCAACGGCTACACCACCGAATACGCCGTCGAACGGCACTGGCGTGACGCCCGCCTGACCCAGATCTTCGAGGGCACCTCCGAGATCCAGCGCACCATCATCGCCCAGCACGTTCTGCGCGAGGCCTGATCCCACCCCCCCCCAGAAAGGAAACGCCGATGTCCGCCGTCCCCCTTGACCTGAGCGCCCTGACACACAAGGTGCAACAGGATCCCGAGTTCGCCCTGCACAGCCGCTACCTCACCGCCGAGATCCGGGTCGTGATCGGTGAGCTCCAGTCGTTCCGGCTGGTGATGCGCGCCGGTGAACTCGTCGAGACCGACCCCGTCGTCACACCCTTCGACTCCTACGACATCCAGCTGGCCGGCACCGAGGAGCAGTGGTCGGCGCTGCTCTCCCCCACGCCGCCCCCGTTCTACCAGGACTTCTACCCCGCAATGGTCCACCACGGGTTCCGCATCGAGGGAGACATGGAGATGATCATGGCCTATTATCCCGCCATCCGGCGTCTCGGCGAGATCTTCCGTTCCACTGCGGCCTCTTCGGAGGTGTCGGCATGAGCGCGCGCATCCCTGATGTGACGGGGCGGTACGTCTACCTCGACGTTCAGGGCGTCGAATACCGCGTCTTCTTCGAGGAGGCCGGTGAGGGCATTCCGGTCGTGCTCCAGCACACCGCGGGCTGCGACGGACGCCAGTGGCGTCACCTGCTCGAGGACCCCGACTTCACCTCCCGGTACCGGCTCATCGCTCCCGACCTGCCCTTCCACGGCCGGTCGCTGCCCCCGGAGTCGCAGGAGTGGTGGACCGAGGAGTACTCGCTGCGCCAGGACTTCTTCCTCGCCTTCCACGTGGCGCTGGTCGAGGCCCTCGGCCTGGAGCGGCCGGTCTACGCCGGCTGCTCCATGGGCGGACACCTCGCCCCGGACCTGGCGCTGCACCACCCGGGCCTGTACAAGGCCGCCATCGGCATCGAGGCAGCCCTCAACAGCCATGGCGTGGAGCGCATCCTTCCGTGGCTCCACCACCCGCGGATCAACAACGACTCCAAGCCGGCTCTGATGCACACCATGTGCGCCCCGCAGAGCCCGGAGCGGTACAAGCGCGAGACCACCTTCGTCTACAGCCAGGGCGCGCCCGCGGTGTTCAAGGGCGACCTCAACTACTACCTGGTCGAGCACGATCTGACCGAGGACGCCAAGAAGATCGACACCTCGCAGACCGCGCTCTATGTCCTCAACGGTGAGTACGACTGGTCCGCGCCCCCGATGGCGGGTGCGGCCCTGGCGGCCGAGGTCGACGGCGCGACCGCCACCGCGATGCAGGAGGTCGGTCACTTCGCGATGTCGGAGAACCCGGAGGTGTTCAAGAGGTACTTCCTGCCCATCCTCGAGCAGGCGGCCGCCCGATGAGCGGGGGGCCGCTGCACGGGGTGCGGGTCATCGACCTCACCCACGCGCTCGCCGGCCCGTACTCCACGATGCTGCTCGCCGACCTGGGCGCCGACGTACTCAAGGTCGAACCGCCGCAGGGGGACATGGCCCGGTCCGCCGGGCCCGTCCCGGAGGGCAGCCTGCCCGACGCATACGGCGGCTACTTCCAGAGCGTCAACCGAGGCAAGCGCAGCGCCGTGCTCGACCTCAAGACGGCGGAGGGCACGGCTCATCTGCGTGAGCTGGTCGCCGACGCCGACGTCCTGGTCGAGAACTTCTCCGCCGGCGTGATGGAGCGGCTCGGACTGTCCTACGAGTCGCTCAGCGAGACGAACCCGAAGCTGGTGTACGCCTGCGTGCGCGGGTTCGGCGACGCCCGGTCCGGGGAGAGCCCGTATCTCGCCTGGCCGGCGTTCGACCTCGTCGTCCAGGCGATGGCCGGGATCCTCGGCATCACCGGCACCGAGGACGGTGCCCCGATCAAGGTCGGCCCGGGGATCGGCGACATCTTCCCCGGCACGATGCTGGCCCTCGGCATCACCTCGGCGCTCTACGAGGCCCGCGGCAGCGGGCGTGGCCAGTTCGTCGACGTCGCGATGTACGACGCCGTGCTCGCCCTGTGTGAGCGCATCGTTTACCAGCATTCCTATACCGGGGCCGTGCCACACCCGGAGGGCAACCGGCATCCGCTGCTGAGCCCGTTCGACGTCCTGCCGGCCGTCGACGGCTGGGTCACCATCGCAGCGCCCAGCAACGTACGCTGGCGCAGGCTTTGCGAGCTCATCGACCGGCCCGACCTCGCCGCCGACCCGAACCTGGCGACCAACGAGCAGCGGGTCGCCCGCCGCGGCGAGGTGTTCGACGTGCTCGCCGAGTGGTCCCGCCCTCGGACCAAGGCCGAGATTCTCGACCTGCTGGGCGGCCAGGTACCCGTCGGAGCCGTACGGGACGCGGCCGAGATCGTGGCCGATCCACACGTGGCCGTACGCGAGATGCTCGTCGAGGTGGAGCATCCGGGAACGGGACGGACCTTCACGGTGGCCGGACAGCCCCTGAAGTTCTCCAGGACGCCGGCGCGACCGCAGGGCCGCGCGCCCCTCCTCGACGAGCACGGCCCCGAGGAGCGCGCCAGCCTGTCCCTGCCCGGCGCGGCGCAGCACGGCGTACGCGCCTGACCGAGGCGGCTACCCAGCCGCACGCCGAAGTCAGCCCACTTCCGACTGCCTGCTCCTTTGGCGACATCAGCTGCCGGGTTCTGTCCACCTGCCCGGGCTGGAGGGTGATCGGCGGGATCACCGCGTGGCCTCGTCGTCGTCCCGCTCCGCCCGACCCATCGGTCCAGCAGCCCCTGCGAGGGCTGATCCACATCATCTACTCACGAATGGGAGTACGCCCATGCCTGCTGCACCAGGTGTCGACGCAGTGATTATCGGCGGGGGGTTTGCCGGGCTCTACGCAACGCACCGCCTCAGGAACGTCCTCGGTCTTGAGGTGCAGTCCTTCGAGGCCGGCTCCGGTCCTGGCGGCACCTGGTACTGGAACCGCTACCCCGGGGCTCGCTGCGACTTCGAGAGCCTTTGGTACTCGTACTCCTTCGACGAGGATCTCCAGCGTGAATGGCGATGGAGCGAGCGGTTCGCCGCCCAGCCGGAGATCCTGTCCTACCTCGAACACGTCGCGGACCGCTTCGATCTGCGCCGCAGCTACGAGTTCGACACCAGGGTCACCTCCGTCGTCTGGAACGAGAGCGACCAGCTCTGGACGGTCGGCACCGACACCGGACGTACGGTGACCGCGCGGTTCGTCGTCGCCGGGTCCGGCTGTCTCAGCGAGGCGAAGGCCGACGAGTTCGCCGGGCTCGAGGACTTCCGCGGTGAGATTCTTCGTACCAGCGCCTGGCCGCACGAAGGTGTGGACCTCAGCGGCAAGCGCGTCGCCGTCATCGGGACAGGTTCCACCGGCATTCAGGTCATTCCCGAGGTGGCGCGCGTCGCGGAGCAGCTCACGGTCTTCCAGCGCACCGCCAACTTCGCCAGCCCGCTGGGCAACCGGCCCATGCTGGAGGAGGAGTTGGACGAGACCATCGCCAACTATCCGGAGCTGCGTGCCGCTTCGCGGCTCAACTTCATCGGCGGACCGTATCCGCAGGCCCAGCCGTCCGCGCTCCTCGTCGACGAGGAAACACGTCGCCAGGTCTACGACCAGTACTACGACGGCGGCGCCTTCCGGATGGTGGTGTCGACCTTCAGCGACGTGCTGTTCAACAAGCAGGCGAACGACACGGTGGCCGACTACATCCGCGACAAGATCCGGACCCGCGTCAACGATCCCAAGGTCGCCGAAGCGTTGTGCCCCGGCGACGACCACCCCTACGCCACGAAGCGGGCGGCCTTCGAGACCAACTACTACGAGGCCTTCAACCGCGACAACGTGACGCTCGTCGACCTGCGTGCCACACCTTTCGAGACGGTCACGCCGACGGGGCTGCGGACGACTGCCGGGGACCACGAGTTCGACGTGCTGGTCCTTGCCACCGGCTTCGACGCCCTCACCGGGCCGTTGCTCGCGATGAACGTGGTCGGACGGGACGGAGTGCCGCTCAAGGATGTGTGGTCCGACGGCCCCCTGACCTATCTCGGGATCGCCGTGCCCGGCTTCCCGAACCTCTTCACCATCACCGGCCCCCAGAGCCCGGCGGTGTCCTACAACATGCCGCTGGCCATCGAGGACCACGTCGGCTTCACCGCCAATGCCATCTCCACCGTGCGAGAGCGCGGCGCGGTCGTCTTCGAAGCCACCTACGACGCTGCGCAGAAGTGGAAGGACATGGTCGTCGGGATCAGTGAGAACACGCTGCTTCCGCTGGCCAAGAGCTCCTGGTACCTGGGCGCGAACGTGCCCGGCAAGCCCCGCACCCCGCTACTGTTCATCGGCGGTGCACCGCTGTACCGTGCAATCTGCGCGGACGTCGAGGCCAGCGGCTACGGAGGCTTCGCCATCGGCGGCTCGGCCACCCCGACACCTCCCACCATCGACCTCGACCCCGCCGTGGCGATCGTGCTCGGCGCGATGATCAGCCAGGACCCGCGCCCGTTCGAGACACTCACGCTGCCCGAGCAGCGCGCCACAACGGAGGGCCTGCGCGCCCTGCAACTGCCCCCGCGGGAGACAGTACGCGCGGTCGCCACCAGCTACACCGCAGCGGAGGGCGACCTCCCGGTGCGCGTCTACGTCCCCGAGAACGGCGGGACGGACCTGCCGGTAGTGGTGTTCTTCCACCCGGGCGGCTGGATCACCGGCAGCATAGACGTCTCCGAAGAACCCTGCCGTGCGCTGGCTGACGACCTCGGCGCCGTCGTGGTCACACCGAGCTACCGACTCGCTCCCGAGCACCCGTTCCCGGCCGCCACCGACGACACCGTCGCCGCCGTTCGCTGGGCGGCGGAACACGCCCGGGACTACGGCGGAGACCCCGAGCGGATCGTCGTGATGGGGGAGAGCGCGGGCGGCAACCTGGCCACCGTCGCGGCACACCGCCTCCGGGACGAAGGCGGACCGGCCCTGGCCGCACAGGTACTCCTCTACCCTCCGATCGACCCGGACGCCGACACCCCGTCTCACTGCCGCTTCGCCTACGGGCCGCCCCTGAGCACGGCCGCGTTCGGCCAGATGTGGACGCAGTATCTGAAGGACCCGGCGGCCAAGGAGTCACCGCTCGCCGTGCCGAGCAAGGTGGCGAGCATGCAAGGTCTGCCGCCCGCCCTCGTCGTCACCATGGAGGTCGACCCCAACCGGGACGAGGCCGAGGCGTACGCCGGCCAGCTGGCCGCCGCCGGGGTCCGCACAGAGGTCGTCAGGATCTCCGGGCTGGTCCACGCGTCCCTCAACATGTCGGCGTACGTGCCGCGCTCCGGCGAGATCCTGAAGACTGTCGTCGCGTTCCTCCGCACCACCCTGGGTCTTGGCGACCAACCTGGCGAGTCAGCCGTTCACGGAGGGCTGCCGGTGGCGTCAGGTGATGTCGTCGGGAACGGCGTCGGTCAAGGTACCGGCTCTTCTGGGGCCAATCGAACCTGACGTACCAGGTCAGCGACGGACGCCCCGAGCCCTCGGGCCGCGGTACCGGCACCGCGTCGGGGCCGGTACCGCGGCCGGTGCCGCGATGCACGGGACCGGACATAATGCTGTCCGCGCCCGCCGAGCTGCACCGGCTCGATCCCCGTTCCCGGCCTGGTGTCCCGCTTCCATGAGCAGGGCACCAGGTCCACGGTGCCGCGAATGTGCGTGGATCGGGAGGCCTGTCACTCGACGGCGTCAGCCGACAAGGTGAGCACTGACACAATCCGTTGACGCCACAGGAAGCGGATTCCCATCTAAGTTGATGCATCTACTATTGATCGGAACTAGATTTCAGAGGACCGATGTGGCCCATGAGCGATCGCATAGACCACCGGCTGGACACCAAGCTCGTGCTCCCGTTTGGTGAGCGGATAACAGTCCCGACTGTCCTGTCGTACCGGACGGACGACCCTTTCGCCGTACACCTGATCTTTCATGCGGGCACCCATCACACCATCGCCTGGGCATTCGACCGTGACCTGCTGTCGCGGGGGCTGCGCCGGCCGTGTGGGCCGGGCGATGTGTACATTTGGCCCACCGGCATGGGATCGGACGCCGAGCTGCACCTGGTGCTCTCCTCCCCTCAGGGGGCAGCAAGGCTGGTCGCTCCACTTCCGGTCCTTGCCCAGTGGCTGGAACGCACCTACGCGTTGGTACCGGCCGGCCAGGAGACGGACGGCTGGGACGTGGACGCCGAGTTGTCACTGCTCCTGCACGGCGCGGCCTGAGAGGCCGCCTGACCGGCAGTATCCGAGGTCGACCGCTTCGCCCCGGACGGACTGGGTTGAGGGACGCCCAGGCCGCCGGGGCGATCCGCGTACCCGTCACGATGAACCGCCGGCCGGCACTCTGGCGGGGATCATATGAAGCACCCTGGTGCTGTCAGTCGTGACATCGGGGTCGGCGTACGCCGGGAGGCAGCCGGTTGGGGCACCCGCCGCCGAGTGCCATGCTGACAGTGATCGATGCCGGTGGCTCCAGATCCTGGAGCCAGAGGCTGTACGACTGCGGGGCTACCGCCCGGACGAGGACGTGAGCCCGCGGCACCGGGACAGCCATACCCTTCAGGTCTTCCAGGCCTCCCCAGCCGCTGACACTCGACACGGACCTGTCTGCGCTGTCACAGCCCTCGGGCCGGGGGCTCGCAGAGGACCAGGCGGCATGTCTCGAACGGTTGTCATACGACCAGATGCCGGTCGCCCTCGGACTACGACGAGCCGTCGAGACGTTCCCCCGAGTCCAGGAGAGAGTCAGCGCACGGCTGGACCGTACTGAAGCTGGTCTCAGTTCTCCAGCCCCAGGAGACTGCACCCGAGGCTGTGCACGTTCTGTGCGACGCCCGAACGGGTGCGCAACCGAGGCGTCCGGACCACGTCGTTGACGATGGTGAACACGGCCTGCACGCGGACGCGTGCCTCCGCCTGTGACATGGCTGGGTGGACGCAGCGCATCAGGTGCAACCACTCCTCGACGTAGTCGCGTTGTGTCTGACGGGTCCGACGCCTCTCGTCGTCCGGGAGATGCTCCGTCTCGGTGATGGTGAGCGTCACCAGGTACCGGTGAGCCAGCGCGAACTGGGTATATCGCAGGACCAAGAGACGCAACGCGTCCGCGGGGTCTTCCGCGGACGCGAGCACCTCGGCCAGGTCCAGCCACAACCGTTCGACGCTGCGATTCACGGCCATGGCAAGGATCTCGTGCTTGCTGGAGAAGTGGTTGTAGATGCTCTGGCCAGCGATGCCGACGGCGGCCCCGGTGTCCTCCAGACTGACGGCGGCGTAGCCCCGTTCGGCGAACAGTCCGGTCGCCGCAGCGAGGAGACTCTCCCGGCGGGACCGGTGCGTCAGCGCCTGTCCTCTACCTGGTCGGTCACGGACGTGCTGACCCAGGTCCGGGAGCTGCGCCGTCGCAACGCAGTGCATCAAAGCCGCGATCAGGTCCGGATAGTCGGGTGCGGGGAGCTCCACGTGCTGGTAGGCGACACTGGCAGCGACACCGAAGAGGCACCAGGCAAGCAGCTCAGCGTGGGCGGAGTCCAGCTCTCGCCTGGACGTGGTCAGCTGGTCGACGAGCGCGCGACGCGCATCGTGCAGGTGCTCGGCCAGTTCGGCGTGATGCTCAGCGGGGAGGTTCCGGGCTTCACGCTGCCACAGCACGCCGAGCTCGCGTCGGGCCAGGGCTGTCTCGGCGAACGCATGGACGAGCGAGTCGAGGTCTCCCGGTCGCACCGCGTACAGGCCGCCCAGGCAAGATTCCAGCGCCTCGGCGACGACCGCGTACAGCAGCTCCTGCTTGCCCCGAAAGTGCCGGTACAGCGCGGACGGGCCGATGCTCACCGCCGTGGCGATGTCACTCATGGCGACGTTCGCATACCCGTGCCGGTAGAACAGCTCCCGCGCGGCAGCGATGATCAACTCCCGGCGGTTGCGGGGCCGGCTACCTCGCGCAGGAGGTGTCGGTGCCTCCATGTCCACCGTCACCGTCTCCTCCTGATTCCGGGGTCATGTCCGCTTGCCGGGGCAGTCAACCCGGCGTTCGCCATCGCCCAGTATTTCCTGCGCAGCGCCCGCTCCAGAACCCTGCCCCTCCCCCGGCATGGGCAGGGCCTCGGAGAACCCCAGGCTGCGCGGCGCCTCGTTGCCGGTAATGTGCTCCCGAAGTTCGGTCGCCATGGCTCGCGGCCCTGCTTCACGCCTCGCCGACCGAGCTAGGCATCGTCGCAATGGTGGCATGACCCGACATTCCATAAGGCTGAATGACTTGGCGGGTCACGCTGGAGCGGGTCGAGGGCGCCGAGCCAGCCGACGAGATCGGCCACAGTGGAGTACGGGCGTCACGCCGAGCAGGCAGGCATACTCACGAAGGAGCCTGACGCCTGACAGCCCATCAAACTGCTCGGGTACAGCAGATGCCTAGCCAACCGACCTCATTGACGAGTACGCACGGCACGTTGCCCACCCCGCCTCCTCGAACAGGATCTGTCTCATGATGTCCTCGACTCTCCGGAGGGCTGGGTCGAGCGGTTGTTGCTGCGGTTGAGAAAGTGATCTATCCGGTCGGCCGGTCCGGGGCCCAGGAAGAGGGCACGCTGGTGGGCGCGTTCCCCGGCCAACTGGGCGGCGAGCGGCGCGGCCTGTCCGGCTGCGACGAGTTCGCGCGTCGCAGCCACGCCACCGGTGGGTTCCAGCTCCGACAGCCGCCGCACAATATCCCGCACCTCCTCACGAAAGCGGTCGTCGTCCACACAGCTCCAGATGAGGCCCCAGTCGCGGGCTTGTTCCGCCGTGATCCGGTCGCCGAGAAGCGACATGCCCATCGCGCGCGCCCGGCCGGCGTGGCGGGCCAGCGCCCAGGTGATGCCCACATCGGGCACGATTCCCAGCGACGTCATCTGCGGTATCAGGAAGTAGGCCGAGCGGGTGGCCACGGTGACGTCCGCGAGCAGGGCCAGGCCGACGGCGCCGCCCGCGCACAGGCCGTTGACGGCGGCCACCACCGGCACGGGCGTCTCCAGAATCGCCGCGCACATGGGGTCGACACTGCGGGCCATTCCATCCACCACCTCCCGCGCCAGGCCCTTGCCCTGGGAATCGAGGTCTGCGAGGTCCAGGCCGGCGGAGAACGCACGTCCCGTGCCGGTGATGACCAGTACCCTGGTCGCCGGATGGTGGCCGAGCGACTCGACCGCTTCCCGGATCTGGTCCATCAGCTCCCAGCTCAGAGCATTGAGCCGATCCGGTCGGTCGAGCCTGATCGTGGCGACACCGTCGTCGAGGCAGGTGTTCAGCATGGCCGTCAGATCACGAATCCGCCGCCGCAGACCAGGGTCTGCCCACTGACGTAGTCCGACTCGGGTATGCAGAACAGGTACACCGCACTGGCGGCGTCCGCGGGAGTACCGGCGCGGCCCAGCGGAATCGTGCGCTCCATGGCGTCCATCAGCTGGGCATTGACGCCGACCTTGATCTCCCGGCCCTGTACGTCGATCGTGCCGTCGCCGTCCGCCGGGGTGTCGGTCAGCCGGGTCTTGATCAGCCCGAACGCCACCGCGTTGACCGTGACGTTGTAGCGGCCCCACTCCTTGGCCATGGTCTTGGTCAGGCCGGTGACACCGGCCTTCGCTGCCGCGTAGTTCGCCTGCCCGGCGTTGCCGCCGAGCCCGGCGATCGAGGAGATGTTGACGACCTTGCGGCACGGCACCGGCTCACCGGCCTCGTGGGAGCGCTTGACGGCGGCGGAGATCACCGGCTGCGCGGCCCGCAGGATCCGGAACGGCGCCTTGAGGTGCACGTCGAGGATCGCGTCCCAGTGCTCGTCTGTCATCTTCTGGATGACGGAGTCCCAGGTATAGCCGGCGTTGTTGACGATGACGTCCAGTCCGCCGAAGTTCTCCACGGCCGTCCGCACGAAGCGCTCGGCGAAGCCCTCGTCGGTGACGCTGCCGACGCAGGCGACGGCCCGCCCGCCACCGGCCTCGATCGCGGCCACCGTCTCCTTGGCGGGCTCCGCGTCAAGGTCGTTGACGACCACGGACGCACCGTCACCAGCAAGCTTGAGGGCGATCTCCTGCCCGATACCCCGTCCCGAGCCGGAGACGACGGCGACCTTCCCGTCCAGCTTTCCCATGCGGGTCACATTCCTTTCAGCCGACTGCGACGACAGCGTCGCCGAGAAGGGTGGGGGTGCCGTCGTCCAGCTGGACGGTCAGCGCGAGCGTGGCGAGGCCATCCTCGATCGACACCACGGTCGCGGTGCACGTCGGCCTGGAGAGCACAGGGGTGATGGCGGCGAAGCGCACCTTGTAGGAGCGGATGCGCTGTTGCGGAACCCAGTTGGTGAGCAGCCGACCCAGGTAGGCCATGGACAGCATTCCGTGCGCGAAGACGTCGTCCAGACCCGCGGACTTCGCGACGTCGAGGTCGATGTGGATCGGGTTGTCGTCACCGGACGCCCCCGCGAACAGCGCCAGAGTGGTCCGGGAAACCGGCTCGAGTCGCAGTGGGGGCAGCTCGGTGCCCACGTCGATCTGCTGGCTGGGACTCACTGTGGCACCTCCGGATTGCGGACCACGACGACACTGCGTGCCTCGGCGATCAGCTCCCCGTCGCGGCTGATGTCGGTCTGCTTGACCAGAAACTCCAGCGCGCCCCCCTTCTTGCTGAAGGCCTCGGTGATGCGGGGCTCCAGGGTGAGGGTGTCGCCGGCGTTCGCCATTCGGTGATAGGTGAACGACTGTTCGCCATGCAGCACCCGGCGCAGGTCCACGCCGAGCGCGGCGAGGTATCCGAACGGCTCCGGCGACTCCAGCTCCAGGCTGAAGAAAAACGTCGGCGGAACCGGCAGATCGGGATGACCTGCCTGCCGGGCGGCTTCGACCTCCGTGTACACCGGATCCGTCTCACCGATGGCCTTGGCGAAGAAGCGCAGCCTGCCGCGCTCCACGGCCACGCTGATCGGATCGAACGGCAGCTTCCTGGCCGCCTCAACATCGATCGGCATCGCTCAGCCCACCTTCTCGTACAGCGTCACCACGGCGGCGCCACCGATGCCGATGTTGTGCTGGAGCGCCACCTTGACGCCCTCCACCTGCCGCGCTTCGGCCTGGCCGCGCAGCTGCCAGACCAGCTCGGTGCACTGCGCCAGTCCGGTCGCGCCCAGCGGGTGGCCCTTCGACAACAGACCGCCCGACGGGTTGGTGACCACTCGGCCGCCGTAGGTGTTGTCGCCGTCCGCGATGAACTTCTCCGCCGTGCCTTCCGCAGTGAGCGCGAGTGCCTCGTAGGTCAGCAGCTCGTTGGTGGTGAAGCAGTCGTGCAGCTCGACCACCCGCACATCCTCAGGACCGATGCCCGCCTTCTCGTACACCTGCCTTGCCGCTGCCTTGGACATGTCGTATCCGACGATCTTGCGCATGTCCCCGTCGTCGAACGTGGACGGGAAGTCGGTCACCATCGCTTGCGCCCGGATCGTCACATCGGTACGCAGACCGTGCCGGCGGGCGAACTCTTCCGAGCACAGCACCGCCGCGGCCGCACCACAGGTCGGCGGGCAGCACTGCAGCCGGGTCAGCGGGCCGTAGATCCGCGGCGACGCGAGCACCTCCTCGACCGTCGCCTGGTCCCGGAAGACCGCGTAAGGGTTGTGCGCCGCGTGCCGACGCGCCTTCACGGCGATCTTGGCGAAGGTGTCCTCGGCCAGACCGTACTCCTTGGCATAGGCCGCGCCTGCACCGCCGAAATACCGGGGGGCGAACGGAGCATCCGACTCCCCCTCGACGGCGAGCGTCACCTCGTCGAACCGGTCGAACGGACTGGGGCGATCCTGCCAGTGTGTCGCCAGCGCACCCCGCTGCATCTGCTCGAAGCCGAGAGCGAGCACGCAGTCCGCCATGCCGCTCTCGATCGCCTGCCGCGCCAGAAACAGTGCGGAGGAGCCGGTCGAGCAGTTGTTGTTCACGTTCACGATCGGGATGCCGGTCTGGCCCACGCCGTACAGCGCGGCCTGACCGCAGGTCGAGTCGCCGTACACATAGCCGACGAAGGCCTGCTGAACCAGGCCGTAGTCGATCCCCGCGTCGACCAGCGCGGCTCGCGCGGCCTTCTCACCCATCACGTCGTAGGACTCGCTGTTCTTCGGTGTCTTGAACGGGATCATCCCGACACCTGCAACGGCCACCTGTGTCGTCATCAGACTCCAACCTTCCGCTCCATCACACCTGCCTGAGACTACTGCTCATTCACTTGTAGCGGAATAGATGCCGCTAAAAGGGCTACCCGATGCGATTTTGATGATGCTGAACTTCTGGCTATTCACTAAGTGGCAATGGGTGTCCGGCGTCACGCAGGCCATCCCGACCGGGCAAGCAGGACGGCGGTCAGAGCCCGGCACCCCGTCTGCGAGGCGATGTCCAGCTCATCGAGCAGCGCACAACGCCGTCGGCATCGGCTGCTCCGGGCTCGGACTACTGGTCATCGGCCCGCGAAGTCCGGACGACGTCGTTCGATGAACGCCTGTCGGGCCTCGGCGAGATCCTCGCTGGCCAGGAACGCCGCGTTCCACAGGGCGACGTACCGCACCCCTGGCTCGGTCCTCGCATCGCGCTCGGCGTCGAGGACATCCTTGATATCGGCCAGCACCAACGGGGAGTTGCTCGCCATCTCGGCGGCGACCCGGCGCGCGGCTTCGTCGAGCTCGGCTCGTGAGGCGTACGCGTGGTTGACCAGGCCGATCCGCATGGCCTCTGCGGCTTCGACGTTGCGACGTGTCAGGGCCAGCTCACGCAGGTGGCCATCGCCGACGATCCCGACCAGACGCTGGAGAGTACCCAGATCCGCCACGATGGCCATCCGGGTCTGCGGGCCCTCATCCGGACATTCGTCCACGTGGCCGCCGACACCCGGAGCTGTTGCGCCTGATGAAAACGAGAGCGGAGAGCCCAGCGAGCGGCTCGACTACATCAGCGAACGCTTCATCGAACCACAGCTGGCCCGGCTCCAGCGGCTCTGGGACGAGCTTGCCGAGCGCCGCGAGGTCAAGGACGCAATACCCCCGAAGTGATCTACTTCATGATCATGGATGCGTTGCGGCCCTGAGAGATGCGCCTGTGCACACGCGGCATCCGACCGGTCGGCCGGCCGGCCACGTCAGGGCACCAGGTTCTGCACGTCCCACAAGAACGGGCCGGTCTGTTCGGTGAGGGACTGCTCGACCCAGATGGTCTTGCCCGTCTGCCCGTATCGACAGCCCCAGCGTGTGGTGAGCTGCGCCACCAGGAACAGACCGCGGCCTCCCTCCTCGGTGCTCCGAGCCCGCCGCAGCCGCGGCTGGGTGTTGCTGGGGTCGGTGACCTCACAGACCAGTACGTCCTCCCGGATCAGGCGCACTCCGACCGGGCCGCCGGCGTAGCGGATGGCGTTGGTGACCAGTTCGCTGACGACGAGTTCGGTGGTGAAGGCGAGGTCATCGAGCCCCCACTCGGTCAGCTGGCGGGTGACCTCGTCCCGGGCCTCGGCCACGACGGTCGGATCGGCTGGGAACTCCCAGCCGGCGGTGTTCTCCCTCCGCACAGCGCGCGTACGGGCCAACAGCAGCGCGATGTCGTCGCGGGCCGGTTGGTCGCCGATGCCGACGAGGACGGAGCGGCCCACCTCGTCCAGGGGGGCGTCGGGGCGGTGGTGAGCAGCGAGCCTGTCCGTCAGGCGGCGCAGGCCGGCGTCGATGTCGCAGTCCTCGCGGAGCATCAGGCCCTTGGTGTACAGGGCGACGAGGCTGTCGGGCTCAAGAGTGACCGTCGTGGTCTCGAAAGGCATTCCGCCGACGCCGAGCGGGGGTCCGGGAGAGATCGGGACGTCCTGTTCAGTGCCGTCGGATCGGACGACGACCGGCGGGGGATGACCGGCACTGGCGAGCGTGCACTGCTGGCTGACCGGATCGTAGACGACGTACAGGCAGGTGGCGCTGACCGTGTCCCGGTGCCTCGGGGACGCCTCGGCTGACAGGCGCTGCACGAGACCGTCCAGGCGGGTGAGCAACTCGTCAGGGGCGAGTTCGAGGTCGGCGAGTGTGTGAATGGCCGTGCGCAGGCGCCCCATGCTCGCGGTGGCGGGCAGACCGTGCCCGGCGACGTCCCCCACGACGAGGGCGAGCCGCAAAGAGGGCAGGCGGATGACGTCGAACCAGTCACCGCCGATTTCGGCTCCGCCGCTCGCTGGCCGGTAGATCCCGACCGTCTCCGCTGCCGGCGTGTCGTTCGTCGCCCGGGGCAGCAGACGGTGCTGCAGCGCGACAGCGGCACGGTGCTCCCGGGTATAACGGCGGGCGTTGTCGATGGCAAGGGCACCCCTGGAGGCGATCTCCGTGACCAGCTCGACGTCTTCTGGGGTGAACGGCTCCGACTCCTTGACCCGCCAGATCTGCAGGTCGCCGAGTATGAGGCCGCGTGCGTACAGCGGCGCGATCGCCATCGAGTGCCAGGCACCGGGTAGGAGGAGGTCGACCAGTTCGGGGTCGTCCAGTGCGGTGACGAGTTCCTGGCGGGTCATGACGACCGTCTCGCCGTGTTGAACTCTGCGGAAGGCCGGGTGGTCGGGCAACGGAGGCAGGGACTCGCCCCGCTGGATGCGGCCCGGCCACTCGCTGGTGGCCGAGCCCACGGCGCGCAGGTGGAAGTCGCCGCCACCCGACCACTTCGGGGGTTCGTCCCCTTCGAGTACCGCCTCGGCGAGGTCGACTATCCCGAGGCTGCCGAGTGCCGGGACGACCACCTCGGCCAGCTGCTGTGCGGTGCGCTGAACGTCCAGCGAGCCGCCGACCCTGATGGCGGCCTCCCTCAGGAGGTCCAGATGCCGCCTGGCCTGCCGCTGCTCGGTCATGTCCGTGAACAGGACGGCAACCCCCGCCGGGTGCGCCGCCGCATCCTCCAGTCGCACGGCGGACATGCGCAGGGTCCATTCCCGCTCAGGGACCTGCGGTGACCGTATCCGCTTCTCTGCGCCGACCAGAGATACCCCGGACTCCAGCACTTGGCGCAGCGAAGCCTCGATATCGTCGGCGTCCTCGGGGATGAGAACGTCCCGCGGCCGGCTGCGGGACTGCGCGGGAGGACCGCCGAACATCGCCGGGTCCAGGTTCGTCCGCAGGAGGGCTAGATCCGGGTCGTGGATGCCGATACCGATCCCATCCTGGGAGAACAGCGCACGCAGGAGCGAGACTCCCAGTTCCTGCTCGCTCACCATCTGCGTGAGGGCGGCCAGGGCCAGCAACTCGGCGGCCCCCTCCAGCCGGAACACGCGGAAGGTGACGTCGACCGTGCCGCCCAGGCTGTGCCGTAGCAAGGCCCTGCCTCCGACCGGAACCGTTGTCCCCCGCAAGGGTGCAGCGAGTGATCCGCCAGGAACGTCCGCGACCAGGTCCCGCACCGGTCGACCGCGGACTTCCGTGGCGGTATAGCCCACCAGCTTGGCGGCAGTCGAGGACCACCGCAGTACCGTGCCACCTTCGTCGAGCACGGCGGCCGCGAGGGTGTCGAAGGCGAATGAGGCACCGCCGTCGTCGTGGTCGCTGGATCCGCTCATGTCACTTCCTCGCTCGGCACGGCACCTCGCTGTGCTCCACCGGGAGACTGTTCCCATTATCGGCGTTGGGCGCCTCGGTGCCGAGGTGACGCCTCGATTGAGGACGTTGCCGTCGAATCGGCTGCCTGAGACGTGAAACCTGGATGCGGATCGACGAAGGTAGCCGGCACCACAACCGGGATGTGCCGTACACCAAAGGCCGAGGTCAGAGACCTGGGCATCGACTGTTGCCGGTGTCAGACGGTGTAGCCGCCGTCGATGTTGATCGTCGCGCCCGTCACGTAGGCCGACTCAGGGCCGGCGAGGTAGACGATCAGGCCGGTCAGCTCATCGGGAGAGGCAAAGCGGCCGGCCGGGGGTCAGCCCGGTCATCAGCCCGGCGAAGTCGTCTTCGGACGCGTTGCCGTCCGTCGCGATCGGGCCTGGCTGGATGTTGTTCACCGTAATCGCTCTCGGCCCCAGTCCCCGGGCCAGCGCTCGGGTGAAACCGCCGATGGCCGCCTGGTGAGGGAGTACGTCGTACCGTTCGGAATCGGCATCCGCTCGGCGAAGACGCTGCCGATCGAGATGATCCTGCCTCCGTCGCCCATGTGCCGCAGCGCTTCCCGTGTGGCCACCCGCACCGAGCGCACGTTCACCGCGACGGCCCGGTTGAAGTCGTCGACGGTGAGTTCCTCGATCGACGCGACGTGGGCGCCTCCAGCGTTGTTCACCAGTTCGCTTGCGCAGGCGACAAATCCGGGGAGGGCACAGTCGCACGGGTTGGTGCGCAGGATGGACGCCCCGGTCCAGGCCAGGAATCCGACACCCCGGAGAGAGCCGGCGTCGGCATCGGCCACAGAGCGCAGCACACCCCCGCCGAAAGCAGCGCCCGCGACCCCGGCAAGATCACCCTCATGTCGAAATCCTCACCGTCGGCGCGGAACCGGTCACCGCGGCCGAGGCATACTTCGTCATCATGACCCTCTCGCTCGGCGAGTAGCGCGGCATCCCTAAGCGCCGCGGGACAAGCTGGTCATCGACGCCATGAACTACTGATGGAAGGTCGACGGGATCCGCAAGGACCTCACCGACCCACTCGCCTTCTCGAGCGAGACCGTGCAGAGGCGTCTGTCCTGAGCCCGTGCGGCGAAGGCCTGCAACCGTCTGGACCACCACGACCTCAAGGACGGGGCCAGCCCGCGGGAACGTCCGTCGGCTTCAGCCCGTCATGACGGGGCCCTTGACCCAGGGCCGCGCCTCGAACCGGACACCGAGCCGTCCGTCTCCAACGTCGGCATCGCGGAGCCGCGCGTGACACCCCTCCGCTTGCCGGAGGCAGAGCGGGGACGAGTCGTGATCAGCGCACGCAGCGCGGATGTGAAGCCGACCGAGCGTACGGCCTGATCATCAACTCTTGACGAGCCGAGCACCCCGGCTCCTGAGGGTTGATATGTCATCTACCATCGACTACTTTAGGTGATGCATCAATTATTGCTGCGGGGCACCGCGACGCGGATCCGCACAACCCGAACTCAAGAGGTATCAATGAACGTCACCTTGTGGGCTGTCGCGGCCCTGCTCGCTCTGGTCTTTCTCGGTGCCGGCGCTGCCAAGCTCGCCCAGCCCAAGGAGAAGCTCCTCGCCTCCCCGTCCATGGGTTGGGCCGAGGACTTCTCGCCCGGGGTGATCAAGACGATCGGCCTCCTGGAGGTACTTGCCGCCCTTGGGCTGATCCTGCCCGCGGCGGTGGACATCGCCCCGATCCTGGTCCCGCTGGCCGCGTCCGGCCTGGCACTGACCATGTTCGGCGCCGCGATCACGCACAGCCGGCGCGGTGAGCTCCAGTCGGTCGTCGTGAACGTGGTCCTGCTCGCTCTGGCCGTCTTCGTGGCCTGGGGCCGCTTCGGCCCGCACTCCTTCTGACGGCAACAGCAAGAGAGGAACAGACATGCCTGCTATCACCGTGGACGACGTCCTGGTCCCGCCACGCCTGCCGGAACTCGACCCGGCCGGCACCGTCTACCGACCATCCGCCGCCTGACCACCGCGCAACACGGCTTCGAGGGCGAGGGCTTCCCGGTGCGCCGCGCCTTCGCCGGGGTGCCGTTGCCCGAGCTGGATCCCTTCGTGCACATGGACCACCTCGGGGTGGTCGAGCAGGCGCCCGGCGAGGCACGGGGCACCCCGTGGCATCCGCACCGCGGCTTCGAGACGGTCACCTACCTCATCGACGGAGCCGTGGAGCACCAGGACTCCAACGGCGGCGGTGGGCAGCTCACGGACGGCGACACCCAGTGGATGACCGCCGGGGCCGGCGTCCTGCACATCGAGAAGCCGCCGGAGCATCTGGTCAGGAGCGGCGGGGTGTTCCACGGTGTGCAGCTGTGGGTCAACCTGCCCCGTGCCAAGAAGATGAGCCCGCCGCGCTACCAGGACATCCGCGGCAAGCACACCGGACTGCTCACCACCCCCGACGGCGGCGCGCTGATCGGCGTGATCGCCGGAGACATCGCCGGCCACACCGGCCCGGGCGTCACCCACACCCCGATCACCGTCGCCCACCTCACCGTCGAACCCGGCGCCCAGGTCGATCTGCCCTGGGACCCGGCCCACAACGCGATGGTCTACGCCCTAGCGGGCCACGGAACGGTCGGCGCCGAGGCCCGCCCGATCCAGGAGGGCCAACTCGCCGCCCTCGGCGCGGGCGACGCGCTGCGGCTGACCGCCGACCAGGCCCCAGGAGTCCCGCTCCCCCAAGCTGGAGCTTTTCGTACTGGGTGGCCTGCCCATCCGCGAACCCGTCGTCCAGTACGGCCCGTTCGTGATGAACACCCCTGAAGAAATCCAGCAGGCCTTCGAGGACTACCAGGCCGGCCACCTCGGCGTCATCCCCGCCCAACACCTCCCCCACAGCCCCTGACCATCCGTCAAAACTGGCAACTACGAACACCGCCAAGGAGTCTCCATGACCAGTATCGGCATCATTCTCGGCAGCACCCGCCCGGGCCGCAACGGCGAGCAAGTGGCCAACTGGGTCTACGACATAGCCTCCCAGCGCAGCGACGTCGAGTTCGAACTCGTCGACCTGCGCGACTACCCGCTGCCGCACCTGGACGAGCCGCTGCCCCCGTCACTGGGCCAGTACCAGAACGACCACACCAAGAAGTGGGCCGCGAAGATCGCCTCCTTCGACGGCTTCGTCTTCGTCACCCCCGAGTACAACCACAGCACCTCCGGCGTACTCAAGAACGCCATCGACTACCTGTACACGGAGTGGAACAACAAGGCGGCCGGGTTCGTGTCGTACGGTGGCGTCGGCGGCGCCCGGGCCGTGGAGCACCTGCGGCTGGTCGTTGGAGAGCTGCAGATCGCCGATGTGCGCCAGCAGGTGGCACTGTCGATGATGACCGAGTTCGAGAACTTCAGTGTCTTCAAGCCCGGCGACTACAACGTGCAGTCCCTCGGTACCCTGCTCGACCAGGTCGTCGCGTGGAGCGGGGCCCTGGCGCCGCTGCGCACCCCCGCCGCCTGAACCGCAGCTCCTGCCGACGCCGGGTCGCCGGCGACGGCCCTCTCCGTTCACCACCGCGACGTGGTTCACCGACCGACTCGCCATCGTCGCGTCCCTTGAGTTCGGCCGAGGCCCGGCAGCCCGGAGCGGTCCTGGCCCCCTCCACTTCGCCCCGGTACCGACCCGTACTCGAAGATGTCCCTCGTCGGTGACTGCCTGGCGCTGTCCGATCCATGCACCATCTGGCATCCGCCGATGGTGCTTGCGGTGGTCGCCACAACGGAGCATCACCGGCTCAGCGCGCCGTGACGAGCGGCCCGGCGACCATCGGTGCCGTGGAGACCTTGGCCGTACTGACCTTCGGGGAGGATCGGCGTGAAGTTGCCCTGGTCGTCGGCCGCGAGGGTATTTGACGGATCGATCGGCGCACACGCCCTTCAAGGCCCCTCGGCCTCGGCGAAAGCCACACGATCCGCCGGCAGGCCGGCGAAGTCACCATGACATCCCCGGGGGCCTCCGCAGCGAGCACCACCGCAGCCAGATCCGTCAACGGTGCCACCGCGCGGGGCCGTCGGACAGGACCTCGTCAACGGTCCCCCGCGCAATGGGAAGCCGCGACAGCTCCGCCTCCACTGCGACAACTGTGAGACCCGTGGGGTGCCGCCGGATCGGCGGGCATGTCCGTCGAGGTCAACCCTGATCGAGCCATCCGGCGCAGCGGGGCAAGACCGAGGCCGCCGACGCGGACGCCACTGCCCGCGCCGTTCTGTCCGGACGCGCCACCACCGCGCCGAAGACGGGTGAAGGCCCGGCAACGACCTGCACACGTCATCAGACTGCCCTGGGAATCGGCCGTCAAAGCCCGCACCCAGGCGAGGAACCAGCTCGAAGCCGTGCTCCTGGGCGCCGATCCCATTCTGCGCGAGTCATTGTCCGGACTCAGGAACCCGGCGCTGATCGCGCGGTGCGCGGACGGCCTTACCGGCAGCAACGATGCGGTCGTCTTCGTCCTCCGGCTCCTGGCCCGCCGCATACAGCACTTGACCTGCGAGGCTAAGGACCTCGCGATCTACGGCCACATCCAGCCGAAGAAAGTCACACCCCAACTGCCTCCCCCGCCACTTGACGAATCATAGAGGCATCTCCTCCGGACACCCGGCGGTCTGCTCGCGCCGATCGGCGCGGCCGCAAGCCCCCATTCCCCTGGCCTCAAGCGCCTCGACCAACGACTGCGCCACACCACCCACCCGCGAAATCGCTCCGCTTGTACGCCCTCACAAGATCTGCACACGTCATCTCATTCCCAGGTATCAGAGCTCGGTGGTCGACCCGCAGGTGGACCGTCATCACCCCGTGGTGCGCGCGAGTCAGCCGGGCATCAGAAAGGCCGGTCGGGGTCGCCTGGAAGTCGTCCAGGCG
>NZ_JBHXHX010000037.1:0-40873 GCF_042723915.1 Streptomyces sp. NPDC058335 | reverse complement strand
GTCGACCAGTGTCCGCACCGGCCCGTCCGTGCACAACAACGCGTCGCACAACTCGAACAGCGCGTCGCCCCGCGCGGTCAGACACGCGTACAACTGATCCACTCTGTGACGGAGCACAGGATTAGACGAAGGCCGCTCTCACATCCGCTGAACTGCGAAAACGCTGATCAAGTTCGAGCCGCGTTCGACGTCGGACGTTAAACGACAAGGTGAGTGCGTGTTTCTGCTCCCAGGTTTCGTAACGGGCGTGGCGGAGGGCTCGTTGGGGGCGGTGTGACGACCCAGCGGCGGGGAAGTACGACGAAGCCAGAGGCGCCCCTGGGACGGCTGACCGGCTTGATCGTGAGGTTGAGATGCTGTTTCGTCCAGTCGATGAGATTGCCGGCGTAGGCGGAGTCGGCCCAGACGATCGTGTTCTCGGGGTGCATGAGGCGGAGGCGGAAGAGGACTTCCTTCGCCGCTGCGGCGTCTTGCAGGTCGGCGGGAGTGACCGTGCCCATGAGGGGCAGGCCGCGAGTGTCGACGACCAGGTGGCGCTTGCGGCCGTCGTTGCACGAATGCCCGTTGCGGGGCTACGGAGGCAGTAATGGGGGGAGGACCTGAAGGTGAGACGTGTTCTGATACCGACCGTGGCGGCGGCCATGGTGCTGATGAGCGGCTGCAGCGAGGACGTGCCCGGCTGCGGCTGGGAGAACCGGCCGAAGAGCTTCCCGATCGAGGGCGAGAAGCGGCCCGTGAAGATCCGGCCCAGCGAGCAGCATCCCGGGTTGGGCGGGCGCGAGGTGACGGCCGCTCTGCCCCCTCGGCCCGACCGGGACGCCGGTCCCACCGCGCAGGCGTTGTACGACCTGCAGGAGAAGACGCTCGACATGGTGGGCGAGCTGGGCGAGATCGAGCCTGGCCGGTGCGAGGGCGGCGAACTCGCCCTGGACGTGGGGGACACCACGCGCTGCACCGTCACCTACGAGGATGTCGAGGTGCCCTGGCAGGTGAAGATCACCAACGCCGTGCCCCAGGGCCTGGGCACGCCCTACGGCATCGACTACCAGTACACCGCTCGGCCGTTGGAAACCGTCGTGCTGGCCCAGGAGGTCTACGACTGGTTCGCCTGGGAGGCCGGGAAGAACGGGCCGGACAGCCTCTCGGCTCCGAAGGAACCGCGGTGCGACAGACTCCCGAAGATCTTCACCGCCGAGCCCGGCCGGGAGACCGGCTACTACTGCCAGCGACTCAGCTGGTCGTGCACCGACGGTGACTTCGACTTCGAGTGGAGCGACGTGCCGGTCCGGGTCGACGAGGAGGGGGAGGTGAGGGTCGGCGGGAGTTCATAGGAGGCCGTCCCTCCGAGGTGGCCGTCGCGCCGCACCGCCGGGGCAGCGCGGCGTGGAGTGACCAGACCGGCGGCTTGGCCGCGTAGCTTCGAAGCTGCCAGCGGGTTGTTTGCTCCACTACTGACGTTGTCGGCGTGGTGTCGTCAAGGTGAGTCCGGTTTCGGCGAGGCATCCGTTGATGAGGTTGCTGCGGTACTGGATCTGGCGGAGACCGTGTCGAAGCGCGCTCATGAGGTGATCGGGATCGGTGAAGGCGGTGTTGGCCTGGCTGCTGCGTCGCAGCAGGGACCAGATGCCCTCGACGGGGTTGAGGTCTGGTGCGTAGGCCGGCAGGAAGTAGCAGGTGATCCAGTCGTGGGTGTCAACGAACTCCCGTAGCCGGCGGTCCTTGTGACCGTTGAGGTTGTCCCACACGAGCACAATGGGTGCGCCGAGCTGCTGGTGCGCGGCGATGAGCAGGTCGCGGTAGTCGGCCCAGGTGAAACTGCGTCTGCCGCCCCGCTTGTGATCGAAGTGCCGCTTGGGCCGGTAGATCAGCCGTCAGCGTTCGCCTTGCTTGTAGCAGGCCAGAGCGGCGATGGAGAAGCGGCGCTGAGAGCGCCCCCGGACCCGGATGAGGGGTGTGTGTCCGCGCCTGGCCCAGGTGCGGCTGGTGGGCGGCGTCATCGGGAAGCCGGCTTCATCTTCGAAGCACAGCCAGGCGTCGAGCGCCGCCACGGACCTTCCACCTGCGACCACGTCTCCTTCACCCAGCCCGCCACGGCCTCCTCGTCGCGCTCGACCGCTCGGCGGGCCGGGACCTGGTGGCTGAAACCATGCCGGTGCAGCATCTTCGCGATCGCCGACAGCGTCATGCTCTTGTGGAACCTGCGCCCGATCAACGTCTTGATGCGCGCCAGCGTCCACGTCTGGTCCGGCCATCCGTGCGCGACGGGACCCTTGGCGAGCTCCTGCTCGAGCACGGTGAACAGGGCCTCACTCAGCTTGGGCCGTGACACCGGCCCGGCAGACCGCAGCCCCTCGGTGCCGGCGTCGTGCCAGCCCCGGCGCCAGCGCTGCACCGAGCGCACACTCACCCGTAAGTCCTTGGCGACCTCGGCGTTGGAGGCATCGGCAGCGAATCGCTCCGCGGCCTCCAGCCGGATCCGCTCGCGAAACGCCTGCCGTTCAGGCGTCAGCCCACCACCTTGCGGATATCTCACACAACCGGCATACCGCGACGACCACGCATCGTCAGCCCTCAACGACATCACGCCGAAAAGGCCAGTAACGGCCGAGGGCGAGGACTGAGGCGGTGTTGGCTGCGCTCGTGGAGGAGCTCCGAGAGGATCTCGACACCGGGGCGTGGGTGCCAGACGAGTACGAGCGCGTGCTGGCCGTTGCGGTGCGGGGAGAGGGCGAGACGGGCGCGGACGCTGTCCGCACCGGGCTGCGTACACGCTGGACGGCCTGAGCCTCACGGATGCGGAGGACAAGCGGGTGCGCAGGCCGCCCTCGATGAGTTGCTGGACCTGGTGATGCTCGCAGGTCTCCACTGACCCCACCCCTGTTGCGCCGGGTGTTGCGGTGGATATTGCGCCAGGCGTTGCGCTAGACGTTGCGGTGGGTGTTGCGCTCATCCTCGCAGCGTCCCGGAGCTCGCCCAGGTCACCACACGCATACGGCGTGGTGAGACTGCTGACATCCTCGTTGCGACCCCCTTCGCCCATGACCTGGCTGGAGTTGAGGAGTGGGAGGGCGGGATGGGCGGCGCGGACGCTGCTGGGGACCGGAGCGCCGTTTCGGCAGGACTGCGAGAGTCGCTGTCCGACCGGGGTGTGCAATCTCGGTTTGTTCTGTTGCAGGTCAGGGGGCCTGCGGTGGGACTGCGGGGATGGACTTCTGGCACTGGCAAGCCGCCCTTGACGCAGGCACCGAGCAGCTGACCGTGGACCTGCGGCAGTCCGTGTTGTGCGGTGTTGAAAGGAACGCCCCGCCATCCGTTCGGCCAGGATCAACACGGCCGCCCGCTGATTCCCCTGCAGCGCGATGCCCCGGACACGGAGGCTCCATGGGGTCGTACGGCTGCGGACTCGCTTCGGCGCCCAGCCCTACGCCTCGCAGCGGCGGCCTGACCAACCTGTGATGCGGCAGGCGCGGCAAGCTGTCTTTCAGCCTTTCCGAGGTTCGACTGGGCCAGCTGTCCGGGCGCCTGAATCCTTGCGTGCCGAGAGCAGGAACAGGACCGCAGCGGCGGTGGTGAAGCCGAAGCCGACGTTCATGCAGTCCATGACCGTCTCGAATGAGGCGTCGGCGATTCGGGGGATGCCGTTGACGAGCATGAGGGCGTAGATGCACAGAATGCCGTAGGCGCGAAGTCGCATCCCGGCCTGTCGCCTGCGCATCCACGGCGGTATCCAGCCCGCCAATATCGCCACCGGCAGCATGAGCGCCGTGGACACTGCCAGCGCTATCCAGTGGTACAGCGGATTGCCGTTCACCCCGCCCCTACGTAGGCGATCACCAGCCAACGGAGGTTGGCGAGGCCCGTCCATGTCGAACACCGGGAGCTTCCGGCGAATCTAATCCGTCAGAGTACTAGCGGGAGCGTGAATGCCGACCAGCCGATCAGCAGAGCCACAGGAAGCCCACTCGTACCTCCGTCCGTAAAGCCGCCCCGGAGGCGGAAAAATCTTTCCACTTACCTCAAGTGCGGTGCCGGACAGCAGAGCCGCCTCCTCGCGCAAGCCCGGGCGGTTCGGGGACCGCCCGGGCTCGCTCTCTACGTGATGTCGGCGTCAGCCGGTGATCTCGACCTTCCCGTTGGCCGCGGTGGGCACCGTCGTCGCGGGCTGCGCACCGCCGGTCCGCCCGGTGATGCCCTTCAGCAGCTCGGCAATATCGACTCCAGTGGTGGAACCGAGGAGTTCGAGGCCCTGGGCCACGTTGTCGGCGACCGTGCGCGAGAGCTGGCTGGCGCCGTCGGTGGAGATCACCGTCATCTTGTCGATCGCGCTGAGCGGTTCGGACGCCTTGGCGACGACCTGCGGCAGTACCTCGACGAGCATCTGCAGGACGGCGGCGTCGCCGTACTGGGCGAAGGCGTCGGCCTTCTTCTGCATGGCTGTGGCCTCGGCGGCACCCTTGGCACCGATGGCGGCGGCTTCGGCCTCCCCCTCGAGGCGTACGGCGTCGGCGAGTGCGGCGCGGTGCGCCTTCTCGCCCTCACCGGTCAGCCTGGAGCGCTGGGCGTCCGCCTCGGCCTGCTTGACGAGGCCGATACGGCGGGCCTCGGCCTCCTGCTCGGCCTGGTAGCGCGCAGCGTCGGCGGGCTTGCGGACCTTGGTGTCCAACTCGCGGTCGGTCAGAGCGGCCTGCCGCTCGGCGACCTTCTCCTGCTCGGCAAGGACCTCCTGCGACCGCGCGGCCTCGGCCAGCGGACCCGCGGCGGCGGCGCGCGCTGCGGCCTCGTCGGTCTCGGCCTTGATCTCGGCCTGCTTCAGCGCGAAGGTCCGCTGGGCGATGGCGATTTCCTCCTCGGCCTTCAGCCGCGCCTGCTCGGCGGCGCGGCGGGCGACGGCTTCGGCGATGTCGGCCTCCTGCTTGGCGCGGGCGGCCTCGGGACGGCCGAGGTCCTCCAGGTAGGAGCCTTCGGTGGTGATGTCCTGGATCTGGAAGGCGTCAAGGACCAGGCCCTGCCCGGACAGGCTGGCCTCGGCCTCCTCGGCGACCTGCCCGGCGAACACGGCGCGGTCGCGGATGATGTCCTCGACCGACATCCGGCCGACGATGGCCCGCAGCGCGCCGGAGAGCACTTCCTGGGTGAAGCCGACGATACCGTCCTGCTGCATCAGGAACCGCTGGGCGGCGGCGCGGATCGAGTCCTCGGTGCCACCCACCTTGACAATGGCGACACCCTCCAGGTGCGCTTTGACGCCCCGCAGTGTGACGGCACCGCGCACGGCGACCGGGATGTGCCGCGAGGAAAGGTCGAGGGAGAACTTCTGCTGTACGAACGGAACGACGAACACGCCGCCGCCGACTACGACTTTCTGCCCGCTGTTGTCGGTGAAGATCCGACCCGTCTCGGGGTCGGTGGACTGCTTGCCGCGCCGGCCGGTGACGATGAACGCCTCACTCGGTCCCGCCACCTTGTAGCGGGTGACGACGACAAGGCCGAGCAGAACGAGGAGTACGACGACTCCTATGACGGCGATGACAACTGGACTCATGATGTCTTTCCCCTCAGCCCTCCCAGGGGACGGCAGATCGATACGAGTTCATCTGAATGAAGGAGCACCGATGTATCGGCTGTGTCGGTGCTCGATGTTGGGGGGCGTGGCGCGAGGGGTCAGCGTTCGACCGGGCGTACGAAGACCGCTGTCTGCGACAGTGCCTCCTCGACCCAGATTTCGGCGCCTCGCGGCACCGGGCTCGGACTCTTCGCCGCGAGCTTCACCGGTTGGCCGGCCAAGCTGACCAGCACCTCGCCGTAGCCGCCGACCGGAATAGCCGTCACCACGGCGCCGGCGGCGCCGATCAGGTCGTCGCCGCGCGGGGCGGCGCCGGACCGGTCGCTCAGCAGCGCGCGACTGAGGCGGTAGGCGAGCCAGCCCATGGCGGCTCCGGCGGGCACTCCGATCGCGGTGGCCCCGACCGCGCCGAGCCCGGTGGTGCCCATGACGATCGCGCCGGAGAAACCGAGCATGGACACGAACCCGGCGATGACCGGGAGCGACAGCCAGCCGTCGAGGAGACCGTCGAGCGCGTCGACGCCGTCGAAGAGGCCCTCAAGGACACCGTCGAAGACGAGGGACAGAACGAGGAGTACGACTCCTGCGATGCCGAGACCCAGAAACCAGGCCATCCGCGTCCACCCGCCTCTCTCTCACTGTCACCGCGCCAGTGACCGCAATACTCACAGGTGGACCCGACCAAAACACTGCCTGGTTCCGGCAATCTTTACGCTCCCTTGATGCCGGTCTCTGCACGGCTCGGCCGGAGTTACGACTCCTAACAAAAAGAGGCTTCTGGACCTCCTCGTTGACGCTGGTCGAAGGGGGTGCGAGCCAGTCGAGACGAGGAAGACCACTGCCAGACCGTGGGAGATCGACGACGAGTTGTGGGCGCGCATCGAGCCGCTGCTGCCTGTCGTCCCGCGTAATCCGCGGCGTCCAGGCCGTAAGCGTCGGGATGGTCGCAAGGTGCTGTGCGGGATCCTGTTCGTGCTGTACACCGGGATCCGCTGGGAGTTTCTGCCCCAGGAGCTGGGCTTCGGCTCGGGGGTGACCTGCTGGCGACGGCTGCGGGACTGGAACGAGGCCGGGGTCTGGCAGCGCCTGCACGAGCTGCTGCTCTCCGAGCTGCGGGCCGCAGACCTGCTGGACTTCTCCCGCGCAGCGGTCGACTCCAGCCACATCCGCGCGATGAAGGGCGGGCCGGCCACCGGTCCGTCCCCGGTGGACCGGGGCAAGGCCGGCAGCAAGCACCACCTGATCGTCGAGGCGCACGGCATCCCGCTCGCGGCAATCACCACCGGCGGCAACCGCAACGACGTCACCCAACTGATCCCGCTGATCCGGGCCGTCCCGCCGATCCGCGGCAAGCGCGGCCAGCCACTGCGCCGCCCCAAGCACCTGTACGCCGACCGCGGCTATGACCACGAGGTCTACCGGGACAAGGTCCGCAGGTTCCAGATCACTCCGCACCTCGCCCGGCGCGGCACCGGGCACGGCTCCGGCCTGGGCGTGTACCGCTGGGTCGTGGAAGGAGCGATCGCGCTGCTGCACTGGTTCCGCCGCCTGCGCATCCGCTGGGAGATCCGCGACGACATCCACCACGCGTTCGTCACCCTCGGCTGCGCCGTCATCTGCTGGCGACGATTGCGCACCGCACTTTGTTGAGGGTAAGGGCAGGCGATGCGCCCCAGGAGATGCCGTGCTCGATGCGTGCGAACGCATACGCGGCAGTCGGGCCCGCGCGGCCTCACATCCGGGATCTCAGCACGTCGACCTCACAGCCCGGCGCGAAGGGGTCGAAGCCCTGCTCGATCAGCGAGCGAACTGCCAGCAGGCTTCGCAACGACGACCACGCGTGGATCACGTCGAGGTCGATGTCGGTGCCGTAGCCAGCGATGACGTCGTCGAGGTGCTCCTCGTGTCCGAGCGTGAAGGTGGCGAGGTCGTACAGGGCATCGCCCTGGCCCGCCTCGGACCAGTCGATGATGCCGGTGACCTCGTCGCCGTCGACGAAGACGTGCGCGATCTGCAGGTCGCCGTGGACGGGCGCCGCATCTGGCAGGCGGAGGGCAGTATCCGCACCGACCAGCTCGCCGAGATCGGCCTGAGCGCCGTCGACGGCCCGTACGAAACCCTCGCCGGCCTGACCGCCACCCTCCTCGAACGCATCCCAAGGCCTGGAGACACCGTGCACTTCGACGGGTGGGACATCACCGTCCTGGGCGTCAACCATCACCGCGCCGACCGTCTCACCCTCACCGCCCCCGCGGCGGACCGTGCCGAGCAGGAGAGTGCCCGATGACCACCATCCAGTTGCTCATCGGTGCGCTGACCCTGCTCACCAACGCCTTCTTCGTCGGCGCCGAATTCGCCCTCATCTCCGTACGCCGAAGCCAGATCGAACCCACAGCCCAGGCCGGGAACAAGCGCGCCAAGACCGTGCTGTGGGGGGTGCAGCACCTCTCGGCGATGATGGCCACCGCTCAGCTCGGCATCACCGTCTCCTCCCTCGTGCTCGGCGCCGTCGCCGAGCCGGCCATCGCCCACCTGCTGGAACCGCCCTTCCACGCCATCGGCGTGCCCGAGGGGCTCATTCACCCGATCGCCTTCGTCATCGCCCTGACCCTGGCCACCTACCTGCACATGCTCTTCGGCGAGATGGTGCCCAAGAACATCGCCCTGGCCGCCCCGGTGCCCACCGCACTGTTCCTCGGCCCGCCGCTCGTCGCGCTCACCCGCGCGCTCAAGCCCGTCATCTTCGGCATCAACGCCTTCGCCAACACCCTGCTGCGCCTGATGAAGGTCGAGCCCAAGGACGAAGTCGCCGCCGTCTTCACCGACGACGAACTCGCCCGCCTCGTTGCCGACTCCAGCCAGGCCGGCCTGCTCGAGCCTGCCGACGGCGAACGGCTGCGCGACGCCCTGGAGCTCGGCACCCGCCCGGTCGGCGAGGTCCTGGTACCGCTGGCCCGGATGAGCACGGTCGACCACCGCGTCACCCCCGCCGAGCTGGAGAAGGCCGCCACAGGCGCCGGCTACTCGCGGATGCCCGTCCTGGGCCCCGGCGCCACGATCATGGGCTACCTGCACATCAAGGACGCCATCGGCGTTGCTGAACGGCACAAGCCATTCCCCCGCACCGCCCTGCATCCCGTGACCCACGTGCAGATCGACACTCCGCTCGACGACGCCCTCACCGCGATGCGGGCAGGCGGCACCCACCTCGCCGCCGTCGCCGGCGACAAGGGCACCGTCATCGGCTTCGTCACCATGGAAGACGTCCTGTCCGAACTCGTCGGCCCCTCCGCCTGACAAGACCAGACGGTCACGACCCGGACCCGGCGGTCCCACCCACAGTGAACGGGCACCCGCCCGGTGAGCGGGAGCCCGTTTGCACGGGCAGAAGCGGTGGTCGGCTGCCGCCCCGCGAACGACCGCGCGACGAGGACCCGATCGGCTGAGGTCAACCGCCGGGAGATGGGACGTCGTATTCGCCCGGCTGGCTCCCTGCGGGTGGGAAATGGCTCATGATGAGCGGTCAGCCGGCCAAGTTCGCTCTGGTCGGCCACGTGTGCGTTGGCAGCCTGCCCCGATACTACGGTGAACACCTGATCGGTCCTCTGTGTAACCGAGCTCACGGCATGCGGGGCAGAGCCCGGGGTATTTAGGGGCGGATGAACGGGGGAACAAGGGTGGATCCGGCGCAATCAGACCCGATGCTGAAGACAACGTGGTGCCTGGCGCCCCTGCGATACAGGGCACCGTCGCCCTGGACGGCGACGGATCCTGCATCGCTCAGGCACGCCACCGCGCGGTGGACTTCCTCACACGCGTCCAGGCCGAGCACGGCCTGCCGGTGTCCGCACGCGCGATGGACCTCACGCAGCTGGTGGTCAGCGAGCTGGTCACCAACGCGCTCAAGTACGCCCCGGGCCCCGCGCTGATGGAAGTGCGCCTTCCGGGCGCCGTGGTGGAAGTTGTCGTGTGGGACAGCGATCCAGTGCTGCCGGTGGCCCTGGGCCGCTGATGCGGGCCGGGTGGGGCAGCACGGCCTGGAGATCGTCATGGCCGTCGCCCAGGGCTTCAAATGTGCCGCCAAGCCGAGGGGAAGCGCGTAGGAGGAAGGCTCGGGCCAGGCGATCGTGCCGTCGGCGCGTATCAGCAGGGGCGCCGGGTGGCCGAAGCACCGCGTACGGCGCTCCCGACGTGGCGACCGGCGAGAAGCAGGAGGGTCCCGCCCGGGTACGGGCGGGACCCTCGTCATTCAGAGCCTGCGGAAGGCGATCTGGTCAGGGCCAGGGGTTCACCGCCGTGAAGGAACTGTCGGCGCGGAAGGTGTCCGTGGCCTGGTACGGGTCCACGCGCAGCGCGTAGTTGTAGTGCCGGATATAGCGGCCGGGGAAGTTGTACGACTCCAGGCGGACGGAGCCGGAGGTCGTACCCGGTCGGGCGCAGTACGTGGCGTCCTTCTTGAAGATGTCCGTTCCGTTGCTCACGTCGAACCGGACCCGGAAGTCCCAGTGACGCAGGTAGCGGCCGGAGGTGTCGCGGAAGGAGTAACAGTTCGCGTCGGCCAGGCCCGGGACGATCGTCCAGGTGGCGCTCTGCTTGACGGCGGTGGTGCTGGAGGAGGTCACCGGGTCGGCGTAGGCGAGGCTGTCGGAGCGGACGACGCCGTAGCGGCCGGTGAAGTTGACGGACTGGAGCGATCGGGTCGTGTTGGTCGGCAGGGTGGCGCCGCCGGACGCCGTCTCCTTGAGCACGGTCAGGTGGCGGACGGTGCCGCTCAGGCCGGGCAGTTCGGTGGGCGCGGACCAGGTGGCGAAGTTGTCGTAGCTGTCGCTGTACCAGTACTTGGTGTCGCGGTAAGCGTCGTAGTAGATCCGCCAGCCGCCGTTGTCGAGCTGGACGAGCGCGGGGCCCTCCACGAAGTCGCCGAAGCCCGTCCAGTTGCCGGTCTTCTGGAATGTGTACGGACCGGTGAGGTTGGAGGCGGTGGCGTACTCGATGTACTTCGTCGTCTCGTTCTTGGTGAACGCGTGGTAGGTGGAGCCGATCTTGACGATGAAGGTGTCGATGTAGTTGGGGCTGATGCCGCTCAGCGCGGTGGGAGTGCTCCAGGCCGTGAGCGCGGAGTTTGTGGCGGTGAGCTTGTACGGCTTGAAGGTGAACTCGCCACCAGCGGTCGTGGACGCCGACAGGATGATGTTGACGCTGCCGTCGGTGTCGACGAACCACTCCGGCGCCCAGGCGCGGGCCAGGCCGCTGATCGGGACCGTGTAGTCGTACAGGAAGGTCCAGTTGAGGCGGTCGGTGGATCGGGCGAAGCCGATTGTGGTGCTCAGCGCGGACCAGGTACGAGTGGTGTAGGTGAGGTAGTAGAAGCCGTCGGTGTGCTTGAAGATGCTGGGATCCCGGATCATCCCGGACGGTGGAACGTAGGCCGGGCCCTTTCGCAGGGTGAACGCGGTGGCGTCAGGCGAGTCGTACACGTACATGTTCGACTCGCTGTTGTTGGTGAACGCGGTCATCGTGTACCGCGTCGCCTGCCCGGCGGGCGGGGCCGCGGCTCCGGCCGTGCCGCCGAGGGCAGTGGTGAGGCCCAGCAGGGCGGCCACCGACGTGAGGAGGGCGAGGACCGCCCTGAGGGTTCTGTCCAACACTGCTTGTCCCATTTCTGCTTGAACTTCCCATAGATTCGGGTATGTTCGAAATATCGGATATGTGTGCAACTTCGAGGCCGTTCCGTCCGGTGCCCCGTACGGGAAGAGGGGCACCGGACGGAGGTACGCCGTCCGGGAGGTGGGTACCGCTCAGGAGGTGAGCAGCGAGAGGTTCACCGTGTTGGCGATGGCCTGCATGCCGGCGCTGTTGGGGTGCAGATGGTCGCCGCTGTCGTAGGCGGGGAGCAATCGCGCCGGGTTGGCCGGGTCCCGGAGTGCCGCGTCGAAGTCGATGACCGCGTCGAAGGCGCCGCTGGTGCGGATCCAGTCGTTGACCTGGGCGCGGATGGCGGCCTTGGCGGTGGTCTGCGAGGAGTGCGGCAGGATGGTCCCGCCGATGATCCGGACACCGGCCTGGTGCGCCTGGTCGATCATGGTCCGATAGCCGGCGATGATCTGGTCGGCGGTGACGCTGCTGTTGTTGATGTCGTTGATGCCCTCCAGCACGATGGCGTTCTTCACGCCCGGCTGGGTCAGGACGTCGTGGGAGAACCGGGTCATGGCCGCGGTGCCCTGTTGCGCGCTCGGGCTGTCGGTGACCACGCGGTTGCCGCCGATGCCCGCGTTGACCACGCCGAGCCGCTGGCCGCCGGACTGGGCCTGGAGCCGCCGGGCGAGGTAGTCGGGCCAGCGCTGGTTGGCGTTGTCGGTGGCGCTGGAGCCGTCGGTGATGGAGTCACCGATGGCAACGACGGTTCCCTTGGCCGTGGGTGACACCACGTCGAGTCCCGCGACGTAGAACCAGCGGGCCGTGGTGGTGGTGAAGTTCGTCGCGGCCTCCTCGGCCGCGCGGTTGCCGGTGTCCGCGGCGGACAGGTAGGAGGTCTGGTGGGCGTCGTAGTGGTAGGTCGAGGCACCGGTGGTGCCCGGGAGATAGACGCTCACCAGCAGGTTCTGCTCCGCGACGACCGGCATCGCGATGACGTCGCTGGTCAGTTCCTGCCCGGCGGGGATGGTCGGCGTGGCCGACCGGCCGAAGGTGACGGTGCGCGTGGTGCCCGCCACCGCGGTGGCGCCGCTGGACTGGACGGCCACCGTGACGGCACCGACCGAGAGGGCGGTCGTGCTGCGCAGGTTGGACAGCCGGATGCGCAGCCCCGCACCGGAGGTGTTGTTGTGGACGACCATCCGGATGGTCTGCTGGGTGAAGGTCTGGCCGCCGCTGACCATGGCCGGGCCCCAGGTGGCGGAGCGCGGGCGCTCGGTCAGGCTCCACTGCTGGTTGGTCTGGCCGTTGCAGGTGTACTGGATGAGCGCGCGGTCCTCCGCGGTGGAGCCGCTGGAGACGTCCAGGCACAGGCCGCTGCGGGCGGAGACGATCGCCGCGCCGTCGAAGGTCCAGCGCTGGTTGCTGGCGCCGTTGCAGGTCCACTGGATGATCCCGGTCCCCGGTGTCATGGAGCCGCTCTTGACGTCCAGGCACTTGCCGCTGTTGATGTTGACCAGCGAGAAGGTGCCGTCGCCGTGGTCGACCGCCTCCCACAGCTGGCCGGGGCCCCCGGAGGCGGTCTTCTGCACGACCGTCGCGCCGTTGGCCAGGGAGTCCGACAGCACGGCGGCGTTCTTGCCGCTGTGCGCCGCTGTCAGCGCGTAGACGTGGCCGCCCTGCGGCGCGCCCGCGGCCGAGGCGTCTCCCGCCGGGACGAGCGCGAGTCCGGCGGCGGCCAGGAAGGTGGCGGATGCCGTGGCCGTGAGTCTGGCGGAGAGTCTTCGGAAGGTGTGCATGCGGCCCTTCTTTCTGGGTGGGGACGTGCGGCTCTCCCGCGTGGGGACGTGCGCGTCTTCTTCGTGGAGACGTGCGGGGCGAGGGGGCTGAGGCGCTCAGGAGGTGACGCTCCGCAGCGTCAACTGCTGGTCGAGCCGGCTTCCGCAGGTCTACTGGACCAGCACGGCCCCGTCGGGGGAGGCCGAGTCGGCGGCCCAGGAGTCGGCGAGGTGCACGGTGGCGCCGGCCATGTCGCCGAGTGCGGGGAAGCCGTGTGCACGGACGGCGTAAGAGCGGCGTTGATGTACGGCAGGAGTGGGGGCTTGGGTGAAACCCGTGAAGTACAGCCGGACGTTGATGGTGACGTGCTCAGAGAAATGATGGAATCAGGCACGCGTTCTGGGGGGCGCGAGGTGCCCAGGCGCCTCGCGCCCGCAGGGGACCGCCACCGCTGCCCCTCGCAACAGGCCGAGGAGGAGCGAGACGCCGGCCGAGTCGGACGACCCCCCGCTTGTAGAACGGATGAAGCGGTCCGCAAAGATCACGGGGTGCGCAGGGAGGTCAGGTCGTGGGGACGAGGCGCCACTGCTGGCAGGTGTTGTTCAGCCAGGTCCACAGCCGTACGTCGGTCCCGTCGGCGGTGCCGCAGTTGGCGACGTCGGCGACCTTGCCGCTGTTCTCGTTCACGATCCGCACATAGTCGCCGGTGGCCGTGTAGACCAGTCGGAACTTCTGGCAGTTGTTGTTCAGCCAGGACCACTGCTTGATGTCCGTGCCGTCGGTCGTGGTGCAGTTCGCGGTGTCCGCGACCTTGCCGGTCGCGACGTTGACCAGCCGGCTGGTGTCGTCGCCGAGGTCCTCGACGCGCCACTTCTGGTTGGCGCCGCCGGTGCAGCTCCACTGGAAGATGTTGGCGCCGTCCAAGGTGCTGCCGCCCTCGACGTCCAGGCACTTGCTGCTGTTGCGGTTCACCAGGGTGTACGCGGTCGGGGTCGTCGCCGTCTCGCCCGACGGGCCGGGCAGCGTGGTGCCGAGCGCGACCGGGGTGCCGAAGTTCGGCGTGCCGTCCGCGTTCCAGGTGAACTTCTGCGCCCGCGTCGTACGTTCGTTGCCGCAGCCGTCGCTCGCGGAGTTGTTGGCGTGGTAGACGATCCAGTTCTCGGTGCCGTCCGGCGAGGAGAAGAAGCCGTTGTGGCCGGGGCCGTAGACACTCGCCGCGTCGTTGCGCTGGAAGACCGGCGTGGACTTCTTCGTCCAGGAAGAGGCCAGCAGGGGGTTGCTGCCGGTGAGCTCCAGCTGGCCCAGCTTGTAGTCCGGGGTCATGCAGTAGCTGGCGGAGAAGGTGAGGTAGGTGCGGCCGTCGTGGTAGAGCGGCTCGGGTCCCTCGTTGACCGCGGCCCCCGAGGTCTCCCAGCTCGCGGTGGGGCTGGAGATGATGGTGAAGGTGCTGCTGGCCAGCGTGTACGGGTTGCTCATCGGCGCGATGACCAGGCTCTGCGGACTGCCGTTGATGTAGCCGCTGCCGACCAGGTAGAGGCTGTTGTTCGCCTTCAGGACCGTGGCGTCGATGAGCCAGCCGCCGGAGCTGAGGTTGGAGCCGCTGAGCTGGTTCTTGTAGGTGTACGGGCCCATGGGGTCGGTGCCCGCGCTCTCCAGGACGTGGGTGCGCTGGGAGTCGCAGCAGGCGACACCGCTCTGCGCCGCGGAGTAGTACAGGTACCAGTGGCCGTCGAGGAAGTGGATCTCGGGTGCCCAGATGTTGGTGTTGCGGGTGGGGGTGGTGTCGCTCCAGATCTGGACGCTGGCGGCGGTGGAGAGTCCGGCCAGGGTCGGCGACTTCCGCATGGTCAGCACACCGGTGAAGGACGTGGCGACCAGGTAGTAGTTGCCGTTGTAGTACTCGAGCCAGGGGTCGGCGCCCTTCTGCGACTTGACCGGGTTGGTGTACGGGCGGCCCTCGGCGGCGGTGGCCGGGGTCGTCGCCGACACCATGGCGATCAGTACGGCGAGCACGCACAGGATCAGGGATCTGTGGCGTCCGGCGGGGGGCTGCTCTGACATCTTTGGCATGCGGGACCGTCCCTGTCCGTAATTACGAACGTAGTTCGTGAATTCGATCAGAAGATAAGCGGGGGCCAAGGTTCCGTCAACGCTTTCGTCACACGCGCTTTACCTGCGAACACGTCCCGCGTACCAGGCCGCGACGGAGCCGCCCACTTGGGCGGCAGTCGCCATGCCCGTGCGGCTCGATCGGCATTGGCGCGAGTACCGGAGGGCAAGCGCGATGAACCAAGAACCGCCTGCAACTGACCTGACCTGCTGAAACTGCTGCTCGTCCAGTGGCGTATATCGGCTACCCGGCCAGCAAAGGCCCTGGACAGGGTCGGGCGCCGGGTTGCCGGCCCGGGCCTGACCCTGTGTTGGTTCAGCTCTTGCCGGTCAGGCGCCAGACCTGGTTCTTCTTGGTGGCCAGGGCACTGGCGGAGTCACAGGGCCACTGGTGGACAAGTGCTCCGACGGCGGTGGAGATCCCGCTGACGTCCACGCACTTGCCGCTGTGCACCGCGACGAGCTGGTAGTCGTTGGCGGCGACCTGCCGCAGCGTGAACTGCTGGTTCGTGCCGCCGTGGCAGGTCCACTGGTGGACCGCCGCGCCGTCGGCGGTGGAGACGCCGCGGATGTCGAGGCACTTGCCGCTGTGGTGGTTCACCAGGGTGTAGGTGTCCGCCACCCCTGGCACCGGGTCGAAGTCGAACCGCTGTTCCTCACCGGCGCCGCAGGTGTACTGCCGGTACTGAGTGCCGTCGGCGGTGCTCTGGTTTGGGTCGTCCAGGCAGTACCCGCTGTGCTGGGCGACGGCGGTTGACGAGAAGGTGGGCTGGCCGGTGGTGAACTGCCACCAGTTCATATTGAACAGGTACCCGCTGCCACCGGCGAAGCGCAGGTAAAGATCGTGGGTCCCGGTTGCACCGGTAACAGGGCACGAGACCGTGCTCCAGGTCTGCCAGCCTCCGGTGCCCGACACAGTGCATGTCCCGACTGTTGGCCCAGTAGGACTGTCCAGGTGCAGCTCAACTCGGCCGCCGCTGGCGCTTGAGGCCACCCTGGCGGTGAACGAGCTGGCACCGGTGCCGAATGCTACGCCCTTGACCTTGATGTAATCGCCGTCTTCGATCCAGCTGATGTTCATCCCGCCCTCGCTGGAGGGTTCGGTTTCGCTGCCGCTGCCCCACGCGACGGTCTCGGCTTCCTGGCGGACATAAGGATCGAGCGTGCCGGCCTGCGGCGCCCCGGCCGTCGTCATATTGATCGTTGGAATGGTGCCGTCGGCGTTGTAGCTGAACTTCTCCACTGCGACCGAGCGGGTGAAGTTGCCGCCGCCCGGGAGGGCGCCGTTTTGGTAGAAGAAATACGAGTTGCCCTGGAAGTCCACGATGCCCGCGTGGTTGGTGAAGCTGTTGCCCTGGGCGGGCATGACTGTTCCACGGTAGGTCCACGGCCCTGTCGGGCTGGGTGCCGTGGAGTAGGCGATGAACTCCGAGCAGCACCTGGCCGCATACACCAGGTAGTACAGACCGCCCCGTTTGTAGACCCAGGGTCCTTCTTCGTACAGCGTGGGGCGGTCGGGGTTGTCGGTGCGGGTTCCGAAGCCCGCGGTGGTGAGCGGAATTTGGACGGGGCTGCCTGCGTAGGACGTCATGTCCGCGTTCAGCTTGACGTACCACAGGTTCGGGTTGCCCCAGTACAGGTAGGCCTGGCCGTCGTCGTCGATGAAGACGGTCGGGTCGATCTCAGTGTTCTCCAGCAGCGGGTGGCCGAGGGCGTCCCGGAACGGGCCGGTGGGGCTGTCCGACACCGCCACGCCGATGGCCATCCGGCCGGTCGCCCGGGCCGTCACCGGCACATACCAGTAGAACTTGCCGCCCCGTTCGACGGCCTGGCCCGCCCACGCGTCGCTGGACGCCCAGCTGAAGGTGGCCAGGCTGAGCGGCGAGCCGTGGTCGGTCCAGTTGACCATGTCGGCGGAGGACCACACCCGCCAGTCCTTCATCACGAAGGAGGTGGAGCCGTCCTCGTCGTGCCCGGTGTAGAGGTAGACCCGTCCGTTGTACACCAGTGGGGAAGGGTCGGCGGTGTAGACGTTCTGCACGATCGGGTTGTCGGCCCTGGCCGCCGTGGGATGCACCGCGGCGGGAAGAACGGCGAACGCCAACATGAAGATCAGCACCCAGGTTGCCCGGGCGAGTCTCGTACCGGTGGCGGGTGATCTCACTGCGGTCGGGTGAGCCGTTGGCCCATGGACGGCGGTACTGGCCATGGTGTGGTCCTTCCTGGTGCTGCGGGTCGGGGACTGAGCAGCTGGTCAGATGCGGGGGAGGGGCGTTGCTGCGCTCGGGGTGTGGTCAGCGCGAACCGTGCGATGCGGACGGAGCCGCCGAGTGTCTGCGCGGCATGATTGGAAAGGGCGAAGCGGTGGCCCGTGAAGAACTGCCAGGTGTGGCCCATGGTGAACGCGGGCCCCAGGCGGGTGAAGCTGGTGCCGTCGGTGCTGTAGGAGAAGGTTCCCGGACGGGAGGTGCCGGGGCGGATGTCGGCGGCCGCGCGCAGCCGGATGTGACCGCCCGTGACGTTGGCGCTCGCGTTTCGGTGCCGGTGCCGGTGGTGTTCCAGTTGCTGTCCGTCGCGGATCGTCGCGTAGTCCAGCTGGATGGTCGCGGTGGAGGTGGGTCCCTGAATCCGGTGGGTGAGGGTATTGCGGGCCCAGTACAGGTGGTTGGTGGCCGGCGCGGTGCGCAGGGTAAGGCCGTTGTTGACGGACCACTTGTCGTGGTCCGGATTGTGGTTCCCTTCCCGCTTCGGTTTCACGGACCGGCGTCGAAGGTGTCGACGCCGGTCAGCGGGGTGACCTGGCGGGGCGGGGAGCGGCAGGACGGGGCTGGGGTACGACGTGCCCCAGGCAAGGCCTACGCGTTGGACGACGGGCCAGGCCGCGCCAGGCTTAATAGGAGGACCACGGCCGCGCGGCACAGGCGCGGGCGCGGGCGTGGCATGGTGCGGGTGATGTCACACGATGCTCCGGGAGGCGATCGGGGCTCGCCGCACGAATGCCGGGTGAGCCCTTCCAGGTCCGGCACTTGGTGTGTGGGGGAGAGCCTTACTGGTACGGATGATGCGGGTGCTGTCATGCCCGGCATGTGCGCCATGCGCAAGCCGCTTCGGCCGAGCGTGTTCGGTACTGCGAACGTGAACCGATCCTTCGGACGGCAGGGATCCTAGGAGTTGAGAGCGGACAGCACAAGATCCTAGATCGACCCATTCATGCCAAAGTGAGGAGTGGGTCGACCGGTCGCAGCGCACGGTGCGAGCCGACAAGCTCCACGAACGCCTCCAGCTACTGGGGTTCACCGGGGACGAGCGGACGACGCGGCGGGCGGTCGCGCGGGCGAAGGGAACAGTGGCGGGCCGGCCACCGTCGTACTTACCGGCCGTGGATCGCCGAGCCCGGTCCCTGGTTTCAGTTCGACTGGGGATAAGGCCCGAAAGTGCCTGGTCCGGGCGGTGGAAGCGAGCGCGAGACGCTGTTGTTCTGCGCATGGCTGGCATGGTCCCGCTTTTCCTCACCGACAACGAGAAGACGATGACCATCGACTGGGTCACCGGGATCGCGGTCCGTCATCCTCAAGTTGTGCACTCGGACCGGGCGGCAACCTTTTCGGGAACGGCGGCAACCAGTACGGCATCGGTGCCTGTCCAAGCCCGCGCCCGCACCGCTACCTGACCCTCTACCAAAGACCCCTACACCACGGGACTTGAGGCCGCCTGGTTTCAGTTGTGAATGTTCCGGCTTGCGAATTTTGCGAGAGGTATTGACGCTGATCACCGGAACCTTATTATCCAGGTGCTCGACACTTCGACCTGCGTTCGCTATGCCGAACACTTCAGGGCCGCACCACACCGCCTCCGGACGGCCCCTGACGGGCCAGGCGGAGTCGCTTGCTCAAGGATGACGACGTTCCCCACCACGCCGTTCCGCCAGTACGTCATGCGCCCGCCGACGCCAGCGGGACGGCACAGCAGCCGAGTTGCCGACACGAACGTCGAGCAGCCCGCGCCAGCTTCAGCACTCACTCGCAGAAGAGGACGACTGCATGAGAAAGCCTTGGATCCTGCCCCTCATCACGCTGGTCACTGCTGCGCTCGGGATGACGCTAGCAGGTGTGGCACCTGCCTCCGCCGCCTCGAACACGCCCTTGCGGGTCATGCCGCTCGGCGACTCGATAACGTGGGGCGTGGGAAGCAGTACGGGCAACGGCTACCGGGCCCCGTTGTGGGACAACCTCGCGGCAGACGGCCATCCGCTGGACTTCGTGGGCACGGGGCGGGGCGGTTCGATGTCCGACCCCGACAACGAAGGTCACCCCGGCTACAAGATCCACCAGATCGCCGAACTCGCCGACGCCTCGCTGACCCGCTACCGGCCCAACGTCGTGACGCTGATGATCGGCACCAACGACCTCAACGAGAGCTATCAGGTCTCCACCGCCACCGCCCGGCTGAAGTCGCTGGTCAACCAGATCACCGCCGACGTCCCCGACGCCACCGTCCTCGTGGCCTCCCTGGTCGTGTCCACCAGCGGCTCGGAGGAGCAGTACCGTGCCGCGTACAACCAGGCCATCCCCCAAATCGTGAGCGAGGCACAGGCCGCGGGCAAGCGCGTCGCGTACGTGGACATGAGCAGCCTGACCACGGCCGACCTGGACGACTTCCTGCATCCCAACGACTCGGGCTACCAGAAGATGGCCGACGCCTTCCACCGCGGCATCCAGTCCGCGGACAGCGCCGGGTGGCTGAGGAACCCCGCCCCCGCTCCCTCACGTGTGCAGTCCGAGTTGGGCGGCAAGTGCCTGGACGTCAGCGGCTTCGGCACGGCCGACGGGACCGCCGTCCAGACCTGGAGCTGCACCGGCGCCGTCAACCAGGTCTGGTCCGCCTACACCGACGGCACCCTGCGCTCCATGGGCAAGTGCCTCGACGCCGCCGGCTGGGGCACCACCAACGGCACCAAGGTGCACCTCTGGACCTGCCACGGCGGCGCCAATCAGGTCTGGGAGCCCTACAACGGCGGCTACCGCAACCCCGCCTCCGGCCGCTGCCTCGACATTCCGGGCTTCTCCACGGCCGACGGCACGCAGCTCCAACTGTGGGACTGCCACGGCGGCTCCAACCAGAAGTGGACCACTCTGGCCGCCGGATGACCCCCGCCCGGGACCGGAGCCCCTCCCCGCCCCGGTCCGGGATTCGAGGGCCGCTCCTGGACCGGCTGGCATCACCACGTCACCTGGTCGCCGCCGCCCATGCGTTCCTGACCGAGCAGCGCCTGGCCCGAAAAGCCGATACAGCGGGTTCACCCTCTACCAGATCCTCGACACCATCCAAGACCTGCTGAACTGCTGGACCGGCACCTGCTTCACCTGCCACCGCCCCCTGCCCAGATCATCCGCCACCAACCAGAACCCCAGAGCCAGAGCGACATTTCGAACTTCGGCTCTCGGTCCCCCTTACCCGTGAGGAAGCTGATCTCGCATGTCCTGGCTCCAACACCCCCGCAGCCGCCGCAGAGTCATGGCGGTCACCGCCGGTCTGGTCGCGGGCGCCACGCTGCCGGCGATGCGCGCGGCGGCGGCCACGACGGCCCAGCAGGAACGGTTCATCAACCCGGTGACCCTGGTGGAGCGTAGGGCGGGAGGTGCCGTGGGAGTAGTGGCCTGGCGTTGTGTCGCTCCCCGGGAGGTCGTGGATTCCGTCGGTGATTGGGCTGCTGGAACAGCGTGAGCTGGGTGCTCGCCGTCGCGTGGACGAGCTGTGGGAGGAGGCCGACCGTATCCAAGCCGAACTGGCCGCGGGGGCGGGAATGGCAGAGTGGGCCATCGCCCGATCGCGGGTCGGCGAAGTGCTGGCCCCGGCGGACGAGAGCGGGCAAGACCACGCTCAGGCTGACCTGACGGCTGCCGAGGGGCAGAGCGTGAAGAGGTCGGTGCTGTCGGTGGACTATCAGCGCATCCTCACCGCCCTCGCGGACCGGCACCGGCGGCGCTGTCACGTTGATTGAGCCCATGCCAACCTGATTTCTGCTGATCAGCGGGGCTGGTGTGCTGTCTCGGTGAAGTGCTCGTGCTGGTCTGGACAGCGGGGTGTTGACCTCGGAGACGTCACGTTGCACGGTCAACGGCTGTTCGGTCGGGACCAGCCGGCTGAACGCTGCTTCGTCGATCTGGGGTGGAACGGCTTCGGATACATGGGACGTCTCCTGGACGACGGAGTGGCCTGGCTGGACGTGCTGCGCCCTCACCGCAGCAAACCCATGGAAGCACTGATCATCGAGCCGACGCCTCGCACTGAGGTTCCCGACTTGTATTGGCCGTAGCGGAGCGCGGTCGGGTTGGCCGCTCGTAGCGTTCCGTAGGACGCTGGGCTGGATGGCTCGGGAGGTTCCTGCCGCCCTTCGGGGCTGGCCCGCTCGGGGTGTGCCGCCGGCCCGGTGTCCGGCCACGGTCTGACTCAACAGAGGCGTGTCCCGGCAGCGGTTCCGGAAGTCGGCGTGTCGGCCGTGGTCGTCCTGTCGTCCGGCCGCGAGGAACGACTCCCGTGATATTGCTCGTGTTGACCCGCACAAGTCCACTCACACCGCTACCGCCGTCGACCCTGTCTCGAATCAGCAGGCCGGTTCGCTGAGGATCGAGGCGAGCCTGGCGGAGTACCGGCGTCTCTTGACCTGGGGCTGGCGGTGGCCGCAGCGCAGGTGGGTGGTGGAGAACGCCAAGCCAGCGAGCCGGCGCGTGTACCGCCCGGACGAGGGCATCGCCGCCGGCGTGCCACGGCACCTGCCTACACCGCCGCTGCCGAGAAGCCTGGCGCGTCGATTCTCGCCCCTTCGTATGTCTGCAGGGCGGAAGACGGCGCGAAGCCGGGCCGGCGGTGGTGCACGCCACCCGGACTACGGCACGAACGAGCTGCTGAGGCGTTCCCGGCTGCCGTAGTTTTCCGCTGTGGACGGTGGTGTCGCGGGTCCATGGGCACCGGCGGTTGTGACACAAGGGGTGGATCAGATGCAACTGATCCACAGGTGAGTACTTCTGCGCCTGCGTGCTCAAATCATGAGGTGCCGGTCTGCAACCCCGCGATGAGTCCGTCGAGTATCCGCAACTGGCGGGAGGGTGTGGTCAGGCGAGCCGTGAAGATCGCGTTGATCTGGAGTCCCATCAGCGTGGCCATCGCAAGGTCCAAGAACGCATCGAGATCGCAGGATGGGTTGATCTCTCCCGCTTCAGCCGCAGTGTGCAGATACGAGAGCATCTGATCGCGCCAGCGCGATATCGCCTGGTCGTAGACGCCGATCAGTTCCTGATCGGCTACCGCGTAATTCCAGAAGCCGATGACCACGCGGGCCTCATTGAGACGCTCGTCGTCCAGGGGCATGATCTCGACGCAGAACTTGCGGAACGCGTTCAGGCCGTCGGCGCTGGCGATGGTGCGGGCGGCCCGCTGCTCGGTGGCTGCGTTGGCGCGCTCCAGCGCGGCCCGCAGAATTGCTGCTTTGGTGGGAAAGTATCGTGTGAGCGCACCGTTGGTGAATCCAGCTTCGGCGGCGAGATCCCGCATGTTCAGCGCCGCGAATCCTCGCCGCGCGACAAGGCGCCATACGGCTTCGATGATCTCTTCACGCCGCGCGTCGTGGTCCACGATCTTGGGCATGGTGACACCTTACCAACGGGTAGACGCCTGAATGCCGAGGGCTTTGGTCGCACTCGCGGGCCTCACGGCGGATGAGTCCGAGGGGTCGTGTGACTCGCAGACCCAACCCTGTGACCTGGTGAACCTCTTACGCCACGTGCTCGCGGGCAGGGGCGCACGGAGCGAGGGCGAAGAGCTGTCATTCCCCGTGGGCGTGAGAGGGGTCCCCATGGCGCCCCCTTCCCAGCGGCCCCTTAAGGGATTACATTGGAGCTATTAATCTACAACTGTAGACGACAGGCTCTGGTGCGGCACCAGTCGGTACGCGGCATCGAGGCCCTCTGAATCCGGTAGCGGCCAGCTCGCCCCGGGCACCTGATCGTCCCCAGCGCTCAGGTGGGCGCTCAGCCCTCGTCATGACCAACACCGCCTCTGAGGACAGAGCATGCCTGATCTTGAGCCAGATGAATTCCGCCGCCAGGGCCACCAGTTGGTCGACTGGGTCGCCCAATACCGCACCTCGCTCCCTTCCCTGCACGTGCGGCCGAAGGTCTCACCGGGCTCCGTGAAGGCTCAGCTTCCTCGTGAACTGCCTGAGCAGCCGTCCCAGGCGCTGGGCGATGATCTCATCGCCTTGCTCAACGACGTGGTCGTCCCCTCGTCGCTCCACTGGCAGCACCCGGGCTTCTTCGGCTACTTCCCAGCGAACGCGTCCCTGCTGTCGCTCCTCGGTGACATCGCATCGGGCGGGATCGGAGCGCAGGGAATGCTCTGGTCGACATCGCCGGCCGGGACGGAGATCGAGCAGGTCCTGCTCGACGGCCTGGCGGATGCCCTGGGCCTTGGTCGCGAGTTCACTTTCGCCGGAGGCGGAGGCGGTTCGCTGCAGGATTCGGCTTCGTCGGCATCGTTGGCTGCCCTGCTGGCTGCGCTGCAGCGCAGCAACCCGGACTGGCGCGAACACGGCGTGGACGGCACCGAGACGGTGTACGTCACTGCCGAGACCCACTCGTCACTGGCCAAGGCCGTGCGTGTGGCCGGGCTCGGCGCGCGAGCATTGCGGATCGTCCCCTTTACCCAGGGCACGCTGTCCATGTCGGCGGATGCCCTGGCAGACATGCTGGCCAAGGACGCGGCCGCCGGAAAGAGGCCGGTCATGGTCTGTCCGACCGTGGGAACAACCGGCACGGGTGCCATCGACCCCGTGAGAGACGTCGCGCTGGCAGCGCGTGCGTACGAGGCGTGGGTGCACGTTGACGCCGCGTGGGCAGGAGTCGCGGCGTTGTGTCCCGAGTTCCGCTGGCTCCTGGACGGCGTGAACCTTGTCGACTCGTTCTGCACCGACGCACACAAGTGGTTCTACACCGCCTTCGACGCCTCGTTCATGTGGGTGAGGGATGCCCGAGCGCTGCCCACAGCGCTGTCCATCACGCCGGAGTACCTGCGTAACGCTGCGACCGAATCGGGCGAAGTCATCGACTACCGAGACTGGCAGGTCCCGTTGGGCCGTCGTATGCGTGCGTTGAAGATCTGGTCGGTGGTGCACGGCGCCGGACTGGAAGGCCTGCGCGCAAGCATCCGCGGCCACGTCGCTATGGCCAACTCCTTGGCCGGCCGGATTGAGAGCGAGTCGGGCTTCGCCCTGGCCACCCCGCCATCACTGGCACTCGTATGTCTGTACCTCGTCGACCGGGAAGGGCGCCCCGACGACGCCGCTACCAAGGCAGCAATGGAGGCGGTCAACGCCGAAGGGCATTCCTTCCTCACGCACACATCGGTCAACGGTCACTTCGCGATTCGCGTCGCCATCGGCGCGACGACGACGCTGCCCGACCACATCGACACCCTGTGGGACTCGCTTCGCAAAGCCGCTCGCCAGAGCGGTGGATGACTACTGAGCTTGGCGGATTGGCTTCGGGTGCCGGGGTTGAAGGTCAGGCCGGTTTCGGTGAGGCAGCCGTCGATGAGTCCCGGGTGGCGCTGGATGTGGGCGAGGCCTCGACGGAGGGTGCGGGTGAGGTGGTCAGGGTCGGTGAATGCGGTGTTGGCCATCGGGTCTCTTCGTAACAGGGACCAAATTCTTTCCACCGGGTTCAAGTCGGGGCTGTAGGAGGGGAGCTGGACGATCGTGAGCCAATTGAAGCCGCCTGGTTTCAGCCTGCGAACGTTTCTGCCCGCGAGTTTCGCGCGAGGTATTGACGCTGATCACCGGAACCCTATTATCCAGTTTGCTCGACACTTCGACCTTTGTTCGGCATAACGAACACACAGGGCCGCACCACACCGCCTCCGGGCAGCCTCTGACGGGCCAACCGGAGCCGCTTGCTCAAGGATGACGAGGTCCTTATGCACAGACGTATTTTCAGCCGCAGACGCCCGTCCGCGGTGCTCGCCGCCGCGGTCGCGGCCCTGGCCGCGTTGGCGGCGCTGCTCGTCGCCAGCCCGGCTCAGGCGGCCACCACCAGCGACGTGCGCGGTGTTGATTCCGGCCGCTGTCTCGATGTGTCAGGCTTCAGCCAGACCGACGGCGCGAACGTGCACATCTGGGACTGCCACGGCGGAATCAACCAGCAGTGGACGTTGACGGACAGCAACCAGCTGACCGTGTACGGCAGCAAGTGTCTGGACGTCCGGGGCGGCGGTACCACGAACGGGACCCCGGTGCAGATCTGGACGTGCAACGGCAGTGACAACCAGCAGTGGCGGGTGAACCCCGACGGCACGATCGTCGGTGTGCGGTCCGGGCTGTGCCTGGAAGCTTCGGGCTGGGGCAAGACCAACGGCACGGAGGTGCGGCTCTGGTCGTGCCAAGGTGGCGCCAACCAGAAGTGGACCGGCCTGTCAGGGGCGAACAACGTGTGTGCTCTTCCGTCGACGTACCGCTGGACATCGACCGGCCCGCTGGCGGAGCCGAAGGCGGGGTGGGCCTCGCTCAAGGACTTCACCAGCGTCGTCTACAACGGCAAGCACATCGTCTATGCCACGACGCACAACAACCTCGCCGGTGACGACGGTCGCTGGGGACTGACGACCTTCAGCCCCTTCACGAACTGGTCCGACATGGCCACCGCCACCCAGAACACGATTCCCTTCGACGGCATCGCGCCGACGCTGTTCTACTTCGCCCCGAAGAACCTCTGGGTGCTCGCCTACAACGGGGGTTGGCCCTACAGCTTCTCCTACCGCACCTCGAGTGACCCCACCAACCCCAACGGCTGGTCCGCGCAGCAGGAGCTGTTCACGGGCACCCTCCCGAAGGGGGGTCCCCTCGACGTGACCCTCATCGGCGACGACACGAACATGTACATGTTCTTCGCCGACGACGAGGGCGGCATCTACCGCGCCAGCATGCCCATCGGCAACTTCCCGGGCACCTTCGGTTCGTTCACGAAGATCATGAGCGACACGCCGCTCAACCTGTTCGAGGCGGTCGAGGTCTACAAGGTCCAGGGCCAGAACCAGTACCTCATGATCGTCGAGGCCCAGAACTACACAGGATATGGCCGCTACTTCCGCTCGTTCACGGCCACCAGCCTTGACGGCGCGTGGACACCGCAGGCCGGGGCCGACACCGTGACCAGCCCCTTCGCCGGCAGTGCCAACAGCGGCGCGACGGCCTGGACCAGGGACATCAGCCACGGCGATCTGGTTCGCACCAACCCCGACCAGACCAAGACCATCGACCCCTGCAACCTGCAGTTCCTCTACCAGGGGCGCGACCCCAGCACCGACGGCGGGGACTACGGCCTCCTGCCCTACCGGCCAGGGGTACTGACACTGCAGCGCTAGCCGGTGGCATGGCACAGGTCCGGCGCCGGTGTTCCTGACGCTCGCGGGCAACGACGTACGCCGAACCGGACGACCGTCACAGTGAGCGATCAGGAACGGGTGGAGTGGGAGCGGCGGGCTCGGTGCAAGGCCGAGCCCGCCCGTGCACGAGGACTGGCGGCGCGATCTGCCGCTGCTCGCCGCGCCGGATATTCAGGCCGACGCCGTGGACGGGATGCGCAAGCGGCTCGCCGAACTGCTGGAGGACCCGGCGCTGCTCGCCCGGTACCGGACGGCGATGGACGGGCAGGCTGTCGGCCGGATGGTGCCGAGCCTGCCGTACATCGACGGCACCCATGTCCACCCCCACTTGCGGGTGCGACTGACGACCGCCGCGCCGTGCTGGAGGTCGGCGAGGACGTGGTGATGCTGTCAGCCGCCGGGAGTACGTTCGAGTTCGCGCCCGAGGCGGAGGCGGTGCTGCGCCCGCTGGTCGCCGGCCGCACCGTGGACCTGGCCGCGCTCGCCGAAACAGCCGGCCTGCCTGTGGAGGACGTCGCGGGGCTGGTCCAGGAGCTCGTTGCCGGGCAGGCCGCGACGGTGGGGAGCCTGTTGTGACGGCACAGCTCGCTCTGGGCACCTACCGGTGCCGGGAGATCCCGGAGGCGGCCGTCCGTGCGGCCGCCTCCGGCGCGCAGTGGATCGACACCGCCCCCAACTACGCCACCGGCCGCGCTCAGGCCTTGCTGGCCCCGGCCCTGGCCGCCCACCCTGCCCTGCGGATCGCGACGAAGGCTGGCTACTTCACCCCGGCCACCGGCGCCGATGCCGTGAACGCCGGTGTCCTCACCGAGGACCAGGCCAGGGTGGGGCACAACCTCGCTGCGCGTCGGCGGGGCCGCCGCGCCGGGCCGCCGTCAGTGCGGCGGTGACGTTAGGCGGGGGACGTCGGTGGGGGAGAGGTCGGGGCGGGCACGGTGCCAGCGGGCGGGATGCCGCCACCGGCCGGAGGCGTCGCGGGCGATGTCGACGCCGACTTCCACCACTAGCTCGGGTTCGACCAGCGTGACGTTCAGCTTTTCCTGGCTGCCCCACCCGGCGGAGAACGACCAGCCTGTCCACGGACGACCGCGCCGCCCCGCAGCGAGAAGACCGGCGACCGCCGCACCTGCCGCCTGGACAAGGGTGGGGGGGCGCCCGACGTACTGAAAGCATCCTTCGGTGTCGTACCTGCCGAGCAGCAGCGTGCGGGGAACGGCCAGGGAACCAGTGATCGCGCCGACGATCGCTTCGCTCGTCTCACGGACCTTGTATTTCTGTCAGCCCCTCACCGACGGGCGGTAGGCGTCGTCCAGCCTCTTGAAGACCACCCCTTCCATCCCGACCGACGCCCACGTCAGCCACTCGCGCACGACGTCGGCCTCGGTGGCCGACGGACACAGCGCCCACGGCGCCGACAGCCGACGGGCGGCGAACACGGACTCCAGCGCGGCCCTGCGCCGCCGATACGGCGAGGTGGTGTCCGTCCCGGACAGCCGCAGCAGATCGAACGCGCCCGAAGTGGGCCGGCCACTCCTCCGCCGCCCGGGCCGCACCGGCACCACGCCGGGCAAGCCGGTTCTGCAACCCGCTCGAACGCGAGGCGGCCCGCGGCATCCCATACGACCAGCTCGCCGTCCAACGCGGTCGCGTCCGGCAGCTGCACGGCCCCGGACACGACCTCCGGGAACGCCGGCCCCATCTCAGTGCCGCGCCTCGCGCGCGGCACCACCTGGCCCGCGTTGACGGAGACCATGGCCCGGAAGCCATCCTTCTCCCTGCGACGTGTCTCAGAGACGCCTAGTAGGGCTCCGTTAGGTTCTGGTTCTGCTTGTTTTGAGGGGGCGACCGCAGGTGCTGCAGGTGCCGGTCCAGCACCTCAGCGGGTCTTGGAGTGCGTCGAGGGTTTGGTAGAGGCTTGGGGCGGTGCCTCGACTTTTGGGTCGAGCCTGCGGAGGGTGAGGAATGCCTGCGCGGCGGTGACGAGGGTGACGTGGTGGTGCCAGCACTGCCAGGTTCGGCCTTCGTAGTGGTCGAGTCCCAGGCCGTGTTTGAGCTCCCGGTAGTCATGTTCGATCTACCAGCGCATCTTCGCCCACCGCACCAGGTCAGCGGTCGGTGTGGTGGGCGGCAGATCCGATCTCCAGTAGTCCGTCGGGGCGTCCTTGCCGTCCGGCCATTCGACCGGGAGGTCTGGGTGGGCAGGACGCCGTCCCACCGGCTGCGGCCCCCGCCCGATTCCTGGGCGGCGGCCAGGGACTGTGTGCCTGCGGGCCGCACCGTCAGCACCGTGAACCGTGAGGTCATCGCGCCCTTGCTGCCCTGGCGCCAGGTCACTACGGAGAATCGCTCCGCACCTGCCTCCGCCGCGAGGGTGGAGATGGCTCGCGGCGGGGTGCGGTAGCGGGGAAGGGTGGGCGGCCCGAGCCCGCCATAAGCGGGCTGGTGCGGCTCGACATCCTCCGGATGCGCGACTTCCTTCCCGTGCAGGGCCAGGGCATAGGGCAGCCTTCGCTCCTCGAGACCGAGCCGGAATGGTGTGCCGACGCTGTCACCCCGCCAGGGAGGGGAAGGCAGAGCCTCCCACGCCCCCGGTGCCTTCCGGAGCCCCGGCCCGGCCCGGACGGGGCTCCGGGGGCCGCCGGGCGTCGCGAACCGTCGTCCGGTCTCGACTCCCCGCACTCGGTCTCCCGCTTCGTCTACTTCGTCACCTTGATCCCCTCGAACGTGGTGGACTTCGGCGCCAGGCAGACGAACCAGTCGTAGGGCGAGTGCTTGGGGCTGTGGATGACCGGAACGGCGGCGTTCGCCTCGGTGGCCGCGGACGCACGGTCGACCTTGGTAGACGTGCCGTCCTTCCAGGTGCAGGTGACCTCCCGGGCGGTCTTGGCGACCTGGCCAGTCACCAGGCGCGGGGCCGTGTCGTTCTGGGGGAGCAGCGGGAGCGAGACGGTCCCGTACTCGCCGCCGGACAGGACGTCGTCCTCAGGTAGCACCATGCCCGCGATCTGGGTGGTCCTCGCCTCTTCACCGGTGACCCGGTGCACGAAGTGCGCGACCTTGCCCACCAGTTCGGAGGCCGTGGAGACGTCCTCCGGGTGCTCGCCGAACTCCGCCATCGCCGCCAGGGTGGCCTGGGCCTCCGCCGTGTCCGCCGGAGCCTTCCACACGTCGATGTACACCCTCCACGGCACTCCCGCGTCGGTGCCGCTCGCCAGGGTCGTCCGCATGTGCGGCTCGGACGCCTCCGCGCTGGCGACCGGCCGGCTCGCCGGCGACACCCCCCGGTCCTCGTCACCGGACAGCCCTGTCAGCGCCAGAGCCCCCGTGGAGCCGGCCACGACCAGGGTGGTGGTCGCCACGACCGCCCAGCGACGGGCCTTGCGGCGGCGGCCGCCGCGAAGCAGCGCCTGGGCGGGGGCTATGCCGATCTTCACCTCGTCGGCCGCGTCGGCCAGCAGGAGTGCGATGTCGTGCTGTGTCATGTTGTGGCTCGTCTCCCAGTCCGCGCTTTTCACTTTCGTCCTCCCAGCGTCACTGTCTCCGCCAGCTCCGATATGGCGCGCAGCTTCGCGATCCCCTTGGCTGCGTTGCTCTTCACCGTGCCGACCGAACAGCCCATCGCCTCGGCCGTCTGTGTCTCGGTGAGGTCCTCCCAGTAGCGCAGGACCACTGCTTCCCGCTGCCGTGTCGGCAGTTCGGCCAGCGCCTTCAGCAGCGTGTGGCGGTCGTCGGCCTGGGCGATCCGGTCACCGGTGTCGGCCACCTCGTGTGTCAGGCCCGCGTCCTCGCTCCTGGGCACCAGGAACTCCCGCAGTTTCCTGCGGTACCTTCGGGCATGCACGTTGATCATCACTCGTCGTACATACGCCTCCGGGGCGTCGGCCGAGGCGACCCTGTGCCAGGCCACATAGACCTGTTCCAGCGTCGACTGGACCAGATCCTCCGCAGCATGCTGCTCCCCCGTGAGCAGGAATGCCGTGCGCATCAGCCGCGGCCAGCGGCCGACGACAAAGGCCTGGAACTCTCTGTCCCCGGCCTGTTTTCGAACCCCCATGAGCACCTCCTAGATGTTCAAAAGAGGCCATGAGAGGCCGAGACCGTTGCCTCACCGCGGAAACTTCCATGCGGCAGCCATCCGGACGCTGCGGCAGCCGCCGAGCCCGGAGGGGGAGAGCGAGGGGCTGGAGGGGTAGTCGTCACCGTTTGCGGCTGGTGACATGGCCCTTACCAGCACTTTAGTGAGTGGGTGTTTCATCGTGCTGGCACCGGTCCGTGGTGTTCCGGGTGAGCGGGACGATGACGGCGGACCGTCCCGCCGTCTGTTCGCGCAGGGCGGCGTTCTCGGTCAGGAGCGTCGCGATCACGGTGGCTGCCGCACTTCTCGCCGCAGGGGGACTGCGAGGCCGGCCCGGTAGGCGGGCCACACATGCGGGGGCGGCAACCCCGATGGAGTTTAGGGATTGCCGCCGCGAGACGGGAAGACGGTATCAACCGCGGCCGTCAACAATCTTGATTGTCACGTCCCCAACCGTTCCATGGCCGGCAAGGCCCTCGACTTCCGCGGACACGTCTTCGTTGAAGGTCTCCGTCTTGACGCGATTGGGTGCCCCGCTGATCCACGGGACGTCCCAGTAGATTTTGATCCACTCGTCAGCGTTATCGCCGATTTGATAGTAGACGGTCCCCTCCGTTCCCGACGAAGCGCTAGCAGTCCGTTCGCGTCCGACAGGACGTGCATCTTGGAACCCGGCTTGCCCCGGTCCACGGGGCTCGGACCCGTGTGTTTACCCCCCTTTTTAGCGCGGACATGGGCGGTGTCCAGGACAACGCGGGTGACGTCGATGAGGCCGGCGTCGTCGAGCCGATGCAGCACGGCCTCATGCAGCCGCCCGGTCGACTTCGATATGCCGAAGCAGGGCGGCAGTTGGCGCCAGGCGCAGCCGCTGACCAACACGTAGATGATGGCCGCGAACAGCGTCTCATCAGGGGTGTCCTGCGTGCCACCGCCCTGAGGCCGCACCCTCGACGGTGGGATCAACGGCTTCCGCGATCTCCCACAGCCCGTCCGGAACGATCCAACTCCACGTACCCCGCCCCATACCGAGGTCAACGACGCCTCACCACATAGGACACGGTCTAAAGAGCGCTTTTCCGCAGGTCATGCGGCCCTTACAAGGGTGGGGGGTTGCGGACGCTGACCAGCCCGGAGCGCCGAAGAGACCACCCCAACGCGCGAGGTGGTCTCTTCACTCTGTACCGCTGGCTCACCGCAGGCGCGCAACGGCCGGCGGGAGGTTATGCCACGCCGTGGCCGATCCCGTGGTTGGCATCGTTGTCGCCCCAGTACTCGTAGACGTCTAGGCCGACCACTGTCTCCTCCAGGAAGAAGTTGCCCTGATACGAGTGGCACTGCCCGTCGTTGGACGGGTCGGTCACGAATAGAAACACCCCGCCGTCCCCGTCCTTGCCCGACACGAAGACCCGGGTACCGCGGCCGTCGGTTGTATTGTCGCAGACCGTGATCTTCTCTACGCCCGGGATGCCGTTCAGGTCGGCGTCGAAGTACGCGGCCCCGCTCCTGTTGGCTGTATAAACCCAGCCGCTGTTCTGCGACGCTTGTGCCTGAGTGGCAAGGGCCATCGTCGACATCGCTGCGATCCCAGCCACCATCGAGACTCTTCGTAAGACTCGCCTAATTTCCCCTGTTTCTGTTTCGCCCCCAAGGGAGGCACCAACGATCTATTGGGGATCTTTCCGTTGCGCCATGAACCCGACAAGGAGGTGGCTAGGGTTGTGGACTCTCCGCCAACTAACTGTGGACTCTCCGCCAAGGCCGCCATTGGCCGTGTGCACCATCGTGGCCCCCTAGCAGGTCCGCTCCCCAGGTCCGCCCACGGCCTGGAGGTGGAGTTCACCGACGTCGAGCACCTGGAGTTCGACCTACAGCAGAAGCCGCCAGGCGGAACGGTCTGGCCAGCTGTGACCAAAGTGCCCCTTTCTCAACTGGTCGTCCGATTCTCGGCTTCAGCCTGGCGGGCGCGCCGCTGCGCGCGTATGCCGGTGCCAGCTCTGTCCGGGGCCGACCAGTCCGGTTCGTCCCCGGGGTCCTTCGTCGCCACTTTGGTCACCTGCAGCCCGGAGTTGCGCCAAGGGGTTGTGCTGCCCGGATTCCGCGGCCCGTCGCTTTCGCAGATCGGGCGCGTGGTCGGGGGATTCCGGATGGGCTGACATCCCCTCACCCCACCCACCCCCCGCCGGAGCAACAGGAGCGAGGGAGCAGGGGCGGGGTGCGGGAGGCGTGCGAGGGGATCGGGCGGCCCGGTCTTCCCGTTCCGCGCGGCCCGGACCGCGCGGCGGCGACGTGCCGGATACGGTCGGGCTCAGCGACGACTTCCTCGTCCTCCGCGGGGGCAGGCGCCGCGATATCGCGTAGCGGGCCATCATCGGCCTGGAGGTCCGCAAGACCGCTGGGGTCCGGACGGCGGCCGATGTCCCTTAGCTTGTTCTTTATCTACCAGGACCTGCCAGGTCTACCGATGGCCTTGAGGGTCTCGGGGCGTTTGACGGTTTTGCCGACGTCGTAGCGGGGTGCGCGGTGTTTGTTCTTCGCGCCGGGTGGCCGTCCGGGGCCGGTGCCTGTGGGTTTGGGAACACGGCTCGGGCAGGCCAGGTGAGCGCGGATGTTCCTGAACCCCCGGCGGGACCCGGGCCGGAGTGAGCCGGTGGGGGGCGGTGGGTTTCTCCCAGGGCCGGCGAAGGTCTTCGGCGAGGGGCCGGGCGAGCCGCAGTTGGGTGTGAGCGATGATCAGGATCCAGGTCCAGCGGTCCGCCGCCTCGGGACTACGGAGCTTCGGGGTAGTCCAGCCGAGGGTCTGCTTCGCGAAACGGAAGGTGTGTTCCAGGTCGAAGCGGCGGAGAAAAGCCCGCCAGAATCGGTCCACATCGCCCGGGGTGGCGCCGGTTTTCGAGGACCACAACCACACCGGTGGGGCGTCCCGTTCCTTCGACAGGTGCTCGACCTTCAGCCGGATCAACGCGCCTTCGACCAGGGGAAGTTCACCCTCATGGTCAAGCCAGGAGGAGCGGTGGGTGAGCCGGGGGTGGACTCGGTCCCATGCCTGGGCTTCGGCCGTGCCGTAATTGCTGGTGTCGGTGACCGTGGTGATCGCGGGCTCGGGCCAGGTCTCCGGCTTGGCAATGCGGAATTCCGGGCCGTGCTTGGGCGGCCGGCCGTTGACGCCGTGCATCCGCGGTGGTTTCGGCAGACGCATGACGCGGTCAAAGCGGACCCGGCCGACCAGCTCGACCGGCAGGTCGCGCAGGACCCAGGCCAGGCGGGTGACGTCGTAGTCGGCATCGCTGACGATCACGATGTCCGGGTCCCCGGTCTGCCACTGGCCCGCGGCGATGAGCCGCTCGACGACGCCCCGGAGTTGGGCGGCGGTGATTGCCGTCGCGTCGTCCGCCGGCCCGAGCCGGACCGCGTTCAGGTCGCGGTCCAGGACGTGGCGCCCGGCTCCAGCACGGCGACGAAGGAGTAGGGCCAGCCCGGGACGAACTGCGACGCCGTCTTCGCGCGACCGTAGACGTGGCAGAACAGCCGCTCGGACGAGCACGGCGCGTCCGAGCGAAGCCACGGCGATACATCGACGGCCAGGACCAGGCGCCCGCCGTCGAAACCCAGTTCGAGACGCTATTCGAGCCGGTGACCTGTCGCAGCGAAGGCTGAGTGTTCTCATCGAACATTGAGCGCAATCGGGGCGGCGTGGTCGGCGGTCCTGGCCTACGCACACCCGACCGAGGCGGTCGCCGCGGGTCCCCCGTGCTGGGCGAGCCCCTTCAACGCGGCTGCCGCCGGGAGTGGCGCCGATCCGGCCGGGCAGCGTGCCGGCGGTCTGTCGGCCCCGTCGTCAGCTCCGGCTCAACCGCCGCGCGATGGCCTCTAGCAGCTCATCCAGCGCCGCCTCGCGTGTCCGGCCCTTTGGTCGGGCCAGCCCTACCCGGCTCGGTGAGACCCCGCGGACTGGACGGAACACCACGTTCGGGTGGGAGTAGAAACGGGCCGTCGACGCCGGGGCCAGCGCTACGCAGCCGGCAGCCACCGCTCCGAGCCACTCGTCGGGCCGGCTGGTGACGGCGCCGACCCGGACTGGGTGCCCTTCCCGCTCCTCCGCCGCCAGCCAGTGCTCCCTCCAGGCTCCGGTCTCGGCTCCGGCCGCGACGAAGGGCTCGTCCCACAGCTCCGGGAACTCCACCGTCCCGCTGTTCGCCAGCGGATGTCGAGCCGGCATGAGCACCCCACGCTCCTCAACGAACAACTCCCGCACGTTCAGTCCCTCCTGCCCCGGAAACGGCAAACGCACCACTGCCGCATCCACTTCGCCCCGGGCCAGGCCGGCACTCGGGTCCGACCAGTCGAACTGACGCAGTTCCACCCGCCACTCCGGCTGCGCCTGACGGAACTCGGCGATGACCTCGTGGACGGAGCCCACGGCGCCCGCGTCCAGGAAGCCCAGGCGCAGCACCCGCGCCGTCCGGCCGGTTGCCTGTACCGCCTCGTCCCAGTCCTCCAGCAGTGCGGGCACCCGCGCGGCGAACTCTCGACCGGCCTCGGTCAGCGCCATCCCGGACCGCGAACGCGCGAAGAGCGGTACCCCGAGATCGTCTTCCAAGCGCCGGATCTGCTTGGTCAGCGAGGGCTGCGAGACGAACAGTTTTTGCGCCGCCCCGGTCAGGCTGCCCTCCTCCGCCACTGCGGCAAAGTACCGAAGCAGGCGCGTGTCCACGTCCATGCCACCAGGTTATAGAAGCAGGTATTGGACGGTGCCGAAGCGCCTGCGGACCCTGAAGGCATGACCGGTACCCAGCTCGCATTCCTCGTCGTCACCTTGTTCACCGCCGCTGTCAACGTCGGTATCGCCGCAGCCGACCTCGCCGGGGCGCGCTTCGTGCTGGCAAACTCGGCGCAGGTGGGTGTGCCCCGATCCTGGCTGCCCTGGCTGGCCGCCCTCAAGCTGGCTGGTGCGGCGGGCCTCCTCCTCGGCCTCTTCGACGCGGCACTGCGTCCCCTCGGTGCCGCCGCGGCCTGCGGTCTCGCCCTGCTCTACCTGGGCGCGCTCGCCTTCCATCTGCGCGCCCGCGTGCTTTACAACCTCGCGTTTCCCGGTTTCTACTTCGCCACCGCCGTCGCCTCGTTGGCCTTGACCGTGTCCTCCTGATGGCGGCACCGCTCAACGTTCGATGAGAACACTCAGCCTTCGCTGCGGCAGATCAGCCCGAAGATAAAGAACAAGCTCAAGCGAGACAGGACAGGAGGCCCTACACAGGCCCCATGAGACGCAGCCGAGAAGAGACCGCACCCCAGGATCTGCCGGGCGAGCTGTGGCACGCCCTGTCCCAGCTCCAGCACACCCATCCCGCCCCCGTGGGCCGCGTCGGGCCGCTCGCCCGCCCGGTCTGGCTGCTGTCTCCTTCGCCGCAGCCACCGACACCGTCCTCGCGGCCCGCGTGCAGTTGTCCGGCGCGGAGACGATGCACGAACTGAACGAGACGCTCCGTGCGATCACCGGGGGCATGCACGCCCACTTCACCGGCCCCGGCGTCGCGCTGGAAGTCACGCTCGGCAGACGGCAGGAGCTCCCGATCCACGCGGCGCACACTGCCGGCCTCACCCGGCTCTTCCAGAATGCTGCCGACACCATCGGTGCCCGCAGCACGCCGGGAGGCGGGCGGTGCTTCCACTGCGACGGGACTGGGCTCGCCCGACCCTTGTGGGAGCCGGCTGCCGGGCACGCGTGAGCGGCGCGCAAGAAGAATGCCCGCGTCCTGGGCAGCCCTTCTGGACGGCGTGGGGCGCGGGCGGGCGGAAGGACCTCGGAGGCTTACGCCGGTACGGGTGCCGGCTTCGGGCGCAGCGCCGCGAGCGGAGAGCGTCGGCCCTTCTTCACCGTGCGCAGCTGCTCCCAGTCGACCTCGGGGTGTTCGGCGGGCACCGCGTCGACGGACGCTGTGGTGTAGAGCGCGACGTCGACGGCTCCGGCCCGGCTGATGCCGAAGCGGACCTCGATCGACTGCGGGGAGCGGATCCAGCCGAGCCGGACCATGTGGTCGAAGTCGGCGCGGCTACGGGGCCGAGCAGGCAATCGTCGCCGGCAACGCCCTGTTCTTCGCCCTGTTCACCCACCTCGCCGAGTGCGGCGAGCGCGGCATCAGCGACGACCGGATCCGCCACGCCCTGGCCGTCCAGGCCCGTGCCGGCCTGGAAGTCTGTGCAGGGGCATCAGACGAACTCGCGCTCACCGGCGATTTCGACAGCGGCGTCGACGCCTACCTGTCCATGGCCCGCCGCAAGACCGCCGTCATGCTCTCCGCCGCCTGCCAGATCGGCGCCATCCTCGCCGGGGCTACCTGTCACCAGCAGGACAAGCTGGCCCACTTCGGCGAACACCTCGGACTCGCCTTCCAGATCCGCGACGACCTCCTGCCCTACGACGACGCACCCGGCCGCAGCGGCAAACCCGACGACAGCGACCTCCGCAACCGCCGCCCCACCCTGCCCATCCTGCTCGCCCTGGACCGCGCCGACGAACCCGACCAGCAGACCCTCCGGCATCTGCTCACCACAGACACCCACACGCGGGGCGCCCAGCAACAGTTGAGCCACCTGCTCCGACGGTCAGGAGCGCTCGCCGAAGCCCGGAAGACCGCCGACCGCCGACCGCCATGCCAGCGCCGCAGGCGATGCACTGACCTGGTTGCCGCCCGGCCCACACGTCGAGGCGCTGAGTATCTGGCCCGATAGCCAACGAGCTCACCGGTTATCGGCCTGCGACAGCCGTTCACACGCAGTCGTGCAGCTTTCCCACGGGTGGGTTCACCAGGTCGCAGGCGCCAGACACCAGGTGCGGAAGTGCTCATTGCCGCTGGCAGTCTGCCGTGCATCGTCAACCGTTCTAAGGCCCGCTGCCCTCGCCGAACAGCGGGATGTCGTCCGACGCCAAGCCGGTACGCACGCGATGCGGGCGGGCCGGGTGCCGCCACCGGCCAGCTGCATCGCGGGCAACATCGACGGCGACCTCCATCACGACGCTGGGCTGCACCAGATGGACATCGAGTGTGCGCTGCGTTCCCCACCCGGCACTGAAGGACCACCCGGTCCACGGGTGCACGCCCGTCGGCGGGGCCAGCCGGTCGGACAAGGCGCAGCCAGCGGCCTGGGACAGCGTGGTGCTGCGCCCGACGTACTGCAGGTGGCCCGCAGCGTCGTAGCGACCCAGCAGCAGCGCGCGGGGAGCGGTGCGAGAGCCGGTGACCGCACCGAGCACGGCCTCGGTGGTGACCCGAACCTTGTACTTCTGCCAGCCCCTCACCGACGGCCGGTAGGCGTCGTCCAGCCTCTTTAAAAACCAGTCCCTCCATCCCGACCGACGCCCACGTCAGCCACTCGCGTACGGTCTGCGGATCGGTGGTCGACGGGCACAGCGCCCACGGCGCCGACAGCCGCCGTGCGGCGAACAGGGGCTCCAGCGCAGCCCTGCGCCGCCGGTACGGCCACGCAGTCGTGTCGGTGCCGGACAGCCGCAGTAGACCGAAGGCGACGAAGTACGCCGGCCACTCGCCCGCGGCCCGTGCCGCGCTGGCGCCGCGCCGGGCGAGCCGGTCCTGCAGCCGCTCGAAGGCAAGCCGCCCGGCGGCGTCCCACACGACCAGCTCGCCGTCCAAGGCCGTCGCGTCCCCAAGCTGCGCGGCCTCGGCCACGATCTCCGGAAACGCCGGTGCCATCTCAGAACCGCGCCTCGAACGCAGCACCACCCGGCCGGCGTCGACGGAGACGAGCGCCCGGAACCCGTCCCACTTCGGCTCGGCCGCCCAGCCCGGCCGCAGATCCGCGACCGGGACGGAAACGCTCAGCAACGGCTCCGGCAACGTCCACGTCACGCCGGCTCCCTTCCACCAAGCACCCCAGTGCTGTCGCTGCGCCGCAAGTCCCGCTAAGTAGATGCTTTTACCTCGGTTCGACAGGTCGGATTGGGCTCGTATGAGGCTTCGAAAGGCCGTTTTGCCAAAGCGTTTCCCGAGCGCCGACCCAAGACGGCGATCGCCGCCCTGCGAGTTCTTGTGGGGAACGGGTAGTCCGCGTCGCTGTTACGCGCCCGAATGGGTGGTGAGGGAGCGAGTTGCCCGCTTGCCAGTGGAGCGAGGCGCGAGCATACGGTCATGCATGCATTGAGTGATCAATCTGGCGTAGCACGCCGCCGGTTCCTGAAGGGCGTGCTCGCTACCGCCGCAGGCAGCGTCCTGGTACCGGCCATGGCGCGCCCTGCACGGGCGGCCGGCACTCTGCCCGCTGTCGGGCAGACGGTCAACTTGTCGGTTAGCGTCTTCGGCGCTGTCATGACAACCGGAATTCAACCCGGCGAGCACACGATCGACTTCACCGGCGGCCGTGTGGTCAAGGTGTTGGAAGGAGGCCCTGACTTCGTACGGCTGCAAACGGTCGACTTCCGGATCGAGGGAGCTCACCCGCTCTTCGGCAAGATCATCATCCGCTTGCCGGACGTCGAGGTCTCGCCGCCGAGCACCCTGCGAGTGTCATCCGGCGAACTCACCGAGACCTGGAACGAGAACTCCCAGATCTCGTTCGATAGGTCTGGAGGCACGGAAGGCCCGTTCTCGTTCGTAACGGAGAAGCCGCTACAGGCCACTGCGACCATGCCCGACTGGCCGCCGCCCCAGGGCACGAACCCGGACGGCACACCCACAGGCGGTGTCCTCTACTCCGCTGTCCAGCCGCCGACGTTCACGTCAGGCGACCAGCGGGTCGACTTCACGGCATTCCCGCTCCGCCTCGGCCACCTAGCGTCGTAACCCTGTCCTGCCCGGCGGCTTTAGCTTGTCGTTTAACGTCCGGCGTCGAACGCGGTTCGAACTTGATCAGCGTTTTCGCAGTTCAGCGGATGTGAGAGCGGCCTTCGTCTAATCCTGTGCTCCGTCACAGAGTGGATCAGTGCGAAGGCCGTGGTCTGGAGCATCAAGGCGTCCTTCGGGATGCATTCGCGGAAGTGCCACGCTTCCGAACGGAGTTGTACGCGTGTCTGACCGCGCGGGGCGACGCGCTGTTCGAGTTGTGCGACGCGTTGTTGTGCACGGACGGGCCGGTGCGGACACTGGTCGACTTGGCACTCGCGCCCGAACACCGCCGCGGACACGGCGCCCTCTACGGAGGCGCCTCAACCAGGGGCGGATCGATGTGGCCCGGCTGCGCCGCGCGCTGGCCTCAATGCCGTTGCCGAGGGCGGCGGATGGCCGGATCGTGCTGGCCGCGGACGTCTCGCCGTGGCTGCGGCCGGACGCCAACACCTGTGCTGACCGGGCCTTCTGCCACACGTTCGGCCGGGGTGAGGGCAAGCACCAGATGATTCCGGGCTGGCCGTACCCGATCGTGGCCGCGCTGGAGACCGGCCGCACGTCATGGACGGCGGTGCTGGACGCGGTCCGCCTGGAGCCGGGTGCCGACGTCGCCGCGGTGACCACGGTCCAGCTTCGGGAGGTCGTCGAGCGGCTCGTCGCGGCCGGCCAGTGGAAGCCGGGCGATCCCGAGGTGCTGGTTGTACTGGACGCCGGATACGACGCACCCCGCATCGCTCACCTGCTGAGCGACCTGCCCGTCGAGATCCTCGGCCGCCTGCGTTCCGACCGTGTCATGCGTCGGCCGACACCGCCGCGGGTCTACGACCCCAAGGGCGGCCGACCGCCCAAGCACGGCGGGGAGTCCGTCTTCGGCAACCCCGGCACCTGGGGCACCGAGCAGGCCGTGGCCGTCACCGACACCCGCCTCTACGGGAAGGCGACCGCGCAGGCGTGGGACCGGCTGCACCCGCGGCTGACCCGGCGGGCGGCCTGGCTCGATCACGACGGACCGCTGCCCATCATCGAGGGAACCGTCATCCGCCTGGTCGTGGAGAAACTGCCAAGCGGCGGGGTGAACAAGCCGGTCTGGCTGTGGTGGTCGGGCACTTCCGCCACCGCCGGAGAGGTGGACCGCTGCTGGCAGTCCTTCCTCCGTCGTTTCGACTTGGAGCACACGTTTCGCCTGTTCAAGCAGACACTTGGGTGGACCAAGCCCCGGCTCCGCAGCTCAAAGGCGGCCGACAGGTGGACCTGGCTGGTGATCGCTGCCTATGCCCAGCTCCGGCTCGCCCGGCCACTGACCACCGACCTCCGGCGTCCCTGGGAGAAGCCGGCCGAGCCGAACAGGTTTACACCCGCCCGTGTTCGCAGGGGGTTCAGGAACCTGCGCACGAAGACCGGCTCTCCGGCCGGTGCACCGAAACCGTCTCGTCCCGGGCCCGGCCG
>NZ_JBHXHX010000036.1:0-44743 GCF_042723915.1 Streptomyces sp. NPDC058335 | reverse complement strand
TCGGTTAGTTGTATATTATACGGGTACCATATCGCTGCGCGATATGCAAGCGAACACCCGCGCTGCGCGCGGGTGTTGCGCTCCCGCTCCGCGTGAGCGCCAGCGGGACGCGCAGCGGACGGAGCTGTGGGGCCTGCGGCCCCACAGGGGTGACTTCCGCTGCGCTCCAGCCACCCGATGGCGCGATGCGCCACACCAAAGGGGCCGGCCCCGCTGCGCGGTGCCTGGCCGCGGGCCTTTGGCCCGAGCAGCAACAAGGAGGGGGTCTGGTGGTGTGGTCGAGGCAGCCCGCCGGCCTGAGCGGCCCCGGCTCTCACGGCGGTGTTCAGGACTGCGGATCGCTGCCCTCGCCAGGGAACGCCGCGTACAGGGCTTCGGCATGCACCGCATCCCACTGGCTGATCCGCAAACGCTCCACCCCGCCCTCGTGCCGGCGCAGCTCGATCTCCTGCCCCTTGTCGAACTCCACCCGCACCCGCGGATTCCTGCACACCGCCACGGCCTCGCCGCGCATCATCTCGAACCAGACACCGCGTATGGCGTACTGGAGGTCATTGCCCCGGTGGCGCAGTACTCGTACCCGATGGTCGGTCAACAGAAGCGAAGCGCGTCGCGGGAGCAGGCCCCACAGTGTGCGTCCGTATGTCACCGCACAGCCGGCTGTCATCCGCTCGCCCTCAGGAACCCACTGGGTCAAGCGTTCGCGGTCCACCGACCACTTGGCCGCTTCCATCGCCATCCCCCTCGTCTTCCGCATGACCGCGTCACTGTTCGGTGCTCATCTACCCGGAAGCAGCACAAGGGAGCGGGCTGGCCGATGTGGTCAGGCAGACGGGCGGCCGGTGATGGCCGGCAGGGTCGTTGTCCCGATCCGCCGGTAGGTCCTGAAGCCGTACACGGTCATCGCTGTCCAGATGACGGTACTGACCAGAGGCCACCACAGGTCCCGTCCCCCTTCGCCCTGGACGAGATTGATGACCCAGCTGACCGCCCAGCTGACCGCGAGAACAAGTGCCGCCCACCTGGCCCACCGCCAGATCCGCATCGTTCCTCGGGCACGGGTTGCCTGTGTGCTCTGATCATCCTGTCGGGGTCGTGTGCCATCCATACCTATCCGCCTACCCCCTGCCCTCCCCTTGCCTCCCGACGTCTGGGAGAGGGCCGAAAACAGACGGCACCACCGGCTTCAGAGATGCTCACAGGGTTCGGTCCTGCCAGGGTCCTTCATCCAGCCACACTGTGAGGGCTATTTACCCGCCAGAGCAGTTGAGGGCAACGACCTGAACCAAGCCCGCGAAGAGGCGCAGAAACACGAGGAAACCAGGGGTCGCGGATGGTACTGCCTTACCGGCGGTTCGTCAGGCGTGCGCGTGGCGTGGTGCAGTGGCCCTGTGTGATGCGGGATGGTGCGCGGGGCGTCGCGAGCCTGCGGCCTGAAGGCGGTGTAGCCATAGGGAGGCTGTGAGCAGGAGGCCGCTGAAGGCGGCCAGGAGAAGGGCGGATACCCACATCTGCCGGCTGCCGGGCAACTGCCAGGCCGTCCAGGCAGTCAATACCGCCCACAGCAGGGCGCCTCCCGCATAGAAGGTGCGGACCCGGCGCAGCTGCCGCACGGCCCGCAAGGACATGACGCGATCAGTTGTGGATGCCATGCCGGCCCATGTACCCCAGTGCACACTCTTCAACGGATCGGGTTGGTCGGGTTCGTCCTTCGGCCGCCGTTCACTCTTGCTGTTGGGTGCGTCCTTCGAAGTCGCGTCGCATGGCCGCGCCTTGGTCCTCGACCAGCCCTGCAGCGTCGGGGAGGTCCAGGACGGCGCCGCAGTGGTTGCACAGTTTCCCGTCTTCGGCCGGCGTGCCGCATGCCTTGCAGAACCGGTTGCCCTCGTCGGTTTCAGTCTTGTGTGTCATGGCTCTCCAGGGACAGGGTGGACAGCGGCGGATGCCTAGGCGCTGTTTCTCGGATCATGTGCGGAGCCAGATCATGAGTGCTGCGACGGTGACTGTGCCGAGGTAGGTGTAGGCCCGTTTCTCGTAGCGTGTGGCGACTGCGCGGAAGCCTTTGAGACGGTTGATGGCACGTTCAACTGTGTTCCGCTTCTTGTAGCGTTCGCGGTCGAACCCGGTGGGCCGACCACCTTGGGAACCGCGGCTGCGTCGGTGTCTGCGCTGGTCGAGTCGTTCGGGGATGGTGTGCGCTATGCCGCGTCGGCGCAGGTAGCGGCGGTTTTCGCGGGATGTGTAGGCCTTGTCGGCCAGGACGTGGTCGGTCGGCTGCGATGCCGGCCGACGCCGCTGCGGGGCACCGACAGCTGCCCCAGGACAGGCTGCAGTTGGGGGCCGTCTCCGTAGTGTCCGGGTGTCAGGACAACGGCGAGCGGTCGACATCGTCCGTCCGCTGCGAGGTGGATCTTGGTGGTGAAGCCGCCGCGGGAGCGTCCCAGGCACTCGCCGATCTGACCACCTCCTCCAGCCGGACGACCAGTTTCCGAAGAACCGGATCGTCCTGGTTCGTCCGCGGGCGAACCCCCTTTTGAGGAACCGCGGCGGGCGGTACCTTCCTTGCCCCGGCGGCGTGCTGGTGAGCCCGCACCGCCGTGGAGTCGACGGACACATCCCAGTCGATCCGTCCCGCGGCGTCCTCGGCGGCCTGCACCTTCGACAGAAGCATCTGCCAGGTACCGTCCGCCGACCAGCGGCGATGGCGTTTGTAGACCGTCTCCCACGGCCCGAACCGCTCCGGTAGATCCCGCCACTGCACCCCTGTACGGACCCGGTACAGCACCCCGTTGATCACCCGCCGGTGATCGCTCCACCGGCCCCCACGTGCACCACCGCGAGGTAAGAACGACTCCAGCCGATCCCACTCCGCATTCGTCAGATCTCCACGTCCCATACAGCCAGCCTGCCGCCAACACCCCACTCAAGGAGGGAGATCCGAGAAACAGCGCCTAGTACCCATGGCGCCGGTGTTGACTCGTCTAGGCATTTGCTTCATTTTGAGGTTGCGATAGACTCTGGGTTTCAGTGGCTCCTGGGTTGTGGGATCTGTGTGGCGCTGCAAGGTGATCGTCTGTGTCCCGGAGCAGAGGTGTGATTGCGGTGTCTTGGTGGCGCGCCGTGACCATCGCATGGCAGTGGCATGCTGGTTGCTGGTTTTTGGCGTGTGGAATTTTTCGTCCAGCCTGTAGAAAATGGCAGATCGGAATGGCTGTGAAGGAACTCCGTCCTCACCAGCGAGAAGCCGTGGACGCGGTTCTCCGGACACTCGAATTGCCTGCAAGATCTACTGTGCCGGAGCGGGGGCTGCGCACTCAGGTGATCATGGCGACCGGATCGGGCAAGACCCTGGTGGCCACCCGAAGTGCCGAGGAGCTCCGTGCGGACCGCGTACTGGTCCTTGTGCCCTCCCTGGATCTACTCGCCCAGACGGAAGCCGCGTGGCGCGCGGGAGGCCGCACAGGCACGATGATCGGGGTTTCGTCCCTGCGGGGCGAGGAGGCGTCCTTTCCGAACACCACGGACGTCGGGGAGCTGGTCGACTGGGTGCGGCCGCTCGACAAGGTCACCGTCTTTGCGACGTACGCCTCGCTCGGGCTCGGCACACTCGAGCGCGCGCACGCCGCCGGCCTTCCGGGGTGGTCGCTGATCGTCGTCGACGAGGCGCACCGGGTTTCGGGCCGGATCGGGAAACCGTGGGCGGTCGTTCACGACAACACGCGCATCCCCGCCCTGCGCCGGCTGTACATGACCGCCACACCCCGGCTGTGGCAGCTCGACGAGAACTCCGAGGCTGCGCCAGGCGTGCAGGGTGAGCTGGTGGCCTCGATGGAGGACGCCCCGGACGGGCCGTTCGGGGCGCGCTGCTACACGTTGACGCTGTCCGAGGCGATCGACCGGGGCATCTGCGCGCCGTACCAGGTGGTGTGCCTGGACATCACCGACACCCAGCTCCAGGCGGCGCAGCTGCTGGGTGTGGAGGGCCGCTCGGATGAGGTGCGCGGGGCCCGGCTCGCCGCCCTGCAGACAGCGCTGGTGAAGGCCTCGGCGGAGCAGGGCTTGCGTAGGACGCTCGTCTTCCACCACCAGGTGAAGGAGGCCGAAGCGTTCGCAGTCGGCCTCCCCCACGTCGCCGGCCGGCTGCATGCCGCCGAGCCGGAGCTGTATCCCAAGACGATCTGGGCCGACTGGCTGTGCGGCGACCACAGGCCGCTCCACCGCCGCCGGCTCCTTGGGGAGTTCGCCGACGGAATCGCCGCAGACGGCACCGTCGTGGAGAAGAGCTACCTGAGCTCTGTGAAGGTCCTCGGAGAAGGCGTGGACACGTCCCGGTGCGACTCCGTGTACTTCGCGGACGTGCGCGGCTCGATGCCGGACCTGGTCCAGGCCGTGGGCCGGGCGCTGCGGATGCAGCCGGGCGAGGGGAAGATGGCCTCGCTCGTGGTGCCCGTTCTGCTCGGCCCCGGCGAGACAGCCGACAACATGCTCACCTCCCGGGCGTTCGGCGGACTGGCCAAGCTGCTGGAAGCCTTGCGTGCCCACGATGCCCGTGTCGTGGAAGCACTCGCCGAGCAGCAGGCCCGCAGCAGCGTTAGAGGCGTGCAGAGCCGTAGCGGGGACCAAGAGGGCGAAGAAGCCAGCAGCGACCGAAGCGACTGGCTGTCGGCGCCCGCCCGTCAGCTGCTGAAATTCAGTACGCCGCGCGATCCGGCGCAGCTGGCCGCGTTCATCAACCTGCGCGTCCTCAACCCCGAGCACGAGCACTGGCGACGCGGCATCGAAGCTGCTGTCATCTACGCCCGCGAACACGGCGACCTCAAGGTGCCCTTCACCTACCGGGTGCCCGGCGGGGAGGACCAGGCGGTGGAGGCCGAGGGGTGGCCGGCCTCGCTCGTCGGATTCCCGCTCGGGCAGTGGATCGCCGACGCCCGCCGCTTCTACGCCCGCGGGAACATGGACGCCGACCGCGTTGCCCATCTGGAAAAGCTCGGCATGATCTGGTCGCACTACGACGTCGCCTGGGAAGAAGGACTCGCGGCCGCACGCGGGTGGGCCGCCGAACACGGGCACCTCCTGGCGCCCGCGGACGCCACCTACCAGGGATACCGGGTGGGGATCTTTCTGAAGAACGCGCGGGCCGCGGCCCGCCGGGCCGCCGAGAACGAGCAGCGGCGTGCCCAGGGGCTGCCCGTGCAGTCAGCGGCCGGGGCGCTGTCGGACGAGCGGCGCGAGCAGCTCGAGGACATCGACGCGTCCTGGTGCCCGAGCTGGTCGGTGACCTGGCAGCGGTGCTTCCACCTCGTACGGCTGCACCTGGACGCCGGTGAGGCGCTGCCCACCGAGGTGGGCGAAGTCCTGCGCCAGGGCGAGGATCTGGGGCGGTGGGTGCAGTCGGTGCAGCTCGGGTGGGACCAGCTCACGACCGTGCAGCAATGGATGTGCGAACACATCCTCGGCATCGAGCCCGCGACCGAGGACGAGAAGCCGAAGCCGCGCCGTACACAGGCCGACAAGTGGGCGATGCATTACGAGGCCGCCAAGCAGTTCTACCAGCGCGAGGGACACCTGCGGGTGCCGAGAAAGCACGTCGAACGGATCGCCGTCGGCGGCGACGGGAGCAGCGGCGAGGACCAGGAAGTAGTTCGGGAGCTCCGGCTCGGGGCGTGGATCGACAACCAGCGCAGCCGGGCAGCGACGCTCACACCGGAACGGATGGAGAGGCTGTCCGCCATCGGCATGCGATGGACCTGACCAGGACCGACCGTATCGAGAAGCGTTCACCCGCCCCAGTACGCGCACGCGTGATGTACGGAAAAAGTACGCGCCATGTAGAAGCCTGGCGTATGTGGTCAATCGTGCCCTGCGGGTCGCCCGTCTCCGTAGGATCGCCGGTCATGGCACGGGCGGCTACCGGCTGCCGCCACGCGCGACTGGTGACGGGGAGGCAACGTGTCCGCAGACGACATCGAGCGCGCGCTGCAGAAGCAGCGTGACGCGGAGAATGCTGCGCAGCAGGCCGAGGAGCGGCGACGGGCCGAACTGTTCGCCGCAGGTGCCGAGGCCGCGCGCGGGTTCATCGACCTGATGCGCCGGCACGGAGTGCAGCCCGAGACGGTCTACGAGTACGAGCAGGTCAAGCGCCGCAAGAACCGGTTCGCCAAGTGGGAGACCGTCGACGCGTACACGCCCGTCACCCAGGGCTGGGTCGTCAGCTACTACATCAGCGAGTTACGGCGAGCCCTGGAGCATCATGCTGCTACAGGTCGACGGCAGGATCCGAGAGTGCTCAAGGCGCAGCCCGTACAAGATCGGGCTACCAGTTGAAGGACTGCTACCGCATGCACCCCGCACGGCGTTGGGAACGGCACACACCCTTTGCGTCAAACCGGGGTACGAGCCAGGCACTCCGACCGTGACGATCGAGAAGTACGCCGAAGCCGCTCAGTGGTACCTGGGCTAGAGGCCGTGCGACGAGCGCGCAGGACTCGCACCGCATCGTCCAGAGACGACACTGTTCAGCCGCGGACTGCACGTGCCAGAGGCCGTCGCCGTCCGGACGGGCGTGCAATGTTCCGAGGTACCGCTCGTTCTCGTAGATGGCCCAGGTAGGGCGCTCTGTGTCGTCAGGCTGTACGAACCGCGCAGGCAGGCCATCGACCCGCCGACTGAAAGCATCTCCCCGCTCACCCGCGAACCCGGCGCAGCCCTGGGCCCACCGCGCGCCTCGAAAGAGGCGATGGTCAGCCTTCCGGCAGGGAGGTTCTGCGTGCTCCATTCACTGATCATGGAACGCTTCACGCCAGCCGCCGTCCGCCCCTGCACGCACGCCGGGAGGACTCATCCTGCAAGCGCCCGGGCGCTACACGATGGCGGCTGGAACAGCGTCCTCGCCGGTCCATTCCCCGTCGAAGAGCGCGGCGACCAGGCGTACGTCCGCATCGGGCAGTTGGCCGGCACGGTGCTTGGTACGGGCCTTGGCCAGCCAGGCCCCGATCCTGACGGTGTCGCCGTCGACGCGTATGGTCTCGCGGGCGGCGGGGGCGCGGCCTTCGCGGTGCAGGAAAAGTTCCAGGAGCTGGACGGTCTAGGCGAAGGCACTGGCGACCTCAAAGCCGGTTAGCCCTAATCGATCCCCCCTGTCTGGCTCCGTCAAACGACTGGCGGAAGGGCTCACCAGCGACGTTGCAGGCATTTACGGCCAGCCGCCACACGTACGTGCGAGCCAGCAGGGTCACGCCTCACGGGCAGAAAACGCCGGTGCGGCCTGGCTCGCCGGCGTCGGGTACCGGTCGGCCACGCAACGAGCTTTTGGCGCACCTCTCAGTCGGTGGAGGCGCTCCAAATCTGGGCTTGGTTGACGACCGGGAGCGGTTCGGCCCGCTTGTCGGTCGTGTTGTGGGGGGCGTTGACGGAAGTGAGCGCTCCGGAGCGTTGGTCGAGCAGCAACAGGTTGGAGCCTGACCAGGCGGTCCCGAAGGTTTGGTCCAGGTCGCTCGAGCCGGCGGTGGGGAGTGTGTCGAGTTCTTGTTCCTGGCAGGTGTTTTCGTTCAGGTCGAGGATCGCCAGGTGGTTGGTGCGCAGAGCGCTTGCATACCAGTAGCCGCTGGGGTCGAGTGTGCCCATGCCTACGGTGTCGCCGTGCGTGCAGGAGGGAGCGGAGGCATTCTTTCGTTTCTCGATGTTGTAGACGTGGGTGCAGTTGCCTGTGTCGCATGTGTCGTCACGCCAGATGACGTGGTTGCCGGCGGCGGCGACCACGCTGGCGTTGGTGGCGACGGTTTCGGTGGCGGTGTCCGCCCGGGTGTTGAGAAGCACTATGTCGGTCACCGCTCGTACGCCGGTGCCGCCTCCTCCCGTGTCGCCGGTGGTCCGTAGGGCGAGCAGGCCCTGGGAGGTGTCGGCGACCGGGCGCAGGCCGCAGGCCGCTTCCAGGGTGGTGCGGGAGGGGCGGCCGGAAGTCTCGTACAGGGTCACGGTGTAGCGAGTCGAGACCGATTGCGGCAGGTCCAGTCCGTTGCAGGCGGTATCGGTCGGCTCTTCGGTGACGGCCCAGAGCCGCTTGCCGTCAGCGGCGGGAAACCAGGCGCCGGCCTGGCCGAGGAGTACCGCTTTGCCGGGCTTGCGTGGCTCGATGGCTACGACCCCGCCGTCACGGATGCCTATGACCTGGCCGGAGGCGAGCTGGCGCGGGCTGGCGAGGCGGTAGGCGTCGGCGTTCTCCGCCCCGGCCGGCCGGGGGCCCACGACGCGGGGCGTTGCGTTCAGATCGTCCAGGACGGCTACCTCGCCCCCCAGATTGACCACGATGTCGTGCGGTGCGGACTGGCTGTCGTCGCCGTCCTCGCCCGGCCCGCATGCGGTAGCCATCGCCGTGAGAATGCCGAGGGCCAGCAGGGCACCACATCGCCGTCGGCGCGTCGTGATGTGAGTCGTCTTGTGGACCATCGGGTTCCCCCCAGTTTCGTCAGAGGTTGTGCTGATGCCGGAAGCGGGTGGTCAGCCCGCTCCCGGCGAGGTGGCCCTACGGCTTGGGCGTGCACGCACTCCTGGCCGTGCATTCCGAGAAGAAGGGGTAGGCGGTGATCCCGCTCAGCGTTCCCATGTTGCCCAGGAACCGCGCGCCACAGGCCGCAGTGTCCTGCCACTTCTCCACGGTGAACTTGCGCCGCTCGACCTTCGGCGTGGTGTAGCCGTAGCTTCTGCCCGGAACGTTGATGGTGTTCGACACCGTCTTGCCGCTGGTGGTCGAGCTGGTGATGTCGAAGCTCGTCTTGGCCTCCACCTGCCCGATCCCCCAGCTCACGCTCCCGCCAGCCTCGGCACCCCAACTCGTCTGTTTCGACCTCGTGGTCGTCAGGTCGTAACGCAGGATCGATGCCGTGGAACTCGAGTTGTACTTGCCGGCGGTGCTCCCGACCGCCTCGTACGAGGCCCCTGAAGACACCACCTTGTACCAGACGTCCGGCGGACAGGCCTGCGTACCGGTCTCGTCTGCCGCCGCGGACGGCGCCATCATCAGTCCCGCCCCCATGATGACCGCTCCGGCCGCCGCTAATCTACGCACGCCGAGGTGCATTTCGAATCCCCCATGTGTTTTGTGAGTTACCTGAACTGGTCAGTGATCAGGCACTCAGAGCCCACCATGCACAAGACAAACACAGCAAGGCCTTATCCACATTGTTGAGCAGCTTCTGAGCTTGGAACATCGCCATCCGGAACGCACGTGTGGCCGATGCAGCGGCTTGTTTCGCCGCAAGCCGACAAGCAACAGCACACTGCACCCGCAGATAAATTTCCGCCAAAAGAGCTGGTCACAGCAGGGTTGATCAGAATTACAGGCCGAAAATTCGAAGCCAGCAATTGATTGAGTAATCAACGATGGGACGGATAGATGTCACTTCATTGGCTTGATCTTGGGGCAGTCCAGTCATGCGCATGTGTCATGCGCTGGGACGCCGCGCCGCGCCCGTCCCGGATCGCCGCCGTCACCGTCGGGCTGGCCCGCGCCAACGAGTACTCGTCCCCATTAGCTTGTTCTTTATCTACCGTCTGCGTCATAGGGCGGGGATGGACGATTCCAGACGGCGTGACCGGCTGACAACCTTTCGCAGTTCGCGGGCACTTCGGGGTGATATGGCCTGCATCACGGTGTCGAGGAGGGCTCGGACTTCGAGGGGGTCGCCGCAGCAGTACCAGTGCACGTTGCCCCACTCGTAGTCGTGCCACAGATCCCGCTCGGGCTGGTGGACGTAGTTCTTCCACAGGCCCACAGTTGTGCTGACATCGCCTGGCTGCAGATAGTTGCGGGTGTGCTCGAGTGCTCGAGACTGGCGATCTCGGACAGTGCACGCGAAGACAGGCCGTCGATAACTGGCCTTGCACCGGTTGTCAGGTGGCTGCCGGGGGCGCCAGCACGGATCTGTCCTGGCCGTCTACGCGGCATGGACTTTCGGTTCGTCGTCATGCGGTGCACGGTGCCACGGGCTCGAATGGCGTCTCGAACCGATTCGCTCGCATGGGCATTCGCCGGACGGCGGCCTGAACCACGGCCGGATCAACGTCGACCGGCTCCAGCCGGTGCTGGCCGGGCTGCCGCGTTTCGAGGGCGGGCGCCTGGTCCTGGCGGTCGACGTGTCGCCATGACTCCGCTCGGATGCGCCATGTTCAGCAGAGCGGCTGTTCTGCCACGTCTACGGCCGCGCGAAGACAGCATCGCAGTTCATTCCGGGCTGGCCCTACTCCTTCGTGGCCGTGCTGGAGCCGGGTGCCACCTCCTGGACCGCGATCCTGGACACGGTTCGGCTCGACCCGGCGGACGATGCGACCGCGGTCACCGCTGCCCAGCTCCGAGGAGTCGTTGAACGGCTCGTCGCCGCAGGCCACTGGCAAGCCGGGGACCCGGCCATCGTGATCGTCAGCGACGCCGGCTACGACGTCGCCCGCCTTCTGCAAGTCGGACGCGCGTCCCGTCCTTTCATCTGCTCGTTGCACCACGCGGGGCCCGCTCACGGGAGGTGTCCCCCGGCCTGCGGCCGGCGGTGTCCTGAGCCCGACTCCCCCAACCGGCTAGCTGGGCATGACGCCCCTCCAGCCGCCATCCCCCGCCCCCGCGCCGCGGTCTACGGCCAAGGGCCCGGGCAAAGCACAGCCAGCATCCCAACGCGGCCTGACAGCGTTGGCGCAATACGTCGCCCGAGAAGGAGAGCCCTCGACGAACGGGCCCACCGCGAGAAGGTCGTCATCGACGGCCAGCACCACGACCTGGCACTAGGCCGTGTCTGACAAATGATCACGGTTCACGTAGCCAGAGGATGAGCGAGGCGAGTCGGAGACCAGCGAGGTAGCGGGCAGCCGACTTGTCGAAGCGGGTGGCCACAGCCCGGAACTGCTTGAGCCTGCTGAAGCAGCGTTCGACCACATTACGGGCCTTGTACTGCTCTGTATCGAAGGCTGGCGGCCGCCCGCCGGCGGATCCTCGGCGCTTTCGGTTGGCGATCTGGTCGGACCGTTCCGGGATGACCGCTCGGATGCCGCGCCGTCGTAAGCCGGTCCGGATGGCTCGTGACGAATACGCCTTGTCGGCGATGACCGTCTCGGGCCTGCGACGGGGTCGGCCTGAGGACAGGCGGGGCACTCGCACCGCGTCCAGCACCATGTCGAAGACCGTTGAGTCGTTGACGTTGCCTGGAGTGACGACGATGGCCAGAGGCAGACCGCGGCCGTCGGCTGCGAGGTGGACCTTGGTTGGTCAGCCCGCCGCGGGACCGGCCGAGTACCTGGCCAAGCGTCGGATGTGGCGGATCTTCCAGTTCGGCCTGTGCCAGTGCCCCCTTTTGCGGGCTCCGGCGGCGTGCTGGTGGGCACGGTTGATGGTGGAGTCAATCGACACGGTCCACTCCACCGTGCCCACCGCATCATCTTTGACCTGCACGTACTCCAGCAGCCTTGCCCAGGTTCCGTCCGTCTCCCAGCGGGCGAAGCGTTCGTAGACGGTCTGCCAGGGACCATAGCGCTCGGGCAGGTCACGCCAGGGTGCCCCCGGTCCGCAACCGCCAGAGCACGCCGTTCACCACCTGGCGGTGATCCCGCCACGGCCGCCCACGACCATCAACACGCGGTAGCAGTGGGCCTATCCGCTCCCACGCCGCATCCGTCAGTTCACCCCGACCAACCACAAGATCAATGATCAGGTATGGCTAGTCACCCATGAACCACAAGTAGCTGCCCGGCGTTGCCGCACACGCTTCGAGAAGCTCGGCAAGGTCGAGCAGGGCCGCTTTCTGCTGGTCGTCAGTACACGCCTGTGTCAGGGCGGTGACTTCCTGGCGGGCGACTTGAGCCTCCTGTTCGTTAAACAGCGTGTCGCCGTACGGATCCACCCAGCCGAGCTTGCCCGAGCCATGCCCGTCGAGGGTGCTCAGCACACTAGCCAACGCCTCACCGTGCTCGTAAGAGCCCCGCAGCAAGGTCTCCCGGGACGAACCCTTTCGCGTGGGTCGCCCCGAGTGCAGTTCCAGCTCAATCCCCATGAGCCCTCCTTCGGCTTCGGACACGAAGCTTCGCAGAGATCATTTGTCAGACACGACCTAGGCATCTGGTACTCCAACTAGAAACATGCCGCGACAAACTCAGCGCCGAGCAGATCAGCGCGTTGCGGAACCTGGGCGGGGAGTGGGCGTGACACTCCCGTTAGCGGGTCGGTGAACCGACCGGACACCCAGAGCACAGAGAGACCCCGGGCCACAGATGCCTTCTCGTGCTGTCTCGCTGCAGGGCGTCGCCATGCCAAAGGTCACTTCGGCGCCCCGTCTGCCTGCGGCTACAGGTCGAGGACGGCGCGCAGCGCCTGGTCCACGCGGGCCATCGCCGCGGGGTCGACCTCACCGAGGAGTTTCCCGCCGTCGAACCGGGCGACCCTGAGCTGCTGAAGGTTGACGGCGACCGCGGTGCAGGCGAGCGGGTCGTCGATCACGACGGACATGGCGGTGTCGGGATAGCGGCCGGAGGGATGCAGCACGATCGCGAGCACCGCCCCATGAGCCTCCTCCAGCCCGGTCAGGGAGACGACCAGGACGCTGCGGCCATCGGACAGAGTCCAGATCTCACCGCGCCTCACAGGGCGTCGCCCTCTCCCGCCAGGTCGTCGCCGAGGCCGAGCGCGGCAAGCTGCTGCGCGGCGTCGAGAGTCGCGGCACGACGGGCCGCGCGCACCACGTAGGCGTTCACGCTCAGACCCGCCACCACGGCGGCCGCCTTGATCGAAGGAGCGAGCTCATCGGGGATGCGCAGAGTCATGGTGGTAACAGCCATGAATGCAGACTAGCCACCGCTTCACGGTGGCGTAAGGCGGTTGCAAGTTTCGCACTAAGGCTGATCATTCCCCGGTGCCTGACGGCCGGCCCGCGCGCGGCAGCCGGACACCGTGTGCGCTGTGCTCGTCCCGTGCATTCGGGCCAGCGCGGTGAGGTCACCCCGGGGTCCCGCCGGTGCGCCGCACCGGCGGCTGCTACAGGTCGAACTCGAGGTGCTCGATGTCCGTGAACCGGACCTCCTCCAGGCTTCCGGCGCGGCGGCCGCCGTCCTGGAAGTACACCTCCTTGAGTGCCTCAGCGGCCAGTTCCTGGAGGCGCTGCTCGGTGGCACCTTGCTCCTGGGCGTCGAAGAGGCGGGCGGCGTGCTGCGGGGGCAGGGCGACGGTCAGGTGCCGGATGCGGTCCTGGTCCGTGGACCCGATCGGTGCGGTGTAGCCGAGGCGGGCGCGGGTGTCGATGACGATGCCGCCGGTGGTCGCCGCCCGTTCCTTGGCCTTGGCGCGGATCTGCGGCTGCCACCGCTTTTTCACCTCGCGTTCCAGGCGCGCGGCGAGGTCCGGGCGGGGCTTTTTGATCTGGTCCTTCACGTACCGCTCGACGGTGCGCTGGGAGATCCGCAGCATCTGGGCGACGGCCCGGGTGCCCTTGTACTGCTTGACCAGGTACCGCATCTGGGCGCCGGCCGACTTCGGGATCGGGCGGGTGAACGCCCGCTGCACCGCCTGGTCCAGGCCGTCTGCGAACATGCTCATCGCCTGCTACTCCCCGCTGTCCTTGTCCGTGACCTGCCCGTCCTTGATGTAGCGGGCGAGGTTGAGTTCGGGGGCGTTGAACCGCTCGCGGACCTCTTCCCCCCACAGGACGGACTGGGTGCCCTCGTGCTTGACCAGGCCCGGGTTGATGCCGAGTTTGAAGCCGCCGGGCAGGGGCTTGCCGTCGCGGTAGGGCAGGAAGTCCAGCGGTGACGTTCCGTCGGCTGCGTAGACGACGCAGTCGGAGAGGACCGCGACCGGGTACTGGCCGGTGAACGCCGCGTGCTTGACGATCTTGCGGTGGAGGTTGATCCGGGTGCGGGAGATGACCGCCGCGCGGATGTCCGGCCGCCACGTCGGGCGGGCAAGGGCGCGCCACGGCTGCCCGGGCTTCCAGCCCTCGCCGCGCGGCCGTTCGCGCAGCTTGCCCAGGCCGCCCTTGACCGTCGCCTTGATTGCCGAGACGACGATCGCCAGTTCCGGGTCGCGGCTCTTGTAGTCGTCCATCGCCGTGAGGAAGTCGGCCGGCGACAGGTCTGCGTGGACGCCGAGGTCGGCCATCGTGGCGAGGAAGGCGTCACGCAGCCGCTGGTACCAGCCGTCCAGGTAGCGGCCGTTGTCGTAGCGGACGTACGCCTCGACCGGCGTGACGTCGTAGCCGAGCTCTTGGGCGTAGGCGACGGTCGGCGTCGCGTACCAGGCCGGACCCTGCGGCCGCTCGCCCGACGGCGTGAACGGGCTGGGGAGCAGACTCGCGTCCAGGTCCGCCCACTTGTCCTTGCCGGTCTTCACCCGCGACAGGTCGACGTGGGAGAGGTCGACCAGCCAGGAGCCGGGCAGCTTCGGGTCGAACACCGGCGCCTTGACGTGCGTCGGCGCGCCGAGGCCGACGACCAGGCCGTTGGCGCCGGCGGCGAAGGCCATGTTCACGTCGATGCCGACAAGGTGCCGCAGGGTGCATTCGGCGTCGGTGAGCGGGCGCGCCCAGTCGTACGCCTCCTCGAACAGCTTCTCCCCGGGGCCGCGCACGTGGAAGCGCGGCAGGTCCGCCAGGAGCGGGTGCCCGTCGGGGGCCTCGCACGGCGCGCAGTCCACCGGATCCTTGCCCAGGCTGCCGGGGTTGTGCTCGGAGTGCCGCCTGCCGTCGGCGTCCGGCTCGGAGGCACGGGTCGGCGGGTGCAGGGCAGTCATCAGCTCCAGGCCGGTCACCGCGGTCGAACCGCGCGGCGTCATCACCCGGGACGCGTACACGCCCAGCACCCGGGCCAGTTCCGCCGGCGCAAGCTGCCCGGCGTGTCCCCAACTGCGCGGATCGAGCGCGTTCCAGGAGGGGATACACAGCTGCACGCAGGCCCGCTCCGAACCGGTCGCGGGGCGGTAGATCCTCGCCCACGGCCCCAGCCCGCGCTTCGTGAGCTTCCACTCCGCGCGCACCAGCTGCTTGACGACCTTGTGGCCCTCCGGAAGCCGCCCGGCATGGCGCTCCTCCTCCGTCAGGGCGACGGGGAGGCCGTAGCGCTTAAGCGCGGATGCGGTGAGCACCAGCAACGGGTCGGCGTCCTTGCCCGGACCGGACAGCCTCGGAGCGCCGAGCCTTGCTTCCTTCAGCGTCCACTCGACCAGGGACGGCAGGCTCTTGGCGGGCACGTCCAGGACCAGGCCACCGGTGCAGTACGCCAGGACCTGGCCGCCGGTATCGACGTCGACGACGGCGAGCGGACCGTTGGCGAACCGCGGATCACCGCCGCCCGAGGGAGTCGCGGCCGGATCCGCCTTCCGCGCGACCGGACGATGCGACGCCCCCGACGACGCCGGCTGCCCAGCCACCCGAGCTGGGGCAACGGGAGCAGTGGCAGAGGCAGGGGGTGGGGTGTTCCCGGTCCGGGGGTTCTCCGTTGCCGTCACGGCCGCAGCCTCGGAGACCGGCGCTGCGGCCGGAGTCCGGACTTCCGCAGCGGGGGCGGGCTTGCCGGTGGACCCCTCGGGCACCGCCGGGTCCTTCTCGGGGGCGGCGGGGGTGGTGGGGGCGGGGTAGAGCTGAGCGAGTTGCTTGAGCATCCGCGCATACGCGTCACGCTCCGGCGGCCGGGGCTCGGTCTTACCCGCCTCCCAGCCGGACACCGTGGCACGGCGCACCTTCAGCGCGGTGGCCACCTCGTCGATCGTCAGGCCATGCGCAGCACGCAGCCGCTTACGCTCCGACGGCGCCGGCAGCGCGGCGCGGGACGCGACCAGCGCGTCAACCGCGTCGAACAACTCGGACATGACAGCACCTCCCTGCGTACAACCCTAGCCCACAACCCGTACGAATTTCGCTTCTGTCGCGTACATATCGCGTACGCATGAGTGTTTCGAAGGGGTCCGTAGTACAGGGGTCCCTGCCCTGGCTGCGCAGGCACGACAACGACCTCTGGTGGCTGCGCCAGGAACACCAGCCCTTCACCATGGCCGGACAGCTGCGGGTGCTGGGCGGAGGCGGGCCTCGGTCACCGCACGCCGGGACGCGCTATTCGGCGGGCACCGTCCCGAGCCGGGCGCCTTCTTCCCTGTACGAGGCGGAAACCGGCGCAGAAGGCGCGTAGGCACGCGCTGCACGGGTCCGCTGCTGCGGCGCCTGCGGAATGGGCCACCGCAGCCCCGTCCTCCTGTGCCGGGCCGGGGCCCTGCACGGCAGACGGTCACACGGAGGGGAAGTTCCCGGCGGCGGTGTAGCGGGTGGCGGCCTGGATGCTGAGGCCGAACAGCTCGCAGATCAGCCGGACGTCGCCGCCGGCGGCCTGGGCCTCGTCGACGATGCGGTCGCCGCGCAGCAGGGTGCTGGAGGCCGGGTACTGGCGGTACAGCCAGGGCCGGCTGACCGGCACGGTGGACAGGGCGGTGCGGCTGGTGTGCGGCCAGCACAGGCGTACACGTACTGGTTCGGCGAGGCGGATGGTGCGGGCGGGCAGGTGCAGGCGGTCTGTTGCGAGGTCGCGGGCGTCGTTCAGGGTGAGGTGGCGGATCTCGCTGGCGCGCAGGGCGTGGAAGGCGAGCAGGGCAGTGATCGCGGCCCGGGCCGCATCCGGGCCGGTCAGAGCCTGGCGGATCGGGGCGGTGTCGGCGGGCAAGGGGATGGTGGGGGTCGGGGCGCCGACGCGGAGGTGCACGGCCGGGCGAGGCAGTGATGCGGTGGGTGCGAGCGTGGTGAACACGGCCCGCAGGCTCGAGGCGGTGTGGGCGTGGTCGGTGCCGGCCAGGCGGCAGGCGGCCAGGTGCTCTCTGAGCTGGGCAGGGGTGACGTCGGCGAGGTCGCGGGTGCCGGCGTCGGCGAGGCGGGTGAGGACGGGCAGCGCGAAGTGCAGCTGGTGGCGGACCGTTTTCGGGGAGTGGGGCCGGCTGCGTGGGCGCTGGGCGTGGCCGTTGAGGCGGACGGTGAGCCAGTGGGCGAGCTGGCCGGTCATCGGCTCGGGCAGGTGTGCGGTGATGCGGGCGAACCAGGCGTCGATGGCCGGGGTGCGGTCGTCCTCGGCAAAGTGGTGGGCGGCGAGGAACTCGTGCAGCAGGCGGGCGGGCAGGCTGAGCCCGGTCAGCTGGTCGATCAGGCTCATCGGGACGGCAGAGCCGGAGGTGTCCTGCACCGCCAGCAGAATGTGCAGGCCGCGGCGGGCCTTGCTGAGCCTGCGGCGTGTCCAGCCGCGGGACGCGGCCCAGCCGGTCAGCTCCTGGGCCAGCCATGCGGCTGCAACCGGATCGGCCACCGCGTTGCGCTGGGCGGCGGCGAGGGTGCGGGGCGGTGGGGCGAACAGGGCCAGCTGCTGAGGGGTCACGGCCGCCACCGGCGCCAATGTGTCGTGCGCGCCCGGCAGCGCCGGCCCGTCAGCGGGAAGGCGACAGCGTTCCTGCGGGCGGGTGTTGGCCAAAGACAGCTGCACCCAGCCGCCCTCGAGGGCCTGGGTGTAGGACAGGCGCGTATCCCCCGTCGCCCGGCGCAGCCGGGCGCGCTGCAGCCAGCACATTCGGCACACCCGGTCGTGGTTGACCGCCACCGGCCGCCGGCACCACACACACGGCCCGCCTGGACCTGCCTTCGAGAACTTGCGGTGCCAGCCCACACAGCCCCAGCAACGCCACCGCGAGGCCCGGCTGGTACCCCACGCGAAGCAGTCCGGACACGAACCGCGGCGCTCCGGCGAGAACGGATGGCAGCCGGCACACAGGCCCTGGTGATAGAAGAACCCCGCCCTGCCGCATACCGTGCACGGCGGCGGAACATGCGGCCCCCCGGGCAGGCAGGCAAAGCAGACATCGACGCGCGGCACCGTGAACGCCACCGGGCGCACCCCACACCCCGCACACACCGCAGGCCTTCCCCCACGTCCGGCCAGATCCCTTGCCCGTTGCGCCTCCCACCCGCTTCCCGCCCCACCTGGAAGACCCGGCCCCACGGGTGCGATCCGGTGCCGCATCAACCGCTCCTCATCGTCATGCCTGCCGCCAGGATTTCGGGCACGCTGGAGCCGACGCTGGTACGGCAACCTCGCAGCTCTCGAAGCAGTCGAGCGCGGGGAAGCACCGAACGGTGCGGCCCCAGGGGGCCGCGCAGCGGACCGGGCCAGGCCGCGCCGCGCTGCACCGTCGCCCAGCAGCCCTCCGGCCCGTCCTTGAGCCGTCACTGCCGACGCTCACACCGGTGGCAGCGACGGCCGCACCACGCCACCTTGGCCAGGCCCCTCCCCGGGCCCTGCTCCCCCGGGCGCGGCAGCCGGTTCGCCGCCGGCCCAGATACGCGCCCCTCCTGCGGCCGGGGCCGGCCCGGCAGCGGGCGGCGCCCACCCGGCAGGCGTGTCCAGGACGAGCAGCCCGGCCGCGTCACAGCCCAGCACCCGGCACAACACCTGCAGATCGTCCAGCCTCACCGACACCGGCGCCACCGTCGTCGACCACAGCGCCGACATCTTCCCCGCGCTGATCTCCAGCCCCGCCTGCGCCAGCAGCCGGCGCATCTGAACCGCCTCGAAAACACCCCGCTCGGCCGCCCGCAGCCGCGACTCCCACCGCACGTCCTCACCCGCCGTCTCTTCCCTCACGCCCACAACGGCCCCACCGCACCAGCAGCAGCGGGATAGGGATCCGCACCCAGCAGACGCCCGGCGACCCGGGCGTTCGCCTCCTGCCAGCACCGCTCGATCCGCTCGGCGGGCACATGCACATACCGGGCCGTCGTCGACAGCCACACATGCCCCAGCAACGCCCCGACCGCCTCCAGCCCCACACCCGAGGCGTACAGGTGCGAAGCGCAAAAATGCCGCAGCGTATGCGGCGTCAGCCTGCCCGACCACGCCGGCAGCCACCGCCCGACCGCAACCGCCAGCCCCTGGCGCAGTGTCACCGCACACGCCGGCATCCGCCCGCCGGCCGGCGCGTGCCGGCGGCTCGGCAGCAGCACCGCCCGCCCACCCGCCGACCCGTCGCCGAACTGCGGCCGCACCTCGCCCAGCCACCAGGCCAGCAGCCGGTCCACCCCGTCGACCGCCGGCACCAGCCGCTGCCTGGGCCCGCTGCCCCTGGCGCCCTTCCCGCACCGCACATGCAACACCCCGCACGCACCCACCTGGGGATAGAAGTCCCCCACCTGAAGGCGGACCGTCTCGTTGATCCGCAAGCCCACCCGCCGCCACAACGACGCCGCCACATAATCCCGCGCGCCGCCACCAGAAAACCCCGGCCCGACGTGCCCGGCAGCCAGGCACGCCACGCACCGAACAGAGCCTCCACCTCCCGCGCCGACGGCAGGACACGCACCCCCACCCGGGCCAGACGCCGCGGCCGGTTGAACTCATCCACCGGCCGCCGCACCGGCCCACCCGTCACCTCCTCCACCCAACCCCCGTGCCGGACCTCGACGAACGCGTAGAACCGGTACACCGCCTGCGCCATCTCCCCCCGCGTCTGCGGTCCCGCACCACACTCCCGGGCAGCGGCCAGCCAGCCGCCCACATCCCCCGGCCCCACCTCCCACACCGGGACCCGGGCGAAAGCCAGCAACTCACCCACCCACGCCTGCTGCTGGCCCGCCCACCGGTCCATCACCCCCCGCGCCGCCAACGCCAGCACAAACTCATCCACCCACCCCGCCCCGCCGTCCACCGCCGCATCAGCCATCACCCACCCAGGCTCCACCACGACCACCACAATCCATGACGGAAGTTCACTATTGGAGCTGCGCTCCTACGAGCAGGTCATCAAGCTGGAGCAGGAACGTCTCATCTACCAGGCCCGCCTCCGCTCGCGCTTCGGCCGGGCCTGGCGCCGCAAGGCTCCGGTGGAATCCCTGATGCCCCTGCGCCTGGCCCGCTACGGCCTCCCCCTGGCCAAGACGGCCCCCGCAGGCCTCACAGCAGCAGGCATCGCGCCCCATCCTGCGTCCACCGGCATGCCGCTCTCCGACAGGTCTCCCTCCGACACCCGAGCGCACACCCTCACCACCACCACCACCGCCGTCAGCCGGCCCACCGGCAGCACACACACCCGATACAGATCAACCGCCCACAACACCGCAGGCCACCCCGGCCGAGGTGGCCGGTCCGGACAAGCTGCTGCCTGCGAACGGACCGCAGGCAGCGACCGACGAGGCAGTCGAGCACTTCACCGAGCCCTGCCACCACGAATTCCCCGCATGGTTCCATGTCCAGCCCACCGCTGCTGAACCGGGCAACAAGACCGATGACACCCCTGCCGGTGCCGTCTCCACCACCAGCGGCCACCCGCATCCCGAACAGCAGACAAAACCACTGAACCAGACCCTCCGCCAACGCCCGCACCACCCCAACACCGCGACAGCCCACCACGATCACCGCGCCCCCGCCGGCCAGCCGCCACGAACCCACGCCGCAAACCCCCAGCACGTCACACACCAGCGCGCCAGCCGTCCCGACACCGCTATACCGCCATCGCGCACACCCCACCCAGATACCGCCACAACCGACAACCGCCGCTCCCGGCCAGGCCATCAGCCGACCCGCACCGACACGCCCACTCCAGACCACCAGCCCGCAGACACCCAGCCGTCCCCCCGACCAGCCACCCGCCGCACCCCTGCCGTGATCCCGGACGAGCCCGACGAGACACCCTCAGCTACCGACGCGCAGGCAGCCAACGAACAACCCAGCATCCACACCGACCGAACGTCAGACCATGGCCCCGCGGCTGCAGAACCGCTGTCCCTGACCACCGTCGACCGCTACTACCTCGCGTGGATGCGCTACCAAAGCGAACACCACCACCACGAGCCCGGCGCGAAGCAGCTCTCCGCATACCTCGCACACCACGACATGCGGGGCCGAGGCAACAAACCCGTCAGCCCCGGCCACCTACGCCGCTACCTCCTCTCCTTCCGCCTCTACACCATCTGGGCCGGCCACCGGACGCACCATCCCCACCCATCACTCGACACCATCGCCAAATTTCGAACGCCGCTGGCAAACACTCCAACACCTCCACACCCACCAGAACTAGCAAGCGCGGGACGTCCGTCGGTGCGAGTTCGCCGGAGGCGGCGGCTTCGGCGAGGCCCGCCGGGTGCAGTACCAGTAGCACGCCGTGACGACGCTGTCGGACGGCTACCGCACCGGCCTGGTCCGCCGGCGCGTCCTGGAGCTGTACGAGGCGATCCTCACCGAACACCGCCACGAGCGCGCCGTCCGGGAGCTGCGGAGTGTTCTGGCTGTCTGTGAACCCGGACACGGCAGCAACCGTTGCGCAGCAACATGTGGGGGCCAGCACCGGTCCCGGACGCCTGATCCTGGGTTCCGCGGCAAGCCAGGGCGCAACGCGCCATCTGTTGCGCTGCGATGGTTGGTTCGCGTCGTATGCAACGAAGCCCGTCAGGTCCCCGAAGCCGAGCAGCGGCTGAGGGAAACCGTCACCAAGCTCAGGAAGACCATCGCCGCCCAGCGAACGGAACTCGAAGAGCTCCGCCAGTTCGTGACCAGCCTGACCGTCGCCAACGCCGTTCTCACTCACCAGCACCGCACGGCCGCCCAGCCCGCCCCGGTTCCCGACAACGTCGTCCCTCTCCACCCGCCCGGCACCTGATACCCGCGGTTCCTCATACGGCGATGCCGAGCTCTTCGTGCGGTTTCGGGCCTATTGGGACCAGCCGCGGTATGCGGGCCGGGTGGTCGATCGTAAATGTGTGGCGTGTTGTCGGGCGTGTGGGGAGACTGCGTCGGTGACCGGTTCCGCACTGCCTCAACTGCTTCGGCCTCGTGCCCTGAGGCCCGGAGATCTCGTTGTAATCGCGTCGCTGTCCGGGCCGCTCCATGCCGTTTACGAGCCCGACCTCGAGCAGGCGGTGGTCGTACTCGAGCGGATGGGATTCCGCGTGCGTCGGGCACCGCTCCTCGAAGCTGGGCGGCACCATTGGTGGAGTGCGGCTCGGCCGGCGGAGATCGCCGAGGAACTCAACGCTCTTCTGCGTGATCCTGAGGTGCGCGCGATCATCGCGCATGACGGCGGCCATACGGCACTCGGCTATCTCGACCTGATCGACGTTGAGGCGATCACTGCCGACCCCAAGCCGATCCTCGGCTACAGCGACATCTCGCTGCTGCATCTGGTGCTCTATGCGCGCACGGGTCTGGTCGGGTTCCATGCCGACGTGGCCACGCCCGGTCTCGGCGGGGCGTGGCAGGCCGCGCCCGCGGCGCGCCGAGCGGAGCTTGAGAAGCTTTACTCGACGCTGCTGACCGGCACGGAGGCGATCGGTGCGCTGCCCGCCACCCCGTGGTGGGAGTGCTGGCGTCCTGGCCGTGCCGAAGGTCGCCTGATCGGCGGGCTGCTCAATCGCATCGTGCTGACGCAGGCGACGCCTTACGCGCTGCCGCTCGAGGGGTTCGACGGCGCGGTGCTGTTCTGGGAGGAGATGGGCGGCCACGCATCGCACGTGTGGAGCTATCTGCAGACACTGCGGCACTGCGGCATCCTCGATCGAATCGCCGGCATGGTCGTGGGTGTTCCGCACGCTATCGACGGACTCGGGTCGGGCGCGCCCGATGCGTCCCCGACCCTCCCCGAGATAGTCCTCGACGTCCTCGGCGGCCGTGATATCCCGGTCCTGGCAAACGTAGAGTTCGGACATGCCGGCCCGAATCTGCCGATGCCGGTCGGCATCCGCGTCGGCCTGGATGCGCAGCACCGGACATTGTCGCTGCTCGAACCGGCGGTTCGGCCGCACGCGATGACGGGACCTGTCGGCTGGGCATCACCGTGATCGTGCGGCCCTCGGCGATGCGCTGGGAAATCAGCTCGTCAAGGTCGTCGGTGCACAGGCCAGCCGGGCCTTCACCTGAACTGCCGTGTCATACCGGTGGAGCCAGATCAACTTGGTACATCCTCGGTCCCCGAAAAACTTGGTGCGGTGGGGCCCAAAGATGTGCATCAGACAAGCTGCTCGATCTGGTCACGGATCGGGGGGACGACCTCCCGGCCTGGAGCCCTTCGGCGGTCACCGCGCGGAATCTGAACACACTGACCTGACAGGGAACTCCACGGCCGTCGCCCACTCCTGCTCGGAGGCCGGCACCCACTGCTCCGCACGCCGGTCGGCGCGCAGCTGGGCGAGGAGTTCGGCCGGAGCTCCCGGGGCGGGAGCGTAGGGCGGGACGGGTGGGTGGTCGGGCTCCGCGCTCATCGGCTGATCCTCCCGGCGGCGGGTCGTACCGCCACCGTACGCGCGACGGGCCGCCGTAGATGCGGGCATGACGGAACCCCTCCTGCCGGATCACTCCCGCGATCGCCAGAGCGATCACTTCGTCCGGATCATCGGGCCCGTCATCGGCCACGAGGTCGATACCGGAGCACATCACCGCATATCACCGTACATCACCGATCAGCCGTCGACTGCTCTGGGAGTCGGCGTCGGCAGTGAGCCGCCACAGGTGAGACGAAGCTCAGGGGAGCACCTGTCGGACCGGCAAGGTCCAGGTGTGGGCCGAGCGTGAAGCGGGCGGGGCCGTGAACAGTCACGGGGCTATGCGGGCTGACCGAGGCCAGGGTGGGAGAGTGGTGGAGACCGTCGTCATGTCTGCCCCCGCCGAGGGGTCAGGGTGGGCTGGTCGCGCCGGTGGTCGCTCCTTCGGGCTGAGTCCGTGGTTCCCGGTGGCATGTGTTCATCGGTTCGCGGGCCCTTGTGGTCTTGCGCTTGTAGGGGGGTAGGTCATGGCGGAAGAGTGGGATGTCGGCGGGCCGGTTCCTGGGCTGCGGAGGCGGGTATGACGGCGCAGGGCTTGGCGCGTGCGCTGGCCGGGCTGCTGGAGGCCAGTCACACGGCGCCCTTCGAGCAGTTGCGCTGTCTGCTCGACACCGCGGCGAAGGAGGCCGGTGCGGGTGGAGCGCGGCTGTTCGTGGCGGATCTTCAGGAGGATGTGCTGCGCGAGGTCACCGGCATCGGCTTGAGCGCCGGCGAAGGTGGCGAGGAGTTTCGGATCGAGGGCACTTTGCCGGGCCGCGCCTACCAGCTCACAGAGATCGTGGTGTCGCCGCGCGGAGGGGCGTGCTGGGTGCCGGTGCGGGACGGCACCCAGCGGCTGGGGGTCCTGCAGGTCGAGCCCCCTCCCGGCGACGGGGGCAAGCCCGATGAGGACGTGGTGCGGGCGCTGGCGTCGATGGCCGGATTGCTGCTGGTCTCCAAGCGGGCCCACAGCGACTCCCACGCCCGGCTGATCCGCACCCGGCCGATGGGAGTGCCGGCGGAGCTGCAGTGGGCGCTGATGCCGCCGCGGACCTTCTCCGACCATCGGGTCACCATCAGCGCCTTCATGGAACCGGCCTACCAGGTGGCCGGGGACGCCTTCGAGTACGCGGTGGCCGATGACGTCCTGCACCTGGCGGTCTTCGACGCGATGGGCCACGACACTTCCGCCGGCCTGACCGCGGCCCTGTCGATGGCCACCTGCCGCAGCCACCGCCGCGCCGGCGCAACCATCCCCGAAGCCAGCGCAGCCATCGAGAACACCCTGATCGAGCAGTTCGGGCACAGCCGCTACGCCACGGGCATCCTCGCCGACCTTGAGCTGAACACCGGCAAGTTCAGCTGGGTCAACCGGGGCCACCTGCTGCCGGTACTGATCCGCGGCGGCCGCTGGGCCAGCACGCTGCGCTGCCCGCCGGCCGGGCCGATGGGCAGCGGGTTCAACCTGCCGGTCGAACAGTGCACCGAGCAGCTGGAGCCAGGCGACCGGCTGCTGCTGTTCACCGACGGCATCACCGAAGCCCGCGACAGAGACGGCCGTGAATTCGGCGTGGAGCGCTTCACCGACTTCATCATCCGCCACCACGCCGACGAGTTGCCTGTCGACGAGACGCTGCGCCGTCTTATGCACGCCGTCATGGACTACCACCAGGGACGGCTGGAGGACGACGCCACCGTTCTGTTCTGCGAATGGCACGGTCCGGGCGCCTCGGTGGGTTGACTGGGGCGGGGCTGTCCAAGCCGTCGCCGGCCGGGCTCGCACCAGCCGGCCCGGCGTGTGAAGGCCGACAGGCCCGCTTACGTCCGGAGGGCGGCTTCCAGCGTGGGGTACGTGTCGATGACGTGGTCCAGGCCGACGATCTTCATGGCCGGCAGGGGTCTGTCGGGGACGCTGCCGCTCGACTCGCTGTCGCCGACCTCCCCACTCTCGGCTCCGCTCGAGCGGGGACGCTCCGCCGCGATCCGCACATGCAACCGCCGCAGCGTCCCCTCCCCATCCACCGCGAGAAGCCGCCGTACCACCACACCCCGCGCCAACGACGCGCCCCCGGCCGGCACAGCACCAGCCGATCCCGGCCCCACCCGCCGAGACCCCCTGAACCGTCATACGGCCCAGCCCACCCTGCCCAGCCAGCCCTTCCGGTAGGAAGAGCGAAAGCCATGACAGCCAGCAACCAACCTGCCAGCCACACCAGCCGCTTGGTCCTCATGACAGCGGCCACCGCCCCGCCCCACACCTCCTGCCAGAACATCACCACCCCGGTCCCGCTGACGCCCACCCACTGCCACCCCACCGCCCGCTCACACCATCCGGCAGGTCGACTGCGCGCGCGGCCCATTGCCTGAGCAAAGCACTGGGGATGTGGGAAGGCGCTGCACTCGTCGACGTGCATGCCGGACCGATCCTGCAGATAGAGGTGATGCGGCTGGAAGAGGGCCGCCAGGTCGCCCGCGAGAGGCGGATCGACGCCGAACTGAGGCTGGGCCGGCACGTCGAGCTGATCGCCGAGCTGGCCGATCTGATCACACGTCACCCCCGCAACGAAGGGCTGCACTCGCAGGCGATGGTGGCCCTCTACCGGCCGGGGCGGCAGGCCTCTGCGCTCGACGTCTACCGCCGGCTGCGGCAGCGGCTGATCACTGAGCTCGGGGTGGAGCCCTCACCGCAACTGCAGCGTATGCACCAGGCGATGCTCGCGGTGGACCCCCGGCTCGACGTCATCGCCGGACCTCGGCGGACCTCGACGTTCGACCTGTACGCGGCATGAGTACGACGTGACTGCGGTGCCTTGATGCGGCCGTACTGCGGTGGGAGCGTCGGGCGGGGCCGGACGGACGAGGACGGTCCGAGGCTGTGCACCGGTGGCCCGTCACCGAACGGGGGCATCGTCCCACCCCGGAGGACGACACCGTTGTGGCTGTCCCGCGGGCAGCCGCTCGGCGGCCTCTCGACAGGTCGTGAGTCATGGTGCGGGGCAGGTACCGCGGTGCGGCCCGACGCCCCTCGGTGCGCCGCTGCGGTCGTCCGGCGCAGTGCTGATGCGCGGTTCGAGCGCCGCTCAAGCGGCGCTGCGGCCCTGGTCGAGACCGACGAGCCACGGCGACGAGGCCGCTCTCAAGGCGCTCTTCGGCCTGACCTGGCGCGAGAGGAGGGACAGCCGGCCGCCTGCGGTCCGGCCGCGCCGGGCGGGGACGGCGAAGGGGAGGAGGAACCGGCCTTCCCCGGCGAGACAGCCCTGAGCACCAGCGGCCGCATCGTGCTGCGCGGTCCCTCCCAACCGCCCCTCGACCGCGATCGCCTGGCCGGCGGCGTCCTACGCGTGCCCTGGTCGCAGCGGGTCCTGCACCTCCACCAGCAGGAACTGTCGCGTGCCGTCGAGCGCCAGGCCGAGTCCGTCGCCGACTGCCCTCGGTGGCTGGCCGGTCAGGGTGGCGAGGGTCGCGACGAGCTGCTGGAGCAGGCCAAGGAAGCGGCACAGCGCACCGCGCCGTTCGTGCTGTACCAGGAGAACAGCCAGTACACGAACTTCCGCGACCAGAACACGATCACCGGCAAGACCCTGTGGCCCGGACACCCCGACTGCACCCTCAGCAGCCTGAGCGGGGTGCCGCTGGAGCTGTGGTCCGACAGCGACGTGCAGCTCGTGGTGTGCTTGTCACTGCTGACCGCCTCGTCCGGCTTCGGCCGTGTGGAGGAGGCGAACGGCACGCAGATCACCACCGACCACGTGGCGTTCATGCTCGAACGCATCCGCCGCGGCTACAACGAGATCCTGCCTGTTGCCGGCATCGCGCCCGCCGCCTCCCACCGTGTGGCAGACCTTGCCGCCCTGGCCGAAGGCCTGCGCCAGCGACGGGCCGAGGTCGGCAGGAGCGCCCAGCTCTACCGGGAGATCCACGGCGCGCTGATGCACAAGATCGAGCGAGTCGCCGGGTCCGTCGCCGGACCCGCTCTGGAGGCGGAGGCGGCAGTCTGCCGGGACCTGCGAGCCCGATTGCCGCTGACCGGCACCACCCTGGCCGAGCTCGGCGAGGAGGTCATCGGCGACCCTGCCTGGTTGGCCAAGCCACACTCCGGCTACGGCACCGGCCTGGAGTCACTGGTACATCGCACGGTCGCCGCGGTCGCCTCCGCGTTGCGCGCCGATTTCGCCATGAGCCGTGGAATGCGCTCCCTGCCCGCGTTGATCGCGGCAATGCGGGACGAGCAGTGGGAGCAGATCTGCGCGTGGGACCTCACCCACTACTTCTGCTGTGTCGTGCCCCTGCCGGATGCCGGCCGGCACTTCGGGGGATCCTCAGCGCCGTCGCCGACACCGCCTGGGCCATGTCCTCGCGCATGCAGTACAACTCCTGGCACTTTCAGCAACTCAACCCCCATCCCTCAACACTCCCCACACCCCGTCAACCCCCGCCCGGCACCAACCCCCGACACAACGGAGCTTTGTGATCAACAATGGTCGGATGGTCATGCTCGAGACTCCCCGTCTGATCCTGCGCCGCTGGCGCGAGGAAGACGTTGCGCCCATGGCTGCCGTTCATGCCGACCCCGAGGTCATGCGGTGGATCCGTGACGGCAGCGTCCGTGACGAACAGCAGACCCGCGACGGGATCCGGGCATGGGAGAGCGAGTGGGAGTCACGCGGCTTCGGCCTGTTCGCCGTGGAGATCCGCTCCACAGGCGAGCTGGCCGGGTTCACCGGCCTCTCGGTGCCCCACTTCCTGCCGGAGGTACTGCCGGCGGTCGAGGTCGGCTGGCGCCTGGGACGTTCCCACTGGGGACAGGGCCTGGCCACCGAGGCCGCTGCGGCCGCCGTACGGTTCGGATTCCAAGAGCGAGGGCTGGAGCAGATCGTCAGCATCACTCAAACAGGCAACGACGCCTCCGAACGGATCATCACCAAACTGGGAATGCATCCGGTCCGCGAAACCGTCAATCCCACCTGCGGCCGGCCAGTACGGGTATTCGCGTTGTCGTCGGACCAGTACGTCGCAACCACTCACTGAAGACGACAACCGGGACGGCAGCCTCCTGTTCGGGCCGCGAGTTCGCCGTGCCCGGCGGCCACGGCTCGACGTCTGCGTGCGGACCTTCGCCTGAAACGGCCAAGGCTCCCGCCATGATCGCCACCATGGGGATACACATCGCAACGGCCGGGGTGGCCGACTTCCATCAGGCCCTGACTGATCACCCCCGTTTCTGGGGCGAACGCGACCTTCGGTCGCCACACCTTCTCGCACTCGTCCAAGAGTTCGGCTCCACCTGCCTGGCCGCCCGAACCGAGGACAGAATCCGTGAGTACATCTACGGGTTCGTCACCCCAGACAGCACCGGGTGCCTGCACCCGACCGCCACACAGGACGACGCCCCTGGCACCCCCCTCGCCCGCACACGGCAACCCTGAACCCCGCGCTCGGCAGGCCGTCACACCGCCTGCAGCAGAGACGATCTTGTGGACCCGGCGGAGCCCACCCAGGAACACGCGCCGTCAACTGAGAACGTTCGCCCCTACGCAACTGGGAACCCGAGACCGGACACCGCAACAAGCGGCGGCTGACTCCAGACACGCCCGACACACTGGCCGGATGGGCCAGGAGGCCACCGGCCGTAGCGGACCACCCCGCCCACAGCACCAACGCCCACCACCGATCCCGCCGCCGAGACCCGGGTCGGCACCAAAGCCGCCCGGACCCTGGCCGACGACGCCCTCGGCGAGAACAACGCCGCCTACCCCCACCACGACCAGGCCCTCGAGACCCGACGGCCGCCGCCCGCGGCATCGCCGAAGAAGCAGCACCCCATCCGGTGGCCAAACGTGGGGTGTGCGGCGAGCTCCGCCCACCGTTCGGGACACCTGGCCGGCATCGCCCAGGCACTGTTGTCGCCCAGTTCCAGCGACCAGTCCTTCGAGAACGCCGATACGGCCTCCCAGCCCTCTTCGGGCTCCGGGTGGTGCAGGTACGCGGCGAGCCGAGTGAGGCAGGCTTCCAGGACGGCGTCGAACAGTGCCTGCGGCAGGGGCGGGGGCGGCTCGGTACCATCTGTGCGGGTGTAGCGGTCCAGATCCCAGTCCCGGACGACCGCTCCACCTCCTGACCGGGGAGGCGGGGCAGGAGAGCGATCGCCGCCTCGACCTGGTCGGGGTGTCGTGCGAGACCGGCGACCAGTCCGGCCCAGACCCGGCGGGTGCACAGGATGGCGGGCAGGTCAGCGGTGGTCACCGTGCCGTCTGCCGCCAGGGCGGCCGGCATCTTCTCGTCGGCCTGCACCAGAAGCCGGTTCCGCAGCCGCTTGGCAGAGGTCCGGGCCAGCAGCGCGGGCAGGCCAGCTTCGAGGGCTTCCTCCCGCCACCGGTCGGCCTGGGGGCCGATGCCGTGAGGGCTGATCGCCGGGGCGCACAGGGCCTCAATCACCGTCTTGAGGGCTCCTTGGGGAGGTCCTCGCTCATCGCAAGATCCCGCCACAGCGGGTACGTACGGGCATTGACCATCCTGAGATCCTTCCCCTGCCTGACCCGGCGTCACTGCCCGGTCGCCATGCGTGGAATGACCGTACGGCGCGCCCGTGCCCGAGCGGGGCGCGATCCACGAAGTCGACTCCTTGCTCGGCCTTCAGCTCTTGCCGCTAGGCCCAGCAGGCGTCAACGCTCGGGGGCGAGGCCGCCCGTTTCGGTGACCTACGGCCCGATATCCGTCGTGGTGATGTGGCCGTCGCCAGACTCGTGGTCGTGGTCGACCCGAGCACCCGTGATCTCCCCTCCGAGCCTTCCTCTGATGGGGCAGGACGGACGACTGCCGGCACCAGCCGGGTCCGGTTCCCGCTCGTGCGGTGGGTGCTCGCTCCGCGCACGACGTGGCAGGCGCGGCGCCTGGCCGCCGACTTCGGCGAAGGGATGGACGCCCGAACGGCATGGGTGATGGCACGCTTGGCCCGTCATCCCGACGAACGCGGCTACACCATGGCTCACCTGGACGACGAACGCCGCACTGCCAACTGAGGAGAGCGCCGGTTCGCGTGCCGGCCCCTGGCCGCCCGGTTCCCGTGGAGGCCCCACCTCTGACCCCGCCCGCGTGCTGTCACCTGGGCGGGGCCGCGCCGTCCCTCCCCCGCCTCCCCACGGGAGGAAAGCCAAGGACCGGCTGGCCGCTATAGCTGCCGCTGAGGGCTTGTCGCTGCGCGCGTATCTCGCCCGTCTCGCTGAGACGCTGCTGACTCCGGCCGGGCGTGCCGAGCGGGCAGAGAAGGCCCTGGCCGCGTCGAAGGAGTGGAACGGCTACGCGCCGACCGCTGTCGAGGAGCAGGACCTGGACAGCGAGCTGGACCGGCGCCTGGCCCAGGTGACCAGCCGGTGAGCGACGCTGTGCATATCGTCCTGGACGACACCGCGATGACCGCAGCCGGCCAGGGCAACTTCCTTGCTTCCCGTCTGATCCACCGCGCCCATGCCGAATCGGGCTGGTTCCTGTACGCCCCGGCGTGCGCGTTGGTGGAAGCCGATCGCGCCCAGCCTGGCACGGCCGAGCATCTGGCTTCCCTGCCGGGAATCACCGTCCTCGATCTGGACCTGGCTGCTGCCCTGGCCGTCGCGCGGCAGGAGACCTGGGCCACGGCGCACAGCCAGCACGCGGCGCAGCCGACCCCGGACCGTACGGACGGCACGATCATCGCGACCACTGCCCCGCACCGGTGGGCAGGTGAACCGGTCCGCGTACTGGACCTCGCCCCCTGATCACAGCAGCAGACGTCTGCGGGCCCCACCGGAAATGGCGGGTCCCGCAGTGCTTCATCGGGTGGCGCGCAGGTGACCTCGCCTGGCGCTGACCAGGCTCCGCCACCGCTGGCGCGCGGGCTGTTCTCCATCGAGCCACCGTGCTTCTCCCGCACCACCGCACCGGCGAGGACGGCCCGGTCGTAGCTCAACGGGATGCGGGGTATCTCCCACGCGCCGGCTGTCTGGTCCGGGGGCCGGGGCGCAGCTGACGCCTTCGGGGGTGATGGCGACCAGGGCGGGGTCGGTGTCGCACTACAGGCTCCCGCCGCCGCTTCTGTCCGCTGCCCCGTCGGCTCAAACTGCCGGCAGCGCGTACAGCCGCTCGGCGTGCATCACGGCCAGCCGCTTGCCCGCCGCGACCACGTACCACTTCTCGCTGTCACCGGTGTTGTCGTTGTACGTCCAGCGCAGCTTCCCGGTCGCCGTGTCGAAGGCGTGCACGCCGCCGTTCTTGTCGTGCTCGGTCGCGCCGTACAACGTGCCGCCCACCTTGGCGAACTGCCACGCCTGCGCAGCCGAGCCCACCAGATCCTCGTTGTGCCAGATCTGCTTGCCCGTACCGGGGTCCACCGCCCACATGCCGTACGCGCCGTCGGAGGCGTAGAGGACCCCGTCCAGAACCTGCGGATCGTTGAACCAGGTGAACTCTTCATTCGCCAGCGACCAGCGCTCCGTGCCCGCGGCCAGCTCGAACGCCCGCAGCCGCTCCCCGTCCGGCACGATCACCAGGTTCTCGTGCACGGCGAAGCGGTAGTAGTTGGACCTGCCGATCTTCTTCGTCCAGAGCTGCCGGCCCGTCGCCGCGTCCCGTACGGTCACGTTCTTCCGGTAGTCGGTGTACGCGAGACGCCCGCCGACGACCGCGGCGGTGATGCCGAACTCCTCGGTTCCCTTGTCACGCTGCTCACGCCAGGAGATCTTGCCGGAGGTGGTGTCGATCGCGGCGATCACGTTGGTCGGCGACGAGAGGTCCTCCTCCAGGATCCCGGCGAGGACGTAGACGTGTCGGTCGTCGGCCGCGATGGGGCGCGGCTGCTCGTACTCCTTGCCCAGGCGGCTGCGCCAGGTCTCCTTGCCCGTGGCCGGATCCAGGCCCACGACGTCGCCGTCGTACTCGGCGCTGGCGAGATAGAGCGTCCCGCCGCCGGTGATCAGCTTGGCGCCGGGAATGGTGACGCCAGACCGTGACCACTTCTCCTTGCCGCTGACGACGTCACGCCCGGCCAGCGGGTCACCCGACACCACGACCGTGTCCCCGATGACCGCGAGCGCGTGGATCCCGGCCAGGTTGTCGTTGCCTGTCTCCTGCTGCCACAGCGGCTTGGGCGCGGTACCCGGGGGCGGCGTGGTGAAGGTGCCACCACCCTTGTCGGTGTCACCGCCCCGGCCTCCACCGGCAGTTGTGCCGCCGCCCGACGCGCCCGATTCCTCCTCAGGGCTGCACCCCCATGCCCCTGCCCCCAGTACGGCCAGCCCGATCCCCGTCCCGGCCAGCCTGAGCGCCTGCCTGCGTGACACCGCGTGCTCGTCACGTCTGCCCATGTCTGTTCCCCGTTTCCCCGTTTTCGCCCGGATGTCGCCGACGCCCGCTCGGACGTCTCGAGCCCGGTCAGGCTAGCCGTCGAATTCGGCCAGGCCTCGGGCGGTACCCAACCCGGACGCGTCCGTGGAACTCCTGTTACACAAGATCAGCAACTCCTGGAACTGAGAAGGCGTCCAGAAGCGCCGCCAGGTTGCCCGGTGCCGCGGTCGTGACCAAGACGGAGTCCGCCCCTTCACAGCGGCCGAGAGCGGCCTCCACCACGGCCTCACCCTGGACGTCCTCCGGCGCGATGACGCACAGCAGTGCGCGGGTCTCAAGGGTGTGGCTCAAGTTCTCGGCAAGTGCGGAGAACGCTTCCTCAGACACCGCCGTGGCGACCTCGCCCATGGTCCCTCCCCTGGGAGCTGCGTACGGGACGCCACCAATCCAGCACGTTCGCGGACAGCGGCGGAGCCATGGACTTCATCACGGCGCAGATTGACCGGGCCTGTTCGAGACGTGAGCGGCTGTGCCGGATCAGCGAAGTCGGGGGCGGCAGCCCGTCCGCGCTAGCGGGCGAGGGCGAGTGCGTACGCCTCGTCGAGCAGTTCCCGCAGCGTCGAGGTGGTGGGTGCGACGGCGGTGGCGAGCAGTGCCGGGCCGCCCGCCAGCGGTGCGAGGACGGCGCACCCGTCCTTGGTGCCGTCGCCGAGCAGTACGGGGTCTCGTCGGACGTCGAGGCGCGGGTCCACGACCAGGAGCTGGCCGACGGCGCGGTGCCCGTTCAGGACGGCCGGTCCGTCCCAGCCGGGTTCTGGGGCCCCGTATGCCGTGCGCTGGTCGAGCAGTGGACGCCCGGCACGGTGGACCAGGATGCGGCTGACGAGGTGGCCCGGTTCCTCGTCGGCCCGGCCCAGGTACTGCTCTTCCCGCAGTACCAACCGTGCGGTGGCGGCGAGGTCGACGGTGTACGTCTGTCGCAGGTTACTGCCGGCGGCGCTGATCAGGGGCTGCGGCAGCCAGCGCAGATGGGCGTGTTCCCCGGCGGTGAGCCGCACGTCGTAGGTCGCCGCGTCGGTGGTGGGGCCGCGCAGGGCGAGCGTGGCGGCAGCCGTGATGACCTTCAGCTCGGCCCGGTCCTCGGCGGTGATGTCGAGGGTGAGCCGGTCGCCTCCGAGCGGGGCGCTCATCGCGCCAATGATCCCCACCGTGGCGGCGCTGCCGTCGGTGCGCATGCGCCGCAGGTAGAACGGGCCGTCGCTGCGCATCTGCGGGAGGGTGGTGACGCGTCCGTTGTGCGCGGCGCGGATCCGGGCCGTGGCACGTACACCGTGCGGGTGTCCGGCCGGCTCCTGGGCGTCGGCTGAGGGAACGTAGCGGTTGGATGTGGCCTGGGGAGCGGCGAGTTGGGTGGGTGGGCTCATACGGCTGCCCCGGCGCGCCACTGGGTGAGGTGGCCGGTGACCCAGTCGGCGACGTCGCGGATGCCGTCGTCGGAGGTGAGGCTGGTGAAGATGACGGGAAGGTCGCCGCGCTGTCGCTTCGCGTCGGTGGCCATGGTGTCCAGGTCGGCACCGACGTACGGAGCTAGGTCCGTCTTGTTGATGATGAGGAGGTCGGCGGTGGTAATGCCGGGGCCGCCCTTGCGGGGGATGTCATCGCCGCTGGACACGTCGATGATGAAGATCTGTACGTCGACGAGGCCTTTGGAGAAGGTGGCGGTCAGGTTGTCGCCACCGGACTCGACGAGCACGAGGTCGAGGGGGTGGAGGGTTTCTTCCAGATGCTCGACGGCTTCCAGGTTGGCGGAGATGTCGTCGCGGATCGCGGTGTGCGGGCAGGCGCCGGTCTCGACGGCGGTGATGCGCTCGGCCGGTAGGACGGCTTCGCGGCGCAGGTACTCGGCGTCCTCGCGGGTGTAGATGTCGTTGGTGACGGCGGCAATCTGCCACTGGTCGCGCAGGGTGCGGCAGAGCGCGGCGACGGTGGCCGTCTTGCCGGAGCCGACGGGGCCGCCCAGGCCGACGCGGAGGGCGCGACGGCTGCCGTCGGGGCGGAGCGGATCGGCCCTGTGCGTGTGCCGCTGGGGGAACGTCTCAGAGTGGTCGAGGTGCATGTCAACTCCGTTGCGCATTGGGGGGTTAGGGGTTCAGGAGGCGAAGAGACGGACGGTCCAGGCGGCGTGCTGCTCCCCGGTGATGTCCAGCAGGGGTGAGGAGGCCGACGGCAGGGCGTCGAGGCCCTCGGTCAGGGCGCGGGTCGCGGCTTCGGCCGCGGCTTGGGCGACGTCGTCCGTCTCGGGGCCGAGGCGGGCCAACAGCCCCGAGGCGTTGAGCGGGTCGAGGCTCAGCAGGCGCACCGCTGCGGTGGCCGGGCCGCTGATGTTCTCGTACGCGGCGGCATGGGCGGCGTCCACCGGGGCGAGCCCGGCGGCGCGTGCGGCGAGGCCCAGCACGATGGGCTGGTGAGCGCCCTGGGGACGCGCGGCGGCCAGCTCTTCGAGTGCGGCCGAGGGGAAGGTGGCACGGGCCGCGCGCAGCATCTGCCGGCCGAGCCTGCGGGCGACGGCACGAAGTGCTGGGACGGGGGTGCGCGCGTCGGCGGCGTCATCCAGCAGCAGCGGGTCAAGCCCGGCGGCAGCTGCGGCTGCGAGGCTGGCCGTCGTCAGGCCGGTGGTGTGCAGACGCCCGCGGCAGAACGCCTCCAGGCTGTCGGTGTCGTGTACGGCTTTGTGGGCGACCGCGGCCTCGACGCCGCCGGAATGGGCGTGCCCACCGGCGGGGAAGCGGCCGTCGGCCAGGAGGAGCAGGGCTGCGCGGCTCATGGGCGAGCGGCTGCCTTTCACAGGGTCGGAGGGTGAGGCGGTGGCCTCCGGGCGGGCACATCGCGCCCGCCCGGGGCCCGGCCGTGGCGCGGTGGCGCCCAAGGCCGGGCGGGCACCGGATCAGAAGAGGAAGTACCGCTGCGCCATGGGCAGTTCGCTGACATAGGCGCGCGGCACGGTCACACCGTTGATTTCGGTGCGGGAGTCCCCCGTCGTCGCGCCGCCGATGGTGACCTCGAAGGTGTTGTGGTCGACTTCGAGGTCAACCCCCTTATCCGGGTCAACCGCCTTGGCCTTGGCCACCTTGTTGTTCAGCAGCATGTCCTTCTTCTTGATGTCCCGGGTGTCCGTGATCGCGACGAACTTCTTGTTGAGACCGACCGTTCCCACCGCCCCCTGAGCGTCCTGAGCCTCTTGAGCGGCCCGAGCGGCTTTCTTGGCCACATCGGCCAGAGCATCCGCGGCGGCCTTAGCCTTCTGGGCGGCCTCAAGGGCCTTGACGGCCTCAGCGGCCTTGAGGTCCTTATCGGCCGCTTCGGCGTCATCGGCCTCAGCGGACTGAGTTGACTCAAGGGCCGCTTGGGCCGCATTCTCCGCCCTGGCCATAGCGGCCTCAAGGGCCTCTTCAGCTGCATCGGCCGCATCGGCCAGAGCCTTCGCAGCATTTTTGGCGGCCGCAGTATCCCCGCTGCTCTGGGTGGTGCCGAATCGCAGGTTCAACTTGTCGACCTGCTTCGAAGCGGCGAAGTTCACCGAGTTGCTTCCCGGGGCGTGCCCGGTAGAGCCCCAGACCGGCCGCGGCAGGTAGGGCTGCGGTGTCGTGATCGACCCATTGGCGTCGCCGGTCTGCGCGTAGGCGATCTGGCCGCCCTTGAGGATCCTGTGCGGCTTGACGCCGAAGAACTTCGGCTCCCACAGCACAAGGTCTGCCATTTTCTCCGGCTCCACGGAGCCCACGTGCGTAGCGATGCCGTGCGCGATCGCCGGGTTGATCGTGTACTTGGCGATGTACCTGCGCGCCCGGTAGTTGTCGTTCGGCAGCCGCACCTCCGGATCCTCCTGGAACGAATGCTCCCCTTCACCCTGATTCGGTACTTTGGCCCGGTCTTTGGTGTTCTCGGGATCGATATCGACTGCGATCGTTCGGATCTCCGCGTACGCCCGGTCTTCGGGCAGTGTGCCGTAGCGGCCCTTCATGACGTGCGCGGTCTGCCAGGTGCGCATGATCATCTCGCCGATGCGCCCCATCGCCTGGGCGTCCGAGGACATCATCGAGATGACGCCCATGTCGTGGAGCAGGTCCTCCGCCGCCATCGTGGACGGCCGGATGCGGGAATCCGCGAAGGCCATGTCCTCCGGAATGTCCGGGTTGAGGTGGTGGGCCACCATCAGCATGTCGATGTGCTCCTTGACGGTGTTCACCGTCAAGGGCCGGGTGGGGTTGGTCGAGGCGGGCAGGACGTTCGGCTCCTTGGCCAGCTCGATCATGTCCGGGGCGTGGCCTCCTCCGGCGCCCTCGATGTGGAAAATGTGAACGGAACGGCCATTGATGGCGTCCTTGGTGCTCTCCAGGAATCCGGCCTCGTTGAGCGAGTCGGCGTGCAGGGCGACCTGGATTTCGTTGTTCGTGCAGAATTCCAGCGCCTTGTCGATCACCGCGGGCGTGGCACCCCAGTCCTCGTGCACCTTGAGGCCGATGACACCGGCCTCCAATTGCTCCTGCAGCGCAGCCGTGTTCATCGTGCTGCCCTTGCCAAGCAGGCCGACGTTGACCGGGAACTCGTCCAGGGCTTCGAAGAGCCGGGTGATGTGCCACGCGCCCGGGGTCACGGTGGTGGACGCGCTGGCCTCGGCGGGGCCGGTGCCGCCACCGATGAGGGTGGTCACGCCCGAGGCCAGGGCTTCGTGGATCTCGTCGGGACAGATGAAGTGGACGTGGGTGTCCACGCCGCCCGCGGTGAGGATCCGGCCGTTGCCGGAGATGACCTCGGTGCCCGGGCCGACCACGAAGTTCTCCGGTTTCCACGACGGTGGGACGTCATCCAGCGCCTGTTTACGAGTGAGCTCAACATCGAGCCCCCGGAAGTCCCTCGGGTTCATCGTCTCGGGGTTGTACGCCTTGCCGATGGCACAGATGTTGCCGCCCCTGATCCCGACATCGGCCTTGACCACACCCCACCAGTCGAGGATCAGCGCTCCCGTGATGACGGTGTCCACGGGAATGTAATCCGGGTTGCCGGGCTGGTCCTCCGGGTCGTCCGGGCCCTTGCCACGCGAGTCGAAGTGGGACATGCCCATCGACTCCCGGGCCATCTTCCCGCCGCCCCAGACCATCTCGTTGCCGCTGTGGTCCGGCCCGCCGGCCCAGTCGGCTTCGATCTCGACGGTGAGGTCGGTGTCGGCCAGGCGGACGCGGTCCCTGGTGGTGGGCCCGTACAGAGCGGCGTAGTCCGTCCGCTTCAGCCAGTTGCTCGGCTTCTTCTTGTGATGCGGACCGTCCTGGCCCGACGCCGGCTGGTCTGTCATTGCGTGACCTTCCCCTTGCGCAGCCCGTGAATCTGGTCGGTGTCGGTCGCGGCTTCGCCCTGAAACTTCACCAGCTCCACGACGCACTCGTCTCCTGGCTCGAATCGCACGGACTTGCCGGCGGCGATGTTGAGCCGACGCCCCTTCGCCTCGGCGCACTCTTTGAGAAGTGATCCGTTCGAGGGCTCCTTCCAGTCGAACGGGTCGCTCGGGGACGTGCGGGTGCCGACCCTCACCACCGTGAGACCGGGGTTGACCTCAGCGAAGTGGTAGTGGGAGCCGACCTGGATGGGACGGTCGGAGGTGTTCCTGACCCTGATCTTCGTCTTGTCGTCCTGCAGGTTCTCGTTGAACTCGATCGGGTCGGTCCAGGCCGCCTCGTCCTCGCACTTGTCGCAACAGCAGTGCGAGCCGGTGTCGCGGTCGCCCGGGCAATTGGGCTTGCGCTGCGGTTTGGGGTGCTCGATCTTGCCCGGGTGGACCTGGCCTTCGGCCTTCACCGCGGCGTCCGGGATGGGGTCATGGATCGTCACCAGCTTGGTGCCGTCCGGGAAGGTGGCCTCCACCTGGACGACGTCGATCATCTCCGGGACGCCGGTCATCAGGTCGGCGCGGGTGAGCAACTGCCGGCCCGAGTCCATGACGTCGCTGACCGTCTTACCGTCGCGCGCCGCCTCAAGGGCGTGAGCCGTCAGCAGAGCCATGGCCTCGGGGTAGTTGAGAAGCAGCCCCCGGTCACGACGCTTCGCTGCTACGTCGGCCGCGACATAGATCAGCAAGCGCTCCTGCTCATGCGGAGTCAAATGCACGATGACTCGTCTCTGTTGGTCGGATGATGCGTGCGACCGGACATGCCAAAACGACAGACAACGTTCCCCCGGAAGGCGACGGCCGCACCCCTAGCATCAGCGAGGAAGAACGGCGAAACGGTTAAACGGTGGCTTATCTGCACGATCCGGTGAATCCGTGGGACACACCGTTTTCACCCCGCCCCGTCGGGCATCAGGAGCCCGGTTCCGGAACCGTGGACGAATTCGGTGAGTTGGGTATCCGCCTGGGACTTCGTCGATCAGTCCTCGTCCTCACAGGCTTCCGTACCGACCGCCTGTCTCGGCGACGGTCGAACTCGGCCGTCTCACGGCACCCCGCGGTCCCCGTTGGAGACGGCGCTGCACCTTGGTTAGCGTGCGCGCCGCGCACGTTTGAGTGAACGACCGGTGAGTGGCGCGCACGCCAGCTGACGCAAGGGCGACCATCCAGGAGCGGTTCATCCGAGGGAAAGGGCTTTTCTATGCGTCGTGCGCTGATCATCGTCGATGTGCAGAAGGACTTCTGCGAGGGCGGCAGCATTCCGGTGAAGGGCGGCGCGGGCCGGGCCGCCGCCATCGCCGAGCTGGCCGGGCATGCCGACGGGCAGTACGCCTTCGTCGTCGCCACCCGTGACCACCACATCGACCCGGGCGCCCACTTCTCCGAAAACCCCGACTTCCAGGACTCGTTCCCCGTGCATTGCGTCGTCGGCAGTGAAGGCGGCGAGTTCCATCCGGACTTCGCGCCCGCCGTGGACTCTGGGCACGTCGACGAGGTCGTCTTCAAGGGCGCGCACTCCGCCTCGAAGAGCGGTTTCGAGGGCATCACCCAGGACGGTACGACGTTGTCCGCCTGGCTGAAGGCCCGCGATGTCACCGACCTCGATGTCGTCGGCATCGCGACCGATCACTGTGTGAAGGCCACTGCACTGGACGGAGTGCGCGCGGGCTTCACGGTGCGGGTCTTGCTCGACTACACCGCCGGCGTCGCCGCCGACACCACGCGCACCGCACTCGACGAGCTGCGCCGCGCCGGTGTCGCACTGAGCGGCGAACCTGTCGTGGCCGCCTGAACTGCACGAGTCCAGTCCCGCATCGCGAACTGGACCCGTCCCGCCGTACTCCTGCACTGCCGGCGACGGGCCGTAAGCAGGGCCTGACCGTGGACGTGCGCGGCCTGCTCCTCCAGCCGACCTCTGGCGTCTGCGCTGACCTTCAGCAACGGAGCGTCTCGGGGTCTCGTACTGTCGGCTGGCCTCACTGCAAACCGATGGTGCAACGCGTTCTCCGCAGTCCCGGACGTGAGGGCTTCTACCCAGGTCAGGGGCGCAACGTGCTCGTTGTTTCAACTGCCCGTGTTGCTGTCGGACGCTGCCGCGCCGTTCTGGCCGTGGTCAGCGAGGGCCTCCGGGATGAAACGGGAGTAGCTTCCGCGCAGGTGCTGCGTGACGCGGTCGTCGGTGGCCTCGTAGTTCAGCTGCTTCTGGAAGAACAGCAGCTTCCTCTCCGCCGTATTCAGGATCTCGCCCCAACTCTTGACCCAGAGTTCGTAGTCGTGGTGGTCGTCGGCGAGGCCCTCCGGTTTGTCCTTCTGCCGAATGTCGCGCAGGATCTTGTCCGAGTATTCGTAGGTGATCAGATAGAAGCGCCATCTACAGTCGACTCACTGGTCCACCCCGGCCAGGTCGCGGAGGTCTGCAAGCGCGAGGACCTGGCGGAGCTGGTCGCCACCGACACGCCGCTCGGACCGGAGCAAGCAGCCGAGCGGCTCCGGGTCCGCAAGGCCGGCTTCGACTGGATGCTGCGCCTGAAGTGGATCAGGCCCGCCGAATCGATCGAGGTCCGTTTCGTCACCTCCCGGGCCGGGGCCGTCGACGTCGCGCTCTACACCACGGCGTCCGTCGACGCGCTCGCCTCGAGGACCGATGTCGACTGGGAGCAGCTGCGTTCAGTCGGGAAAGGCCGGCGCTCCCCGCTCGCTGCACTGGCGAAGCACAGCAGGCCGCCGTGGTGTGACGCCGTCGGACCCCGTTCGTTGAACGGGTCTGCGGAGCAAGGGACAAGCCTCCGGGGCTGGTTGACCCCGGAGGCTTGTCGTCCCAGCGCCCCGCCGTGGAAAGGCTGGTCTCCGGGGCCGTTGAGCGGCACGAACGCGGGTTATCCACAGGCCGGAACGCGATCGGTGGTTCCTTCGTACGCTGCTGCCCGAGTCGATCACCCGGGGGTGCGCGGGATGCGGTACGGCGCGGTGGTGGAGGAGCTCGCGGTGGAGGTCATGGCGCAGCTGCCGGACGACCGGGCCCGGAAGGAGGTGATGGCGCTGGTGGAAGTTGCGCGAATGGATCCGCGGGCCTGGCCCGATGCGCGCGACGTCGGCTCAGTGGAGGAGATCCGGGAGGCGTTCGGCCGACGGTGCTGGATCCAGTTCATGCCGCACGCCGGAGCGATCGAGGTCCGTGACATCGGGTGGGCGGGCTGATCTGGGTGGGCTGTCGCATTCGTCGTTGATACCGGCGCCGTCGGAGCGCACAGCCACCGACCTGCCCCTCGCTTCTGCTGCACATCTGCCTACGCCGGCCGGCTTCGCGGCAGTCACCTGTCGCCGTCACGGGTCAGGGGTCAGGGGTCAGGGGTCAGGGGTCAGGCTGGGAGTGAGCCGACTTGTTTGAGGAGTTCGGCGAGGTTCCACACTTCGACGGCGTGACTGATGAGCCCTTCCTCGTTGAAGGTGGCCATCGTGGTGCCGAGGAAGGAGAACTGACGGCCGACGGCTTCGGCCGGCCACACGCCGGGCAGCGCGGCGCGGATCTCGCCGGAGAACCGCCATTGGACAGCTGCCCTGTGTTCGGTCTCGATGCCGTCAACGAGTTCCGCGCATAGAGCCGCGTAGCTGAACCAGGGGCCGAAGTTGTCCCGTACTTCCTGGCGGCTGTGCAGGTCCCAGTACAGACTTGTCTCCTCGTAGTGCACGTCGGGGGCGTAGCTGGCGACGGCGGCGTCGAGGTCGTCTGCGTTGATGCCGTCGTAGATCCGCTGGAAGGCCGCGATGCGGGGGCCGTTCATGGGTGTTGGTTCTCCCGGTGGGCGTGTGCTGGCGATCAGAGGCGGGGCCTGCGGTGGGGTGGCGGGCCGTCATCGTTCTTCGAGGAGCATGTGGAACGTGCTGGGGTGCACCTCGATGCGGGGAATCTCGCGCACGCGGGTGCCGGGAAGGTGACGCAGCCGCCATCGTGAGCAGATCATCGTGAGGGCGGTGAGGATCTCTGTGAAGGCGAAGTGCTCGCCGACGCACCGGTGTGCGCCCGAGCCGAAGGGGAGATAGGCGCCTTTGAGGACTGTCGGGGTGCCGGGCTTCCAGCGGTCGGTGTCGAAGGTTTCGGGGTCGGTGTACCAGCGGGGATCGTGGTGCAGGGCGTGCGGGCTGAGGACGACTTCCGCGCCGGCCGCCAGGCGTGCCCCGCCGAGGTCGCAGGGCTCCAGGGTGCGGCGCATGAAGAAGCTGAGGGTGTGCAGGCGCAGAGTCTCCTGCAGAAACCGCGTGGTGTAGGAGAGCCGGCGTAACTGCTTGGGATCGCTGATCTCCTCCGTAGCCGTCGCGTCGGCCTCGTCGTGGACCTGCCGTTCGGCGTGCGGGTGTCGGGCCAGTTCGTGAAAGGCCCAGGCGAGCGTGGACCTGGTGGTCTCCACGCCCGCGACGAGGAGGGCCAGCGCCTGGTCGATGACCGCCTCGTCGTCCAGTGGCTTACCCGAGGCGTCCCGTGCGCTCGCCAGGCTCGACAGGAAGTCTCCTCCCCCGGCCGGGGCGGCCCGGTGGCGGGTGAGGGCTTCGGCGATGGCCCCCCGCAGGTTCGCAACCGCCCGCTCGGCGCGCCGGTTGCCGGGGACGGGAAGACGCATCCACCATTCCGGAAGGGCGATCTGCAGGATGAGGGCGCGCATCAGCACCGGGAGGTTCTCCTTCACCGCCTGCGCCACCTGCCCGCCGGTTCCGGGCGGAAGCAGGCTGTTGGTGACCGCGAGCAGGGCGATGTCATTGCCGGCGCTCTCGACCGCGACACGCTGCCCGGGCCTCCACAAGGAAGTGACCTCCGTGACCGCGGCCCGCATCGCCCCCAGGTGGCGGGCGATCTGCTCTCGCTGGAAGAGCGGCTGCACCATGCGGCGCTGGGCGCGGTGCGGCGGTCCCGAACTGGTCAGCAGACCGTGCCCGACGATTCCCGACAGCTTGTCGAACAGCCGCCCGCGCTCGTACAGATGCGCATCGGTGACCAGCACCCGGTCGACGAGAGCCGGGTGAGTGAGGGCATAAACCGGGACCGGACCCAGACGGACACGCACGATCTCACCGTGGTCTGCCAAGGACCCGAAGAACCGCAGTGGATCTCGGAGCAGAGCCGGGGCGTGCCCCAGGACTGGCCACGCTCCCGGCACGCAGGGGGCGCTCACCTCCGGCAGATCGGTCCCCATGGACAGTCCTCCAAGTCGGTGACGACCAAGGCGGCCGGTCCGTCGTACAGCCGGACTGGCGATCAACAGTGAGGGAGGCTGGGAAATGCGCGCCTTTCATGCCTGCCGCCCAAAACTGCCCTAGCCGCGTCGGACAGAAACTGTCAGTCCTCACCGGCCGGAAGCACGGCACCGGGCGTGTCCGCCCGCGCACAACCGCAGTTCCACCGCGCTACCACGTCGCCCTCTTCTTCTGCGGAACCGCGTGGAACAGGACGATGCGCGCACCGCGCGGTGTTCGACCGGGGTGTGTGGACCATCACCGCGCAACGGCTGTTTTCGTTCTTTGCCGACATATCGACTGCTTCCACTACCCCCGTACCGGGGGTTTGCAACACAGCACGGCGAAGGGTCCACCGCTCGCCTCTAGCTCTTAGCTCGTCGGCCTGGCGGCCCACCAACAGTGCCCGGCGCCAGCCCATGACCCGGATCACGCTCCAGGATGCCTTCCAGCCCGGCCAACGCCCCGCTGGTGCGCGCCAGATAGGCGCACCGCCGGATGCTCCATGACCAGATCCTCATGCACTGCGCGCTTGATCACCAACATCGCCCGCTACGCCGAACACATGCCTCAGTGCATTTCCGCCGTCGTCGACTGCATGACCATCTGCCCGGCCACGGCCCGTTCGAAATCCCGCCCATCACCCTGACCGAAGGCCCCGTCTTTGAGTTTCTAACCTCCACCGGGGTGGCTATCTCGCAAGTGACTGCTGTGGTTGTTGATCGTTCGCTAGGTATGAGCACTCGCATGGTCATAAGCGCCGTCTTTGTCACGGCAGCGTTTGTCGGTACCGGAGTCGCGGCAGCGGCCCCCGCAGCGGCGGGCGGTGTGGGCGACTTCTTGTCGCCCGCTTTCGCGACCACCTGCATGAATCACCACGGCGCGGAGGCGCGCGGCAGCACCACACACGGGACTGGAACTGGCAACGGCAACCTTGCCGGGATCCCCCTTGGCGGCCCGGCCAGCCAATGCGGGGGCGCGGACCTTCCCCTTGATCTCAACGGAGTGGTCGATCAGGCCAATAACAAAATGGACGATCTCAGCGGGCAGGCTAAGGAGAAGTTCGGAGAGGCTCTTGACGGCCGAGAAGCGGGCATCCTGTGACGACGCTCGGACCGGGCAGGCCGTGATTGCTGTTCAAGCCGAGGCGTCGAGGAGGTTCCATCACCAGGCGATGTCGGGGTAGGGCGGTGGGGAGAAGTCGTTGGGGTCCCAGAACCACGACCGGCCCGGCCTGGAAGAAGAAGGGCGGGAAGGGCGGGGGACGTGTGGAGCGTTTGGAGGGATCGGGCGCTGGCTTTCCCCGTCCCGCGCGTCGGCGGGGCCGCGCGCGGCCGGGCAGGTGCCCTCATTCGGCAACGGGCAACACCCCCGATGGCAACTGCCCAATCTCGGTTGAGCTTGTTGTTTAACCCCATCAAGGAGTGACGTAGTCGCCCCAGCCGAACGTGGCGACGTAAGCCCGTCGAACGGCTTCTCCGCCTCGTCC
>NZ_JBHXHX010000035.1:42771-48203 GCF_042723915.1 Streptomyces sp. NPDC058335 | reverse complement strand
CGTTAAGCGGATCACCATCGCCCGAGCATCCCAGCGCGCCCATCCGTGGCGCATCCTGATGCCGGGTCCGTCGATTGCCCGCAATACCCAGGACGCAGCCATCGGACAAATACCGCCGCGGCGCCGATCCCGCGCGACTGCCCGGACACACCGGCCCGGACGGGGACCCGGTGGTCTGGGAGGCGGACCGGCTCGCCTTCGAGCGGCTCCAGCAGCGCCTGCCCAGACGCGGCAGCGCCGCAGCGGCGGCCGCCAGGCAGTGGCCCGCCCACTTCGTTCGGGCCCACGGGTCGCCGCAGCCGCCCTGTTCGGCCTGGCGGCCGGCACATTGCTGGGTCTGCTGGCCCGCCGGGTACTGGAGGTCCATGGGCGAGAAGTGGTCCGCCGGCCACTTCGGTCTGATGACCGCCTCCGGCCGCCGCGACGACGTCATGAACTGCCCCCTTCCCGTACGGCACCCAGCTCAGGGTGTGCATGGACCGGCACGGGTATGTCGCCCGCTTCTGCCAGGCCAACCCGGCCGGCGACTACTGGACCTTCCAGTGAACTGACACCGCCATCCTCGAGGGCCTCGCCGTTCCTGCTCACGGCCGTCACGGTGCTGGTGCTGCGCCGCCGCGTCTGACCGCGCGACACCACCACGTCTGTCCTACCCTTCAATCCTTCATCCCCTCACCGGGCTCCCCTCTCTTCTTCGTCCGACCCCTTTGTCCGAGCCTTTGTCCGGGTCCCGGTCCCTCGTGTACGGAGGTCGCTTCACCATGCCCGTCGACGCCAAGTCGCCCAGGAAACTGCGCAACAACCGAGCCGCGCTCACCCACAAGGTGCGCTACGCCCTGACCCATCCCCGCCGTGTCACCCAGTACCTCCGCAGGGCCGGCCGGGATGCCTGGCTGCGTCTCAAGCACCCCGACCACGTCGGCTACTACCGGGCCGTGATGGCCTCGGACACCCGCCGCAACCCCGAGGCCGCGGTCGGCAGTCAGACCCACGAACGCTGGCTGGCGCTCGGGCAGATGCAGTTCGACTACCTCATCGAGCACGGGCTGCGCCCCGAACACCGCATGCTCGACATCGGCTGCGGCAACCTGCGCGGCGGCTGGCGCTTCATCAGCCACCTGGATACCGGCAACTACTACGGCATCGACATCTCTCCCGACATCCTGATGGCCGCCAAGAAGACCCTCGTCGAGCGCCGCCTCCAGGACAAGCTGCCGCACCTGACCATCACCGGCGACCTCACCCTGGACTTCCTGCCCAGCGACCACTTCGACGTCATCCATGCGCACAGCGTCTTCTCCCACTCGCCGCTGGAGGTCGTCGACGAATGCCTCGCCAACGTCGGCCGCGTGCTGACCGACACCGGGTTCTTCGACTTCACCTTCGACCGCACCGAGGGCACCGAACACCAGGTGCTGCACGAGGACTTCTACTACCGCACCGAGACCCTCCTCGCCCTGGCGCGCAAGCACGGCCTGCACGCGCGCTTGATGGAGGACTGGGAGGAGCGCCCGCACGGCCAGTCGAAGATGCGCGTCAGCCGCACACCCCTGGCGGGCGAGGCAGTGTAGCGAAGTCCACAGGAACTCGGTCCGGTCTGCGGAGAGTACCGAGTGTGAGGCAAACGGGACGAGAAGAGTCAGTGCGTGCACGCATCCGGGCAGTGGACCGTGCGGCGTTCGCCGACCTGTACGACCAGTACGCGCGGGCGGTCTACAACCACGCCTTGCGGCTGACCGGCAGCTGGTCGGAGGCCGAGGAGGCCATGTCCGAGACGTTCCTCGCCGCCTGGCGTACCCGGGAGACAGTGGAGCCGGAGGGTGGTTCCCTCAAGCCCTGGCTGCTCGGCATCGCCACGCACAAGGCGCACAACATCAACCGTGGGCAGCGCCGGCGGCTCGCCGTGAGGTGCGCGCCCAGCGAATCCGCCGCCACCATTCCAGGGGCGTTCGCCGACCAGCACGACCACCGTCTCCGCGCCCATCGCGGCCGCGCCCGCACGGGCACGCCCGGTGCAACTGCCGTACATCCGCTCCCCCCTGGGTGCACTGTGTGATGAGGCCACGCCCCCCAGGCGCCCCTCCGGGACAAGCCCGGTCGAATCTGTCCTGACACACGCGTACGGAAAGCCACGAGGCCGGCCGGAGCACTCGGCACGTGAACGACGCGCCGGGCACGAATCCCGTGACTCCACGAGCCCGATGCGCCGCAGAACACTCCGGGCTGTTCCCGGGCATCCCGACGGGCCCCTGCGGACCGTCGAAATCCGGCCCCCGGCGGCGCGCTCGTCTCGCGGCCGGCCGATCCCCCCCCCCCCCGAGGAACAGGCCCCTCCGGACGGCCACCCCACCGCCATTCCACCGAAAAGAACACGCCATGGAAAATACCGGCCCGCTAACCTGTTCTTCTGCCGAAGACGCCGTTCGGCGTTGCCTTTCTCCCACTGCTCGCGGAGATAGCGCACAGCCCTCGATGAAACTCCCATGAACGGCATGTTGCACACCCCGGCCACGGCCGGGCGGGTGCATTACGTTGGCTGAAGGTGCTGCCACAGAAGGTCGGACGCCCCAGCGCGAAAGCCTATTCCCCGAGGAGTCCTGTGAAGTTGTACAAGCAACCGGACGACCTTGTGGCCGTCGTCGGAGCCGGCGCCATGGGAACCGGGATATCCCAGGTCGCGCTCCTCGCCGGCCACCGGGTGCTCCTGCTGACCCGCCGCGCGGAGAGCTCCCGCCGAGGCCGGGAGGAAATCGAGAGCCGCATCCTCCGGCTGGTCGACAAGGGACGGCTGGGCAAAGAGGAAGCGCTCGCCGCCCTGGACCGGCTGACCACCTCGGAAGAATTACCGGAAGCGGCATCGGCCGGCCTCGTCATAGAGTCCGTGCACGAGGATATGGCGGCCAAGTCCGCACTTCTGGCGGACATCGAGAAGCATGTGGGCGAGGAAGCCGTTATCGCCACCAACACTTCTTCCCTATCCGTGACCGCTCTCGCAACCGGCCTGGCAAACCCGGCCCGGTTCGCGGGACTGCACTTCTTCAATCCGGCTCCCCTGATGGCGCTGGTCGAAGTGGTCTCCGCGCCGTCCACGGCCGAGCGCACCACCCGTTTCCTGCACAGGACCGCGGAACGCTGGCAAAAGACCCCGGTGCTCTCCGCCGACCTGCCCGGATTCATCGTCAACCGGGTGGCACGCCCCTTCTACGGGGAGGCGCTGCGCACCCGGGAAAAGCGGGCGGCGTCACCGGCCACCATCGACGCGGTCCTCACGGGCTCGGGCGGCTTCTCCATGGGCCCCTGCGCACTGATGGACCTCATCGGCCACGACGTCAACGAAGCGGTCACCCGGGGGGTGTGGAGTGCCTTCCACCACGACGCGCGCTTCGCCCCCTCCCTCGTCCAGCGCAAGCTGGTGGAGGCCGGGTACCTCGGGCGCAAGGCGGGCCGAGGGTTCTACGACCACGGGCCCGGCGCCGCCCGGCCCGCTCCCGACACCCGCGCCCCGGTGTCCGTACCGCCGCCGCGTCTGGTGCGCCTGCACGGTGACGCCGGGCCCGCCGGAGGACTCGTGGACGTGCTCGTCGCGGCCGGGATCCCCGTCGAGCGGGTGACGGCCGCCGCCGGCAGCGCGCTGGACGCGATGTTCGAGCTGCCCGACGGGACGCTGCTGCGTCTGACCGACGGGCGTACGGCCGACCGGCACGCCCGGCGTACGGAACGTCCGGTCGTCCTGTTCGACCTGAGCCCGGACTTCGCCACCTCCTCCCGTACCGCCCTGGCGGTGAGCGGCGGGGCGCCTGACGCCTCGCGGGACGCCGCGGTGGGCCTGTTCCAGCTGCTGGGCAAGGACGTCAGCACGGTGGACGACATCCCGGGGCTGCTGGTGTTCCGCACCGTCGCCATGCTCGTCAACATCGCGCTGGACGCGGTGGCCGACGGCCTGGCGAGCGCCCCGGACGTCGACACCGCCATGCGCCTGGGCACCAACTACCCGCTGGGGCCGGTCGCCTGGGGCGAGCGGATCGGGCTGCCCTCGGTCCTCGCCCTGCTGGAGAACCTCGACGACGAACACCGGGACGGGCACTACCGCCCCTCCCCCGCGCTGCGCCGCGGCGCGCTGCGCACCGGCCCGCTCGCGGCCTGACCCCCATGCCAGAAAGGGAAACACCACCCATGCAGGCTCTGTTACACCTCGCCCAGGACGTCGCGTCGGCCAAAGAGCAGGGGCGCTACCGGACGTACCTGAATCTGGAGCGCCGCGCCGAGGGGGCCCCGCGGGCCGTGCTCCACGCCGCCGACGGTCCGCGCGAGATCACCGTCTGGTGCTCCAACGACTACCTCTCGCTGAGCCACCACCCGACGGTCATCAACGCGGTCGCCGACGCGGTGCGCGGCGTGGGCCTGGGCACCGGCGGCGCGCGCAGCATCTCGGGCACCAGCACCTTCCATGAGGATCTGGAGGCCGAGCTCGCCTCGCTCTACGGCAAGGAGCGGGCGCTGCTGTTCAGCACCGGCTTCGCGGCCAACGACGCCACCCTGTCGGTGCTGGGCCGGCGCATACCCGGGCTGGTGATCTTCTCCGACGAGCTGAACCACGCGTCGATCATCCAGGGCGTCCGCAACAGCGGCGCGCAGAAGAGGATCTTCCGCCACAACGACACGGGCCACCTGTGCAAGCTGCTGGAGGAGACGGACCCGGACGCGCCCAAGCTGGTCGCCTTCGAGTCCCTGTACTCCATGGAGGGCGACTTCTCCCCGATCCGGGAGATCGTGGACATCGCCGAGGAGTTCGGCGCCCTGACCTACCTGGACGAGATCCACTCGGTCGGCATCTACGGCGAGGAGGGCTCCGGCTACGCGGAGGAGCAGGGCGTCCGCGACCGGATCACCGTCTTCCAGGGCGGTTTCGGCAAAGGGCTCGGCGGGGCCGGTGGCTACATCGCCGGGCCGGCCTCGGTCATCGACAGCGTGCGGACCTTCGCGGCCCCGTTCGTCTTCAGCACGTCCGCCCCGGCGCCGCTGGTGGCCGGCGCGCTGTCCGCGCTGCGTCTGGTCCGCCGCGACTCCACCCAGCGGGACCTGCTGCGGGCGCGCGCGTCGGAGCTGAAGGAGGGACTGGCCGCGCGGGGCATCCCGGTCATCTCACGGGACAGCCACGTGGTCCCTGTGCTCGTCGGCGACCCGCACCGCAACAAGGAGGTCAGCGCGCTGCTCCTGGGCGACCACGGCATCTACGTCCAGCCGGTGAACGCGCCGACCGTGCCCGAGGGCACCGAGCGGCTGCGCGTCACGCCCACCTCCCGTCACACGGCCGAGGACGTCCAGGCGTTCGTCGACGCGCTCGACGCCGTGTGGTCGGCGGCCGGTCTTCCCCGCAGCCGCTGATCGCACCGGCCGACGGCCGTCGCCCCGGCACGAGCACCGTTCCGGTG
>NZ_JBHXHX010000035.1:0-42761 GCF_042723915.1 Streptomyces sp. NPDC058335 | reverse complement strand
GGCCATCGCCCAACCCCTCCCTGCCTGATCCAGAACCGCCGCCCAGGCGTCTCCCCACCCCACAAACCACCACACCCCCAACCCCCCACCCCCAAAACCCACCCCCCCCGCCCGGGCCCCCCCCCCGGGGCCGCGGCCGAACCTGACCACAAGATTTCAAGGATTCCCGTGAAAAACGCCACCCCACCCGTGCTCTGGCTGCTCGCGGTGGGCGCCTTCGCCATCGGCACGGACGCGTTCGTGATCGCCGGTGTGCTGCCGGAGATCGCGGACGACCTCCGTGTCTCCCCCGGTGCCGCCGGTCAGCTGATCACCGTGTTCTCCCTGACGTACGCGCTGTTCGCCCCGGTCAGCGCCACGATCACCGGCTCGCTGTCCCGCCGGACCGTACTGGCCTGCGGGCTGGGGGTGTTCATCGCCGGCAACGTGATCTCCGCACTGGGCGACTCCTACGGATGGGTCGCGGCGGGCCGGTTCGTCGCCGCGCTCGGCGCCGCCTCGTACACGCCCCAGGCTTCCGCCGCCGCCGCGTCCCTGGTCCCCGAGGAGCGCAGGGGCCGGGCACTGGGCATCGTCATCGGCGGCCTGACCATGGCCACCGCGCTGGGGGTGCCGATCGGCACCTGGATCGGCGGCCTGGCGGGCTGGCGGGCCACGCTGTGGGCGGTCGCCGCGCTGGGCGCGGTCGCGCTGCTGGGGGTCCTGATACTGCCGAGGCTGGCGCCCGCGGGCAGGCACCCGCTGGCCGAACGGCTCTCGGCCCTGGGCAACCCGGCCGTCCTGATCACCCTGTCGGTCACCCTGCTCGCCGTCACCTCCGAGCACGTGGTCTACACGTACATCGGCCCGGTGCTCCAGGACGCCACCCACGGCGGGCGGGCGCTGTCGGTGCTGCTGTTCGTCTTCGGCGTCGGCGCCGTCGCGGGCAACGCCATCGCCGGGATCGCCACCGACCGGCTGGGCAACCGGGCGGTGCTCCTGCTCGCCGTCGGCGGCATGGCGGTGGACCTGGCACTGCTGCCGCTGTGGTCAGGGTCCCTGATCGGGGCGGGCGTCGCGCTGTTCGTCTGGGGCGCCACGGGGTGGATGTACCTCGTGCCCCAGCAGCACCGGCTGCTTTCGCTCAGCGAGGCGAGCGGCCCCTTCACCGTGGCGCTCAACAGCTCCGCCCTGTACCTGGGCATCGCCATCGGCGGCGCGGTCGGCGGGCTCCTCGTCAACACCTGGGGCCCCGAGTCGACCGCCGTGCCCGCCTTCGTCCTCGCGGCCGTCGCCGTCGCCGTCGCGGCCCTCACCTACGGACGTTCCACCCCCACCGGTCCGGCGCGGGAGACACGCAGTGATCCCGCGCGGCAAGGAGTTTCCGACGATGACTGACCGACCTGCCGACGACCCCGTCGTCATCACCGGGATAGGCACCCTGCTGCCCGGTACCGGATCGGCCGCGGAATTCTGGCAGCACGTCTCGGCCGGGCGGTCCCAGATCGGGGCCCTCACCCGGTTCGACGGCCCGGCCGAGGGGCTGCCCGTGCACGCGGCGGCCGAGATACGCGACTTCGACCACACCGCCCGCCTGCCCGGCCTCGACCCCTCCCACGCCCGCAAGTACAGCCGGGAGATCCTGATCGCGATGTCCGCGCTCGTCCAGGCCCGCGACGACGCGGGCCTGGACCAGGGGGACGTCGATGCCCGGCGGCTCAGCGTGATCTTCTCCTCGTCGCGCGGCCCGCTCTCCTGGTGGCAGCCCGTGCTGCGCGGCGAGGACCCGACGGCGTACGACGACAAGGGCGCCATGTTCCGCGGGCTGCCCGGTACCCCGGCGAGCCTGGCCGCCATCCACACCGGGGCGCAGGGCCTCGTCACGACCATCAGCAACGCCTGCGTCGGCGGCCACCAGGCGATCGGCCTGGCCCTGCGGGAGCTGCGGGCGGGCAGCAGCGACGCCGTCCTGGTCGGGGGCCACGAGTTCCCCATCCTGCCCGAGGTGGCGCACTGCTACCGGGCGCTGGGCAACGGTGTGCTCTCCACGGAGTCCGAGGACCCGTCCCGCGCGGTGCGCCCCTACAGCGCCGACCGCGAGGGGTTCGCCCTCGGCGAGGGCTCCGTGGTGCTGTGCCTGGAGCGGGAGTCGGCCGCCCTGCGGCGCGGGGCCCGGGTGTACGCCCGTGTCCTCGCCCACGCCTCGATGAACGAGGCGGGCCACCCCACCACCATGGACCTGACCGGCAAGGTCACCGCCGGCCTGGTGGTGGAGGCCCTGGAGGAGGCCGGGCGCCGCCCGGACGAGGTGGGCTACTTCTGCGCCCATGGGACCGCGACCCGCTACAACGACCTGGCCGAGAGCCGGGCCCTGCGCGCGCTGTATCCCGGCCGCGGCCTCGGGGCGCTGCCCCCGATCAGCTCCAACAAGCCGATCTACGGGCACACCTTCGGCCTGGCCGGGATCATCAACGCGGCCTCCACCGCTTTGATGCTGCATCACCAGCGGCTGGCGCCGACCATCAATCTGACGACGCCCGACCCGGAGTGCGACCACGACCACGTGGCGGAGGGCGCCCGCGACACCTCGTTCGATCTCGCGGTGTCCATGTCGTTCGCCTTCGGGAGCCAGACGTCGGTGCTGGCGATGGGGGCGGCGGCCTGAGATCCGCGCCCCGGCCACCCCGGCGTATCCCGTCGGCGGGACGTCCCGCCGACGGGGTACGCCGTCAGCCGGTGTCCGTCAGGTAGGCGGAGACCACCACGTTGGCGGTGTAGGCGCCCAGCGCCCGGTCGAAGGTGCCGCCAAAGGTGATCAGGCACAGCTGGGGGCGGCCGGGGTGCCGTTGTCCGTACGCCTGTTTCGGGTCGAACTCGGGCCGGCCGAGGACCCGCACGTCGTCGATGGTGAACTCGGTGACCGCCGAGCCGTCGCCGCCGTTCACCCTGATCCGTCCGCCGGGGGGTACTGCGCTGCGCTCAGGCCGTAGAGCACGGCCGGCCTCGTCTCGGTGTCGACGTGTCCCCCGAAGAGGGCGGCTCCGTCGGTGCCGGGCCGGGCGCCGGTGCCGAACCAGCCGATGGCGTGCGGCGTCTGGTACGGCGGCGGGTCCATGACGACGGTCATGTCCAGACCGCGCCGGACCACGGGGGCGACGACCCCTATGGACGGCACCTCCAGCTGCGGCCGCGAGCAGCGGGTTGCGTCCGGCGAGGACGACCAGGCGGTGAGCGCCCGCGCCGGACAGCCGCAGTGCCCAGTCGATGACGGTCAGCGCGTTTGCGGCGGTGGCCTCCAGGCCTGCGACGCGCATCATGCTCTGGACGACCGGGATCCAGTCGATGATGGCGAACCCGAAGTGGTGGAAGACGCTGTCCTGGGTGACGATGACGCACGGTCCGAGGAACTCTGCGAGTGCCAGCGTGGGCGCGTCGTCCGGATCGCCCTCTGTACTTGGTGTGCCGGTAAGAACCGTGTCACCAGCCGCAAACGGCGGTGATCAGTCCTTTGACCTGGAGGGTCGCAGTTCTGCCGTGTTGGTCGCCTCGGCGAGCGCGAGACGGCCGCCCTTCAGTTCGGGCACGTAGTTGCAGATGGTGTTGCGGGAGACGCCGAGGAGCTTGGCGATCGAGGTGACGGTGTTCTCCGGGCGGGCGAGCAGGTCGCGGGCATGACGTACCTGTTCGTCGGTCATGGCCGGCGGGCGGCCGAGGCGGGCACCTCGGGCGCGGGCGGCGTCCAGGCCCTCGTTGGTGCCCTGGACGATGAGTTCGCGGATGAACTCCGCGAGGGCCGCGAAGACGTGGAAGACCAGGGGTCCGCCGGGCGTGGTCGCGTCGAGCGCCTCGTGCAGCGAGGTGGAGCCGACGCCGCGCTTCCGGAGGCCGGACACGATGGTGATGAGGTTCTGGATCGAGCGGCCGAGCCGGTCCGGCGACGGGACGACGAGGGTGTCGCCCTCGCGGAGGAAGCCGAGGGCCTTCCACAGCTTCTCGCGTTCGGCGTTCTTGCCGGAATTCTTGTCGGCGAAGATCCGGGTGCACCCTGCTTCGGTGAGTGCGTGGATCTGCCGGTCGAGCACCTGCCCCTTGGTGGACGCACGTGCGTATCCCACAAGGCCGCCGGTCCGTACGGCCGGAACGGGGGCGAGGAGATCGGCGGCGTCGTCGTCCTGGGGTGGCTGCACCCACCAGATCGCACAGTAAAGGGTGCTCCTCAAGTTCTTGAGCACATCGGCTTTCTGACACCGTTTTATGGGCATGATCCGGCGTCGATCCGGTCGCGCGCCGCCACTTGCCGATCTTGCTCATCGATCGGTCGATTGCTGGGCATCTCCGTCCCCAGCCGCAGAGCCCGGCATGCTGATTACGGGAGTCGGCAGCGTTGGCCTGTTCGCCAGTTCGCCGTGGCGGCGGCCATGACGGTGCCCAGCCTGTCCCGGGCGTCCACCAGATCGCCGATCCGGCTGTCGATGCGTTCCCGTTCCGCCGAAAGCCGGTCGAGCAGCTCTGGCGTGGCCTCACCATTCACGACACACGGCAGCAGATCCGCGATCGACTTGCTCGGCAGCCCGGCGGCGTACAACTGCTGGATCAGCTGGACACGGTCGACCGCGCTGTCCGGGTACTGCCGCTGGCCGCTGGGGCTGCGTTGTGAGGAGAGCAGGTTCTGTTCCTCGTAGTAGCGCAGCGCCCGAACGCTGACTCCTGTCCTGGTGGCGAGTTCGCCGATACGCATCATGTCTCTCCGAGGTGAGCCGGACCACACTTCTTGCCTCTGACGTCAGCGTCAGGTTTTAGCGTATCTCGCGACGGCTCACTCCCTCCGCCAAGGCGAAGGACGAGACCGTGACCACCCTGTTCGACAGCATTCCCAGCGGAAATACGAAGGAAGATCCACCCATGACTGCATCAGACGCGGCAGCCACGAACGTCGCCATCACCGCCGCCGCCCCCATCGTCTCGGTGAAGCCAGTAGTGCTGGAAGCACCGGGCCGCGGTGAGGGCCTGCAGGTAAGAATTTCCGCGCCGACAACCGGGAGCGAACTGCCGATCATCGTCTTCTCGCATGGTTTCGGGTCGTCGTTGAACGGCTACGGTCCTCTGGCCGACTTCTGGGCCACTCACGGTTTCGTGGTGATTCAGCCCACCCATCTCGACTCCAGGACCGTGGGTCTTCCCCTGGACGATCCCCGCACACCGCGGCTCTGGCGCTTCCGCGTCCAGGACATGAAGCGCATCCTTGACCAGCTTGATCTGCTGGAGGTCGCCGTTCCCGGTCTCAGCGGGCGCCTGGATCGAAGCCGCATCGCCGCGGCCGGACACTCCTTCGGCGGCCAGACGGCGGGCAATCTGCTGGGCCTGCGCGTCCTCGATCCGGTGAGCAAGAATGCGGAAGACCTGTCCGACTCGCGGATCAAGGCGGGCGTGCTGCTTGCCACGGCCGGCAGGGGCGGAGCCGACCTGACCCCCTTCGCGGCCGAGAAGCTCCCGTGGTTGAAGGGACCGGACTTCGCGCACATGACCACGCCGACCCTCGTGGTCGCGGGGGACAAGGACGAGCTACCGCTGTCCGTCAGAGGGCCGGAGTGGCTCGCCGACCCGTACCACCTGAGCCCGGGGCGCAAAAGCCTGCTCACTCTGTTCGGGGCGGAGCACTCCCTCGGCGGAATCGCCGGCTACGAAGTCCGGGAGACGACGGACGAGAACCCCGAGCGCGTGGCCCTGATCCAACGGGTCACCTGGACCTACCTTCGCCACGCACTCGGCATCGAGGACGCCGGCTGGACCGCAGCGCAGAAGGCTTTGTCGGAGAGCGTCGCCCCCATGGGGCGGATCGAATCCAAGTGAAGCGCTGAGAAGCGAACCACCTCCGGGGCGGTCGCAGCCCTTGCCGCGGCGTCAGCCCTGCGACCACGGCGTCTCGCACACGGGTGTACGAGCCCGGCGATACTTCCTGGAGACCGGTCTGGCCGACCACGCCTACGCACGCTCAAATGCCTGCAGGTCGGCGGCGTCCGTCGGTACTCGGGGGCCCGGGAGTTTGACCGCGGCAAGGTCGAGGCGGGCGTCCATGTCGAGGTTGACCTCCCCGTACGGGCGTACGTGGGACCGGAACAGCGGGGTCAGGCCGCGCCGGTCGGCGGGCGTGAGGGGGTCAGCCCACTCCGGTTCGCCGAGGATGTCCTCAAGCATCAGGGTGTTCACGTAGACCAGGGCTGATTGCAGAAACCGCAGGGACAGCACGAACATCACCTGCTCGTCGCGCCGGTTCGAGGCGATCTCCCCGCCCTTTCCGTAGGCGATCACGGAGTTCGCGCCGTTGGAGGACTCCATCACGTTCAGGCCCTCCTCGATCTCCCGCTGGAGGTCGCGCAGCGCAGGTAGCGGGCCACGAAGATGGTCTTCTGCGCGCGGCCGACCTCCGGCATCGCCGCGTAGGTGGGATGGGAGGCGTTGCGAGTGAAGCGCGGCAGGATCGCCTCGGTGGACGCCGTGCGGGTCCGGATCGCGGTCGCGTACTTGATCATCTGTTCGTACTGCGGGGTGATGAGTTCCCAGCGGATCGGTCGGGTCAGTGCCGGGGTCAGCTGCGGGTAGGCGTCCGGTTCGCCGGCCACCGGCCGGTACGGCTTCACCTTGTTGATCCGCTTGATCCTCGGCAGCAGGTCGAAGTTCAGCAGCCTCCTGACGCCGAACCCGATGTCCGACTGGCCATGGCTGTCTGTGTGGTTGGCCTCGACATCCATCGTGGTGCCGTGCCGCATCGCGCAGATGGTAGGTCAGTAGCGGTCGAAGTCGCCGTTGGCGAGCAGTGCGCGGAGTTTCAGGACGGCTTCGCCGCCGGCGCTCCGCCCGGCCGTCGACTCGTTCGTCCGACAAATTCGCTACCCGGCGATCGGAGCGCCGTGATACACAACCGACGTGCAGAACATCCTGGAGTTCCCCGAGGTCCTGCGGCTGATCGAAGACCGCTCGGCCGCGTTCCGCGCCGCGATCGCGTCCGCCCCCGACCTTGACGTCCAGGTCCCGACCTGCCCGGACTGGACGCTGCGCGAACTGGCGCAGCACCTCGGCGACGGCCGCCGCCGCCAGGCCGCCATCGTCGCGGCGGGCCCGGGCGCTGAGCCCCCGGCGAGGACGGACCCGAAGGGTGCCCCGACCGCGCCCCGCGACCGCGAAGCCCTGGACGCCTGGCTCGCCGAGTCGACCGAGCTCATGCTCGACGCGATGCGCGAGGCCGGCCCGGACCGCGGCTGCTGGACCTGGTGGGGCCGCTCACAGGCGCCGGAGACCAGCGGAGCCGTGGCCCGGCACCAGATCCAGGAGATCGCCGTCCACACCTACGACGCCCAGCTCACCCAGGGGGCCGCACAGCCACTGCCGACGGACGTCGCGGTCGAGGGCGTCGACGAGTTCCTGACGACCGTCTCGGCGACGACCGTCCCCTGGCCGTACAAGCCGGCGACCATCGACCTGCACACGACCGAGGGCCGCTCCTGGCGCCTGACCCTCAACGCCGACGGCGTCCGCTGCGACGACCTCGCCGCCGACGCCGAGCCGGGCGATATGGCGATGCGAGGCGCAGCGAGCGAGCTGGTCCTCTACTTCTACGAGCGCCTCCCGCTCGACGGCCTGGAGACCACCGGCGACACCGAGCCGATGGAGCAGCTCGCAGACTGGGACCCGAACGCGTAGAACGCGCACTTGTGACGCATCTCCGAGCCCTCCCATCAAGCGGGCCCGCACGGCGCCGTCGAGGCGGAGTACACGATCAGCACCGCCAGCGGGAACGACCGGCCCGCGCTGCCCGGAACCGACCACGCGACGCTCTTCCAGCCTCGCTCACTGGTGTGCGAGCCGACCGAGGCGGAGGGTGATCATTCCTTCGGCACAGGAACAGCTCTGATCTCGGTCTCCTGGGAGCTGGCGGGTACATGGGCCGTACGCGTCGAGGGCGCCGCCTCGCTGGAGACCGCCGACCTGATCGTCGAGGAGATGGCACGGCAACTCGGCGAAGCCACCGGCGAGACCGCCCTCTGGCACAGGGTCAGCGGCTAAGACCGTGCAGCCGATCATGTCCGGAGCCAGATGCTGCATCCAACAGATCGCCCCGTCCCATCTCCCACCTCAGCGCCCCGGACCAGCGGCCGCCTCATGACCGACCGGACGGGTCTTGACGGGTCCTGATGAAGCAGAGCGCCCGGCCGTCCTCGTCGGGTGTGGCGTGCGCGCACGCCGTCTCCCACCCTTCGGGGAGCGGCCGTGTCGGACCGGACTTCTCCCAGCCGGGTTGCTGCGGCTGTGACGAGTCCTGCCACCACAGGGTCAGCCCGCCCGCAGCGGCCACCAGGACCAGCCATACCGCCACGGCCCACCACCACAACCTGCGGCGGCCCGTCACCGCCACGGCTCCACCCGGGTCACCGCGTCCGCCGAAATCGGACCGTACACATGCGGGAACTCCTCAGCCCGCGGGTGCGGCCGCACGTCGACATCCGGTACGTGCCGTGTGCGCGAGCCGCGTCCCACAGGGAGTGCTCGGTGAGGTGGAGGATGTGCGTGGGTTCGGGCATGGGCCCACGCTACGGCCTCAGCCGTCACCCCTTGGACAATTCCGGTCGCTGCAGGCGCTGTTACGGTGCTGCACGCCGTCTTCGCCAGCCGGAGACGTCCTCCCACAGGGCGTACTCGACCCGAGCGCTACCAGGCCAGCTCCGTCAGCCGGTTGGGCGAGATCTGCGACAGGGCGAGCCTGCCGAGCCGGAACGCGCCGATCTCGTTCACCCGCTCCAGCGCGGGTGAACGCCGCACCCGTCGTCCGCGTCTGCGGCCGACGCAGCCGCTCCAGCTCAGGCATTCCCCTGCCTCGCCCTCCGGCGTGGGCGAAGAGGAACAACCGCAAGACGCGGAGGACAAGGTGGGGCAGCCTCGGCAGCGGCCGGTCCATCGGGCGAAGCGGTCCCGGAACCCGACGGCCGGTGCCGTTCGTCCGGCCTGCCTGGCCGTGCCGGTGGTACGGGGCGGCGGTATACGGCGGGAGATCCATGGCTGCCCGCGACGGTATTACGGCGGGGATCGCTCTGCCCGCGGTGGGCATGGTCCTGGGCGGCGTCCGCGTCAGCACGATGCGGAAAGGGCTGCCGTTCCGCATCGACCAGGGGTGGTACCACTGGTACCCTTGGGGCCATGTCGGATCCCAAGGCGATGAATCTGCGTTTCCCCGACCCCGCGCAGCGGGCGGCCATCGCGGCGGCCGCCAAGCAGGCGGGGGTGAGCATGCAGGAGTACATCCTCTCGGCCGCCTACGAGCGGGCGACCGCGGTGGAGCAGCAGTTCCTGGAGGGCTTCAAGGCGTCCATGGCCCGCAGCGGCGCGGCGTTCGCGGCCGAGCCCAGCAGCATCGACGCGAGCGCGGAGCAGCGGGCGAGCGAGCGGGAGGCGCTGCGGGAGCTGGAGCAGCGGGAGCGGGGCCACGCCGCGTGAGCGAGCACGCCACCCACCCGATCGACGTCACGTTCCTGCTGCACGCCGCCGAGCTGCTCGACGGCGATCCCCAGGTCGACGACTTGGGGCCCCTGTATGCGGCGGTCGCCCGGGTCAACGCCCGGGCGATGGAGCGCGACATCTACGGCTCGCCGTATCTGAAGGCCGCCGCCCTGCTGCAGACCCTGGCGAAGCTGCCGTCCCTGGAACACTCCAATGAGGCCTTCGCCTGGCACGCGACCGAGGCCTACCTGCTCCTCAACGAGCGCGCCCTCGACTACCCGCCCAAGGCCGCCGTCGCCCTGGTACGCGACACCGCCACCGGCACGCTCGGCGTCGCCCGGATCGCCCGGCAACTGCGCGACTGGACCACCACCTGACCCGGCGCGGGACCACTCGCAGGGGCCGGAACACGAGAGGCAGCTCGCCTGCGGAGGGCGGGGCCCGGCCACAACGGGTGACGGACGGATGCGGCGTTTGTGCGTCCTCAGGGTCCGCCCCCTCCCATCGTGCCGCACCTGCGGTGAGAGGCGATGACGGGCCGTGGCACGGTCACCGTATGTCCAACGACATCGCCTATCCCGTCTTTTGCACTCCCGATCCCCCGCTCGCCCTGAGCACTGCACGCCGCCTCGTGGAGTTCGGTCGCACCGAGTTCTCCGAGGTCTGCGTGTACGCCAAGCTCCCTTCCCTCGCCGAGGTGCGGCGGGTGGCGAAGGACCTGCCCCAGGCGTGGTGCCGGGGGCAGGAGAAGTCCGGAGAGTTCGGCACAGCACGGCTGGAGGACCAGCCGACGCTGGTGTTCGGCGTCCAGGGATCCGCTCTGCCGGCCGACCCGGCCGCGTACGAACGGTTCACATGACGCTCCCCACCAACTCCACCGGGTGCCGATACCGAGCCGTGATCGTCACGGACGGCAGTGTCCTCTGCCGCTTGGACGGTTTGTCGATGAAGTTGGATCGGGCGGCTGGATCGGTCGGGTCAGGCGGGCTCGGGCGTGGTAGGGAGGCGGGCGTTCATCGCGGCCTCGATGCTGGGGTAGGACGGCATGAGGGTGCTCAGGCCGGTGAGATCGAGCATTCGGGACAGGCGGTCGGGGACCGCGGCCAGGGTCAGGGAGCCGTTTGCGGCCATCGCGCAGCGCATGATGCCGATCAGGGCGTTGAAGCCGGAGGAGTCGCAGAAGGTGATCCCGGTCAGGTCCAGGATCAGGTGCGGATGTCCTCGGGCGATGACGTCCAGTGCTTCTTTGCGCAAGGCGGGAGCGGTCTTTGTGTCGATCTCTCCGCCGACGCAGAGGGCCGCCAGGAGTCCGTCGGTGTGGGTGGTGGTGAGGGTGAGGTCGTCGGTCACGGGTCAGCGCTCCTGGTCGGCGCGGGCGGCGCCGGCGACGGGCGTGGCCAGGGTGCGTGCCGTCGATACGGCGGCCGTCTGCTCAGTGGCCGGTGCCAGGGGTACGGACAGCGCGAGTAGGGCGACGTCGTCACCGGGACCGGTGGGCAGGTCGGTGATGAGGGCGATGGTGTCCTCGATCAGGCGGCCGGCGTCCGGGGTGGTGCGGGTGGTGAGGAAGGCGGCCACGCCTTCCTCACCCAGCATGGTCCCGTCCGGCAGGCGGCCCTCGGTGAGCCCGTCGGTGTAGAGCAGCAGGCCCTGGCCCGGGGCGAGGTGGAAGGTGTGGGCGGCGAACCGGGCGCTTTCCAGTGCGCCCACGAGCATGCCGCCCTCGGGGCGTACCCCGTTCACCACCATCGCGCCGTCTTCCCCGTGCTGTATGTGGAAGGCGGGGGGATGACCTCCCGTGGCCACGGTCACGGTGAAACCGCCACCGTCGGCGGGCTGCAGGGTGCCGAAGACACAAGTGCAGAACCGGCTGCCCATCGAGGGATCGAGGAGCAGGGCGCTGTTGAGGGCGTCGAGGACTTCGGTGGGGTCGTCGTGGTGCTGGGCGGCTGCGCGCAGGGTGTAGCGGGTCAGCGAGGTGACGGCGGCGGCTTCGGCGCCCTTGCCGCACACGTCCCCGAGGAAGAACGCCCACCGCTGTCCGCCCAGGGAGAAGACGTCGTAGAAGTCACCGCCGACGTCCCGGGGGGAGTCGGTCTGGTAGTGGCAGGCCAGCTCCAGCCCCGGAACCGGCGGCAGCGCGGGAGGCAACAGGGTGCGCTGGAGGGTGGTGGCGAAGGCGGTGATCGCCTCGGTGTCCCGCTCGGCCCGCGCCCGCGCCTCCTCCTCCGCCTTGCGGCGTTCCTGTTCCTCGCGTAGCAGCCGCAGGCCCGAAAGCCGCAGCTCCATGGCGTCCAGAACGACCGCGGCCAGGTCGGCCAGTGTGGCAGTGTCGGCCTCGGTGATCAGACGCGGTTTGGTGTCCAGGATGTTGACCGTGCCCAGCCGGTGGCCGTCGGCGGTGATGATCGGCGCCGCCGCGTAGAACCGCACCCCCAGAGGACCGGTAACCAGCGGATTGGTGCAGGCGGTCGGATCGGTGAGGGTGTCGGGGATCACCAGCGTGTCATCGCGTAGGATCGCCGACCCGCACAGTCCCGGGTCCCGGCCAATCTCCGCGACCCCTTCCAGGCCGTGGATGGCCTTGAACCAGATCCGGTCGGCATCGACGATCGTCACACTGGCCACGGGGACATCGAACAGGCGGGCGGCCATCGCCGCGACCCGGTCGAACGCCCCGTCGGGCGGGGTGTCGAGGATGTCGTAGCGGCGCACCGCCTCCATCCGCGCCGCCTCCACCCAGGCCGGCGGTACCCGCCTCACCCGCAGCTCACCCGGCGAAGCCTCAGGGGCACCTGCCATCGCTCAGCTCCTGTCTCCCGCGACGGAACCGGTCCCAGCGCCCAGTCCTCGACCACCGACCCTACACAGCAGCGAAACCCGCCTCTGCCTCCCGCATCAACCACTCCCCCACGCTGTATCTCCACATGAACGCGCCAACATCCAGTGAAGTTGGACTAACGCCAGCAGCGGATCACGACTGGGCCAGGACACATCTGCTCGTAGGCGGGCGAACAGGGCCCGTACCTCCTGTGGGTCATCCCCGTCCGTGGTGAAGGACAAGATCGCGAGGTCACAGCGGGCGAGGCCGCCGGTCGCTTCCGGACATCGTGGTCCGCGCTGACAGCCCACCTGGACATCATGCTCAGTGCCACCGTGGTCATGTGCGCGATGAGGCCTCCCGCAACGCCGCGGCGGCCTGCCGCACGGCAGCCAGGATGCGCTGGTGGTCCGGCGGGAGCATGGTCTCCTCCACGTCCGGCGTGCGGTGCGGGATCAGCATCACCGGTCGGCCGCCCACCTGTCCGGGTGCTGGGGCGGCCGAGGCGCGTTCCTCGGCGAGTTGCTCGCTCACCCGGTCAAGGAAACGTTCGGCGACGGCGAGTTCGTCGCGCTCGGCCCGTACCTCCGCCAGCTGTTTGGCCAGCTGCTCTCCGAGTTGGTCCAGTTCCGCACGGCGCGCGGTGATCCGTTCCAGGAGTTCGGGATCCAGCATGCGTCGGATCGTAGAAGGCTGTCCGACTGCCACGGGACGGAATCAGCGAACCGACTGCGGTCGTTGCCCACTCGCTCACCGCACTGAGCGTTCCAATGCAGCCCGATGATCGGAAACCCACTGATAGGCCGTCTGAACTTGGCTCACGGCCCCTGCGTCACGGAGCCGGGCCATGGCGACGTCACCCGCATCGGCCTGGGTCTTGATGCCCCGCCAGCACCGGTCCTGCCACCACAAGATCGTGGACACGAGACGTTGCCGGTCGGACAACTCGTAGCTGTCAACGATCAGCCTCATGCGCCGGGCTGCCTCCTCGACGTCGGTGGCCGAAGGGCCAAGATCGAGGTACTGCCAGCAGACATGTGCGATGTCGTGGATCCGCGCGCCAGGCGCAGCAAGGTCCCAGTCGATGAATGCCGCCGGGCGAAGCTCGCCGCTGGACAGGCGATAGACGGTGTTCTTGGGCGACAGATCGTTGTGACACACGACCTCTTGGTCTCCGGCCAGCGGGGTGCCGTCCGTAAGGTCGTGGAACTCACGCACGAGCCGGGCGACCGTCACCAGACTCTCGTCCGATGACACAGCAGCAGATTGTTGCGGCTCCCATGCCACATGGCCATCGAGGTAACTGAGGACTTCACGGCCGTCCTCGTCCACACCGAGATACCGCGGAGCACCACTCCAGCCACTGGCTTCAAGCAACCTCAGCAGATCACCCACGAACTTCGTGCGAACCGAGGCCGGACGGCGCACCGTCTCCCCGACACGAACAACCGCATGGAGAAATCCTCCGGGCAGAAACGACTCAGGCATCCGTCCACCCTGCCCGATCACTACCTCCAACGCTCAACAACTTGTCCTGACGCTTGATCCACCACCGAGACAACTCCGCCAAATGATCTACTCCGCAGACAGCCGCCGACGACCAGCGTGAGCACCCCGAGAACCGGTCAGACCAGCCCTTTGACCTGCGACTTAAAGTTGGCGGAGGCCCACTGAGTGGACTCCACCCGATGTCGTGCATCGCCACTGAATGCTGAACATCGTCGACTCCACTCGCGCCGGGCAGCACGGCCTGCTCGTGCCAGATCCCGGTCTCGACCAGCCGGCGCGGCGCCATGGTGGAGAGCGACCCCGTCTGGACGAGCAGCTGGGCGAGGCATATAGGTGGGCCAGCAGCAGGCCCGCCGACGTCAGCAACGTCCACAGCGGAGGAAGCGCCAGGTCCCCCACGTCTCCCGCAGCCAGCTGGTCGCGGTCCATCCACTCCGGCATCGTCTCCAGCTGGGTCAGGAACGCGGTGATCGCCGGCGGCGCATCCCCAGACTGCCGAGCCCGTCGACGAGGCCCTGGTTCAACTGCCGCTTGGCCTCCTTGCGAGGAATGTGGGGAGTGAAGAGCGCGTGTGAGGGCCCAGCGACCGAACGTCGCCGGGCCCCGTCGATCGGTGACGGTCAGGCGAAGTCGTTGCCCGCGGTGCTCACGGAGTCCGCCGCAGGCCAGGTGATCTCGGGAACTCTGCTGGCGATGGTGTGACGGGCCGCTTCTGGGGTGGCCAGCAGGGCGACGATGGTGACGGGCTGATCGCAGTGCGGGCAGTTCCGGGCGGCTCCCGCCCCGCCGGCGCCGGCCTGGCGGCCGTCCAGACCGGCTGACGGGGCGACGTCACGCAGGGACGCCGAGCGGCGGGTGCTCGAGCACGCGGGGCTTGTACTCGACCAGCTGGATGCGGCCGTCGAAGGTGCGGTGCTCGATCATCTCGAGCGCAACGTCCGGATAGCCGTCATAGATGCGTTCCTCGCCCGTGGCCCCGGTGATCACCGGGAACATCACCACCCGGAAGCGGTCGACGAGTCCGGCTCGTAGCAGGGACCGGCACAGGCTGAGGCTGCCGATCGTGCTGAGGAGCCCCGAGCCACTCACCTTCATGGCGCGGACCGCCTCGACGGCGTCGTCGCGGACGAGCCTGGAATTGGCCCACGTCAGTGGCTCCTCGAGTGAGGAGGAGAACACCACCTTGGACGCTTGCGTGAGCTCGTCGACGGACGCCTCTTCTTCCGGCCTGAACTCGTCTTGGCCCTTCGGGACCTCGCCTGCGGCGAAGCCCGACATCAGGCGGTAGGTGTTCGCTCCCATCAGGTAGGTGGCCTCGGGCTGCTCGCCGAGCCATGCCAGGTACTCCGGGCCCTCGAGGCCCCAGAACCCGGGCCAACCCTCTCCCGATGCGTAACCGTCGAGGGAAGTGATGAAGTCGACGAGAAGCTCCGACATGGCGGTGTCCTTTCCTGGGGTGTCACGAGCTTGGACCGGCCAGGAGCCACAAACTCATCGGCCGCGCTGTGGAGCATCGAGAAAACCCATGACGCTGCAGCCGATCAGGTCGGCGGAGCGGCGCTGCTTCGAAGGGCCGGAGGTCCACATGAACATCGGGTGACTTGTGCGGCGTCAGGAGCCAGCCCGATTCCAGGGTGCGTCAGGCCGGGTGGGCATGGCGTCAGGGGTGAACCGCAACGGGCGTACACCGGCTCGGTGCCGGCGACGCGGCCGAGGTATTCGTGCCCAGTCACGTGGCACCAAGCGGGCCGATCAAAGGGCGCCGCGGGCGGAGGCGGAGCAGGAGCGTCACGCAGAGCAGGCCGGTGCCGTTGACGGTAATGTCCGCGGCCGGTATCAGCTCGGGGGTCACCGGGGCAGGGTCTGGGTGACGCGCCACAGGCGGCGGGGCAAGTCGCCTTCATCAAAGGCGTGGACCTCGTCGACGGTCCAGCCGTCGGCGAGGGCGTCGACCAGGTCGTAGGGGGACGGCGAAGCCTCTGTGCTCGCGGATACGGCAGCCGCCGCATGGCTTCCCGCCCGGGCAGACCGTCAACTGATACTCCGGGCGCCAGCACTACGGTGGCACCGTCGCCCGTATCCATGACGCCCTGATGGCCCGCCGCCTCCCCAACGAGGACCAGCCAGCCGGCCAAGGGCACGACCTCTCCGGCGTACGGGACCGTGACGAGTCCGCTGGCGTCGTGGGTGCACCCTCCCCGATCTGAAAGGATGGGGGCCATGTCCAGAAAGCGGCAGCACCCCCCGACGCTGGCCGAGACGGTGGCCTCTCTGCCGCCGGTCAGAAGTTCTGAGGGCGAAGAAGTCCAAGAAGTCCTGTCTCCCGCCAGCTGCAAGGAATTCGTCGACGACACCGGTCGACGCTGGCAGAAGGTCCGCGGCCCGCTTCATCCAAGGCTTGCGCAGCGCCTGCTCGCCCAAGACGCTGAGCTCATCATTGGCGAAGGCGGCGGGGGGCAGTTCCGCCACGTGCCATCCGACGACCGGCTCACGACCTGGCATGCGATCAAGGACCGACTCGACTCGGATCGCACCCCGAGTTACCGGCCCTTTGAATTCTCCTCCGCTGAAGGCAGGACCCTCCTCTACATCGAGGAAGACTGCTGACTCGCAGCCCACCACGAGCAGTTGGCAAGATCTCAAACGCTGCCTCAGGGACGGTCCTTCGGTCAGGTCACCACACAGTGTTCGCCACGCCGCAGCGCCTTCCTGCTTCCGTCCCACGGCCAATACCGTCGTCAGCGTAGAGCTCGTAACACGATCATGCGACCCAGTCCCAGTCCCAGCCCCAGTCGCCATGGTGGATCGTGGGATGACCTGTGTGAGGAAGAGGGGCTGGATGGGCGTTCGGTCGCCGAACCGGGAGTTCCCGGTGCTGATTATGGCCTTCCGAGATGATCACGCGGTCGTCCATCTGACGGCCGCGCAGTTGCCCCGCGATACCGGCCTGGACGGTGTTATGTGACCTGTGGGGTGCGCAGCCCCAAGGTGTCTCAGGCCACGCTTCTCAGAGACAGCACCCCCCGGCGGGCTTTCCGAGGCCGTGTCTGGTCTTCACATCAACCCCTGGTCTCACTGGCTCATACCGCGCTTCACCAGGCCGTATGAGCCAGCTGACGGCACCGAGAACGAGGCACGATTTCTGGACCGCTCGCGGACGGTCGACGTACGCGTCAGCTGACCCGAAGACCGACCGCCAGCGTCAGTTCAAGGACCCGGTGTGGCGATGCGAGATCCGGAAACAGCTCCCGCAGCTGCGACATCCGGTACCGGACGGTCTGGGGATGGACGAACAACGCCGCCGCCACCTCGTCCCGCCTGCCCTGGTGCAGCAGCCACGCCCGCAACGTCTCCTCCAGCCGCCGTGCGGTCGCCACAGGCAAGGTCCGCAACGGTGCGAGGGCTCGGGCACGCAGGTCTGCGAACGCGTCCACGTCGGCGCTCAGCACCAGCTCGGGCAGGTGGTCCTCGGTGTCGCGAATATCAGAGGAGAGGGAGCGCGCGCGTACGGCTCGTGCGTACGAGGCGGACGCTCGAGTCCAAGGCCGGGCCGGGCCGACCACGGCGGTGCGGTCGGTCAGCTGCCGCAAGAGATGTGATCGGTCGGCGTCGGGGACGAGCAGCACACCGGTGGCGTCCGGCAGATCGTCCAGGACGAGGGTGCTCGGGTCGAGCGCGCGGTAGGCCGGCCGGGTCTGGACGGCGGGCAGCAGGACCGCGGTCAGCGAAACCGGAGCCTGCCACCCGGCCCGTTGAACAGAGGCCAGCAGCACGTCCGTGCTCGCGCCGGCGAGGAGGTCGCGGGCCAGGTGTTCCAGGTGGCGCTCGTGGTCCCTGCCCCGGGCGGCCAGTTCGTCGGCGTGGCCCGCGGCACTCGCGGCGGAGAGCTCGTCGATGTAGGCGAAGGTCAGCTCGGCGAACTTGGCGACCTCGGCGGCGGGCAGACCCGCGGGCACGGCACCCGCTGCCAGGCACCGCCAGGCCACGCGGGCGCCGACGCGGTAGGCGCTGAGCAGGGCGTCCATCGAACGGCCGTCGCGCACCTCGCCGCGGCCCAGCTCATAGGCTGCGTCACCGGCGTCGCCGCCTGTGGCGTTCCCGCTCGCGAGGTCCAGGTAGTGCCCCAGGGCGGTACGGACGGCTCGGCGGATGGTGGCGCCCATGTGGCCCGAGAGGGCGTTGGCGTAGGGAGGGACCTCGTCGATGATCGCCTGGACGACCTCGTCGGCGGTGCTCTTCAGCGCGGCCCGAAGTGCGGTGACCGTCGTCTCATCCAGGGCCAGTTCGCTGGCCCTCTGGATTGCATGGCTCACGTTTCTATTCCCTGCGAACAATTCAGCCAGCCAGATTTACGTCCTGCGGTCAGGACTTTACGCCTTGAGGCACAGCAAGCTGGAGTCATGACGAGTACAGCCCTCCGCAGCAGGGCGTGGAAACTGCTGGAGATGGTCACGACGCCGCTGCTGCCGTCGGACTACCTCGACCTGGTCAGCCCACTGCGTGCGGGCGCTGACCTGCGTGGGCGCATCGAGGCCGTGCACCCCGAGACGGGTGACGCCGCGACCATCGTGATCAGGCCGGGACGGGGCTGGCGCGGCCACACAGCCGGTCAGTACGTGCGGATCGGGGTCGACGTCGACGGGGTCCGCCTGTGGCGCGCCTACTCCATCACCTCGCCGACAAACCGCCAGGACGGCCGCGTCACGATCACCGTGAAGGCGATCCCGGACGGCAAGGTCAGCAACCACCTGGTCCGCAGGGCGAAACCGGGCACGCTGATCCAGCTCGACCAGCCGACCGGTGACTTCGTGCTGCCGCGGGCCAAGCCCGCCAAGGTGCTCTACCTGACGGCCGGCAGCGGCATCACGCCCGTGATGGGCATGCTGCGCGACACCGAGTTCGACGACGTCGTCATGGTCCACTGCGCGCCACAGCCGCAAGACGTGATCTTCCGCAACGAACTGCACGACCTGGTCGCGGACAAGAAACTGCGGCTCACCGAGGTGCACACCGACACGGAAGGCATGCTCGACATCACCCGTCTCGACCAACTCGTGCCCGACTGGGCCGAGCGCGAGACCTGGGCCTGCGGGCCCGCGGGCCTGCTCGACGCCGCCGAAGATCACTGGACCGAGCACGGCGTCCAAGAGCGCCTGCACACCGAACGCTTCCGCCCCAGCATCGTCGTCGCCGGCGACGGCGGCGAGGTCACGTTCAGCGCCACCGGCAAGACCGTCGACGCGGACGGCGCCACGCCATTGCTGGACATCGGCGAGGAGGCCGGCGTGCTCATGCCCTCGGGGTGCCGCATGGGCATCTGCTTCGGCTGCGTCACACCGCTCAAGGCGGGCGCCGTCCGCGACCTGCGCACCGGCGAGATCACCGAGGCCGAGCCGGGCGTCCTCATCCAGACCTGCGTGTCCGCCGCGGCGGGCCCCTGCGACATCGAACGGTAGGAGCACCTTGACCGCCATCGACCCCACCGCCCACCTGACCGCGGAGCAGATCGAGGAACTGGGCCGCGAGTTGGACTCGATCCGCGACGAGGTGATCGCCGACCGCGGCGAGAAAGACGCCGCCTACATCCGTAAGGTCATCTCGGCGCAGCGCAAGCTCGAGCTGGTCAGCAGGGGCGTGCTGCTGTTCTCGATCTTCCCTCCCGCGTGGCTGCTCGGCACCGCCGGGCTGTCCGTGGCGAAGATCATGGACAACATGGAGATCGGCCACAACATCCTGCACGGCCAGTGGGACTGGATGCGGGACCCGAAGATCCACTCCACCACCTGGGACTGGGATCACGTCTCGCCGGCCGAGCAGTGGAAGCACTCGCACAACGAGCTGCACCACACGTACACCAACGTGATCGGCAAGGACAACGACCTCGGCTACGGCATCATGCGCGTCGACGAGGACCAGAAGTGGCACCCGTTCCACCTCGGCCAGCCGCTGTGGAACTTCCTCAACGCCTGCTTCTTCGAGTACGGCATCGCCGCCTACGACCTGGAGCTCGGCAAGAACCTGAGCAAGCGCCGCCGCAAGAACCCGGAGTTCCGCGCGCGGGCCAGGGCCGTCGGCCGCAAGATCCGCAAGCAGGTGCTCAAGGACTACGTGATCCACCCGCTGCTGTCGGGCCCGTCGTTCCTGCCCACGCTCGCCGCCACGTTCACCGCCAACCTGGTCCGCAACCTCTGGACCCACTCGGTGATCATGTGCGGGCACTTCCCCGAGGGCGTACAGGTCTTCGAGCGCCGGTCGATCAAGGGCGAGACGCGCGGCCAGTGGTACCTGCGCCAGATGATGGGCTCGGCGAACATCAGCGGAAGCAAGGCCATGCACTTCATGACCGGCAACCTCTCGCACCAGATCGAGCACCACCTGTTCCCGGACCTGCCGAGCAACCGGTACGCCGAGGTCGCGGTGAAGGTGCGCGCGCTGTTCGAGAAGTACGAGCTGGAGTACGTCACCGGCCCGCTGCCCAAGCAGGTGTTCTCCGCGTGGCACAAGGTCTTCCGGCTCTCGCTGCCGAACAAGAAGCCCAAGGTCAAAACGCCGGACCGCGAGCAGGAACTCGTCGCCGCCTGACTCCCGGGGTTGGTTCTTGTTCATCCTGTTCGAGCCGGACGTGCCGACGCCGGAGGCCGCCCGGCTGCCGGCCCCGCTCACCGCGCACGAGGCCCCTGCCGTTCTCAGCCCGCACCCCGATGACGCGGCCTGGCTGAGGCGGACGGCGCTCCAGCTGCTGGACGAGCACCGTGCACTGGGGCGCCGCCGGCTCGATGTCCACCACGCCCTGCGGCGCAGCCTGCTCGAATCGCTGCTGCTGCGCCTCGCCGCTTCCCCGGATGTCACCTCCCCCGGCGCGTCGGCGGGCGGCACGGGCCGCAGGGTCACGTACGCGCGGTTCGTGGACGCCCTGGAGCTGCACTTCCGGGAACTGCACCGGGCTGCGGACTACGCCGGGCCGCTCGGCTGTTCGGTTCGTACCCTCAGCCGCGCGGCCCGGGACGCCACCGGCAAGGGGGTGCGTGAGGTCATCGACGAGCGGCGGCTGCTCGAAGCCCGGCGCCTGCTGGGAGGCGGCGGCTGGGACACCCGGGCTGTGGCCGTCCATCTCGGGTTCCCCGATCCCGCGAACTTCGGCCGCTTCTTCCGTGGCCACACCGGTCTCACCCCGGCCGCCTTCGCGGCCCGCGAAGCCAGGACCGGCACGTGAGGCGGGCGCGGCACCAGCCCGCGTCCCCACGGCCGCCACGGCTTTGATCGCCCCCGGAGCAGGAGCAGGGCCGGGGCCTGGCCGGGGCGGGCCGCCTCCTTCGATCGCTTGCTCACTGGCCGGGGGTGCGTCACCTTGGATCCCCGGTCAGGACGCGATCGCACCTGTCGCGGTCTGGGTGAACGCCCAGTTGGAGTGCACGATGCGCCACTCGTCGTCGATCAGCCGGTATGCCTCGGTGGCGTTCCAGGCGCGCAGCTGCCGCTCGTTGCCCTTGTCGTCGAGCACGTAGGTGTTCAGGTTGTAGGCCAGGACGGCGAAGTCACCGCCGTCGCTGACGTGCACGACGGGGTTGAGGTACTCGTTGCGCACGATGTCCGGGTTGGAGTAGATCGCCTCGATGTGGGCGACGGTCGCGTCACGGCCGACGACCAGGTCCTTTCCGATCGGGTCGAAGTAGCTGATCTCCTCGGCGTAGTTGTCGAGGTAGCCGCGGTTGTCGCCGACGCTCCACCGCTCGTTGAAGGACTTCTCCAGTTCCAGGATGGTCTTGCTGATTTCTTCCTTGTTGACGCCCATGACAGTCTCCTTTTCGTGCATGCCGCCGCCGGCCGGCTCCGACCGGAGCGGATGGGTGTGTTTTCTCAGTCGTCGAGCAGCACCACGTGCTTGCCCGGCGTCGTGCCGGCCTCGACGTCGGCCTGGGCATCGCGCACCTGCTCCAGGCCGTGGTAGACCTTCGCGACCGGGGCCTTGAGCCGCCCGGCGGCGATGGCTTGCAGTTGCTGCCGGAACACCTGCGCGGGCAGGTCTGTGGCCCCGCCCGCGTAGCTGGTCAGCCGCACCCCGTTGGGGATCATGAACGGGGTGAAGTCGGGGATCGTCCACTGGCCCGCCAGGGCTCCGGTGAAGCAGACGGTGCCGTGGCGGCGGACGGTGCGGAAGGTGTCGGCGAGGACCGAGCAGCCCACCAGTTCCAGTACGGCGTCGACGCCGTCCGGCATCAGCTCGCGCACCTGGTCGGCGATGGTGCCGTTGTCGACCAGAGGATGGTCGACGCCCACGGCCCGCAGTTCCCCGGCCCGGTCCGGGCTGCGCGTGGTGGACAGTACGGTGGCTCCGAGGTCCTTCGCGATCGTGGCCGCGCTCAGCCCCACCGTGGAGGTGCCGCCGCGGATCAGCAGCGTCTGCCCCGCTTTGAGGTCCAGGCCGCGGGTCAGGGATCCGTAGGCGGTCTGGAACATCTCGGGCAGTGCGCCGACCACGCCCCACGGCAGGCTGGTCTCGAACGGGATGACCTGTCCCGTGGGGACGGTCACGTACTGCGCGTACGAGCCGTCGAAGGACCGGCCCATGCCGCCCATCATGGTCGCCACCTGCTGCCCCGGGCGCAGCCCGCTGTCCTCGTCGGCCTGATCGACCACACCGACGCCCTCGATGCCGGGGATGCGCGGGTAGGTGACCTCCGGGTCCGACTCGCCCTTTCGGGTGGTGACCTCGGACTCGTTGACGCCGAACGCCTTCACCTTGATGCGCACCCATCCGGGCTGCGGCTCGGGCCTCGGCACCGTGGTGACCTGAAGGGCATCCAGGCCGCCGGGCTGAGAGACGACAACCGCTCGCATCGACGCAGAGGCGCCGCCTGCGGACGCTGCACGCTTGTCCATGCCAGTTCCTTACTAATCGAGTACGACCCGCAGGGTCGCCACGCTGCGGCCCGCGGCGAGGTGGTCGCCGCAGCACCTCTCGATCTTCTGTCGACATCCGGCGAATCGCTCAGTCAGTTGCGGACATCTGATCGTCAATGGAGGACACCAGGTGAAGCCCTGCGATCGCAGGCTTCACCGGGCCCTCATCCCGGCTTGGGAAGCGTTGAGCGCCCGCCCCGCCGCCCGTTCGGTTCGGCCTGGCCCGTTGTGGAGTGGTTCGGCCGGGAGGGTTGGGCCCGTGGCGTCCTGGTCAGGCCGCCGGGCGGTGGGAAGGGGACGTGGGGCCTGTCAGCGGTGCTGTGCGGTGCGCAGCTTCTCGGTGTATCGGGCGAGGGTTTCCTCGGCCGTGGGGACGGGGCCGAACAGCTGCTCCTGGCGGTGGGGGTCGGCGACGTAGCGGCCGGTCTCGAACCAGCGGAACATCGCGGCCAGGTCCTTGATCAGGGGCATGAAGCGGCCGGCGACGGCTCCTGCGGTGCGGGCGGCGCCGGACGGGACGGCCCACACCTTGATCTTCTTTCCGGCCCGGCGGCCCATCACGTCGGCCACCTCTCGCATGCTGACCGGACGGTCCCAGCCGATGTCGATGCAGGGAGGTAGGTGGTGACGGTGGTGACGAGCTTGCCGGCTCCGGGAGCCTGCGACTCAAGCCGCTCACTGTGCGGGGAGTCAGCCGAAGAACTTTTCCAGTTCGGCTACCAGGGCCTCCGGCTGCTCCTCCGCGACGAAGTGGCCGCTGTCCTCGATGCCGCTGTAGCGGATGTCGTTGGCCTTGCCTTCCATCATCGGCCGCATGAAGTCGGCGCCCTGATTGGCGATAGCCAAGGCGGGCATCTCCAGCGGGGGATATGAGTCGTTGTCGGCCACATCCTGGTGGAAGGTGTGGAATACGCCGAAGCCCGCGGTCAGCGCCTCGGGTGTGTCGTAGGCCTGGGCGTAGATGGCCCGGCTCTCCTCGCTGATCCGCTCCGGGTGGAGCGCGAGGTGTTCGGCCGACCAGTCGATCACGTGCCGAAACCGCCCCGCGAGAAGCTTGGCGGGCAGTCCCTCGACCTGGCTCAACGGGTATATCCACAGGTTCGGATCACCGGGCCCGGGGAACGGCTTGGCGAAGTCCTGGAATGCCTGCGAGAAGGGTGCGCCTTCCCACAGGGCGAGCTTCTTGGTGGCCTGCGGATAGTTGGCGGCGAAGCTGTAGGCGACCATCGCACCGATGTCACCACCGGCAATGTTCACCTGCTCGTGGCCCAGGCCGCGGACCAGTTCGTAGACGTCCTTCGCCATGTTCTTCTTGTCGTAGCCACCCTCGGGCTTGTCCGACTCTCCCTGACCGCGGTAATCCACGGCGATGACGCGGAAGTGTTTGGCCAATGGAGTCATGATCTTGTGGAGGCCGTGCCAGGTGCGCGGAAACCCGTCCATGAGGACCAGCGGCTCGCCTTCGCCGCCGATGACGTAGTGGAGCCGGGTGCCGTTCACGTCGGCAAAACGGTCTTCGAATCCTTCAAGCATGTGTGGCTCCTACTCGGGTCATCTCTATTGAGGAACTCGATCGTTCCATGATCACGATCGTTCCTCCTCGGGCTGATCATTTCTGCGGTGGGTACTCCCGCTGTGCGGGGCGTTGCAGGCGGGATGGGTGCCACCGAGATTCAACGTTTGATGCGTCAACACCCCTCCCGCCTGTTCAAGGCTTGGCGCAGTGGAGGCAGAACTTGGCCAGGTTCGTTTGTCGGTGGCGTGTCCGGTCGAGGGGCTGTGCCAGTGACCGGTGTGTGACACCTGAAGTCCGGTGCGGACTGGAGGACTTCGCGGCGATGTGTTCGAGCCGTTCGCACGGGCGGATCAGCGTCGGCGGGGCGGGGGTGCACCTGCGGGGCCCATTGTCGGACGGGCAGTGGAAGTAGGTGAGCACCCGCTCGCGGTGTCGCTGACCGGCGGAAACCGCAACGACGTCACGCAGTCGCTGCCGCTGTTGGACAAGGTCCCGGCCGTGGCCGGCGCCGTCGGCCGCCCCAGACACCGACCTGACGCGCTGCTGGCAGACCGGGGCTACGACCACGACAAGTAGGCGTCTGCTCTGGACCCGCGGTATCCGCCCGGTCGTTGCCGAACGAGGCGAGCAACATGGCAGCGGCCTGGGCGTCTTCCGGTATGTGGTCGAGCGGACGATCCCTTGGCTGCACCTGCTTCCGCCGGCTGCGGATCCGCCGGGAACGACGCGACGACATCCACGAAGCCTTCCTCGGCCTCTCCACCCGCCGCATCACCCACCGCCACGTCCAACGTCTAGCTCCGTGAGATGTCTTTGTCAGGACCTCTTGAGCCAGCGTTGCAGCGCCTCGGGCACGTTCGTTGGATTTGAGCTGAAGCTCAACCGGATGTCGGGCTGGAGGTCGATGAGCACATTGACGATCCGTTCGAACAGGACGGTGTACTCCGGGACATTCTTGATGCCGCCGCCGATGAGCACCACCCCGAACGAGTGCCCGTCGAACAGACGGCGCAGCTCGGCCTCAGCCTCGTCGGGGTCCAGGCTGACATAGCCCTCCTCGCCGTCGACGCCTGTGGCCTTGAGCGCAGCCCAGCTGCGCTTCCTCATGGCGACCAGCTCCTCGAGCGTCGCAACCCCCGGCGGAAAATCGTCCGGCGAAAGCGCATCAGCGGTGATGCCGAGGGTCAGCACGCGTTGATTGATCGGAGGCTTCACTTGAGAGTTCTTGTGGGACATGGGGTCGCTCCTCCAAGGCATGGCCCCCTCTGATGGCACACCCATGGGGTCTCCTCAGTTCTGTGGGGGACGTTCAAAAGAAAGTGTGGCTGGCCACATAGACACCGCAGCAACAATCACGTGGCTAGCCAAGTATTCGCGGACGCGGGGGGGGGGGGGGTAGGTGGCCGCCTCGGCTCGCTTCGGGGTGCGCAAGGGCCAGCGACCCTCGGTCGCCACCGTCTACCGCACCCTCACCGAGGATGAGTCCTTGACGTAGCTGTAGGTAGCGTCCCGCCACCGAGGAAGGGGTGAGGGGTCGGCCACGGATTCGGTCACGGCCCGCACGAGAGCGACGGGGGTGTCGGTGCCGGCCGTGGAGTACCGGCCCTGGTAGGCGCCGACGAGGTCCTCGCCCTTGAGGGCGATGGCGGTCAGGCGGCCGCGCCGAATCCTGCCGCGTCCATCAGCTGATGGGCGAGGACACGCAGGTCGTCGTCGTGTGCGGACGGCTCCTTCAGACGGCGGGTCTTCTCCCAGTCGCTGTTGCCGGCGAACTTCGAGGTCAGTGTGAGTCCGCGGGCGGCCTGGCCGCGCCGGCGCAACAGCAATCCGAGCTGGACGACCAGGTTTGTCGTGCCCGACGGCCACGACTCGATGTCTCCGTGCGGACCTTCGCCTGTACCGGCCAAGACGCCTGCGATGATCGTCACCATGGGGATACACGTCGCAACGGCCGGGGTGGCCGACTTCCATCAGGTCCTGACTGATCACCCGCGTTACTGGGGCGAACGCGACCTTCGGTCGCTACACCTTCTCGCACTGGTGCAGGAGTTCGGTTCCACCTGCCTGGTCGCCCGAGCCGAGGACGGAATCCGTGGGTACATCTTCGGGTTCGTCACCCCAGGCGGCACCGGGTACGTACATCTGATCGCCACGCGGGACGACGCCCGTGGCACCGGTCTCGGGCGTCGTCTGTACACGGCGTTCGCCGAAGCAGCGGAACGTGACGGTGCACGGCAGTTGAAGGCGATCACGTCGATCGAGAACACCGGCTCAATCGCCTTCCACCGCAGCCTCGGCTTCAACACGAAGATCGTCGATGACTACAACGGCCCCGGCCAGGCCATGGCCGTCTTCCATCAAGATCTGCCGCTCAACGTCTCGCAGCCCTGACCAACAGCCGTCACGGGTAATCGCTCCCCAGGCCGTTGGTTTCACCGACAGGCAACAGCGACGACGGCTGTCCCCCGGTGAACAGGGCCATCGAAGTTCAGGTGACCTTTTTGGCGTTGCTAGGCGCTGGGAGACTGGAGCAGAGGTGGATGCTCCGGGCGGGTGCGCGCGAGGTGCCACGCCTTCGCATGGTGCACGATGCGATCGAAGCGGAGGGCGATGCCGTGCTCGTCGATCAACCGGACCCAGATATCGGCGTACTCGCGAATTTTCCCGAGTACACCGACACGAGGCCACACTCCTTGAGGCGTCGAGACACCGAACTCCCAGCACAACGACGTCTGGCCAGGCCACCACGCCAATCAGGCGTCAGCTGGGCCCACCGGCTCGGACCCGAAGCAGCACCTGAGCGGCCAGCTCCTGCGGGGTCAGCTCGCCGGAGACAGATACTCATATTGAGTCTGCGAACCCGCGAATGCGCTGCGGAAGGTCATGGAAGCCGTCAGGGAACAGTTCACAGGCAGCCGGGTCGGGCTGCGGTTCGCTGATGACGGACAGGCGGAAGCCAGCGGTGGTGGAGGCATCGGTCATCGCGTGCAGCGGCTTGCGCCACGACTTCATCGCGACGGACTGCCCGTTGAACGTCCAGTCGGAGGTGTAGCTGGTGGTCGCAAAGTAGTCGGCCCGAGAATCCTGGATCGTGTAGGCCACGAAGGGTTGGTCCACCGACGCGATCAGCCGGCCGACGGGCCTGAGCACTCGGTGCGTGCGCTCATTCCGCAGTCCCACAGGCCGGAGGACGAGGCGGAGGTGGACTTCGGTGACCGTCCGCGCCACCCCGACCCGCTTCCAGGAAGCCGTCCACGGTCTTGAACTGTCGTTGCCGCGCTGGCAGTTGGCATTGCAATTGTGCTGGTATCAGGGCATGGACAACAAGCGGCGCGTGCTGATCGTCGCCTACGACGGTGCGCAGATTCTCGACATCGCCTGTCCCAGCGGCGCGTTGGACATCGCCAACCGGTACGGCGCCGAGCCGCCGTACTCCATCGAGCTGGGGACCCTGGGCCGTCGGGCGGCCCGTAGCTCGGCGGGAATTCTGATGGGAGCGGGACAAGGGCTGGAGACGGTCGCGGGGCATCTGGACACCCTGTTCGTGGTGGGCGGCATCGGCTGTGAAGACGCGGCGTCGGACGAGCGCCTACTGGGCCAGGTGCGCCGGTTGGCCGGACTCAGTCGGCGGGTGGCCTCTGTCTGTACCGGTGCCTATGTGCTCGCCGCCGCAGGGCTGCTGGACCACCGGCGGGTGACGACCCACTGGGGGTGGGGGAAACGGCTTGCCGAGCGTCACCCCGCCGTGGCCGTGGACGTCGCTCCTCTCTACATACGCGACGGCAACGTGTACACCTCGGCTGGGGTCACCAGCGCACTCGACCTGACGCTGGCGCTGATCGAGAACGACCACGGGCCGACGCTGGCTCGTGCCGTCGCCCGGGAACTCGTCACGCACCTGCACCGGTCTGCCGATCAGGCGCAGATCTCCGTGTTCCTGGCCGCTCCGCCGCCGGAGGACCGGCTGGTGCGGGACCTGGTGGGTCATATCGCCGGTCATCTGGCCGAGGACCTCACGCCCGCCGCACTGGCAGCGCGGGCGGGAGTCAGCCCTCGACACCTGACACGCCTGTTCACCGCGCACCTCGGTACGACTCCGGCACGGGCGGTGCGCGTGGCGCGTACCGAGGCGGCGGCGCATCTGGTGCGGTCCAGCGGACTGTCCATGGCGGCGATCGCTCGTCGCTGCGGTTTCGGGTCGGCGGAGACGCTGCGGCAGGCGTTCCTGGACCATTACGGGGACACGGGTGACAGGATTCGCAGGATGCCGGACATGCCTGCTGCGCGCGTCGCGCCGAGGCAGAAGACTCGCGGGTCATGAGGTATTCGACGACACGCAGAAACGTACTTCGGGGGACCGTGGCCACGGCCGCCCTCGCCGCCGTGGCCGAGGCCCCGACCGGGGCTCACGCTGTTCCGTGGGGCGGCGCGGGGCCGAACATCGGAATCCTGTTGTACGACGGCTACAGCCTGCTGGACCCGACCGGTCCGGCCGAGGTGCTGTCCCGGCTGCCGGACGCGACGGTGACGATGATCGCCGAGCGGCGCGGCGCCATCCGCACGGACACAGCAGACGTGGCCGTGGTCGCTGAGCAGTCCATCGACGAGGTGGACCGTCTAGACGTCCTGGTCGTGCCGGGTGGGGGCAACCGCGGCACCGTCGCGGCGATGAACAACGAGGCGCTCCTGCGCTGGATCCGCCAGATCCACCAGCACAGCCGATGGACGACCTCCGTGTGCACGGGCAGCATCATCCTCGCCGCGGCCGGGCTGCTGGACGGAAAGCGGGCGACGACCTACTGGGCTTCCGCCGAGTACCTTCAGTCCACGTTCGACGTGACCTACCTGCCGAAGCGCTACGTACGCTCGGGGAAGATCATCACTGCGGCGGGGGTGTCGGCGGGAGTGGACATGGCCCTGTATCTCGCCTCTCTCATCGCGGACAACGACACGGCCAGGGCGATTCAGCTCGCCGTCGAGTACGACCCCCAACCCCCTTTCGACTCAGGCAACGCCGCAGAGGCCAGTCCCCAACTGAAGGAAAAAGCACTGCAGTTGCTCGCCGCCTCGCAGGTGTAGCCGAAGCGGGGGCCGCTGAGCGGACAGCACTGACCTGGTGGTGAGCGCCTCCGTGAGGGTTCATTGCCTCTCTGTGCCCACCGTGGCCGGACCTGCAGTGCGACGTCTGTGACGTATGGTCAACGCCCCCTGAGCCGGCTCCGCATCGTCACCCGGCCCTTCAGACACTGCCCGCTTCACCAGTCTGGATTACTGACTTCGGCGTCGTAGGGTCTGGGTCTTCGTCGGGCCTGGTGACGCCGTCCGCCTCGGCTGGTACCGGAGGCATGCGGTACCCCGATGGGCGCGGGCGCTGACCACCAAGCGGGGCGAGCGCCCTGAAGAGGTACGGATTCCGCCGCCCTCAAGAGTGCTGCGGGAGGAAGGGGGTGGCGGCGGAGCGAGCCCGCTCCCACATGCCGGGCAGCTGCTCCTCAGGGCGCTGCTGCTCACCGTGCAGGGCGTTGAGCACCACGAGGCATCCGGTCAGGGCCGGCACCGCCCACTGCGCCCAGAGCAGCTGCCGCTGGGCGTTGTCGAGGTCGATGGGGTGCTGGGCAGCCTCTTCGGCGTCCTGTGGGTCGGAGGAGGAAGCCAGCTCGACTTTCTTGCCCAGGACACGGGCATAGGCAGTGGCGGCCAGAGCCGCAACGGTGACGACGGTCTTGGCCGTGGTGGAGGCCCCCACGCCCTTCTGGGCGGCAACCCGGTGAGCGTTCACCGCAAGCAGTCCGCCGCCGCCGAACAGGTGCGCGCCGATGGCTGCGGCGTTGACCGGCGTCCACTTCGCCCACCCCGACGAGGCAATCCGTGCCCTGGCCTGGGCCGTCTCACTTTGATCCTTTGCTGCCCCGTTGAGACCGACCGCTCCCATGAACGAGCCGCCGAACCAGGCTGCCAGACCCACATCGTGCAGGCTGCGGATGAGGGTATTGCGATCAGACATGACAGTGCTCCTTGGAACAGGGGACGGGTGCCGACAGAAATGTCGAGCACCGTCCCACCTTCGCCGGAGCCCGTCCCCGCCGCCATCACTACTGACCCGAACGGATGCAAGGCCCAGGCGGGAGATGCCAGAGCAGTCCGTGCCAGTGACGGGCACCGGCTGGACGCCTGGTTCTGACGCCAAGACGTGCTTCTCATACCTCTTCCAGGAGGGCACGTGGGTTCGTGGCCGACGACGGCTTTCGCGCCGGACAGCTCCCCTGCCTTGCAGTCGTTGCGGTTGCCCGCAACCCCCGCCCAGAGTCATCGCCCGGGAGTGGTCCGTCCCGTCCTTGGCAACCGTGAGGCGTCGGTGAGGTCGGCGCCGGTGGCGGCGTCACGCTGGAAGTGGCCGACGCCCTGCCGGTCCAGGCACATGACGGTCGCCTCGTCGTGCAGGTGGCCCTGGCTGGCGTCGACGATCGCCGCGATGAGGGTGCGCGCGGTCTCGCGAGGGTGCAGCGCGACGAACTCGGTCCTGCCGTCGATCAGCTGATGCGCACGAGCTGGCCGGTGACGTAGCCCAGGCGGCCGTGCTCGCGCACGGCCTGGTCGGCCTGGCGGGCCTGTTCGGCACACCGGCCGGCGCCGGACGACTCCGCTGAACGTTCCCGTCGACGCACGGTTCCTGACACTACGCACGAGCGCCGCCGACACCCAGGACAACACCGTCAAGCAGTCCATCACCCGTGCCTTCCGCCGAAGTAGGCGCCAGGGAACAGAGGCGGACAGGGAAGCAGGCGGACGGTGTCCGACCACGGACACGGCAGCCGGACCCGACGGGACGGGGCAGCATGGCAGCCGGTCAGTCCCTGGCGGCCGGCCACCGTGGGCCCAGGCAAGGGCAGGAGGGCGGCGCAGCGGGAAGGCGCGGGGCGGCAGGCACACGACCGGGCACGGAGCCGGATACCAACCGACAGTGGGCGCCGTGCAGCCGAGCCACGGCGCACGGCGGTGGTGAGCGGCACGACCGCAGGTTGCCCGACGAGCCGGGCGGCCACGGTGGGCCGCGATCAAGGGCGACCGCGGTGGACCGAAAACGACCGTCAGGCGCAGCGGCGGGGCACGGGGCGCAGCAGGGCCCACCGACCAGGGCGCCCGGCCGCGGCCGGGGCGGAGCGGCCAGTCCGCACAACGCCGAAGGCGTCGGAGACGAGCGGGAACCGGAGGCCGTCGAGCTCGGCGAACTCCGCCAGAGCCTCCGGCGTGTCCGGGGAGATGCCGACGACGTCGAAATCGGCGCCGTCGAGTGTGGACAGTGAGTCTCGGAAGTCACACGCCCAGGTGGTGCAGCCGGGGGTCATGGCGGTCGGAAACGCGTAGAGAATGACGGGTCTGTCGCCCAGCGTCGCGAGCGACAGAGCGGTGCCCGCCACGGTGGGCAGCGAGAACTGGGGTGCCGGGTCACCCGGCTTCAACCGGATGGACGTCTTGCTCCACCTTCGCCTCGTGGGGTGTGCGTTCGACGCGACCAGCATGGCTCGAGGCATCGATCATCGCCGTTGATTTCACATCGGGCCGTTGCTAGGTTCGGGGCGGATTCGGAGAGACGGGGTGCCATAGATGCACGAGTTGACTTTCCAAAGTCACCGTGGTGATGCCGGACCGACGACTTGGGGTCAGCGAGAGCAGTGGGAAACGGTCCGCGCCAACCGGCCGCACGACTACCGATTCAATGAATCATTCCTCTACAGCTTGCCGCGCGACTTGACTCTCACCAGGGTGTTGGCGGCCTTGGGTGCGCTCGTCGAGCGACACGAAGGATTACGGACGGCGTTTCTCCCCGACGGCGACGGCGACGGCTCGCTGCGCCAAGCGGTGGTGCGGGAGGGATCTGTGCCGGTGCCCGTGGTCAAGGCCGGTACGCGGTCGGGTCTGGCCGAGGCCCGGGAGTTGATGTCCGAGGCGTCGTCACGCGGCTTCGTGGCCGGGCCGGAGTTTCACGCCAGGCTGGCGCTGGTCGTTCAGCACGGCCGGCCCAGATGGCTCACTGGCGCCCTGTCGCATCTCGTCATCGATCGCACGTCCATGCGCATTCTCGAGCGCGACTTCCGCGCGCTGCTCGATGGAGCCGACCCGCGACGCCTTCCGCCGATCACCCATCAACCACTGGATCAGGCCGCCGAAGAGCAGTCGCCACAGGGACAGGCGCGCCTGGAGACGACGCTGCGCCGATGGCGATCCGGCTTCGGGACCGCGCCCCGATCGCTGTTCCGGGCCACCGTGGACGACTCTCCCGAGCCCCGATTCCCGGCCGTCGAGCTGTATGCCAAGGGATTGGGGACGCGGGCGCAGTCGATCGCGACCAAGCTGAATGTCAGGCCTTCCGCCGTCTTCGTGGCCGCCGGCGCCGCGGCCCTGGCCTGGGTGCAGCGTCTCGACCGGTTCGGCATGATCATGACGTGCTCCAACCGGGGAGACCCCCGCACCAAGGACCACGTCGGTCCCCTGGCCCAGCAGGGACTGGTACCGGTGGAAACGGGCACGTCGTTCTACGACATGGTGACCCGGATCTGGCCCGCGCTCCTGTTGACGTACCGGACGAGCCGCTACGACCTGTCGGCGCTCGACGCCATGTTCCCGGACGTGACCGAGGAGTGTGGCACCTCCGTGGACCACTTCGTCAATTTCATGGGCTACGACGAGCCCCTGCCGTACGACCCCAGGGTTGCCCGGCTCGCGGACGGTGAGTCGGTCTGCGAGACGGTCGCGCCGGTGCCGTCGACGAGGCTGCGGTTCGGTCTGTTCCTGGATTCGGACGGAGACGTTGTACGGGGCCGCATGTTCGGCAATCGACGCTATGTCGACGCCGAGACGATGCACGCCGTCCTGTGCGGGGTCAACGACCTGCTGTTGACTGCCGCGAACGGCGATGTCGACTGGCCCGTGGATTCCGCGTTCACTCGGTTCGCGCGTGGCCGTGGCTAGCGCGGGCGCGGATTTATCAGCCCCGGCCGAGCCGGCGCTTCCGGTGGCCAACTGCTCGGCCGCGGCCTTCGGGTGCTCGGGCACGCCATCCGCCTCCAGCCGCGGCTGTTCGCGACGGCACTCGGTGCGGGCATCCTGTTCGGCCTGTCAACGGTCGGCACGGCGTACGTCGTGGGTGACGCTGTCGCCAACGTCGTGGCGTCGAGTCTGGCCCGAGGGCGGACCGACGTGGCCGCCGTGGCGGCCGGGATGGCGCTCATCGTCGCGGTCGGCCTCGCAACGCGGTCGGCATGTACGCCCGCCGGCTCAAGGCGGACGCGTTGCAGTTCCAACTGCAGGCGACGTCCCGCCGAAAGGTCGTCCGGCAGTACCTGCGGCTACCGCTGTCCTGGCACCGCAGGCACCAGACCGGGACGCTGATCGCCAACGCCAACGCCAGCACCAACACCGACGTCGGGGCGACCTGGTCGGCTATCCCCCCGCTGCCGTACGCGGTGGGCACGGTGGTGCTGCTGCTCGCGGCCATCGTCGCGCTGTTCCTCACCGACCTGGCGCTCGCACTGCTCGGCGTCCTTTTCATGGCGGCGATGCTCGCGCTCAACGTGACGTTCTCCCGCCGGATCGCGCCGCGCGCGGCCGATGTCCAGCAACTGCGGGCGAAGCTGAGCGCTATCGCGTACGAGAGCATCGACGGCGCGCTGGTGGTGAAGAGTCTGTGCCGGGAGGCGGAGGAGACCGAACGTGTCCGGGCGTCGTCCGTCGCCCTCCGTACGGCGATGACCCGGGTGGGCCGGGTGCAGGGTTCCCTTCGAGGCGGTGCTCGGCGGGGCCTGCCGGGCCTGGCGACGCTCGGCATCCTCGCGGTGGGCGCCTGGCGCCTGGAGCGCGGCGCGGTTACCGTCACCGAGGTGCTCAGCATGGCGTTCCTGTTCACCGTGCCGGCGTTCCCGATGGTGCCGATCAGCCAGGTCTTCGCGGCCCTGCCGCGCAGCGTCGTGGGGTGGGCAGCGGGTCGGCACGGTGCTGCGGGCGGGCGGCGCGGTGCGGGTACGGCACGGCCGCGCCCGACTGTTCCGCGGGACCGCTGGCGCTGCGCCTGGACGGCGTCGGCTTCTCGTACGGCGACGTCCCGCCGGTCCTGCGGGACGTCAGCTTCGAGGTGTCCGCCGGTCGTACGGTCGCGCTCGTCGGACCCACAGGATCGGGCAAGTCGACGACCGTCGCACTGGCCCTGACGTACGTCGCGGATCCGGATCTGCTCCTCCTGGACGAGGCGAGGAGCGCCGTGGACCCGGCCACCGAGGTGCGACTCCAGCGAGCCCTCGACAGGGTCTCCACAGGACGCACGACGGTCGCAATCGCGCGTCGGCTCTCCACCGACCAGGCCGCGGACGAGGTTGTAGTGTTCGACGCCGGACGCGTCGTCCAACGGGGGACGCACCAACAACTCGTCGGCGAGCACGACTTGGTGCACGCGCGACTCCATCATGCTTGGCTGCAAGAGACGGAGAGTTGGTCAGGATGAACGTGGAACCGAGCCTCACCGAGCGGCGGCTGATCGACGAGGTGATCGTGCCGCTGCTCGGCTTCGCACCGACCGAGCTGGACCGCGACCTGACGGAGCTCGGCGTGGACAGCCTCAAGATCCTGCACATCCTGGATGAGGCCGAGACACTGTTCGCGGTGGAGTTCGCACCCTCGGACCTGACGACGAATCTCAGCGTGGCCGGCATCTGCGCGGTCATCGACCGCAGTTAGTGGCCATGGCGTCGGGGCTCGCGTGGAGGCGGCGGTCGGCGGGCAGGCTCGCCGGCGTCGATCGACCGATCCACCTGCCGCACCGGGCCGACGGACCGGCGGCCCACACCTCGTTCTCGGCGGGCCACTGACCCCGCAGTTGTTCCCGGTCGCGCTGCTGCCGCTCTGGTATGGCTGCGACGGCGGTCGGACACCGTCGTCGTGGCCGGCCGCCGAGCAGGCTGTGCTGTGCCGCCGGCACACGGCCGGGCTCCTGACCGCGGCGCCCGCGCCGCAACCGGAAACCCCGGCCGACCTGACCGTCGGGTGCCGTGGTCAGCCGAACCGCTGGACGCGTGGGAGACGCACGAGAACGCCTGGCGGCCCTCGTCGCGCCCCGCCTCCCCCGGCTGGGACCCCCGGACGCGGCGGAGATCGCCGGCTGCGGGCGCGGGAAGTCGAACTCGCCGGGGTGATCGTCACGCACACGTACTGGAGCAGCCTCGCCCCGGTCGACGTACTCGCGGCCCCTGACGCGCTCAAGCACCACCAAGAGCAGATGGCCGACGCCTCCAGCTGACCGTCGACCGGTTCCTGGTGCCGGTCGGCCGTCATGCACGACCAGGTCCATGACGTCACCCGGGGTGAGGCGCAGGGCCGCCCGTCCTTGCATTCCAACGCGGACTCACCACCCTCACCCAGTGGGCGAGCGCGAGGGTGCCCTGAAGGCGGTGCCGAGAGGGCACCTCGAAACCGTCGTCGTCGACGGCCAGGAACACCAGCACAAGCTCGGCGCATGGCTATCGAACACTCGCGCGAGGCGGGCCAGGCTGCCTAGGAGCAGCTGGACGCACTGCGGGGGCTGGGCATGGAGTGGGCGTAGTTGGCGTGGCGTGGTATGGGGGGATCTGTCGATCATTCGGCGGGCCGCCCGGCCGCCGAGGCGGCGAAGATCCGAACCAGGGAAGGACGGGCTCGTGCCGTGGTCGTACGGCAGTTGTGCGCCGTCCGGCCCTGGTACCGCGGCCGGGCGTCAGCCGGCCCGGCGGGCGGTGAGCAGCAGGTACTCCCACTCCATGACCGTCCCGTCCTGCCCCGCCGCCAGGTTCCCGTCGCGGGCCAGAGCCGCCAGGTCCCGGTCCAGGGCGGCGGCCCGGTCGGGCTCGCCCGCGATGTTCTTGTAGACGGAGATGGTCGGGCCGTAGCGCTCCTTGAAATAGTCGCGGAACGCCTCGGGCGTGGGGAAGAGGTCGATCCGGACCGTCCGGCGCTCGGCGCGCACGTCCGTGACCCGGTCGCCGAGGAGGCCGCGCACATGATCCTCGTCCCCCCACAGCGGGGGCGGCTGCGCACCCGGCGGGGGCGGCGGCGCGTAGGGCTTCATCGCGGCGAACATCCGGCCGATGAATCCCTGGGGCGTCCAGCTCAGCAGGCCGATGGTGCCGCCGGGGCGGCAGACCCGGACCATTTCGCCGGCGGCCTGCCGGTGGTGGGGGGCGAACATCACGCCGACGCAGGACATCACGGTGTCGAACTCCGCGTCGCCGAACGGCAGGGCCTCGGCGTCGGCCTCCTGCCAGGTGAGCTGCGCGCCCTGCTCGGCGGCCACGAGACGGCCGGCCTCGAACAGTTCGGGGGTCAGGTCGGAGGCGACGACGTCCGCGCCGGCGAGGGCCGCCGGGATCGCGGCGTTGCCGGAGCCGGCCCCGACGTCCAGGACCCGCTGGCCGGGGCGCACGTCGCACGCCTCGACCAGGACCGCCCCCAGTTCGGAGATGACCTCGGAGGCCACGGACGGGTAGTCCCCCTGGGCCCACATCGCGCGGTGCTTGGCCTTCAGCGCACGGTCGGCGTCGGCCGTGCTGTTCTGCGTCGTCATGGCTGCGCTCCTCACCGGTCGGACGGCGGTTTCGCGCCGACAGTCTCGAGCGAGCTCCGCCGCCTCCTTACGAGCGTAGTGACGAGCCGGGGGAGTGTCTCGTCGTCCGATGCTGGGGTTGGGCGTGCCGGGCGAGCGCGTTGAGGGCATCACCGGTCAGAGTAAGCACCTGCACGAACTGCTCATCCGGTCTCAGTACCTCCAGGCCAGCGTGTGTCAGGGTGGCGTGCCGGTCCCTGCCGCGCAGATGAGCAGGGCCCGTGGAACGGAGGCCCTGCAGGATGCGCAACGGACGGATCAGCGTGTCGCTGTCACCTCCGCTCGCGGCGACCCACGCTTCGAGGCAGTTGATGCTCTGCGCCTTGGAGTCGGTCACCCCGGGAAGGCGCCGGAAGGCCTTGACTGCCAGGTAGTCGATGACTCCCTCGGCGAGCAGCAGTATGAGGGTGTCGGCTTCGTGTTGCTCACTGCTGGTGGGCAGGTGCAGGCCCTCGAAGGCGAGCTGGTCGGCGGGATGCCATGGCTTGTAGACCGCTTTTCCCAGAAGCGCGCCCAGGGCAGTGCTGAAGTGCTCTCGTGCGGCGAACAACCGGCGTAGCGGGTCGGGCGGCCGCCCACCGGCCCACCGGCCCTGGATGGCGCGTTCGAAACGGCCCAAGTAGCAGGTGCGGTGGCCGCCGGCCTGCTCGCTCCGGGGCAACACCCACCCGGTTGTTCGCCACGGTGGGCGCCACTCTCCACTCGGTGCATCGGCCGCTCCGGACACCGGATGCTCGGTGGAGTCCAGCGTGCCCGCTCAACCCCGGCGGCGGCGCAGGCGCGTGGTACGCCCATGGGTTCGGCCGGCCACCGGCGTACTCCCGTGGCGACGCCGGACCGGCGGCGGCTTCGGTGACGGGAACAGCGCTGCGCGCAGCCGGGACGCGTCAGCGAGCTGCTGGAGATGCTCCAGACGCTCCAGACGCTCCGGTGAGAGGTACGGCAGGATCGGGGCAACCATCGGGCCTCCATGTTCAGGGGCGGATCCCCCGTACACTCGCCCCCCCCCGCACCCCGAGGCCGGACGGCCGGACACGTCCCGACTCCTGGCGCGGTGACTTCCTCCTCTGTCCCGCCGGACGGTCCGTCGCTCGTCGCGACTGGAGGCCTTGGCCAGGGCCGGGCTGTGTCGCGTGCAATTTGTCTCGGTATTCCATCTCCAGGGCACGCGCGGTTTTCCCGAGGGATGTCTGCTGGACGCACTCGGCCTCCGTCACGGCCAGAGCGGATTCGGATCGCAGGGCCTGTGACTCGCTCATCCCGCGAATCAGGTTTTCCCGTTGGCGACGGATGGCGTCGGAGCTCTGAAAGGGCTGGCCAGCTGCCTTCATGCAAGGTGAGCACGCCACCACGGTGCTGGTCAGACGTTTGTCCCGGAGGATGCGCGGACCGAACCGCCGGACGGCAGTTCGGTGGTGATGGTGTCGGTGAAGTTCCCGTCACGTTCCCTGGAGTATCGGACGCGCGTTCCTTCTTTAAGCCCGCGCGGCCCCCCAAGAGCGAACTGGATCAGACGGCTGCTGTGCTGTCTCCCCCCCTCCTTACCGCCCGGAGAGCGGTAAGGAGGGGGTGCCGGTGCGGCCGAGCTGGCTGGGCCGCACCGACCTGCCGTAACGGCCGCTTGGCACATGGGCATCACCGCATCACGACGCCAGAGCTGGTGATCGGCGAACCAGGCCGTCAAGAATCAGCAGCCGCGGGCCGTCGGGGTCGAGTCGGCCCGGATGGTTGGTTACAGCACCGCATCATGCTGATCTTGACCGTCTACAGGGGGAGACAGCGAGGTTCTTGCTCGATACGGTGTAAAGAACGCGTCAAGAGCTGGCGCGGGGTGTGCCGGGAAGTCTGGTCGGCGTCCGTGGGGCCGTGTGCCCTTTTCCGCCGACGCCCCGGAGGATTCCTCGCCGTGTCCGATGTTCGCTCGCGTTCCTATTTCCTGGGCCTGCTGCCGCTTCCCGAGCGCCAGGCCGTCGCCCGTGCCCTGCGCACCGAGACCGTCGGTGGCCTGGTCCTGCTTGTGGCCGCGGTGGCAGCCCTGGTGTGGGCGAACAGCCCGTGGAGCGGGACGTACGAGGAGATACGGGATTTCCATTTCGGGATTCCGGCCCTGGGTTTGGACCTGTCGGTGGGGCACTGGACGGCGGACGGGCTGCTCGCGGTGTTCTTCCTGGTCGCCGGGATCGAGCTGAAGCGGGAACTGGTCGTCGGCGAGCTGCGCACTCCCGCGACCGCGGCGCTGCCGGTGATCGCCGCGGTGTGCGGGATGGCCGTGCCGGCAGCCCTGTATGTCGCGACCGCCTCGGCGGGCGGGGGAAGTCTGCAGGGGTGGGCGGTGCCGATGGCCACCGACATCGCGTTCGCCCTCGCCGTGCTCGCGGTTCTGTCCACCCACCTGCCAGCCGCGCTGCGCGCGTTCCTGCTCACCCTGGCGGTCGTGGACGACCTCGGCGCCATCTTGATCATCGCGGTGTTCTTCACCTCAGACCTGAACCTGTGGGCTCTGGCCGGGGCGTGCGCCGGACTGGTCGTCTTCTACCTCCTCCAGCGGGCGCGGGTACGCGGCTGGTGGTGGTACGTGCCCCTCGGCCTGACCGTCTGGGCGCTCATGTACAACGGCGGCGTCCACGCCACGGTCGCAGGGGTCGCGATGGGGCTGATCCTGCGCACCACCCATGACCCGGGTGAGAAGGACTCCCCGGCCGCCCGGGTGGCGCATCTGATGCACCCGGTGTCGGCCGGGGTCGTGGTGCCGCTGTTCGCGCTGTTCGCCGCCGGCGTGAGCATCACCGCAGCCGCCCTGGGTGAGGTGTTCACCAGTCCCGAGCCCCTCGGCGTCGTCATCGGTCTCGTCGCCGGCAAGATCCTGGGTATCTTCGCCGGAACGTATCTGGCCGCACGCTTCACCCGTGCTCGCCTCAACCCCGACCTGGCCTGGGCCGACGTGCTGGGCCTGTCGGTGCTGGCCGGGATCGGGTTCACCGTGGCCCTGCTGATCGGCGAACTGGCCTTTCCCGGCGGCCAGACGGCAGAGCACGTCAAGGCCGCGGTCCTGATCGCCTCAGTGCTCGCCGCTCTGCTCGCCGCCGGACTGCTGCGCCGCCGCAACACGATCTACCGTCGCCTGTACGAGGCCGAAACCCTCGACGCCGACGCGGACGGCATTCCCGACATCTACCAGCACACTCAAGGCCCGGCCGTAGCCGGACGGGACGGCCAGGCCACCTGATGGACGATGAGGCATCAGTGCTGACGCCCGTGATCATCGTCGCGGCTCTCGTCGTCCGCACCGCGTTCACCGAGATCAGGCATCCGGGCAGCGCCCGCCGCGCATGGGCCTTCACCACCAGTCGGCGGGCGATGGCGGCCGCAGATGTGGTCGCGGTGACAGTGACGGCCATCGGCTGGAGCCAGGCCGGCTGGGCCGCCGTCGCCTGGGCCCTGCTCGCCGGGACCGTGACCGCATATCTGATCGGCAGGGACAGTGAATGACCTCCACCACCGCAGCACCCAGGCCTTCTCCCCCACCGGAGCGGACTGGCCGAATCAGGCTCGGACTGAAGGCCGCTGACGCCCCGCACAAATCGCCCATGACCTGCCGATCCCGCCCCAGCAGCAAGGAGCACCATGCCTGCACACCGAATCGGCACCATCCTGACGATCACCGGCGCGCTTCTCACGCCGGCCGGAGCAGCGTTCTACGTGCTGCCCGGCCCTGGCCTTCCCTTGCTCGTCCTGGGTCTGACCACGCTCACGGCGGGCCTCGCCACGCTGACGGCGACCCGCCGCGACAGGACGTCCAGCCCTCACTCCGACAGGAACCGCGAACTCACATGATCTGGCAGTGGACCGGCCTCTCCGTCTTCTCCCTCACCCTGCTGCCCGCCGGCATCGCCCTGCTCACCGGTCATGTACGGCAGCGCCTGCATTCCCGCCTGGCACCGATGCGTCCCCGAGGTATCGCCATCCTCGCTTTCTACGCCGCCGCTCCCCTCAACGCCCTCCCCCGCCTGGCCGACGCCTCGACCACCGTCACCCTGGCCGCCACCGCATTCGCAGGACTGCTCACATGTGCCGGCTGCATCCTGCTCATCGTGGCGGGCAACCACCCCCAGGCCACCACCCGATGACGGACCCCACCCGCCTGAAGCGCCTGATCTGGTCGCTCACCGCATGGTGGCTCCTCCTGGCCACGGGCCTGTGGCTCCTTGGTCAGGCCACCAACCGGAGTGCCTCGCCCACGGCATGCGCCGCCTCTGCCGCATTCCTGCTCGCCATAGGCGAAGCAGGCGACTGGCTACGCCGACGCTGGCACCACTACCGCACCACACGGAGAATCCACCACCTCTGAAACCGCACCACAACAGCAGCGGCAGGTGACAGGTCTCCCACGCCGCGCATTCTGCCCGTAGTTACGAGCGGGCCAGCCAGCTCCAGCTAGAGGAAGGCAACAGACAGCAATGCGGGGCAACGCGCATGACGGTACCGTGCCACACTGACTCCGGCGCCTGCCGCGCATCCCCCGTCGTGGCAGGCACCGTTGCATGGATACCGGCGGCCGAAGGTTCTGCCGTGCCGTCAGGTACCGCGCGCTGCCTGACGCTATTCGCCGACGCTGACGGGCCAACAGTTCGCCAGCGGATATTCCGCCTTCGCCCTGCCGCTCGCCATCGCCGCGCTGCGGGCTGGGCTCTCCGTCGAATGCGCCGGCGCACGACCCCGTGGGTGATACAAATCTGGGGAGTGGCACTGTTGGTGCTCTGGGCAAGCGCAACGGTGGTAGTACCCCTGGCCCCAACAGCTGGGAGCGGACTCAGAGGACGGCACGTTCCTCACGTTCCCCGCCCAGCTCGGGCTGACGATGTTCGCCGCGGGACTCATGTGGCGCACAGCTCGGCGAGCGGTTCTCCCAACAGGCCGCGCCCGTCGGCCGACTAGCCGGCCGCTGGCGCCCAGCGGCCGGTTACACCGGCCGAGCGAGTTCACGGCCGTGTCCACAACCCCGTTCAACTCACGGGCATCACATGGCGAAACAGCGCCTCGCAGCCCGAGCCGACGGCGTCCGTCGAGGCAAAGGCAGAAGCGAGATCTCCGGCGACGCCCATACAGATACGGTGAATGAGCCTGGTCGGCTGCGAACCGCCTGGGCTCCGAGGGAGACATGCGTGTTGCCGAGACCTGGCAACGTGGAGCTGACGCAACCTGAAGGATTGACCGGAATCGCCTTCGAGCCGCTCCAGCGCGCTCCCCCGGCGGGCACCGCCGCGGTGCGGTCGCCACGGAAATGGCCCGCCCACGACGTCGCCTTCATCCTCGGGCCACTGGGCGGTCATGGGCTCTACCAAGCCAGACGACGTACAAGCGTCCCGCTGTCCGGTTGATCCAGTAGATGGCGGTGAGTTGTCCGACCGCGGCGGAGCGGACGTCTTCACCTTCGGGGTCGCGGGCGTCGAAGGGGGGAAGGACCACGGATCGCGTCCGGCGATGTACCCTCGCGGAGCATCTCGCGGGCGTGCCCAGGGCAGCTCTCGCCTGCAGTGGCGGCGGCCTGGGTGGACAGGCGTGCCTGCCAGGGCGGCTGGTCGCTAACGGGCGGGTCCCCAGGATCTGGTCCAGGTCGATGCCGTCGGAGTGAGAGGGGCGTGCAGCCTGGGGTGACGTACGAACGGCTCGTCGGGGAACCTTGCCAACAGGAGCCGGACGACGGCACATTGCAGGAGGGGAAGGCGCCCGTTTGATGAGCAGCTCGCCAACGCCTGCGCCTGAGCCGGGTGGTGCCGACCGCGCGCCGCTGTCCCGCTCCAAGACAGAGACCCCTGCGGACCAGTTGCAGACACGCCAGGCAACCACACCGCCCTTGCCGCCCCCGACGTATGCGCGTGACCTGCCGGGCTGGCAGCACATCGGTACCGCTCTGCGGCGGA
>NZ_JBHXHX010000034.1:39543-50227 GCF_042723915.1 Streptomyces sp. NPDC058335 | reverse complement strand
GAACTGGGCAAGGTCCTCGCCAAGCGCGTCGAACCCGCCCTCACCGAGGGCGCCGACGTCCCCGGCCTGGACGCCTCCACCGCCGCCCTCGTGGCGACGTACCGGGAGCTGCGCGGCCGGCAGTGACCGCTCGCGATGGGACGGGGAGCCACCCGGTCACCCCGTCCCAGGGCCCTCAGGTCACCGAGCTGAGCGTGTCCGCCAGGCGCCGGCGGGCGGCGCGGGTCGCCGGTACGGCGGCGAGCGCGGTCGCGCCCAGCACCGCGGCCGCGCCGAACAGCAGCAGCAGGACGGGCGACGGACCGTGCGCGATCCCGGCGCCGATGCCGCTCGACCTGCCCTGGGCGTCGATCAGCCAGTGCGCGAGAGGCGTGCCCAACGCCGTGCCGACGAGGACCGCGGCCAGGGCGGTGCAGCCGGTGGCGGTGACCGTGATCGCGGTGATCTGGCGCGGCGACAGGCCGATGGCCTTGAGCGCCAGCAGATCCCGCTCGCCCTCCCGTACGGTGCCGCCGATCGTGGTCAGCAGCTCGATGAGCCCGATCAGGGCGAGGACGGCGATCAGGCCCACGAACACGCCGCGCAGCGGGGACAGCCCGTCGGCCGGATTCGTCACCGCGTGCACATCCAGGCGGCCCTCCCCGGCGGTGGCCAGCCGCCCGGCCACCGTGCCGGGGTCCGCGCCGGGGTGCAGCCGCAGCTGGTACAGCGTCGGGCCGAGCGCCGGGTCGTTCTCGCGGAGGGTGTCGAGCGAGGTGGAGATGACCCGGCCGGCGTTCTCCGGTTCGATGCTGCGGCCCACGATGTGCAGGATCTGCGGCTGCTCGCCCACCGTCATCCGCACCCAGTCGCCGACGCGTACGTCGAGGAGGTCGAGCAGGCCCTGTCCGGCCACCGCCTCGTCCCGGCCGTGCGCGGGGCGCCCCTCCACCAGGCTGTACGGGTAGGGGTCCGCGCGGGTACCGAGGCCGCGCAGGGCGATCGTGGCCGTCTGGCCGGGGACCAGGGCGGCCACCTCGACGCCCGGGTAGGCGGCGGCGACCTGCGGGTCGCGTTCCAGCAGGGCGAGGGTGTCCCGGTCGGACAGTCCGGCGTCGGCGTGGACGGTGAGCGCGGTCGGCAGGCCCGTCTCCTCGGGGTTGCTGCGGAAGCGGTCGATGGTGGTCCAGGCGCTCAGCGCGACCACGATCAGCAACAGGGGCAGCGCCAGCCGGGCCACCGTGGCCACGGAGCGCGGCCGGCGGGTGAACGCCTTGTGCCAGCCCAGGACCAGCGCGGGCGGCAGCCGTAGCCCCAGTGCCCGGCGCGCGACGCCCGACAGTCTTCCGCCCGCCGGAGCGGCCGGCCGGGGCACCGGCACCGGAGGCACCCGCCCCGCCCGCCAGGCGGCGAGCCCGGTGGTCGCCCCGATGAACAGCACCACCGCCACGGGCACCGAGACCAGCGCCACGGCGTGACCGGGCAGGTTCTGCCACACGCCCACGGCGTCCCCCAGCCGCCCCGGGACGAGGCTGCCCAGCGCCTGGACGAGGGCCGCGGCGGCCGTGGCGCCCAGCAGCGCGTAGGCGACGTGCTGGAGCAGGAAGATCCGCACGACCTGGCCGGGGGTGAAGCCGATCGCCTTGAGCACGGAGATGTCCCGCAGATGGCCGCGGATGCGGGTGCCGATCGCCCCGTGCACGGCGAGTCCGGCGGCGACCAGCGCGCCCAGCCCGAACAGGCCCAGCACCTGTCCGAGGAGCCGGTTGTCGCCCTGGGCCTCGGCGCGCGCCTGCTGCCAGGTGGAGACCTCGCTCACCGCGCCGGCGCCCAGCACGGTGACGGCGCGCTGGACGGCGTAGTCGGTGTCGTCGGGATCGGTCAGCCGCAGCCCGGTGACCTGGCCGTCCGGGTCCGGCACGGCGGAGGGGAGCGCCCAGACGAGGCCGGGCCGGTCGCCGGGGCGGTAGCGCGGTTCGGCGCTGTCGGCGATGCCGACGACGGTGAGTCTGCGCGTGGTGCCGGGCAGGGTGAGGGTGTCGCCGGGTTCGGCCACCAGGGCGCGGGCGAGGCGGCCGTCCAGGACGACACCGTCGGGGGTCGCCGGGTCCAGCCAGTGTCCGGAGGTGAGCAGCGGGCGGCCCACGGTGGGCAGCTCGGGCGTGCCGCGCAGTTCGACGGAGGCGCGGGCGCCGCGGGAGGTCACGGTGGCGGAGGCGACGGGGTAGGGGCCGGCGACGGACTCGACGCCGTCCAGTGCGGCGAGCCCGTCCGCGGCTGCGGTCGGGCCGGTGTGCAGCCAGACGTGCGCGCCGCGCGCCTGCGTGAACACCCGCTGCCAGGGGTTGGTGGCGTACCCGAAAAGGGCCGTGGCCAGCAGCAGCGAGGCGACGATGCCCGCCGTGGCGAGCACCAGGAACAGCGCCTCGCCGCGGTGGGTGCGCAGATCGGAGTGGGCCCAGCGCAGAGTCGCTCGCACCGGCTCAGCCCTTCCGCTCGGATCGGACGCACGGACGGTCGTGGACGTGCATGTCAGTCCTTCAGCTCCAGCACGCCGGAGATGCCGGTGCCGCGGGACGGGGTGCCGTCGAGTTCCGCGTCGTCGGCTATCCGCCCGTCGAAGAAGCTGATCACCCGGTCCGCCGCGCTCGCGAGCCGGGCGTCATGGGTGACCAGCACGATGGTCTGGCCGCGCTGGTGGAAGCGGGACAGCAGCCGCATCACCTCGCGGGTGCCCCTGCTGTCCAGGCTGCCCGCGGGTTCGTCGGCGAGCAGCAGGGGCGGACGGTTGACCAGGGCGCGGGCCAGCGCGACCCGCTGCTGCTCGCCGCCGGACAGCTCGCCCGGCATGCTGCGCTCCTTGCCGGCGAGCCCCAGCTCGGCCAGCAGCCCCTCCCGCTCGGCGCGCGCCTGCCGGGGGGAGAGGCCGGCGAGCAGGGCGGGCAGTTCGACGTTGTCGGCGACCGACAGGTTGGAGACCAGGTTGAAGAACTGGAAGACGATGCCGATCCGTTTCCTGCGTTCGACCGCCCAGCGTGCCTCGCTGTAGGCGTCGGTGCGCTCGCCGTCCAGCCAGAGGCTGCCGCTGTCGGGCCGCTGGAGTCCGCCGAGGAGATGCAGCAGGGTCGACTTCCCGGCGCCGGAGGGACCGGTGATCGCCACGAACTCGCCGCTCCGTACGCGCAGGTCGACGCCGCGCACGGCGTGCGCCGGGGCGCCCTCGCCGTGGTGGGTCTTGACCAGGCCCTCGGCGCGCAGCAAGGGAACGGGGCTGTCGCTCACTCCGGTTCCTCCAGCTCTTCCTGGCACCGCTCCAGCCAGTCGAGGTCGGCCTGCAGGTGCAGCATCGCGCCCTCGATCAGCAGCTGGGAGATGCGGTTGTCGCGGTTCTCGGCGGCCGCCAGCTTCGACAGGCTGCGCATGGTGTTGAGGTACTGACGCCGCTGTCTGTTGATGAGGGCGATCTGGTCGGCGAGGCCGGTCTGCGGGGCGAGGGCGAGTTTCATGAAGAACTCGTCCCGCACGCGCGGCTCGTCCGCCGTCTCCTCGTACCAGGCGCGCAGCTCGTCCCGTCCGGCGTCGGTGAGGTGGTAGATCTTCTTGTTGGGGCGGCTCGACTGCTCGACCTCTTCGCCCTCGATCAGGCCCGTCTTCTCGAGGCGGCCGAGGGTGACGTAGATCTGGCCGACGTTCGGCTGAGGGTACGCGGAGCCCAGCAGTTGCTCAAGGTCCTGTTTGAGCTCGTAGCCGTGGGCGGGGCCGCGCGCGAGAAGGGCCAGGAGGGCAAGGCGCACGCGTGCTGTCCTCCTAGTCCTCGTAATGTGCTCCAGGCCCTAGTATCGCGCATACCTAACAGGTATACATGGCCTCTGACCGGGCGAGGACGCCCGTGCCGGTGTACAGGGAGGAACCTATGCGGTGGATACACGCCGCCGGTAGGGGCCTCCTCGTCCTCGTCGTGATCCTCACCGGCTACGTCGCCTCGGGTGCCGGCGGGCACCAGGGGGGCGCGGGTGGCCGGGGACCGTTGACCCTCGCCACCGCCGGAGACCTCACCGGCTATCTCGGCCCGCTGCTGGAGGGCTGGAACCGCACGCACCCCGGTGAGCGGGTCACGCTCGTCGAACTGCCGGACTCGGCCGACGAGACCCACGCGCAGATGACGACCGACCTGCGCTCCGGCGACCGCAGCCGCTTCGACGTCCTCAACATCGACGTCAACTGGACACCGGAGTTCGCCGCGGCGGGCTGGATACGTCCGCTGCCCCGCGACCGCTTCCCCCTGAAGACGTTCCTGCCGCCGGTCGTGGACACGGCGACCTACGACGGACAGCTCTACGCCGTCCCCTATGTCACGAACGCCGGGCTCCTCCTCTACCGCAAGGACGTCCTCGCCGAGGAGGGCGTCCCGCCGCCGCGCACCTGGGCCGAACTGGAACGGGCCGCGAAGACGATTGCCCCGAGGCACGGACTCGACGGCTACGCCGGGCAGTTCCTGCCGTACGAGGGACTCACCGTCAACGCGGCCGAGGCCGTCTACTCGGCGGGCGGCACCATCCTCGGCGACGAGGGGACCCGCGTCACCGTGAACTCGGCCGGGGCCCGCGAGGGCATCGCGTTCCTCGCCCGCGGCGTGCGCGAGGGCTGGATACCCGAAGAGGCGCTGACCTACAAGGAGGAGGAGTCCAAGCAGGCCTTCCAGGACGGCCGGCTCCTCTTCCTGCGCAACTGGCCGTACGCCTACGTCGCCGCCTCGGCCCCGGGTTCGCGGGTCGCCGGGCGGATCGGCGCCGTACCGCTGCCGGGCCCCGACGGTCCGGGGACCAGCGTCCTCGGCGGTTCCAACCTGGCCGTCAACTCCCACGCCCGGCACCCGGACTCGGCCGCACGGCTCATCGCCTACCTCACCAGCGGGCCCGTCCAGCGCCAGGTCCTCACCCGCGGCGCCCTGCCGCCCGTCCGGGCCGCGCTGTACGAGGACCCCGCGCTGATCCGCGACTTCCCCTATCTGCCGACCCTGCGCGAGAGCGTCCTCGCCGCCGCGCCGCGTCCCAAGAGCGCGCGCTACGACCAGGTGAGCCTGGTGGTGCAGGCGGTGGTGCACGACGCGATGACCGGGCACGAGACGCCCGAGGCCGCGGTGCGCCGACTGGCGCGAGAACTCGCGGCCGTCTCTTCCCGATAAGCGCGCGCTAGTTACGTGTTAGGTAACGCGCGGGTCTCACCTTGCCTGCGCATGCCCCGATAAGACCCTGTATGTCCGGCCAACTTCCGGGTAACTCCTGCCTGCTCGTTGACACCCTCTCGACATGTCTACCTAACATGCATGCATAACGTCAGTTCGCACAGACAGGTCAACGGGGTGAGTCTCCAGCGCATCGACGCCCACCACTGGTGGCGCGACGCAGTGATCTACCAGGTGTACGTCCGCAGCTTCCTGGACAGCACCGGCGACGGCATCGGCGACCTCGCCGGCGTCCGGGCCGGGCTGCCGTACCTCAAGAAGCTCGGGGTGGACGGGATCTGGCTCAGCCCCTTCTACCCCTCCCCGCAGCACGACCACGGCTACGACGTGGCCGACTACTGCGGCGTCGACCCGCTCTTCGGCGACCTCGCCGAGTTCGACCTGCTGGTCGCGGCCGCCCGGCGGCTCGGCGTCAAGGTGCTCCTGGACATCGTGCCGAACCACTGCTCCAGCGAGCACCCCTGGTTCCGCGAGGCCCTCGCCGCCGGGCCCGGCAGCCCGGCCCGCGCCCGCTTCCACTTCGCCGACGGCCGCGGCCCCGACGGATCCGAGCCGCCCAACAACTGGCACGCCATGTTCGGCGGCCCGGCCTGGAGCCGGGTGACCGAGCCGGACGGGCGGCCCGGCCAGTGGTACCTGCACATGTTCACCCCCGAGCAGCCCGACTGGAACTGGCGCACCCCCGAGGTGGCCGCCGAGTTCGACCGGGTCCTGCGGTTCTGGCTGGACCGGGGCGCCGACGGATTCCGCATCGACGTCGCCGCAGGCCTCTTCAAGCACCCCGACCTGCCCGACTCCCCGGACCCCGAGGCCGACGCCCGCACCCGCGACTCGGTCAACCCGCTCGCCTGGAACCAGCCCGAGGTGCACGACGTGTGGCGGCACTGGAGGGCGGTCTGCGAGGAGTACACGGCACGCGACGGCCGCGAACGCTTCCTCGTCGGCGAGGTGTCGGTGCCCACCGCACGCGAACACGCGCAGTACGTCCGCCCGGACGAACTGCACCAGGCCTTCTTCTTCGACCTGCTGAGCGCCCCCTGGAGCGCCGACGCCTTCCGCAAGGTCGTCTCCGAGGCCATGGAGGACATCGCCGGCACCGGCTCGACGGTCACCTGGGTCCTCAACAACCACGACCAGGTCCGCACCGTCACCCGCTACGGCGAACCCGCCACCGAGGGCAGCGGACTCGGCACCGCCCGCGCCCGCGCCGCCGCCCTGCTGATGCTGGCGCTGCCCGGCGCCGCGTACATCTACCAGGGCGAGGAACTCGGGCTGCCCGAGGTCGTCGACCTGCCCGACGACGTGCTCACCGACCCGATCTTCCGGCGCACCGGCAGCCGCGCCCGCATCCGCGACGGCTGCCGCGTCCCGCTGCCGTGGTCGGGCCAGGCCTCACCGTTCGGCTTCACCTCCGGCGCCGAGGGCGCCAAACCGTGGCTGCCGCAGCCGGACTACTTCGCCGAGTACGCCACCGACCGCGCCCTCGCCGACACCCGCTCCTTCTGGCACCTGTACCGCGACGGCCTCCAACTCCGTTCTTCCCTGCCCCAGTTGGGCGATGGCACGCTGCGCTGGCTGGACGCCCCGCCCGGCGTCCTCGCCTTCGCCCGCGGCGACGGACTCGTCTGCGCCGTCAACTTCGGTACGGCCCCCACCCCCGCGCCGGTCTCCGGCACGCCCCTGCTGTCCAGCGGTCCCTGCCCGGCCGGCGTACTGCCCGGTTCCACCTCCGCCTGGTGGCTCAGCGACCACTGACTCCCGTCAACTCCCCACTCCTCGAAGGGACATCAACGATGATGCGACGACGTACGACCCTCCTCACCGGCTGCACCGCCCTCGCCCTGACGTTCGGCGCCACCGCCTGCGGCTCGGGCGACCCCGTCTCGGCGGGCGGCGGCGACAAGGCCCTCGGCGGCCAGACCGTCACCGTCGCCGGCGTCTGGTCCGGCAGCGAGCAGAAGAACTTCCAGAAGGTGCTGGACGCGTTCGCCGAGAAGACCGGCGCGAAGACCCAGTTCGTGTCCACCGGCGACAACGTCTCCACCGTCGTCGGCAGCAAGATCGAGGGCGGCAACGCCCCCGACGTGGTGATGGTCCCGCAGGTGGGCGTCCTCCAGCAGTTCGCCGCGAGCGGCTGGCTCAAGCAGCTCTCCGGCACCACCGAGAAGGCCGTCGACACCAACTTCGCCCCCGTGTGGAAGACGTACGGCAGCGTCGACGGCACCCTCTACGGGCTCTACTTCAAGGCCGCCCACAAGTCGACCGTCTGGTACAGCCCCGACGCCCTCGCCCAGGCCGGGGTCGAGCCGCCGACCACCTTCGACGATCTGCTGAAGGCCGGACACACCGTCTCCGACTCCGGGCTCGCCGCCTTCTCGGTCGCCGGGCAGGACGGCTGGACCCTCACCGACTGGTTCGAGAACATCTACCTCTCCCAGGCCGGACCCGAGAAGTACGACGCCCTCGCCACCCACGAGCTGAAGTGGACCGACCCCTCCGTCGTCGAGGCGCTCACCACGCTCGGCAAGCTGTTCAAGGACAAGCAACTGCTGGCGGGCGGCCAGAAGGGCGCCCTGAACACCGACTTCCCGGGCTCCGTGGAGAAGGTGTTCGGACCGAAGCCCGAGGCGGGCATGGTCTACGAGGGCGACTTCGTGGCCGGCGTCGCCAAGGACCAGTTCGGCAAGTCGATCGGCAAGGACGCGAACTTCTTCCCGTTCCCGGCGGTCGGCGCCGGCGAGGCCCCCGTCGTCAGCGGCGGCGACGCCGCGGTCGTCCTCAAGGACGGCAAGAACACCGAGGCGGGCATGGCCCTCCTGGAGTACCTGGCCACCCCCGAGGCCGCCGCCGTATGGGCCGAGGCGGGCGGCTTCCTGTCCCCGAACAAGAAGCTCGACCTCGCCTCCTACGGCGACGACGTCACCCGCGCCACCGCCAAGTCCCTCATCGACGCCGGGGACTCGGTCCGCTTCGACATGTCCGACCAGGCACCGGCCGCGTTCGGCGGCACGAAGGGCGCCGGGGAGTGGAAGCTGCTCCAGGACTTCCTGCGCGACCCGTCCGACCCGAAGGCGACCGCGGCCGCGCTGGAAGCCGCGGCGGCCAAGGCCTACAAGGGCTGACCGGCCATGACCGCGACCCTTGTCAAAGAGACGGCTCCACCACCGCCCGTCGGCGCAGGCGCCGACCGCGCCCGGCGCCTGCGCCGACGGGGACGGATCGTCGCCCTGCTGTTCGCCCTCCCCGCACTGCTCCTGCTGGGCGCCCTCGTCGTCTACCCGGTGCTGTTCTCGATCGGCCGCAGCTTCTTCGACGCGTCCGGCACCCGATTCGTCGGCGGCGAGAACTACACCGAGATGTTCCGCGACCCGGCCACCGTCAAGGCCGTACGCAACACGGCGATCTGGGTCGTCGTGGCGCCCGCCCTGCTCACCGGCCTCGGCCTGATCCTCGCCGTGCTGGTGGAGAAGGTGCGCTGGGCCACCGCCTTCAAGCTGCTGCTGTTCATGCCGATGGCGGTGTCCTTCCTGGCCGCCGGCATCATCTTCCGGCTCGCCTACGACGAGGACCCCGACAAGGGCGTCCTGAACGCCGCCGCCGTCTCCGTCCACGACGTCTTCAAGGACGCATCCGCGTACCCGACGGCACGGGCACGCGACGGCCAGGGACTCACCCGGGCGGCGGACGGCTCGTACCGGACCGGTGCGAGCGCGTCCCCGGGCGACTCGGTGACCCTGCCACTGGTCGGCGTTCCGCCGAAGGACCTGCCCACCGGCACCGAACCCGCCTACGAGGCCGCCGGCCGCACGGCCGCGCCGGACGAACTGCGCGGCGTGGTCTACCTCGACTTCACCCCCGGCGGGGGAGGGACACCGGGCCAGGTCGACCGGCGGGAGAGCGGACTGCCGCAGATGAAGGTCGAGGCGGTACGCGACGGACGGACGGCCGCGACCACCACCACGGCCCCCGACGGCTCCTTCCGCTTCACCGGACTCGACGCGGGCTCGTACGCCGTACGCCTCTCGGCGTCCAACTTCGCGCCGCCCTACGACGGGATCTCCTGGCTCGGGCCGGCCCTGGTCACGCCGGCGATCATCGGGGCGTACCTGTGGATCTGGACCGGCTTCTCCATGGTCCTGATCGGCGCCGGGCTGTCCACGCTGCCGCGGGACGCCCTGGAGGCGGCCCGGATGGACGGCGCGAACGAGTGGCAGATCTTCCGCCGGATCACCGTCCCGCTGCTGGCACCCGTCCTCACCGTCGTCTTCGTGACCCTGGTGATCAACGTGATGAAGGTCTTCGACCTCGTCTACATCATCGCGCCAGGACCGGTGCAGGAGGACGCCACCGTCCTCGCGACGCAGATGTGGCTGGTGTCGTTCGGCGGCGGCAACAACCAGGGGCTCGGCAGCGCGCTCGGCGTGCTGCTCCTGCTGCTCGTCGTCCCGGCGATGGTCTTCAACGTCCGCCGCTTCCGAAGGAGCCAGCGATGAACGCGGTACGGCGCGGCCTCGGCAACGGTCTCGTGCAGGCCGTCCTCGTGGTGATCGGCCTGGTCTGGGTCACCCCGCTGGCCGGACTGTTCCTGTCCTCGCTGCGGTCGGCCGAGGACACCGCCGAGGGCGGCTGGTGGACGGTCTTCGCCAGTCCCGGCGAACTCTCCTTCGACAACTACTCCGAGCTGCTGAAGAACGCCGGGATGACCCAGGCGTTCTGGAACACCGTACTGATCTCGGTCCCGACGACCGTCCTGGTCGTGGTCCTCGCGGCGCTCGCCGGATACGCGTTCGCCTGGCTCGACTTCCCCGGCCGCGAGGCCGTCTTCCTGGGGGTGGTCGCGCTGTTGGTGGTGCCGGTGCAGATCGGCCTGCTGCCGGTCGCCAAACTCTTCGGCCAGCTGGGCCTGTTCGGCACGATCCCCGGCGTCGTCCTCTTCCACGTGGCGTACGGGCTGCCGTTCGCGGTGTTCCTGCTGCGCAACTACTTCGTCGAGATACCGAAGGAGATGCTGGAGGCGGCCCGGATGGACGGCGGCAGCGAATGGCGGATCTTCACCCGCCTGGTCCTCCCGGTGGGCCGGCCGGCCCTCGCCAGCCTCGCCATCTTCCAGTTCCTGTGGGTGTGGAACGACATGCTGGTCGCCCTGCTCTTCGCCGACAGCTCCTCGCAGCCGCTGACCGTGCAACTCCAGTCACAGATACGGCAGTTCGGCAGCAACATCGACGTACTGGCGCCGGGGGCGTTCCTGTCCCTGGTGGTGCCGGTGGCCGTGTTCTTCGCGTTCCAGCGGCACTTCGTGCAGGGAGTGATGGCGGGCTCGGTGAAGTGAGCGGCCCACGAGTGAGGGCGGCGGGGGGGGGGCCGGCCCCCCCCCCCCCCCCCCCCGGGGCGGGCGCGGGCGGGGGGGGGGCCGGGGGGGGCGCGCGGGGGGGCGGGGGGGCGGCCCCGCCCGGTGCGGGG
>NZ_JBHXHX010000034.1:0-39533 GCF_042723915.1 Streptomyces sp. NPDC058335 | reverse complement strand
GGGGTGGGGTGTTTTGGCGTGTCCGGTGCAATGTTGGGTGGGTGTGAGGGGGGGGGGTTTGTGGGGGGGGGGCCCGGGGGGGGGGGGGGGGGGGGCCCCCCCCCCCCCCCCGCCGCCCTCAGCCGTTGACGCCGCCGGTCAGGGCGAAGCCGGCGGATACAGCGAGCGCGGCAGTTGCGACGCCGCCGCCGAGTCCAGCAGCCACAGGGTCCGGGAGCGGCCCCGGGCACCCGCCGCCGGGGCCTGGATCTCGCCCGCGCCCGACAGTGCGATGGCCGCCGCCTGAGCCTTGTCCTCGCCGGCCGCCAGCAGCCACACCTCACGTGCCGCCCGGATCGCCGGGAGGGTGAGGGTGGTGCGGGTCGGCGGCGGCTTGGGCGCGCCGCGCACGCCGACCACCGTGCGCTCGGTCTCCCGTACGGCCGGCAGCTCGGGGAAGAGCGAGGCCACGTGGGTGTCCGGGCCGACGCCCAGCATCAGGACGTCGAAGGAGGGCACGGCACCATGGTTCTCCGGACCGGCCGCGCGGGCCAGTTCCTCCGCGTAGCCGGCCGCGGCCGCCTCCACGTCGGAGCCGTAGGGGCCGTCCGACGCGGGCATGGCGTGCACGCGCTTCGGGTCCAGGGGCACGGAGTCCAGCAGGGCCTCGCGGGCCTGTGTGACATTGCGGTCCGGGTCGCCCTCGGGCAGGAACCGCTCGTCGCCCCACCACAGGTCGATCCGGCCCCAGTCCACGGCGTCGCGGGCGGGCGCCGCCGCCAGCGCGGCCAGCAGACCGTTGCCGTTGCGGCCGCCCGTGAGGACCACGGACGCGTGACCCCGGGAGGCCTGCGCGTCCACGATCTTCGTGATCAGACGGGCCGCGGCGGCCTGGGCCATCAGGTCCTTGTCGCGGTGCACGACGAGCTGGGGCGTACTCACTTCGCGGCCGCCTTCTTCACCGGTGCCTGCGCCGCCGATTCCTTCGCGGGTACTTTGACAGCCGCTTCGACGGGAGTGGGAACCGCGACCGGTTCTCCTTTGGCTTCTCCTTTGGCCACGGCTTCCGGAGCGTCGGCCGAAGCCTCCGGAGCACCGGCAGAGCCCTGGCCGCTCTTGCCGTCCGAGGTGTTCAACCGCTCCACCCCGAACCGCAACGCCGACGCGTACGTGTCGTCCGGGTCCAGCCGCCGCAGCTCCTCCGCGATCAGCTCGGCCGTGTCCCGGCGCTGGAGCGCCACCGCACGGTCGGGCTGCCCGTCGATGGACAGCGTGGCCAGCGAGCCGTCGGCCCGGTCCAGCACGATCGGGCCGCAGTCCGTGGACAGCCGGACCGCGGTGAGGCCGGGCCCGCCGGACAGCGAGCGCTGCACGGGCACGTCCAGCCGGTCGCCGAGCCACATCGCGAGCAGCTCGCAGCTCGGGTTGAACTCCTCGCCCTCCACCTCCACCGACTCGACCTTGCAGGTGACCTGGTCGAGAGCCGCGGCCAGCATCGAACGCCAGGGCGTGATGCGGGTCCACGACAGGTCGGTGTCGCCGGGGGTGTAGGTCTCGGAGCGGGCCGTCAGATCCCGTACCGGCTGCTCGGCGGCGTAGGTGTCGGTGACACGGCGCTGGGCCAGCGCGCCGAGCGGGTCGGCGGCCGGGTCGAGCGGCGCGTTCACCGGCCACCAGACGACGACGGGCGCGTCCGGCAGCAGCAGTGGCAGCACGACCGACTGCGCGTGGTCGGCCACCTCGCCGTACAGCCGCAGGACGACCGTCTCGCCGGTGCTCGCCTCCGCGCCCACCCGCACCTCCGCGTCCAGCCGGGACTTGGTGCGGTCGCGGGGGGAGCGGGAGACGCGCTTGATGACCACGAGCGTGCGCGAGGGGTGCTCGCGCGACGCGTCGCCCGCGGCTTTGAGCGCGTCGTACGCGTTCTCCTCGTCCGTGACGATGACCAGCGTGAGCACCATGCCCACGGCCGGCGTGCCGATGGCCCGCCGGCCCTGCACCAGCCCCTTGTTGATCTTGCTGGCCGTGGTGTCCGTGAGGTCTATCTTCATGGCCGGCGCCAGCTCCGTCCGTCTCGTTCGAGCATCTCGTCCGCCTCGACGGGTCCCCAGGTACCGGCCTGGTACTGGGCCGGCTTCCCGTTCGCGTCCCAGTACTGCTCGATCGGGTCGAGGATCTTCCAGGACAGCTCGACCTCCTCGGTGCGCGGGAAGAGGTTCGAGTCGCCGAGCAGGACGTCCAGGATCAGCCGCTCGTACGCCTCGGGGCTGGACTCCGTGAAGGACTCGCCGTACGCGAAGTCCATCGACACGTCCCGGATCTCCATGGAGGTGCCGGGGACCTTGGAGCCGAAGCGGACCGTGACGCCCTCGTCGGGCTGGACCCGGATGACGATCGCGTTCTTGCCCAGCTCCTCCGTCGCCGTGTGGTCGAAGGGGGAGTGCGGAGCGCGCTGGAAGACGACAGCGATCTCGGTGACGCGGCGGCCCAGACGCTTGCCGGTGCGCAGATAGAAGGGGACGCCCGCCCAGCGGCGGTTGTCCACCTCCAGCTTGATGGCCGCGTAGGTGTCGGTCTTCGACTTCGGGTCGATGCCCTCCTCCTGGAGGTAGCCGACCGCCTTCGCGCCGCCCTGCCAGCCGGACGCGTACTGACCGCGCACGGTGTCGCGGCCGAGGTCCTTCGGCAGCCGGACGGCTCCGAGCACCTTGGTCTTCTCCGCGGCGAGCGCGTCCGCGTCGAAGGAGGCGGGCTCCTCCATCGCGGTCAGCGCCATCAGCTGGAGCAGGTGGTTCTGGATGACGTCACGGGCGGCACCGATGCCGTCGTAGTACCCGGCCCGGCCGCCGATGCCGATGTCCTCGGCCATCGTGATCTGCACATGGTCCACGAAGGACCGGTTCCAGATCGGCTCGAACATCGTGTTGGCGAAGCGCAGCGCCAGGATGTTCTGGACGGTCTCCTTGCCCAGGTAGTGGTCGATGCGGAAGACCTGGTCGGGGGCGAAGACCTCCTCGACGGTCGCGTTCAGCTCCTCGGCCGACCTCAGGTCGTGGCCGAACGGCTTCTCGATGACCGCGCGCCGCCAGGAGCCGCCCCGCTGGTCCGCCAGGTTGTGCTTCTTCAGCTGCTGGATGACCACGGGGAAGGCGCCGGGGGGCACCGACAGGTAGAAGGCGAAGTTGCCGCCCGTGCCCTGCGCCTTGTCGAGTTCCTCGATCGTCGAGCGCAGCCGCTCGAAGGCCTCGTCGTCGTCGAAGGTGCCCTGCACGAAGCGCATGCCCTGGATGAGCTGCTGCCAGACCTCCTCGCGGAAGGGGGTGCGGGCGTGCTCCTTCACCGCGTCATGGACCTCCTGCGCGAAGTCCTCGTGGGCCCATTCGCGGCGGGCGAACCCGACCAGCGAGAAGCCCGGCGGCAGCAGACCCCGGTTGGCGAGGTCGTACACCGCGGGCATCAGCTTTTTGCGTGACAAATCACCCGTGACACCGAAGATGACCAGACCGGACGGCCCCGCGATACGCGGGAGCCGTCGGTCTGCGGGGTCACGCAGCGGATTGCTGCTCGACAAATTCTCAGCCTTCCGAAGGGGCGAGGCGCTGGAGCTCCGCCTCGGTCGACTTGAGCAGGTCGTTCCAGGACGCCTCGAACTTCTCGACGCCCTCGTCCTCCAGCAGCTGCACCACGTCGTCGTACGAGATCCCGAGCTTCTCGACCGCGTCGAGGTCGGCACGGGCCTGCTCGTAGGTGCCGGCCACCGTGTTGCCGGTGACCTCGCCGTGGTCCTCGGTGGCGAACAGGGTCGCCTCCGGCATGGTGTTCACCGTGTTCGGCGCCACCAGGTCGACGACGTACATCGTGTCCCGGTACGCCGGGTCCTTCACGCCGGTGGAGGCCCACAGCGCACGCTGCTTGTTCGCGCCCGCCTTCTCCAGCGCGCTCCAGCGGTCACCCGCGAAGACCTCTTCGTACGCCTGGTAGGCGAGCCGGGCGTTGGCGACGCCGGCCTTGCCGCGGGCGGCCTTGGCCTCGTCGGTGCCGAGCGCGTCGAGCCGCTTGTCGATCTCGGTGTCCACGCGGGACACGAAGAAGGACGCAACGGAGTGGATCTTCGACAGGTCCAGGCCGCGCTCCTTGGCCTTCTCCAGGCCGGCCAGGTAGGCGTCCATGACCTGGCGGTAGCGCTCCAGGGAGAAGATCAGCGTGACGTTGACGCTGATGCCGAGGCCGATGACCTCGGTGATCGCCGGAATGCCGCCCATCGTGGCCGGAATCTTGATCAGCGTGTTGGGGCGGTCGACCAGCCATGCCAGCTGCTTGGCCTCGGCGACCGTGGCCTTGGTGTTGTGGGCGAGACGCGGGTCGACCTCGATGGACACCCGGCCGTCCTGGCCGCCGGTGGCGTCGAAGACCGGGCGCAGGATGTCGGCGGCGTCCCGGACGTCCGCCGTCGTGATCATGCGGATGGCCTCTTCGACGGTGACCTTGCGGGCGGCGAGGTCGGAGACCTGCTGGTCGTAGCCGTCGCCCTGCGAGATCGCCTTCTGGAAGATCGACGGGTTGGTGGTGACGCCCACGACGTGCTGCTGGTCGATCAGCTCGGCGAGGTTGCCGGACGTGATGCGCTTGCGCGACAGGTCGTCCAGCCAGATCGCGACGCCCTCCTCGGAGAGGCGCTTGAGTGCGTCTGTCATGGAATTACATCTCCTACGTGTCGTATGTGGGCGTCAGCGCTGGGCGGCGGCCAGGGATTCCCGGGCCTTGTCGGCCACGTTCTCGGCAGTGAAGCCGAACTCGCGGAAGAGGACCTTGCCGTCGGCCGAAGCACCGAAGTGCTCCAGGGAAACGATGCGGCCGGCGTCCCCGACGTACTTGTGCCAGGTGAGACCGATGCCCGCCTCGACGGCGACCCGGGCCTTCACGGAGGGCGGCAGCACGCTGTCCCGGTACCCCTGGTCCTGCTCCTCGAACCACTCCACGGACGGCATGGACACGACCCGCGTCGGCACTCCGTCGGCTTCCAGCTGCTCGCGCGCCTCGACGGCCACATGCACCTCGGAACCGGTCGCGAGGAGGATCACCTCGGGCGTCCCGGAGGAGGCCTCGAACAGGACGTAACCGCCCTTGGCCGCGTCCTCGCTGGGCGCGTACGTCGGCACGCCCTGGCGGGTGAGGACCAGACCGTGCGGGGCGCCCTTGCCGAAGACCTTGGTGTAGCGCTTGAGGATCTCGCGCCAGGCGATCGCCGTCTCGTTGGCGTCCGCCGGGCGGACCACGTTCAGGCCGGGGATCGCGCGCAGGGCGGCCAGGTGCTCGACCGGCTGGTGCGTCGGGCCGTCCTCACCGAGACCGATGGAGTCGTGCGTCCACACGTACGTCACCGGCAGGTGCATCAGGGCCGACAGGCGCACCGCGTTGCGCATGTAGTCGGAGAAGACGAGGAACGTACCGCCGTAGATGCGGGTGTTGCCGTGCAGCGCGATGCCGTTCATCTCCGCTGCCATCGAGTGCTCGCGGATGCCGAAGTGGATCGTGCGGCCGTACGGGCTCGCCTCCGGCAGCGGGTTGTCCGCCGGGAGGAACGACGACGTCTTGTCGATCGTCGTGTTGTTCGAACCGGCCAGGTCGGCGGAGCCGCCCCACAGCTCGGGGATGACCGCGCCGAGCGCCTGGAGCACCTTGCCGGACGCGGCACGGGTGGCGACACCCTTGCCCGTCTCGAAGACCGGGATCTTCTCCTCCCAGCCGGCCGGCAGCTCGGCCGCGGCGACGCGGTCGAACTCGGCCGCGCGCTCCGGGTTGTTGTCCCGCCACAGCTGGTAGGACTTCTCCCACTCCGCCTTCGCCTGGGCACCGCGCTCCAGGGCCTGCCGGGTGTGGCCGATGACCTCGTCGGAGACCTCGAAGGACTGCTCCGGGTCGAAGCCCAGGACGCGCTTGGTGGCCGCGACCTCGTCGTCGCCGAGCGCCGAGCCGTGCGCGGCCTCGGTGTTCTGCGCGTTCGGGGCGGGCCAGGCGATGATCGAGCGCATCGCGATGAACGACGGCCGGTCCGTGACCTGCTTCGCCGCCTCGATGGCGTCGTACAGGGCGTGCGGGTCGAGGTCGCCGTCCGGCTTGGGGGCGACGCGCTGCACGTGCCAGCCGTACGCCTCGTACCGCTTGACGGTGTCCTCGGAGACGGCCGTCTCGGTGTCGCCCTCGATGGAGATGTGGTTGTCGTCCCACAGCAGGACGAGGTTGCCGAGCTTCTGGTGACCGGCCAGCGAGGACGCCTCGGCGGAGATGCCCTCCTGGAGGCAGCCGTCGCCGGCGATGCAGTAGACGAAGTGGTCGAAGGGGGACTCGCCCTGCGGCGCCTCCGGGTCGAACAGACCGCGCTCGTAGCGGGCGGCCATCGCCATGCCCACCGCGTTGGCGACACCCTGGCCCAGCGGACCCGTGGTGGTCTCGACGCCCACGGTGTGCCCGTACTCCGGGTGACCGGGGGTCTTCGAGCCCCACGTCCTGAAGGACTTCAGGTCGTCCAGCTCCAGGCCGAAGCCGGCCAGGTACAGCTGGGTGTAGAGAGTCAGGGACGAGTGGCCCGCGGACAGCACGAAGCGGTCGCGGCCGACCCAGTCGGCGTCGGCGGGGTCGTGGCGCATCACCTTCTGGAAGAGGGTGTACGCGGCAGGCGCCAGGCTCATCGCCGTACCGGGATGGCCGTTGCCGACCTTCTGTACGGCGTCGGCGGCCAGGACGCGTGCGGTGTCCACGGCCCGCTGGTCCAACTCGGTCCACTCGAGGTCTGTGGTGGTCGGCTTGGTGCTCACCCTGGGTCAGGGCTCCTCTCCACATGTCGAATACCGGTTGCTTCGGGCGCGCGCCCACCGGCTGCCGGTGACTGGATAACCACCGGCCGCTGTCGAGCCTACCCCCGTAAGGACGTGCGTTTTTTCGAGTCATTCCAGACTGCCGGGCCATCCGGGGATCCGCCTGCCGACTGGCCGAAGTCGCATTCGGCACATGAATACGGAGCCGCTCATCTGACTGCTCAATCGAGCCTCAGTACGAGAGATGAGCGCACCCCCGAGCGAGGGCCGAAACGGCTGCTGAGGGCCCCCTCCCAACACGACCCCACCCCCGCGGAGGCCGGGGTATGGGCAACGTCTACAGTGGCGTGGTACGCGCGAGCCTTTACCCCGACTTCACACGGGTGAGGCTCGCTGGGATGTCTCTGTCAGGGGTGTGCGTGACGGCCGTTGAATCCCGTCCAGCGGGGGTTATCGGGACGAGCCAGAGCCCGAGCCGGCGGCCGGTGGGGGCCCGCGTCATGGCGTTCGTGGCGCTGACCAAGCCGCGGATCATCGAGCTGCTGCTCATCACCACCGTTCCGGTGATGTTCTTGGCCCAGCAAGGTGTGCCGGACCTCGGTCTGGTGCTGCTCACCTGCCTGGGCGGCTATCTCTCCGCGGGCGGCGCCAACGCGCTGAACATGTACATCGACCGCGACATCGACGCTCTGATGGACCGCACCTCGCAGCGCCCGCTGGTCACCGGAATGGTCAGCCCGCGCGAGTGCCTCGCCTTCGGCATCAGCCTCGCGATCGCCTCGACGCTCCTGTTCGGCCTGACCGTCAACTGGCTGTCCGCCTGGCTCGCCCTCGGCGCGCTCCTCTTCTACGTCGTCGTCTACACGATGATCCTCAAGCGCCGCACCTCGCAGAACATCGTCTGGGGCGGCATCGCGGGATGCATGCCGGTCCTCATCGGCTGGTCCGCCGTCACCGACTCCCTCTCGTGGGCGCCGGTCGTCCTCTTCCTCGTCATGTTCTTCTGGACCCCGCCGCACTACTGGCCGCTGTCCATGAAGGTGCGCGAGGACTACGCGCGCGTGGGCGTGCCGATGCTGCCGGTCATCGCCTCCAACAAGGTCGTCGCCCGGCAGATCGTCATCTACAGCTGGGTGATGGTCGCCGTCTCCCTGCTGCTGACCCCGCTGGGCTACACCGGCTGGTTCTACACCACGGTCGCCCTCGCGGCCGGCGGCTGGTGGCTGTGGGAGGCCCACTCGCTCCAGAACCGCGCGAAGGCGGAGACCGCGGGCGGGAAGCTGAAGGAGATGCGGCTGTTCCACTGGTCCATCACCTACGTCTCGCTGCTGTTCGTGGCCGTCGCGGTGGACCCCTTCCTGCGCTGAGGAACCTCTGAACGGCCCGACGGCCGGGGTGCGTGGCCAAGGCCACGCACCCCGGCCGTCGCCGTTTGATCTACCCGTCGGTAGCATCCTGGCCATGGCAGACACCAAGCAGGCTGACGAGACCGCAGAAGCCAAGCAGGCCGCCAAGGCCGAGCGAACGGCGGCCCGCCTCGCCAAGCGGATCAGCGCGTTCTCCAAGGAACACGGCGGGGCCGAGGGCCAGATCGCCCACCTGGGCGAGCGCGGCGCCCGGATCGTGCTCGTCGGTGAGGACGGCGGCTGGGGCGACCTCGTGGCGCCCGACATGGAGATCGCCGCGAAGGCGGTGGAGAAGTCCGGGATCACCGTGCACGAGGACTTCGACGGCGAGTTCGCCGCCAAGGTGACGACTGGGCCGTACGAGTGGTCCCGGATGGCCGGCATCCAGGTCGGCGGCCCGCGCAACACCTGAGCAACACCTGACGCCGGGTTCACCCGTTAGGACGTGTGAGGAGTACACCGAGCACACGGTCCAGCCGCGGGAGCCCCGGATGATCGAAACACCGTCCCTGGTGGACCAGTACTGCCACGGAGTCCTGAGAACAGAACTGGGCCTCGGCACCTTCGAGGCCCAGCTGGCCCGCACCGAGGGCCCGCCGGCGCCCGGCACCACGCTGTTCGACACCCAGACCGGCTTCGCGGTACGCCGCTGGTGCCCCCCGCTGCTCGGCCTGGAACCGCACTGCCCGCCCGCCCGCTATCTCGCCCGGCGCCGCGAACTCGGCGTACTGGAGTCGGGCCGCCGGCTGCTGCGCGGCAGCGGGATCACCACCTACCTCGTCGACACCGGCCTGCCCGGAGACCTCACCGGCCCCGACGAGATCGCCGCCGCGGGCGACGCCGAGGCCCGCGAGATCGTGCGGCTGGAACTCCTCGCCGAGCAGGTCGCCGACACCTCCGGCACCGTCGAGTCCTTCCTCGCCAACCTCGCCGAGGCGGTGCACGGCGCCGCGGCGACCGCCGTGGCCTTCACCTCCGTGGCGGGCGTGCGCCACGGCCTCGCCCTCGCGCCCGAGCCGCCCGGACCGGGGGAGGTCCGGGGCGCCGCGGGCCGCTGGCTCGCCGGGCGCCGGGTCGGCGGGGAGCTGAGCGACCCGGTGCTGCTGCGGCACCTGCTGTGGATCGCCGTAGCCTCGGGGCGACCCCTGCAACTCCACGCGGGCCTCGGCGAACCGGGTCTGCGCATCGACCGCACCGACCCCGTCCTGCTGACCGACTTCGTCCGCGCGACGGCCGGCCTCGGCACCGACCTTGTCCTGCTGCACGGCTACCCCTACCACCGGCACGCCGCCCACCTCGCGGGCGTCTTCCCGCACGTCTACGCCGACTCCGGGGCCGCCCTCGTCCGCACCGGCGCCCGCGCGGCGACGGTCCTCGCGGAGATCCTGGAGCTGGCCCCCTTCGGCAAGATCCTCTTCTCCAGCGGCGCCCGGGGCCTGCCCGAACTGCACGTCGTCGGCGCCCGCCTGTTCCGCGAGGCCCTGGCGCGGGTGCTCGGCGGCTGGGTGACGGAGGACGCCTGGTCGCTGACGGACGCCCAGCGGGTGGCGGGCCTGGTCGCGGCGGGGAACGCGCGGCGGGTCTACGGGCTGGGATGAGCGAGCGCCCCACGGGCCGCGGCACGCGGTACCGGGTCGACCTGGGCCTGGTGACCTTCGCGCGGGCGACGGCCACGCGGCGGGAGGGCCGGCTGACCTCCAAGCGCGAGGCGCCGGCGGAGCTGCCCGGTCTCGGGGCGCCCGCGCGCCCGCCGAGATCGTCGAGACCGTCGAGGACATCCGACGGCGTCGCTACGGCGAGCCCGCTCCCGTCCGCCCCACCGCCTCCCAGGAGGAGTGGCGGCCCCGCGATCGACGGCCTGGTGGCGGCCTACACCTGAGTCACGCGCGCGAGCCGACCGCGGCCTCCGCCGCGGGGCCCGGCAGGCCGACTGCCGGCTCGGAACGTTCGCGCAGGGCCAGCAGTACGCGGATAGTCGCGATCCACACCAGGGCCGAGCCGAGCATGTGCAGTCCGACCAGGAGTTCCGGAAGGTCCGTGAAGTACTGGACGTACCCGATGACGCCCTGGGCGAGGAGGATCACGAAGAGGTCGCGGGTGCGGTCCAGCGCCGGCCTGGGGGAGTCGACGGCCCTGAGGACGAACCACAGGGCGAAGGTCAGCGTCACCACGATCCAGGCCAGCACCGCGTGCACCTTGCTGACGGTCTCCCAGTCCAGCGGCATCCGCTCGACCTCGCTGGAGTCACCCGCGTGCGGGCCCGCGCCGGTCACCACCGTGCCGACCAGGATCAGCAGGACCGTGGCCGCGACGAGCACCCGGACGAGCTGTTGCACGGACTTCCCGACCAGCGGACGGGCCTCCGTGTCACCCTCCCGCGTGCGCTGCCACATCACCACGGCGATCGCGATCAGCGCCGACGTCGCCACGAAGTGCGCGGCGACCGTGTAGGGGTTGAGGCCGACGAGAACCACGATGCCGCCGAGCACGGCGTTGCTCATGACCACCCAGAACTGGGCCCAGCCCAGCCGGGTGAGGCTGCGCCGGTACGGCTTCTGCGAGCGGGCGGCGATGATGGCCCAGCCCACCGCGGCGCACAGTACGTACGTCAGCATGCGGTTGCCGAACTCGATGGCGCCGTGGAAGCCCATCGCACCGGTCGTGGTCAGCGAGTCGTCGGTGCACTTGGGCCAGGTCGGGCAGCCGAGGCCGGAGCCGGTGAGCCGTACGGCACCGCCGGTGACCACGATGACCACCGACATCACGAGCGCGGTGAGCGCCGCCCGCTGAACCGTCCGGGGGGTGGGGGTCCAGCGTGCGGCGATGAAGGCGAGGGGATTGCGCACGGCTGCTACGGCGTCGGCGCGGGTCACGTTTGGCACGCCGTCCATCGTAGGGGGCCGCTTGTGCACGGTTTCACGAGGGTCCGGGTTCGGGTCATTCCCAGCGGAAGAACCGCCCGGCGGCGGCCAGACCGGCGACCGCCCACACGGCGAGGATCCCCAGTTCGCCCCACGGCATCCCGGCCCCGTGCTGGAGCACGTCCCGCAGCCCGTCCGACAGCGCCGAGATCGGCAGCACGCCGAGCACGGCCTGGGCGCCGGAGGGGAACTTGTCCAGCGGCACGATCACCCCGCCGCCCACCAGCAGCAGCAGGAACACCAGGTTGGCCGCGCCCAGCGTGGCCTCCGCCTTCAGCGTGCCCGCCATCAGCAGACCGAGCCCCGAGAAGGCCGCCGTGCCGAGGACGAGCAGCAGTACGACGGCGAACGGGTTGCCCTGCGGTGACCAGCCCAGCGCGAACGCGATCACCGTGAGCAGGACGATCTGGAGGACCTCCGTGACCAGCACGGCAAGCGTTTTCGCGGTCATCAGCCCCCAACGGGGGAGTGGGGAGGCCGCCAGCCGCTTGAGGACGCCGTAACGGCGCTCGAACCCGGTCGCGATGGCCTGCCCGGTGAACGCCGTCGACATCACGGCGAGCGCGAGGATGCCGGGGGTCAGGAAGTCGACGGCCTCGCCGGCACCGGTGTCGATGATGTCCACCGAACTGAACAGCACCAGCAGCAGGGTCGGGATCACGACGGTGAGCAGCAGCTGCTCGCCGTTGCGCAGGAGCATTTTCGTCTCCAGCGCCGCCTGGGCCCTGATCATGCGGGGCAGGGGTGCGGCCCCCGGCTTCGGCGTGTAGGTGCCGGTGGTCGTCACGAGCGCGGCTCCTTGCCGGTCGGCTCCAGGCTGTGCCGTTCCGGGGGGCGGCCCCCGGACCCCCGGCCGGTCTCATGGCGGGTGGGAATCATGAGCGCAGCTCCTTGCCGGTCAGCTCCAGAAAGACGTCTTCGAGGGTGTGCCGCTCCACCGAGATCCGGTCCGGCATCACTCCGTGCTGCGCGCACCAGGAGGTCACCGTCGCCAGCATCTGCGGGTCGACCTTGCCGATGATCCGGTACGAGCCCGGCGTCAGTTCGGCGGCCGCGCTGTCGGCGGGCAGTGCCTTGAGCAGGGAGACCACGTCCAGGCCGGGGCGGCCGCTGAAACGGAGCGTGTTCTCGGCGCCGCCGCGGCACAGCTCCTCGGGCGAGCCCTGCGCGATGACCCTGCCCGCGTCGATGATCGCGACGTCGTCGGCGAGCTGCTCGGCCTCGTCCATGTGATGGGTGGTCAGGATGACCGAGACCCCGTCCGTGCGCAGGTCACGGACCAGGTCCCAGGTGGCGCGGCGGGCCTGCGGGTCGAGACCGGCGGTCGGCTCGTCCAGGAACACCAGCTCCGGGCGCCCCACGACGGCCATGGCGAGCGCGAGGCGCTGCTGCTGGCCTCCCGACAGCCGCCGGTACGTCGTCCGGCCGCAACCGCCCAGCCCCAGCCGCTCGATCAGCGCGTCCACGTCCAGCGGATGGGCGTGCAGCCTGGCGACGTGCCGCAGCATCTCGTCGGCCCGCGCGCCCGAGTAGACGCCGCCGGACTGGAGCATCACACCGATCCGGGGGCGCAGGTCCGAGGCCTGTCCCACCGGGTCGAGGCCGAGCACCCGGACGGTGCCGGAGTCCGGTTTCCGGTAGCCCTCGCAGGTCTCGACGGTCGTCGTCTTGCCCGCGCCGTTGGGGCCGAGTACGGCCGTCACGCCCGCCTTGGCCACCAGGTCGAGGCCGTCCACCGCGGTCTTCGTGCCGTACCGCTTCACCAGGGCCTGGACCTGGACCACGGGCTCGCTTCGCATGGGTCCAGAGTCTAGGTTCGCGAACGGGCGCCCAGATCGGCGGGGGCGAGAAGCCGCCACCGGCTGCGGCGGGCGCCCTCAGACCTCCTCCGCGCGGGAGCGGTGCACCGCCAGCCACCGCTGCGCGTAGGCCACCGCGTCCGCCACCGGGAACAGCCGGGCGTCGGCCGCGCCCACCTTCGCGCGGACGACGGGACGGTCCCGTTCGAAGTCGTGGCCCAGTTCGTCGAACCGGTCCGAGTCGATCGACACCTCGGTCACCACCTCCCAGCCCGCCGGGCCCGGCCGGCCCGTCCCCACGCGCGGCGCCGGTATCCGGTACTCGGCCAGGTGGAAGCTGGTGCACGTGTCGTAGCCGGCGCCCAGCAGGAGCACCCGGGCGCCGAGCGCCTCCAGACGGGCCAGCGGGCTGCGCTCACCGAGCCGGCAGTCGCGGGCATGGCCCTCGGTCACCTCCGCCGCGCGCGGGCCGAGTGCCGCGAACGAGGTCTGGGGGTGGGCGCTGCGCCGGGCGCCCGGCCAGGTCCGTACGGTCTCCGGGATCACGCCGACCCCGCGGCTGGGGGTGACGAGGGGGTCGTAGGCGGGCATGGCCGCCCGGATCGTCTCCCACCAGGCTTCGGGGACCGGCGGGTTTTCCCAGTGGGACGGGTCCGAGAGGTCGCCGGACTGGGTGGGGACCACGAGGGTGCCGGCCGGGCCGAGCGCGTCGAGCAGTCCTCGGACGACCGCGACAGCCCCTCCGCAGACCCAGCCGAGGGAGCTGAGGGAGGAGTGCACGAGGAGGATTTCGCCGGGTTCGACCCCTAGTGCGCGCAGGTCGGTCGCGAGGGTGCCCCGGGTGACAAGAGGGCCGGTGGGAGGGGGTGTGGGCATGGTCCCGGAGTCTCCCGGAGAGGGCTCGCCGACGCGACCGGTTTGATCGATCGGAGATCGTTCGCGCAGGTCAGATTAGGTATACCTAAGTGACGCAGGGCACCGACCGGTGATCCGGACGCGGCTTGCCTGCCCCTGAGGAATTACGCAACAATGGCGTTGTGAAAAACGTCGGCGAGGCTCGGGTGACCCCCACGGGGACCCCTCAGGAAGAGCTGGCGACCGGTGAGCGCTCCACGCGCAACCGCGTCGCCCGCTCCATCCTGGACCACGGGCCGTCGACCGTCGCCGAGCTGGCCGGACGACTGGGGCTCACCCAGGCGGCCGTACGCCGGCACCTGGACGCGCTGGTCGCCGACGACGTCGTGGAAGCCCGCGAGCAGCGGGTGTACGGAGCGCGGACGCGCGGGCGTCCCGCGAAGGTCTTCGCCCTCACCGACTGCGGCCGCGACGCCTTCGACCAGTCCTACGACAAGCTCGCCACCGACGCCCTGCGCTTCATCCAGGAGCGGTTCGGCGGGGACGAGGCCATCGTCGCCTTCGCTCGCGCGAGGATCGCCGAACAGGCCGCCGGGTACCGCGAGGCGATCGAGGCCGCCGCCCCCGACCAGCGCACCCAGGCCCTGGCCAGGGCCCTGAGTGCGGACGGGTACGCTGCAACGGCACGCAGCGCACCGGTCGGCGAGCAGCTGTGCCAGCACCACTGCCCCGTCGCCCACGTCGCGGAGAAGTTCCCGCAGCTCTGCGAGGCGGAGACCGAGATCTTCTCCCAGCTGCTCGGAACGCACGTCCAGCGACTGGCGACGATCGCGCACGGCGACGGCGTCTGCACGACGTTCATCCCCAAGATTTCCCACACCACTGATCACACCACTGATCACGCCGCTGATCGCAGCGCTGATCGCATCCCTGATATCGCATCTGCAAGCACGGCCGGGAGGAACCCCGCATGACTCTCCCCACGGAGACTGCCCACCCCGAACTCGAGGGCCTGGGTAAGTACGAATACGGCTGGGCCGACTCCGACACGGCCGGCGCCTCTGCGAAGCGCGGCATCAACGAGGACGTCGTCCGCGACATCTCGTCGAAGAAGAACGAGCCGGAGTGGATGACCAAGCTCCGCCTCAAGGGCCTGCGCCTGTTCGAGAAGAAGCCCATGCCGAACTGGGGCTCGGACCTTTCGGGCATCGACTTCGACAACATCAAGTACTTCGTGCGTTCCACGGAGAAGCAGGCGGAGTCCTGGGAGGACCTGCCCGAGGACATCAAGAACACGTACGACAGGCTCGGCATCCCCGAGGCGGAGAAGCAGCGCCTCGTCGCCGGTGTCGCGGCCCAGTACGAGTCCGAGGTCGTCTACCACCAGATCCGTGAGGACCTGGAGGAGCAGGGCGTCATCTTCCTCGACACCGACACCGCTCTGAAGCAGCACCCGGAGCTGTTCAAGGAGTACTTCGGCACCGTCATCCCGGTCGGCGACAACAAGTTCGCGTCGCTGAACACCGCGGTGTGGTCCGGCGGCTCCTTCATCTACGTGCCGAAGGGCGTGCACGTCGAGATCCCGCTGCAGGCCTACTTCCGCATCAACACGGAGAACATGGGCCAGTTCGAGCGGACCCTGATCATCGTCGACGAGGGTGCCTACGTGCACTACGTCGAGGGTTGTACGGCCCCGATCTACAAGTCGGACTCGCTGCACTCCGCGGTCGTCGAGATCATCGTCAAGAAGAACGCCCGCTGCCGTTACACGACCATCCAGAACTGGTCGAACAACGTCTACAACCTGGTCACCAAGCGCGCCGTCGCCTACGAGGGCGCGACCATGGAGTGGATCGACGGCAACATCGGCTCCAAGGTGACGATGAAGTACCCGGCCGTCTACCTGATGGGCGAGCACGCCAAGGGCGAGACCCTCTCCATCGCCTTCGCGGGCGAGGGCCAGCACCAGGACGCCGGCTCCAAGATGGTCCACATGGCGCCGAACACCTCGTCCAACATCGTGTCGAAGTCCGTCGCCCGCGGTGGCGGCCGTACCTCCTACCGTGGTCTGGTGGAGATCGGCGAGGGCGCCCACGGCTCCAAGTCCAACGTGCTGTGCGACGCGCTGCTCGTGGACACCATCTCCCGCTCCGACACGTACCCGTACGTGGACGTCCGTGAGGACGACGTGTCCATGGGCCACGAGGCGACCGTCTCCAAGGTCTCCGACGACCAGCTCTTCTACCTGATGAGCCGTGGTCTGAGCGAGTTCGAGGCGATGGCCATGATCGTGCGCGGCTTCGTCGAGCCCATCGCCAAGGAGCTGCCGATGGAGTACGCGCTGGAACTCAACCGGCTGATCGAGCTGCAGATGGAAGGCGCGGTCGGTTAGGACCCGCCGCCCCGAAGCAGTCGCCAGATTTCTGACGTAGGAAGAGAGCAGACCGACAGCCATGGCTGAGGCTCAGAACATCCCGGTGGGCAGCACGACCGCCGGCCAGATCGCGGTGGCCGCCGAGTCCACCGTCGCGACGCGCATGAGCGCGCCCCCCTCCTTCGACGTGGCGGACTTCCCGGTCCCGCACGGCCGTGAGGAGGAGTGGCGGTTCACCCCGCTGGAGCGGCTGCGTGGCCTGCACGACGGCACCGCGGTCGCCACCGGCGACGGTGTGAAGATCGACATCGACGCCCCGGCGGGCGTCGTCGTCGAGACCGTCGGCCGCGACGACGCGCGCCTCGGCCGGGCGGGCGCTCCCGTGGACCGCGTCGCCGCCCAGGCCTACTCGGCGTTCGAGAAGGCCGGTGTCGTCACCGTCCCCAAGGAGACGGTCCTCACCGAGCCGATCCGCATCGCCGTGCACGGCGAGGGCGGGGTCGCCTACGGCCACCAGGTCATCGAGCTGGGAGCCTTCGCCGAGGCCGTCGTCGTCATCGACCACACCGGTGACGCCGTGCTCGCCGCCAACGTCGACTACATCCTCGGGGACGGCGCCAAGCTGACCGTCGTCTCCGTCCAGGACTGGGACGACAAGGCCGTGCACGTGGGCCAGCACAACGCGCTGATCGGCCGGGACGCGACCTTCAAGTCGTTCGTGGTCACCTTCGGCGGCGACCTCGTCCGGCTGCACCCGCGCGTCACCTACGCCGGCACCGGCGGCGAGGCCGAGCTGTTCGGCCTCTACTTCACCGACGCGGGCCAGCACCAGGAGCACCGTCTCCTCGTCGACCACAACACCCCGCACTGCAAGTCGAACGTCGCCTACAAGGGCGCCCTCCAGGGCGACGGGGCGCACGCGGTGTGGATCGGCGACGTACTCATCGAGGCCAAGGCCGAGGGCACGGACACCTACGAGATGAACCGCAACCTGGTTCTGACCGACGGCGCCCGGGTCGACTCCGTGCCCAACCTGGAGATCGAGACCGGCGAGATCGTCGGCGCCGGACACGCCTCGGCGACCGGCCGCTTCGACGACGAGCAGCTGTTCTACCTGATGGCCCGCGGCATCGCCGCCGACGACGCCCGCCGCCTGGTGGTCCGCGGCTTCTTCGCCGAGCTGGTGCAGCAGATCGGTGTCGACGACATCGAGGAACGTCTCCTCGTGAAGATCGACGAAGAGCTGGAGGCCACGGTCTGATGGCCTTCGTACGCGCCTGTGGGCTGAGCGAGCTGGAGGAGGGCACCCCGAAACGGGTGGAACTCGACGGCACGCCGGTCTCGGTCGTGCAGACCGAGGGGGAGGTGTTCGCCATCCACGACATCTGCTCGCACGCGAACGTCTCGCTCTCCGAGGGCGAGGTGGAGGACTGTCAGATCGAGTGCTGGCTGCACGGCTCCTCGTTCGACCTCCGCACCGGCAAGCCGTCCGGCCTTCCCGCGACGCGCCCCGTCCCCGTATATCCCGTAAAGATCGAAGGGGACGACGTTCTCGTCTCCCTCACCCAGGAGTCCTGAGGCACCCATGGCAACGCTTGAAATCCGAGACCTGCACGTCACCGTCGAGGCCGACAACGCCACGAAGGAGATCCTCAAGGGTGTCGACCTGACCGTGAAGCAGGGCGAGACGCACGCCATCATGGGCCCCAACGGCTCGGGCAAGTCCACCCTCGCCTACTCGCTCGCGGGTCACCCGAAGTACACGATCACCGGGGGCACCGTCACCCTCGACGGCGAGGACGTCCTGGAGATGTCCGTCGACGAGCGTGCCCGCGCCGGCCTGTTCCTCGCGATGCAGTACCCGGTCGAGGTCCCCGGCGTCTCGGTCTCCAACTTCCTGCGCACCTCCGCCACCGCCATCCGCGGCGAGGCCCCCAAGCTGCGTACCTGGGTGAAGGAGGTCCGTGAGGCCATGGAGCGCCTCAACATGGACCCGGCCTTCGCCGAGCGCAACGTCAACGAGGGCTTCTCCGGCGGTGAGAAGAAGCGCCACGAGATCCTTCAGCTGGAGCTGCTCAGGCCGAAGGTCGCGATCCTCGACGAGACGGACTCCGGCCTGGACGTCGACGCCCTGCGGGTCGTCTCCGAAGGCGTGAACCGGGTCCGCGAGACCGGCGAGGTCGGCACCCTGCTGATCACGCACTACACGCGCATCCTGCGCTACATCAAGCCCGACTACGTCCACGTCTTCTCCGCGGGCCGGATCGTCGAGTCCGGCGGCGCCGAGCTGGCCGACAAGCTGGAGAACGAGGGCTACGAGGTTTACACGAAGGGTGGGGCATCAGCGTGACACAGCTGCCGGGCCTCCTCGACACCGAGGCGATCCGCAAGGACTTCCCGATCCTGGACCGCATGGTCCACGACGACCGGAAGCTCGTGTACCTGGACAACGCGGCGACCTCGCAGAAGCCGCGCCAGGTGCTGGACGCCCTGAACGAGTACTACGAGCGGTACAACGCCAACGTCCACCGCGGTGTGCATGTGCTCGCCGAGGAGGCCACGGCACTGTACGAGGGTGCGCGTGACAAGGTCGCGGAGTTCATCAACGCGCCCAGTCGCGACGAGGTCATCTTCACCAAGAACGCCTCGGAGTCGCTGAACCTGGTCGCGAACATGCTGGGCTGGGCCGACGAGCCCTACCGCGTGGACGCCGAGACCGAGATCGTCATCACGGAGATGGAGCACCACTCCAACATCGTGCCGTGGCAGCTGCTGTCGCAGCGCACGGGCGCGAAGCTGAAGTGGTTCGGCCTCACCGACGACGGCCGCCTCGACCTGTCCAACATCGACGAGATCATCACCGAGAAGACGAAGATCGTCTCCTTCGTTCTGGTGTCGAACATCCTGGGCACGGTCAACCCGGTCGAGGCGATAGTGCGCCGCGCACAGGAGGTCGGCGCACTGGTGTGCATCGACGCCTCGCAGGCCGCGCCGCACATGCCCATGGACGTACAGGCACTCCAGGCCGACTTCGTGGCCTTCACCGGCCACAAGATGTGCGGTCCGACCGGCATCGGCGTCCTCTGGGGCCGCCAGGAGCTGCTGGAGGACCTGCCCCCGTTCCTGGGCGGCGGCGAGATGATCGAGACGGTGTCGATGCACTCCTCGACCTACGCGCCCGCTCCCCACAAGTTCGAGGCGGGCACCCCGCCGATCGCGCAGGCGGTCGGTCTGGGCGCGGCGATCGACTACCTGTCCGCGATCGGCATGGACAAGATCCTGGCCCATGAGCACGCGATCACCGAGTACGCGGTGAAGCGGCTCGGCGAGGTCCCCGGCCTGCGGATCATCGGTCCGGCCACGGCCGAGGACCGCGGCGCCGCGATCTCCTTCACGCTCGGCGACATCCACCCGCACGACGTGGGCCAGGTCCTCGACGAGCAGGGCATCGCGGTCCGCGTGGGTCATCACTGCGCACGCCCGGTCTGCCTGCGGTACGGAATTCCCGCGACCACGCGAGCGTCGTTCTATCTGTACTCCACGCCGGCCGAGATCGACGCTCTGGTCGACGGGCTGGAGCACGTACGGAACTTCTTCGGCTGAGGGGCTGGCTGGAATCGTGAAGCTGGATTCGATGTACCAGGAAGTCATCCTGGACCACTACAAGCACCCGCACGGGCGTGGTCTGCGCGATGGCGACGCCGAGGTGCACCACGTGAACCCGACCTGCGGTGACGAGATCACGCTGCGGGTGAAGTACGACGGCACCACGATCGAGGACGTCTCGTACGAGGGCCAGGGCTGCTCGATCAGCCAGGCCTCGGCCTCCGTGCTGAACGACCTGCTGGTCGGCAAGGACCTGGCCGACGCGCAGAAGATCCAGGAGACCTTCCTGGTGCTGATGCAGTCCAAGGGCCGGGTCGAGCCGGACGACGCGATGGAGGAGGTGCTGGAGGACGCGGTCGCGTTCGCCGGTGTCTCCAAGTACCCGGCACGGGTCAAGTGCGCCCTCCTGAGCTGGATGGCGTGGAAGGACGCGACGGCCCAGGCTCTGGGCGCCGACGCCGAAAGGAAGACGGCATGAGCGAGACCGTTGAGATGAAGCCGGCCTCCGAGGAAGAACTCCGCGAGGCGCTGTACGACGTCGTCGACCCCGAACTGGGCATCGACGTCGTCAACCTCGGGCTGATCTACGGCATCCACATCGACGACGCGAACATCGCGACGATCGACATGACCCTGACCTCCGCGGCCTGTCCGCTGACGGACGTCATCGAGGATCAGGCGAAGTCCGCCACGGACGGCCTGGTCAACGAGTTGCGCATCAACTGGGTCTGGATGCCGCCGTGGGGCCCGGACAAGATCACGGACGACGGCCGCGAGCAGCTTCGCGCGCTCGGCTTCAACGTCTGAGGTCCCACAGCACAAGAACGGCGGCGTCCGCGAGGACGCCGCCGTTCTGTCTGTCCGTACGTCTCCTAGGCCAGCCCTTCCACCAGCCGGAAGGCGGAGTCGGAGGCATACTGCCCGCCGTACTGATACCGCTCCAGCTTCACCTGGAAGCTCTGGTGGCGCAGGAAGTACCCCGGATAGTTCACCGACTCCAGCATGACCGCACCGTAGTGGGAGGCGCGGGCGCAGAAGGTGGCGTCCTGCCGGAACAGTGAGGAGCCGTCGTCGCGTTCGGCGCGCAGGACGAAGTCGCGGTGGCGCAGATAGGTCCCGTCGGATGCGCGGAACGAATGACACGAGCCGCCGGCAAGGCCCTTGACCACGGCGAACGTGGCGTCCTCACGGAACTCGGACCCCCCGGCCGCCTCCAGCCGCACCTGCCCGCCGCCCACCCGCCAGTAACGGTCCGGGTAGTTGACGGACTGCACCGACCGCCGCACGACCACCGGCTTCGGACCGGAACCGCCCCCGGCAGCCGGGACCGACGGGGAAGGCGAAGTCGAAACCGACGCGGAGGAACCGCCGTTCGGCGAGGGAGAAGCGGAAGCGGAGGCCGAAGCGGACGGGGAAGCACTCCCCTTCGTGGCCGAAGCCGAGGGCGACCCGCTCACCGTGGGTGAGGCGAACGAGATGAGCCCCGACGAGGTCTCCTTGTCGGAGGTGGTCCGCCCGTCCCCGGCAGCTGACTTCTTGTCAGAGGGCCCGTCGGTGAGGGAGACGGTGGCGACGCAGGCCACGACGGTGGCGACGGCGAGGACGCCGGCCAGCCAGAGTCGTCGTGTTCCGGGTGCCCGGGTGGTGTCCGGGGCCCAGCCGTTCTCCCAGGGACGCTCCTGGGAAGGCTGGGACTCGTTGTCTGGCATGCGCTGTTCCTCCAGAGGCGCCCGAGCGGGCGACCACGGCTGCGATGGCCGGGTGTGTGAACGGTGAAACAGTAGTGGAACGAGTGACTCCCGAGCAGCCGTTTCAGTGAGCGGTTTCTATAACGGTTCCCGAGTACCGGGGACGACGAGGATCGGCCGGAAGCGCGCCGTTCCCGAGTACTGGCGGAGAGCCGCGACGCACCGGGAGCGGGCCGTGGCGGTGCGTCGAAAGCCCGTCGCGTAGCCCGTCTCTCGTAGAACGTGAAAGGGACGGCGGTACGCCCAACTGGCGACGGGCTCGACGCACCGGCCCCGACCCCACCCACTCGCAGCCCGCCCCACGACCTGCACCCGCCAGTGACGGGCCCCGCACCAGCACCGCCCGCCCCCACCAGCCCGCGCCCGCCACCTGAGACACCGCCCCTCGGGTTAGCCTCCACCCGCCCCCGCCGGTTAGGTTTCCCTCATGACCGACACGACTCGCACCACCGGCGCCGCGGCCGCCGGCCTCGCCACCCTCGCCGCCGACGGCACCGTTCTCGACACCTGGTTCCCCGCCCCCCGGCTCACCGACGAGCCCGGCCCGTCCGGCACCGAGCGCCTCTCCGCCGAGAAGGCCGTGGAACTGCTCGGCGAGGGAGCGGCCAAGGCGATCGGCCCGGACGCCCGCCGGGGCGTGGAAGTGGTCGCGGTCCGCACGGTCATCAGCTCCCTCGACGACAAGCCGATCGACACGCACGACACCTACCTGCGCCTGCACCTGCTCTCCCACCGCCTGGTCAAGCCGCACGGCCAGAGCCTGGAGGGCATCTTCGGCCTGCTCGCCAACGTCGCGTGGACGTCCCTCGGCCCGGTCGCCGTGGACGACATCGAGACGGTCCGGCTGAACGCCCGCGCCGAGGGCCTGCACCTCCAGGTGACGTCGGTCGACAAGTTCCCGCGCATGACGGACTACGTGGCCCCGAAGGGCGTTCGCATCGCCGACGCGGACCGCGTCCGCCTGGGCGCGCACCTCGCCGAGGGCACGACGGTCATGCACGAGGGCTTCGTGAACTTCAACGCCGGCACGCTCGGCACGTCGATGGTCGAGGGCCGTATCTCCGCGGGCGTCGTCGTGGGCGACGGCTCGGACATCGGCGGCGGCGCCTCCACGATGGGCACGCTCTCCGGCGGCGGCAACGTGATCATCGCCATCGGCGAGCGCTGCCTGATCGGCGCCGAGGCCGGCGTCGGCATCGCCCTCGGGGACGAGTGCGTGGTGGAGGCCGGCCTCTACGTCACCGCCGGCACCCGCGTGACGATGCCCGACGGCCAGATCGTCAAGGCCCGCGAACTCTCCGGCGCCTCCAACATCCTGTTCCGCCGCAACTCGGTGACCGGCACGGTGGAGGCCCGCCCGAACAACGCCGTGTGGGGCGGCCTGAACGAGATCCTGCACAGCCACAACTGACATCCGGCGTCACGGTGAGCGCCCTTCCGCCGAGTGCGGGAGGGCGCTTGCCCATGTCCGCAGCGTCGTCGCGAACTCCGCCGGGGTCGTGAGGTCCTCCTCGCGCAGGCCGAGTCGGGGTTGACGTCGTGGAGGAGGGCGGGGGACGGGTGGTGGCCGGTGACGTAGGTGGTGTCGGCCGGGCTCTGTTCGTCGTCGACCCAGGCGAAGGGGCGGCCTTCGGCGTACGTCACGATGGCCTCCGTCCTCCAGCGGATTCCGTCGGGGCGGTGGACGAGCAGGGAGTCGCCGAAGTCGACGTAGGGCAGCGGAGGGAGGCCGATGACCGGGGCGATCCAGCGGTTGGCCGCGTGCATCCAGGTCGTCGCCCAGCACAGGTCGTAGGGGAGCGCGAGCAGGGCCGGGCCGTGGGACGGGTTGAGCCACACGCGCAGAGGGTGGCCCGGGTGCAGGGTCGCCCTGATCGTCGTGTACCCCTCGGGGCGGCGGTGGGCCCTTGCCGCGTACGGGTTGAGGGGGCCGTCGCCGTCGAGGAAGAGGAGCGGGGCGCTCACTGGGTCACCGTACGGGAGGGGTTCCGACGGGGCGGTGGAGTTTTCTCGTACGCGCAGACATAGCGGGGTGCGGTCCCGCGCGTCACAAGGGGCACAGGGGGCGGCCATCGGGTCCGCCCCGGGGGAGAGAAGGTGACGATGGATGCCGAAGCGCAGGACAGCTTCCGTGAGTTCGTGGAACACCGGTCGTCCGCGCTGCTGAAGACGGCCGTGCTGCTCAGCGGCGGGGACCGGCACACCGCCGAGGACCTGCTGCAGAACGCGCTGATCAAGATGGCTGGCCGCTGGCACCGCATCGACGAACCCGAGGCGTACGTACGGCAGATTCTCTACCGGCAGCAGATCAGCCGCTGGCGGTTGAAGTGGCCCAGACGTGAGCTGAGTGTCGCCGAGCCGCCGGAGGGGCGGGCGGACGCGGACGCCTCGTCCGCCGCCGAGCTGCGTCTCGTGATGCGCGGCGCGCTCGCCCGGCTCACCGCCCGGCAGCGCACCGTGCTCGTGCTGCGCTACTTCGAGGACCTGCCCGAAGCCGAAGTGGCCCGCATCCTGGGCTGCTCCGTCGGCACCGTACGGTCCACCGCCCACCGCTCGCTCGCCCGGCTGCGCACCCTCGCGCCCGAGCTGGCCGCCCTGAGTGGCGGGGAGGCCCGGCAGCCGCCGGCTCATGACTACACACCCGTGGAGGTACGTCCGTGAACGTCGAGGAACTGGTGCGTGCCTCCCTGCGGGAGCTGGCCGTCGAAGAGGCCTCGGTGGGCCCGGGGTTCACCGACCGGGTGCTGGCCGTCCGCCGGCGCCGCCGCACCCACAGGCTCGTGTCCGTCGCCGCCGCCACCGCGGCCGTGGTGGCCGTCTCGGTGGCGGTGCCGATGCTGAACGAAGGACGCGACGACGTACGCCCCGCGAGTGTCACGCAGGGGGACGGGATCAGCGCCCACCCCGACCAGTCGCCGCCGAGCGGCCTGATCGCGGCCGGACGGTCCGCGCTCGCCGCGTACTACACGACGGCGCTCGTGGCGAAGAACAAGAAGGAGGCGACCTTCGAGCGGACCTACTGGCTGCTCGATCCCGACACCGGCAAGTACAAGAAGGACACCCGGTGGTCCTTCGTCGCCGTCGCACCGGGTCTGAGGACCGCCGCCGTGCTGGAGCGGACCCTGCCCGCCGCCCGGATCGGGCTGCTCGACCTCGCGACGGGGGAGGTCGAGCGGTGGATCCCGGTCGGGAAGGGGGTCGCCGGGCTGGCGTTCTCGAACGACGGGACCGAGCTGGTCGCTACGACGTACTCCGAGCACCCCGACCCGCTCGAGAAGCTCAAGAACGCCGAGGAGAGCGAGGGCGAGTGGACGTCCATGCACAGGGTGAGCCGGACCGGGTTCCTCCTCCTGGACCTGGCCGAGAGGGGCGGGGGTATCTGGCACCGGGTCCCGGGTTCCTCCGCGGGTGGCCGCGCCGACTTCGCCTTCACTCGTGACGACAAGCACCTGTTCGCGGCCGGCGGAGGTCTCAGCACCCTCATCCGGCCGAAGTTCTACGACCTGTCGGGCAAGGAGACCGCCGCACCCGCGAACGAAAAGCACCTGCGATGGGATGTGCCCGCGCGGCTGTCCCCGAACGGCAAGCTGGCCGCCCTCGGTCTGGCAGAGGAGGTCGAGCAGCCCGATCCGGGGCACAGCACCATGGCCGGCAAGTCGTACTCCTTCATCAAGGATCCCCTCACCGGCGAGGAGATCACCAAGGTCCGCGGCGACGAACTGCTCGCCTGGGTCGACGACCAGCGGCTCATCGCCTGGGAGCGGACCACCGGTAAGGATGAGACGTACAAGGACCGGCTCGTGCTGGTCACGATCGGCAGCGACAAGGTCGTACCGCTGAGCGGAGTCCGCGAGCATCCGGAGACCGACCGGGCGCCGTGGGAGCCGGTCTTCGCCGAGCGCTGATCAGCCGGCCGTCAGCTCCTCGTAGGCCGCCCGCAGCCCGTCGACCGTCCCCCGGCCGGCGGGCAGCAGCGGTGCGCGGACCGGGCCCGCGGGCAGGCCCAGTTCGTTGAGGAGGGCCTTCACGGTGACCGTACCGGGCAGGCCCTCCGACATCGTCAACGCGATGAGGGGCGTGGCGCGTTGTTGGAGGCGGGCCGCCCTCGTCGTGTCGCCCATGTCGAACAGGTCGAGGACTGAGCGGAGTTGAGCGGGGACGAGGTTCGCGACAGTGCTCACATATCCCGCGCCGCCCACCGCGTACAGCGCGAGATTGTGTTCGTCACAGCCCGCGTAGTACGCCAACTCCGTGCGGGAGATGACCTTCTGGGCGCCGAGGAAGTCGTAGGAGCAGTCCTTCACCGCCACGATCCGGGGGTGTTCGGCGAGACGGATCAGGGTGTTGGGTTCGATACGGGTGCCGGTGCGGCCCGGGATGTCGTAGAGCGTGATCGGCAGGCCGGTGGAGTCTGCGATCTGGCGGAAGTGCGCCTCGATCGCCTCCTGCGGGGGCCGGCTGTAGTAGGGGCTGACCACCAGCACCCCGTCGGCGCCCGCCTTCTCGGCCGCGAGGGCGAGTTCGACGGTGTGCCGGGTGTCGGCGGTGCCCACGCCCGCCACCAGCGGGACCCGGTCCCCGACCGCCGACCGCACGGCCCGCACCAGCTCCGCCTTCTCGGCGTCGGTGGTGGTCGGCGACTCGCCCGTCGTGCCGGACAGTACGAGCCCGTCGCAGCCCTCCGCCACCAGATGGGCGGCGAGCCGCCCGGCACCGTCGAGGTCGAGCGCGCCCGACGCGGTGAAGGGCGTGACCATCGCACAGAGGGCGCGGCCGAAGGGAGGGGCGGGGCAGGGAGCGTTCGTCATGGAAGCAGTCTCGGCACCACGATCGTGAAGCTCCACTTAAATCTTCTACGAGGTACGGATAAGGGATGCTGCGGAGTCGGGGACGGCTGCCCCTCCGCGCCGCAGGGGTAGCCGTCGGCCGCGCGGGTACCCGGGTGGTCGGATCCGAGAGGAGGCGGAACACGTGACAGGCACCATGGAGACCCGGCCCGTCCATGACGGGCACCGTACGGTCGGAGAACTCGTCGGTCAGGCGAGCGAACAGCTCTCCCGGCTCGTCCGGCAGGAGATGGCCCTCGCCAAGGAGGAGCTGGCGGAGAAGGGACGCCGCGCCGGCCGCGGCGGCGGCATGCTCGGGGCCGCGGGCGCGTTCGCGTACGCCGGTCTGCTCGCCCTCGCCGGCACGGGCGTCGCCGCCCTCTCGCTGGTGCTGCCGGTCTGGGCAGCGGCACTCATCGTGACGGCGGTGCTGTTCGTGATCGCCGCCGTGCTGGCCGCGACCGGCCGCGGTCAGCTGCGGCGGGCCACGCCACCCAAGCCCGAGGCGGCTCTGGGCAGCGTCAAGGCGGACGTCGAGGAGATCAGGGAAAGGGCGCACCGATGACGGACAGGGCAGCCGCGGACGGTGCCGCGGAGCTGCGCAAGCAGATAGCACAGACGAGGAGCCAGCTCGGCAGCACGGTCGAGGAGCTGGCGGCGAAGACGGACCTCCGCGGCCGGGCCAAGGCCCGCGCGGCCGATCTCAAGGACCGCGCCGGCGCGATGACGGTCCAGCTCCGCAGCTCGGCGGCCCAGGCGGGCCACACGGTCCAGGAACGGGCCGGCCGCGCGGGCCACACGGTCCAGGAGAAGGCGAAGGGCGCCGGGCACACCGTGCAGGAGAAGGCGGCCCATGCCGGGCACACGTCCCGGAGCCGGGTGAAGGGCGGGCGGCACGACCGCCAGGCCGGCGGCGCCCACGTCGTGACGGGCGTGGAGGACACCGCGTCCCGCGCGGAGCGCACCGTCCCGGCGCCGCTGCGCGCACCGGTCGGGTTCGCGAGGCGGCACCCTCGGCCGGTGATGATCGTGGCCGCGGCGGGCGCGGTGATCGTGGCCGCCGGATTGCTCGGCCGCCGCCGCACCTCGCGCTGCTAGGCGACAGTCGTCTCCCGGCGGTTGAGAGACGGCGGCCGAGCGACGACAACGGGCGCGAACGACAACCGCGCGAAGGCAGAGCCGGACCCGGCACCCCCACTGCGGGTGCCGGGTCCTTCGCTTGTCCGGACGCCCGTCCACCCGTCCGTCCGTCTGCCCGTCCGTGCGCCACGGATGGCTCACCGAACACTCAATCCGTCTGGACAAAAAAAGTGTTCGGTGCGAGGGTGGACACATGCTGGACGTCACCGTGATCGAGGACCCCGCGGCCGCAGCCGCCTCCCTGGACCCCGTACGGGCCCGGCTGCTGGCGGAGCTGGCGGCCGGACCCGCGTCGGCCGCGATGCTCGCGGGCAGGGTCGGGCTGCCGCGGCAGAAGGTGAACTACCACCTGAAGGCGCTGGAGCGGCACGGCCTGGTCGAGCTGGCCGGCGAGCGCCGCAAGGGAAACGTCACCGAGCGGCTGATGCGCGCCACCGCCGCCTCGTACGTGATCTCGCCACTCGCCCTGGCCGGCGTGCAGCCGGACCCGGACCGCTTCCGGGACCAGCTCTCCGCGCGCTGGCTGCTCGCGCTCGGCGCCCGCCTGGTGCGGGACGTCGGCTCGCTGATCACCGGCGCCGCGAAGGCCGACCAGCGGCTGGCGACGTACGCGCTGGACGGCGAGGTCCGTTTCGCCTCCGCCGCCGACCGGGCCGCGTTCGTCCAGGAGCTGACGGCGGGTGTCGCCGCGCTCGTACGCAAGTACGACGCCCCCGACGCCGAGAACGGCCGCGACCACCGGATCGTCGTCGCCGTCCACCCCAGGCTCAAGGCACAGCCCGAGGTCACGGCAGAGCCCGAGACCACCCCGGAACTGGAGAAGTAGGAGTCCGCCATGTCGCAGGACAGGGAATTCGAGATCATCCGCGAGTTCGAGGTCGACGCCACCCCGGAGGAGGTGTGGGAGGCGGTCACGAACGGCACCGGCGGATACCTGTGGCCGATGGACCCGCCCGAGCCGCGGGTCGGCGGCGCGGCGGCCTTCGGCTCCACGGTCACCGCCTGGGACCCGCCGCACCACCTCACCATCCGCAGCGAGGACGTCGGGATGCCGGTCCAGAGCGTCAACCAGCTGGAACACGTCATCGAGTCGCGGGACGGCGGCCGCCGCGCCTGGGTGCGGTACGTGCACAGCGGCATCCTCACCGACGACTGGGACAACCAGTACGACGGCGCCGACAAGCACACCGACTTCTACATGCACACGCTGCGCGAGTACCTGACGCACTTCGCGCCGCGCCCGGTGGCCTTCACGACCTTCGACGGACCCGAGGCGTCCAAGGCCCCCGACGCGTTCGACGCCGTGGGCCGGGCGCTCGGCCTGGCCGACGGTGCCGCCGCCGGTGAGCGGGTGCGGGCCCACGGCCCCGAGGGCCAACCCGTCGACGCCGTACTGGACTTCCGCAACCCCTACTTCATCGGGCTGCGCACGGACGAGGCCCTCATCCGCTTCTTCGGCCGCAACCACTGGGGTGCGCCGGTCGGCATCGGCGTCCACGACTTCGCCCCGGACGCCGATGCCAAGGCCGACGAACTGGCCTGGCAGGGCTGGCTGAACGGCGTGTTCAGCCGGCCCTGAGCCGCGATCGCGCGGTTACGGCTTGAACCGCAGCACCTGCGGGTCGTGGTCGCTGATCTGGTCGTTGAACTCCGAGTTGACGTGCACGCTGTCGTACTCGAAGTCGCAGCCGCGCCGGATCGACGGGCTGATCAGGATCTGGTCGAGGACCTGGCTGTTGCCCTGGTAGACGTACGAGTAACGCTCGCTCCTGGGCAGCGACTTGACCGCCGACCACAGCTCGCCGTCGCCCTCGAGGAGCTTCGTCGTCCCGGAGAACTCGAAGTCGTTGATGTCGCCGAGCGCGATGACGGCGGCGTTCTTCTGGGTGTCGAGAATGTCCTTGACGAAGGCGTTGACCAGCGTCGCCTGCTCGTGGCGCTGGGTCTCCGAGCTGCGCGCGACCGGCTGGTACTGCGCGGTCAGCCCCTGGTCGCCGCCCTTGGAGTTGAAGTGGTTGGCGATCACGAAGACCGTACGGCCACGGAAGACGAACTCGCCGACCAGCGGCTTGCGGCTGGACTTCCAGGCCGCGTTCGCCGGGTCGATCCGGCCGGGGGAGACGGTCAGGGCCGCTCTGCCGCGCACCTCGGTGACGCCGGCCGCCGTGGTGGCGTCGCCGCCCGCGCGGTCGGTGAAGGAGACGCGCTCCGGGTTGAACAGGAACACCTGGCGGATGTTTCCGCCCGGCTCACCGCCGTCGGTGTTGTTCGCCGGGTCGATCGAGCGCCAGTCGTAGCGGGGACCGCCCGCCGCGACGATCGCGTCGATCAGCTTGGCCACCGTCAGGTCGGCGGCCACCGTGCCGTCGTTCGTCGCGCCGTTGTCGTCCTGGATCTCCTCGAGGGACACCACGTCGGGCGACTTGAGGTTGTTCACGATCGCGGCGGCGTGGGCGTCGAACGTGGCGTCGGACGGGTCGAGGTTCTCGACGTTGTACGTCGCGACCGCCAGCTCGCCGTTCTTCTGCTTCTCCGTCGTCTCCCGCTCCACACCGGCGCTCTTGAGCGCGCCGATCTGGTTGGCGACGACGGTGTAACCGCCGAACTGGTTGTAGTCCAGCGGGCCCGCCGTGGTGCCGGTCAGCTTGTCGCCGACGTTCGCCGCCGGGAAGTCGGCGACCTTGCCGAGCGACTGGATCTGGAGCCGGCCGGTGTTCTGGGCGTCGTAGGAGCCGTAGACCGTGCCGCCGCGGCGGTTGCGGTTCTCCCAAGGCTTCACCGTGACCCACAGCTCGGTGTACGGATCGGAGGCGCCGACCACGCGGACGTCGGAGACCTGGACGTTCATGCCCTCCAGGGACTCGTAGAGGTCCAGGGCGTAGGTGCCGGGCCGCAGGGTGAGGGCGTTGACCGAGTTGTTCGCGGCGGGGTCGCCGGCCGGGGCGTACGCGGCCGGCACCGACTTGGCGTCGACGACCGTCGCGGCCGGGACCGCGTTGCCGCTGGAGACCACGGTCACCGTCGGGCGGACGATCTCGGTCACGGCCTGGTTGCCGGACGACGTACCGCCCGGGACGTACTCCGAGATCGTGCCGGAGACGGTGACGGCGTCTCCGACGGCGACCTTCGGGACCGAGCTGGTGAAGACGAAGACGCCCTCACTGGTGGCCGGGTCGGCGTCAGGGTTCGGATCCTGGATCCAGAAGCCTCTGGAGGAGCCGTAGGTGCGCACGCCGGTGACGATTCCGGTCACGTCCGTGACCTGCTTGCCGGCGTACGGCGAGATGCGGGTGGTGCCCTGGATGTCGTGGATGCGCACCGAGTCCGCGTGCGCGGGCGAGGCGACGACGACGGCCGACGCGGCCGAGCAGACGGCGGCGACGGTGAGCGCGGCGAGGCGCGCGGAAGACCTGCTAGGCAAGGGGTTCCCTCCGGGGACGTACATGAGCGCCGGGACGAGGGTGAGACGTGGGGCGCGGATGACGCGCGTAGAAACCAGTGAACACCTGTCCCCCCAACTTCTACGCGCGTCAATCTCCTGCCTGCCCAGCCCAGTTGTCAAGGTTTCAGCCATGTACGAGACCTGGCCGGGAGATGAACCGGGCGGCATGGGTCCAAACCCGTCTAGGCTGAGTGACTGAGTGGCACCACGCGTCCGAGGAGAACAGCCGATGTCAGACAGCTCCCCCCTGCCGCCGGCGCGGCTGCACCCCGAAGCGGAGCTGGCGCGCGACGCGCTGTCCACGCCGTTGCTCTCCCGGGCCGCCCGCCTCGCCCGCTGGGCCGGACCCGACACCCGCGTCGACGCCGGCGGCGGACTCGTCGACGAGCAGCTGCCGGCCGCCGCCGAACTGCTCGAACTCACCGGCGACGACGCGGCCGCCCACGCCAGCGAGGCCTGGCGGGTCGCCGTGGACGCCGGACTCGTCGAGGTCACCGACGAGGAGGCCGGCACCGTCACCGCGGGCGAGGACCTCCCCCTGCTCACCGGCGGCTCCCCGCACGACGTCCTCGCCGTCTGGCTCGCCGCCCTGGAGGCCGTCCTCGCCGACGCGACCGTGCCCGACCTCGACGAGCTGGTCGACGCCATGGACGAGGGCGGCGAGATCGACTTCTCCAAGCTGGACTGGGACCCCGAGGGCGAGGCCGCCTTCCTCGACGGCGTGCTCGGCAACCTCTACCTGCTCACCGTCACCGAGGACGGCCCCGGCGACGGCCCCGTCCCGCTGCCCGCCCTCGCCGCCTCCATGATCGTCCCCGGCGACCTGGGCGAGCCCACCAACGACATGCTGGAGCAGATCTCCGACGCCATGATGCGTCTCGACGACCAGTTCCGGCTCCTGGAACCGATCGGACTGGTCGCCTACCAGCCCGTCGACGAGGCCCTCATGGGCGACCCCGAAGAGGAACCCGCCGCCCCCCTCGACGAGACCGACGTCTCCCGCTACGGCATGGTCCGCCTCACCCCGCTCGGCCTCTACGGGCTCCGCACCCGCCTCCTGGAGGCCGGCTTCGGCGCACCCGCCGTCGGCGACCTCGTCGACAAGGGCGCCGACGCCCTCCTCGACGGCAGCTCCGGCTACGGACCGCTCGCCGCCCGCGCCGAGACCGAACAGTGGCTGGACCGGCGCGAACCCCTCGCCGCCGCCCGCGAGCTGCTCGCCGCCGCCCGCGGCTCGGACGAGGGCGCGCCGCTGCGCCGGCTGCGCTGCCAGCAGGCCCTGTCCCTCGTCGGCGCGCAGGCCGAACCCGCCGTACGGGACGTCCTCGACGACCCCGAACTCGGCGGGCTCGCCCGGGTCTGGCTGAGCGAGCTGGGCGCCGCCGACGTACCGCCGCCCTCCGAGGACCTGGTCTACTGGCTCACCATCGACACCCTCGCCGCCCAACTGGCCGCCGAGGGCAACTCCGAGGAACTCCAGGCCCTCCTCGAGGGACTCGCGCAGCAGCACAGCGGCTTCTTCGCGGCGGCCTGGCGGGTCGGGCACCCGGCCACCGCCGACGTTCTGGAGGCCATGGGACGCCTGCACCCGGACAAGCGGATCGCCAAGGAGGCCCGCAAGGCCGCGTTCAAGGCGCGCTCGCAGCAGGCGTGACGAGACCGGAGAGTCGTGCGGGTGGGTTCGGGCCGGGTACGCGGTTCCTCGCGCCCTCGGGTTCGTGACGCCGGCGTGCGCGGGTAGTTTGCCGGGCGCCTGACCGGGCGCCGCCCGGTGTTCAGCCGGTGTTCAGGGGCGAGGGGGACGGTTGCGCCGACCGAGGTCCGCCACCCTCCACGGCACACCAGCGTCTCAGGAGACAACATGTCGCTCACCCGCAGGGACTTCGCCAGAAAATCCGCGGTAACCGGTGCCGGTGTCGCGCTGGCGGGCAGCGTCGGCGCGCTCGCCAGCGCGCCGAACGCCCTCGCGTCCACGGACACCGAGACGGCGGACACCGGCAGCGAGCGGCAGGGCCCGGCGGCCCACCACGGCGGAGTCGGCTACGGACCGCTCCTCCCCGACCCGGACGGCATCCTCGCGCTGCCCGCCGGCTTCGACTACCGGATCATCACCTACAGCGGGAGGACCAGGCTGGAGTCGGGCGAGTCCACCCCGTCCAACCACGACGGCACGGCCGCCTTCGACGGCCCGCGCGGCACCACCCTCCTCGTCAACAACCACGAGCTGAAGGGCCCGCGCGCCAACTGGAAGTACCCCGTGCCGCTCACCGAGGGCCTCGTCTACGACCCGGCCGCCTCGGGCGGCTGCACGGTCGTCGAGGTCCGCCCCGGCGGCCAGGTCGCCGAGTGGGTCGGTATCGCCGGCACCTCCACCAACTGCGCGGGCGGCAGCACCCCGTGGGGCACCTGGCTGACCTGCGAGGAGAACTCCGACCGGGCCGGCGTCAACGGCATGACCAAGGACCACGGCTACGTCTTCGAGGTGGACCCCCGCGACCGGCGCGCCAACCGGGACCCCAAGCCTCTGAAGTTCTTCGGCCGTTACGACCACGAGGCCGTCGTCATCGACCCCAGGCGCGGCCACGCCTACCTCACCGAGGACGCCTCCAACCCCAACGGCCTGTTCTTCCGCTGGACCCCGCCGCGCGGCTTCGAGCACGGCCGCGGCAGGTTCCGCGCCCTCGCCGACGACGCCGGCGTCCTCCAGGCCCCCAAGTGCTTCGACTCCGGCGGCCAGTTCGTCGACGACCTCTCCCGCGCCACCCGGACCGGCACGGTGTACGGCGTCGACTGGGTGGACGTACCCGACCGCGACGCCAAGACGGTCGCCGTGCGCAAGCAGTTCGCCGCCGGCGAGATCACCCGCGCCCGCAAGCTGGAAGGCATGTGGTGGGGCGACGGCGGCGCGTACCTCGTCTCCTCGTACGCCCGTGCCGAGAGCCCCGTCCAGCACGACGGCCAGGTCTGGTTCTACGACCCCAAGCGCCGCACCCTCACCCTGAAGGTGCTCCTCGGCGTCAACCCCGACCCCTCGGCCGACGGCGCCTTCGACGGCCCCGACAACATCACCGTCTCCCCCTACGGCGGCCTGGTCCTCGCCGAGGACGGCGAGGGCGTCTCCCACCTGCTCGGCGCCACCGACAGCGGACGCACCTACCCGATCGCCCGCAACGACCTGAACGTCGGAACCGAGGAGGAGCCCGAGTACAGCGAGTTCGCCGGCGTCACCTTCTCCCCCGACGGCAGGACCCTGTTCGCCAACATCCAGGACCCGGGCATCCTGCTGGCGATCACGGGGCCCTGGAAGCGGCAGAAGCGCGGCTGACCAGCCGGTCAATCGGCTCGCACCCACTTCGGAGGGCTCTCGGACGCGGCATTCCGCATGGTTCCGCTGCTGGAAGCGGCCCGAGACGCCGACTGGCCGTGGGCTGTCCGACCCCCGCGGAACCCGGAGGCCCGCACCTCGGTGGTGCGGGCCTCTTCTCTTTCCGCTCACTGACATCTAACATTTCAGTTGTGGAGCCTCTACGACCCGTGCCCCGCACCCTTCTCAGGGAGCGGGCGTACGCAGCGATCCGGGACGCCATCGTGGCCGGGGAGATCGAGCCCGGCGCGGTGGTGCGTGACGCCGATCTCGCGGAGCGGCTCGGGCTGTCCCGGGCGCCGGTGCGGGAGGCGTTCGCGCGGCTCGTGGACGAAGGGCTGCTGGAGAGCAAGCCGCAGAGCTACACGCGGGTGACTCCGGTCGTCGCCGGTGACGTACGGGACGCGGCTGCCGTGGTCGGCGCCATGCACGAACTGGTCACCCGCGCGGCGGTGCCCCGGCTGTTCGCGGCGGACGTCGAGGGGATGCGCGCCGCCAACGAGCGGTTCGGCGCCGCCGTGGACGCCGGTGACGTGGAGGGCGCCCTGCGCGCGGACGACGAGCTGCACGACGTTCTCGTCCGGGTGAGCGGCAACCGCGCGGCCGCCGCCACCGTCACGCGTTACACCCCGCTCATCCGGCGGCTGGAGCGACGGCGCTTCGGCGAGGGCGGCACCTGCCGTTCGGCCGGGCTGCACGACCGGCTGATCGCCGCCTGCGCGGCCGGTGACGTGGACGAGGCGGTCCACGTCACGGCGGAGATCTGGCGCACCCTCGCCGATCTCGCCGACTCCGACGACTGACCCTGCCTCGGGAGGCGCCATGTCCCTGTCCTCGTACGAGCGTTACCCCCTTCTCTTCGGTCCGTCCCCCGTGCATCCGCTGCACCGGCTGACGGAGCACCTCGGCGGCGCCGCCCTGTGGGCAAAACGGGAGGACTGCAACTCCGGTGTCGCGTACGGCGGGAACAAGACGCGCAAGCTGGAGTACCTGGTCGCCGACGCCCTCGCCCAGGGCTGCGACACCCTGGTGTCGATCGGCGGGGTGCAGTCCAACCACACCCGTCAGGTGGCGGCCTGTGCGGCCCGCGCCGGGCTCAGGTGCGTGCTGGTGCAGGAGAGTTGGGTGGAATGGCCCGACTCCGTGTACGACAAGGTCGGCAACATCCTGATCAGCCGGCTCGCGGGGGCCGACGTCCGGCTGGTGCGGGCCGGGTTCGGCATCGGCTTCAAGGAGAGCTGGGAGCTGGCCCTGCGCGAGGTCGAGGAGTCCGGCGGCAAGCCGTACGCCATCCCGGCCGGGGCCTCCGACCATCCGCTCGGCGGGCTGGGCTTCGCCGGCTGGGCGTACGAGGTCGCCGAGCAGGAGCGGGAGCTGGGCGTCTTCTTCGACACCGTGATCGTGTGCTCGGTGACCGGGTCGACACAGGCCGGCATGGTCGCCGGGTTCGCGGCGCTGGAGGAGGCGGGCGGACGGCCCCGGCGCGTCATCGGCGTCGACGCCTCGGCCAAGCCCGCCGAGACCCGGACGCAGATCGCCCGGATCGCCCAGCGCACCGGGCAGCTCATCGGCGTCAAACGCGAGTTGACCGAGTCGGACGTCGAACTGGACGAGCGGTACCACGCCGGTGTCTACGGCGTCCCCGACGAGGTCACCCTGGAGGCGATGCGGCTGGCCGCGCGGACCGAGGGCATGGTCACCGACCCCGTCTACGAGGGGAAGTCCATGGCTGGACTCGTCGACCTGGTCGCGCGCGGTGAGATCGGCCGCGACTCCACCGTGCTCTACGCCCACCTGGGCGGCCAGCCGGCGCTCAACGCGTACAGCGCGCTGTTCTGACACGGCCGTGGTCCGAGATCGCGTCCGTTGTGTGGACGCCGCCGTCCGACCCGCTCTCATCCGGCCTCGCTAAAGTACGGAGAGAGCCCCGGTGCGCGAGGAGTAGGTGGATGACGCGGGTCAAGCCCATGCGTGCGGACGCTCGCCGCAACTACGAGCGGTTGCTGAAGGCGGCGGCGGAGGCCTTCGCCGAGCACGGGGAGGGCGCGTCCCTCGACGACATCGCCAAGCGGGCGGGTGTCGGATCCGGCACGCTCTACCGGCACTTCCCCACGCGTCAGGCGCTGCTGGAGGCCGCGTACGTCGACCGGATCGAGGCGTTCGCCGTGCGCGCCGACGAACTCGCCGCGCGGCTGCCGCCGGGCGAGGCGCTGGTGGAGTGGCTGAACGAACTGTGCGTCGGCACGATCCAGGTGCGCGGGATGAAGGCACTGATGGGGTCCGCCGTCACCGACGGCAGCATCGCCGCGGTCACCGCCTGCGGTACCACCGTGCAGGGCGCGGCGGCCCGGCTGGTGGAGGCGGCGCAGCGGGAGGGGACCCTGCGGGCGGACATCGAGCCCGTCGAGGTGCTGCGGCTGGCGCACGGGGTGTCGACGGCGGCGGAGCTGGCCAACGGGGACGGCAGCAGCATCCGCCGGTACGTGTCGCTGCTGACGGAGGGGCTCGGCCCCGCGCGGTGAGCCGTGAGGCGTGAGTGGTGGATGGTCGGCGGTGGGCGCCCCTGCCGGAGGGGCGCCCGCGCGCGTCGACGAGGGCCGGGCCGGCCCGGCCCGGGGGTCAGAGCGACTGCGCCGCCGGCTTCACCATGTTCCGTACCGTGCGGGCCTTCACGAAGTCGCCCATGGCCGTCATGTCCCACTCGCCGGTGAACTGGCGGATCAGCTTGGCCATCATCACGCCCGTCTGCGGCTCGGCGCTGGTCAGGTCGAAGCGGACCAGCTCCTCCCCGGTCGCCGCGTCCAGGAGCCGGCAGTAGGCCTTGGCGACCTCGGTGAACTTCTGACCCGAGAAGGAGTTGACGGTGAAGACCAGCCCGGTGACCTCCTGCGGGAGACGGCCCAGGTCGACGGTGATCACCTCGTCGTCGCCGCCGCCCTCACCGGTGAGGTTGTCGCCGGAGTGCTTGATCGCGCCGTTGACGATGGAGAGCTTGCCGAAGTAGCAGCTGTCGATGTGGTTGCGCTGAGGGCCGTAGGCGATGACGGAGGCGTCCAGGTCGATGTCCTTGCCGCGGTACGCCGGCTCCCAGCCGAGGCCCATCTTGACCTGCGAGAGCAGCGGGCTGCCGCCCTTCACCAGGGAGACGGTCTGGTTCTTCTGGAGGCTGACCCGGCCCTTGTCCAGGTTGACCTTCCCGGCGCCGGGGGCGGGCGGGGCCGGGGGAGCGGGCGGGGCGGCCATCGACGGGGCGGGCGGGGTGACCGGGGGCCGCATCGTGGGCATGGGCGGGGCGACCGGCTGGGCGGGGGCGGCCGCCGCGGGCTCCTCCACCGAGACGCCGAAGTCGGTGGCGATGCCGGCCAGGCCGTTGGCGTAGCCCTGGCCGACCGCGCGGGCCTTCCAGACGCCGTTGCGCAGGTAGATCTCGACGACCACCAGGGCCGTCTCGGCGCCCAGCTGCGGGGGTGTGAACGTGGCCAGGACGCTGTTGTCGTCCGCGCCGCGGATCGTGGCCGTCGGTTCGACGCCCTGGAAGGTCTGGCCCGCCGCGTCCGGGCTCGCGGTGACGACGATCTTCTCGATGCCCGGGGGCAGCGCCGAGGTGTCGACGATGATCGCGTCCGGGGCTGTGCCGGCGCCGGAGCGGTAGGTCACGCCGGGGCCGGTCGGCTGGTTGTAGAAGATGAAGTCGTCGTCGGAGCGCACCTTGCCGTCGGCGGTGAGCAGCAGGCCCGAAACGTCGAGGCGCACGGGGGCGGCGACGTCCACCGCCACGCGGGTGACGGGGAGAGGGATGTTCGAGCCGGGGGTCATAGCTGTCATGTCGGGTGAACGAGCGAGGCCGTTTTGCCGTTCCCTTACTTTCGGCATTCGGGTGGGGTGGGGGAGAGAAGGGGGTTTTCGCCCCCGCCGCCCCTTCCCGTCCCGTCCCATTGATGCCGGTGTCCTTGGTGAAGTGGGCGGCGGTGAGTTTCTGCAGCTCGGTCATCTGCGGGTTGTTGACCATGAGGACGTTGATGGAACTGCCGCCTGATCCGGCCCCGCCGGCTCCGGCCCAGCAGCCGGAGATCAGCGGGGCGAGCAGCGTCCCTGCGGCGGCCAGGGCGAGCGTGGCTCGCGGGGGCCGTCGTCGGCTCGGGGTTCGCATGGATCACTCCTGCACATATGGGGAGACGAAGGGCGTGAGGGGATAGGGGAGTGCCCCGGTGGGGTGGTGGGTGGGTTTTCCGGACGCAGGCCCGGAGGGGTGCGTTGGATTTTCAGACGCGGATGACCTGCGGTCCCAGCAGGGAGTAGCGGTGGGCCTCGGGGGCCGGCAGCAGGGTGCTCGTCACGATCGTCTCCAGCGTGCCGACCTCGGCGAACCGGCAGAAGCTGACCGCGCCGAACTTGGTGTGCACGCCGACGAACACCGTGCGCCGCGCGGCCCGCACCGCCTGTGCCTTGACCTCGCCGACGGCCGGGTCGGGGGTGGTCAGACCGTGTTCCCGGGAGATGCCGTTGGCGCCGATGCAGGCGAGGTCGACGACGAAGCCGGCGAGCATCTTCGTCGTCCAGTGGTCCACCGTCGCCAGGGTGCCGGCCCGGACCCGGCCGCCCAGCAGCAGGACGGAGATGGTGCCGGTCTCCGCAAGGGCGCCCGCGACCGGCAGGGACGCGGTGACCACGGTCAGCGGCCGGTCGCGGGGCAGTGCCCCGGCGATGAGCTGCGGGGTGAAGCCCTCGTCGACGAAGACCGTCTCGGCGTCCCCGAGGAGTCCGGCCGCCGCGGTGGCGATCCGGCGCTTCTCGGGCACGTGACTGGTGGCGCGGAAGGCGAGGGTCGTCTCGAAACCGGCGCTCTCCACGGGATACGCGCCGCCGTGCGTGCGCCGCACCAGGCCGTGGTCCTCAGGGCGCGCAGATCCCGCCGTACGGTCTCCTTGGCCACGCCCAGTTCCGTGGCGAGCGCGGCGACGTCGACCGAGCCGGTGGCGCGCGCGGCCCGCACGATCTCCCGCTGGCGCTCCTCCGCCGTCCTCGGGGTCAATGCCGTCACCTCGCTTCCTGCCCGTTCGGGCCCGGTGGGGCCCATGGAGGAAGTTCCACAGCGGGGTCCGGGCGGTGACAGGCCTGCCGCGGGCCCGATGCGGCCCGTCTGTGCCCGTTTCCCGAGGGTGGTGCCCGCCGCGGACCTGCACGGCTGCGGCACCGGGCCGCGGACCGGGCAGTGCGGATGCCCGGACACGGCGGCGGGGGGGGGGCGGGGGGGGGGG
>NZ_JBHXHX010000033.1:0-54330 GCF_042723915.1 Streptomyces sp. NPDC058335 | reverse complement strand
GGGGGTGCCGGGGGGCGACCCTCAACGGGTCGTGGGTGTGGGGGGGCGGGTGGCGGTTCTCGTCCGGGTCTCGGGCGGGGGGGCACACCAGCGGCCGCCGGTCAGGACCGGGACCACATGCGGCGCGGGGCGTCCCCAGCGGGCTACGGCAGCACGCCGCACAGCGCGTCCAGGGCCGCCCCGTACGCGTGCTCGGCCGGCGTCGCGTACCCCACGACGAGACCGTCCCCTGCCTCCATGTCCGTCTCGGGGTGCCGGAAGCCGGCCAGGCCGTCCAGCGCGATGCCCTGCCGGACGGCCGCCTCGACCGTGGCCCGCTCGGTGCCCGGCGGCACCCGCAGCAGCGCGTGCAGTCCGGCCGCGACCCCGGTGACCGCGACCCGCGGCGCGTGCTCGGCGAGCGCCGCGACCAGACGGTCCCGGCGGCCCCGGTAGCGCTGCCGCATGCGCCGCACATGACGGTCGTAGGCCCCGGAGACGATGAAGTCGGCCAGGCCCAGCTGGTCCGGGACGCTCGCCCAGGCCTCCCGATCGCCCTTGGCCGCGAGGACGTCGCCGACGTACCGCTGCGGCAGGACCATCCAGCCCAGCCGCAGCGCCGGCGACAGGCTCTTGCTGACCGAGCCGAGGTGGATCACGCGCTCGGGGTCCAGGCCCTGGAGCGCGCCCACGGGCCTGCGGTCGTAGCGGAACTCGCCGTCGTAGTCGTCCTCCAGCACCACCGTGCCCCGCGCGCGTGCCCAGTCGATCACGGCGGCCCGGCGGCTCGCGTGCAGCGGCCCGCCGGTCGGGAACTGGTGCGCGGGCGTGAGCAGCACCCCCCGCTCGCGCCCCAGCAGGTCGACGCGCGGCCCGTCCTCGTCGAGCGGCAGCGGAACCGTCCGTACGCCCGCCTCGGCCAGCAACTCCCGGTGGAATCCCAGCCCGTACGCCTCCACCGCCAGCGGGCCGCGCAACACCCCGCCCCCGCCCTGGCCGAACAGCAGCCGCAGCGCGTGCGCGAAGCCGGAGCAGATCACGATGCGGTCGGGCTCTGTGCGCACGCCACGCGCGCGTGCCAGGTACTCGGTGAGCGCCTCGCGCAACTCGCGGCGCCCGGCGGGGTCGCCGGGCCCGAACACCTCGTTGGGCGCCTGCTGGAGCGCCCGCCGGTAGCAGGCCAGCCAGGCCGCGCGCGGGAACGACGACGCGTCCGGGCTGCCCTGCCGGAGGTCGTGCCGGGGACCACGCGCGCGTGGAGGTGCCTCAACGGGCCTTCGCACGGCGTGTCGCAGGGGTTCCATGCGGTCGGCGACCCGCGTCCCGGACCCCTGGCGAGCGGTCAGCCAGCCCTCCGCCACCAACTCCGCGTAGGCGTCGGCCACGGTGTTGCGCGCGACTCCGAGATCGGCCGCGAGCGAGCGGTACGGCGGCAGCCGGGTGCCCGGAGCCAGTCGCCCGCCGCGCACGGCGTCGCGCAGCGCCCCGATCAGCGCGGCCCGCCGCCCGCCCGGCCCCGACAGCTCCAGATGCAGGTCGGCACCGATCCGCTCAGCCGAATTGACCCATGATTCCTCCATGGAAATGCACCATACAGAGGGTCTTTCCGGCTCATAGATTGATCTGCATGACGACGAACATGATCGACACCCGGACGGCCGAGAGCGCTCACCTGCCCACCGCCGCGATCGCCGCCGCCGAGGCCGCCAGGAGCCGCGCGGACTTCGCCAAGTCCGCCCCCAAGGCGTTCCGCGCGCTCGTCGGCTTCGACGCCGCCGCGCGCGAGGGGCTCGACCCCGCCCTCGTCGAACTGATCCAGATCCGCGCCTCCCACCTCAACCACTGCGCGTACTGCCTCCACATGCACACCAACGACGCGCGCAAGGCCGGCGAGAACGAGGACCGCCTGCACCTGGTGGCCGTCTGGCGGGAGGCCCGGCACTTCTACACGGAGAAGGAGCAGGCCGCCCTGGCCCTGACGGAAGCGGTCACGCTGGTGGCCGACGGAGGTGTTCCGGACGACGTCTACGCCGAGGCCGCGGCCCGTTTCGACGACAGGGAACTCGCCCAGGTGCTGGCCCTCATCTGCGCGATCAACACCTGGAACCGCGTCGCCCTGGCCACGGCGAAGGTGGCGGGCACGGACGAGCGGCGCTGAAGGGGGCGGGCGCGCAGGAGCGTGGCTGAAGCGACCGGGCCGCCGACTCGCGACACGGTCATCGGCTACGCGTCTTCTACACGCTCATCGGCCGGTCGTACGGTCCGATCGGCGCCGGCAGCCGTGAGCTTCCCGTCAGATGGCGGTCGACGGCCGCGGCGACCGCCCGTCCCTCCGCGATCGCCCACACGATCAGCGACTGTCCACGCGCGGCGTCCCCGGCGGCGAACACGCCGGGAACGTTCGTCGCGAAGCCCGCGTCCCGCGCGATGGTGCCGCGCGGCTCCAGCGCCAGCCCCAGCTGTTCGATGAGCCCGTCGTCGCGGTCGGGCCCGGAGAAGCCGAGGGCGAGCAGCACGAGGTCGGCCGGGAGCGCCCGCGCGGTGCCTTCCACGGGCCGCCGCCTCTCGTCGACCTCGACGAGGTGCATGGCACGGACGTGCCCGCTCTCGTCGCCGGTGAAGCGGAGCGTGGACGCCGCGAACAGGCGCGCGTCCGCGTCGGCGGCCAGCGCGATGCCGAGGTCGCGCGCCTCCTCGTGCGCAGCGGACAACCGGTAGATCTTCGGGTACGTCGGCCAGGGATCGGTGTCCTCGTCCCGCTCCACGCCCGGCTGGGCGTAGATGTCCAGCTGGGTCACGGACGCGGCGCCCTCCCGGATCGCCGTGCCCAGACAGTCGGCGCCCGTGTCGCCGCCGCCGACGATGACGACGTGCTTGCCGGCGGCGGACATCGGGGACCGCTCCAAGTCTCCCTCGCACACCCGGTTGGCCAGCGGCAGATACTCCATCGCCTGCTGGATGCCGGTCAACTCCCTTCCAGGGACGTGCAGTTCACGCCACTCGGTCGCTCCGGTGGCGATCACCACGGCGTCGTAGCGCGTCCGCAGATCGTCGGCCATGACGTCCCGCCCGATGGTGGTCGACGTACGGAACTTCGTGCCCTCCGCCCGCATCTGCTCGATCCGGCGCTCCAGATGGCGCTTCTCCATCTTGAACGCGGGGATGCCGTACCGCATCAGCCCGCCGATCCGGTCGTCCTTCTCGTAGACGGCCACCGTGTGCCCGGCCCGCGTCAACTGCTGGGCGGCGGCCAGCCCGGTGGGTCCGGAGCCGATCACCGCCACCGTCCGCCCGGACAGCCGGTCCGGCGGCCGGGGCGGGGTGAGCCCGTCCGCCCAGGCCCGGTCGGCGATGGCGGCCTCGACGTTCTTGATGGTGACGGCGGGCTGGTTGATGGCGAGCACGCACCCCGCCTCGCACGGCGCGGGACACAACAGACCGGTGAACTCCGGGAAGTTGTTCGTCGCATGCAGCCGGTCGCTCGCCGCCCGCCAGTCCGCACGGGAGACCAGGTCGTTCCACTCGGGGATCAGATTGCCGAGCGGGCAGGCGTCGTGGCAGAACGGCACACCGCAGTCCATGCAGCGGTCGGCCTGTTCACTGATGATGGGGAGCAGCGCGCCGGGGACGTACACCTCGTCCCAGTCGCGGGCCCGCTCCCCGGACGGCCGACGCGGCCAGTCCTGGCGGGGCGTGGTCATGAATCCCTTGGGATCGGCCATGGCCGTCTTCCTTGCGTGCGCGTGCGACGGGGCCGTGCGTCATCGGGCGGCACTCTTCCGGCCACGATACGTCCCCTCCACGCCCAGCGCAGAGCGCCGGACGGCGCTTGCTGTGCGCATGCCCGGCCGTCACGTCAGAGCCAGCAGATAGGAGAGCGCGGCGGCGGTCGAGGCGACCGTGCGGACGTGGTTCCAGGCCGTCCACTCGCGCACGTACGCCGGCCAGTGGGCGGCCGCTTCCGCGGTGCCCGGGGCGTGCTCGAGCAGCGCGTCGTTGCGGGGCACGTTCGCGAACATGGTCACCCCGAACGAACCGAACAGATACAGCGCGCTGCCCAGCAGCAACTCGACCGCCCCTTCGTCAGGCCATCGCACGAACGTCACCACCGCGATCACCGCACACAGCACCGCCGAGCCGACGAACAGGAGCATGAACGCCGGCGTCACCGCCGCCACGTTGATCGCCCTCATCGCGGCGACACCCTGCGCGGGCGGCAGCGAGGACAGCCCCCTCATCACGAAGGTCGAGAACCCGCAGAAGACCCCCGCCACCAGCCCGGTCCCGAGCGCCCCGAGCACCGTCAGCACGAAGTACGGTCCCTCGATCATGTCGTCCTCCCACACCCGGCCGGGCATCCGCCCGCCTTCTGTCCGTCCGTCCCCACCAGTCAAGTCGCCTGCGGGAACGGCCACCATCGCCGAAAGCCTCGGACGCATACGCGAACGTCCAGGGACGGGGGACCGCCCAGCCTCCCCACCTCAGCGACCGGCGCCGATGCCCGCCTCCCACCCCCACTCCCGCAGCACCGTCTCCACGCCCGCCGCGATCCGCTGCCGCGCCTGCCGTCGCGGCACTCCGCCCATCAGCAACCCGTCGTACGAGGTGTCCAGATGCCGTACGGACGCCACGACCGCCGAGACGACCGCCCCCTCGGACAACGCCCGCCCGGCGGCACTGCGCCCCACCCGCCCGCTGCCCCGCGCCGACGCGTGAGCGGCGATCTCGTCGGCCCGGTCCCGCGGGCAGCCGGGAAACAGCCTGAGGATCTCCGCCGCGAACGCCTCCGCGAACCGAGCGTCCTGTGCCGTCCGCCGCCGGGCGTCCCGCACCCGGCGCCGTCGGCGCGCCTCGGCGTCCGCCAGGCAGCGCGCCTCCGCCCGCGCCAGCCCCGCCTCCTCGACGAGGACACCCTGCCGTTCGTAGCGTCCTTTGCGCCGGTCGAACCGGACGACGACCACGGAGAGCGTGCTCTCCTCGCGCGCCCGGCGGGTGAGCGCCGTGTCACCGCGCGGCAGGAACACCAGATGCCCCAGGTCCGCGCAGCGGAGGCAGTACGGCGCCCGGTCCTCGACGACGAGCATCGGCAGCGGTCCCCGCCGGCACCCGGCGCAGTGCCGTCGCCGCGACGGCTGGATCGCGACAAGCCCGATACGAGCCGGCGGAGTTGAGACGACCTGCATACCGGCTGCATTCCCCCTCCCAGCTCGGCGTACGACAACGCGGGTCGCACCTCCGGCACGTGTCGGCGCACACGGCGGGCCTCGCCAGGCCTCCCGCAGCTGCGCGCCGCCCGCCCTGCCCGCCGCCCTCGAGCGCGACGCGTCCGGACCGGTATCTGTCGCATCATGGGCCGTGTGCGACTCGAAGCGATCACCTGGGAACGGCTCGGCGACCTCCTCGCCGACCGCCTGCTCGACCTGAAGCCGGAGGACGGCAGCCCCTGGCCGCGCATCGCCTTCGACGGCGCCCCGGCGGCCCGCCCGGGAGACCTCGCCGAACGCGTCGGCGAGGCGCTGCGGATACGCGGCCGCCCCTCCCGCGTCGTCGACACCCAGGGCTTCCTGCGCCCCGCCTCCGTCCGCCTGGAGTACGGCCGCCACGACGTCGAGGCCTACTACGACGGCTGGTTCGACACCGGTGCCCTGTGGCGGGAGGTGTTCGGCCCCCTCGAACCCGGTGGCGACGGACGCATCCTGCCCGACCTGTGGGACCCGGCGACCGACCGCGCCACCCGCAGCCCTTACGTCCAACTCCCGCCCCGTGGCCTCCTGTTGCTGCACGGACCCCTCCTGCTGCGTCACTGGTTCCCCTTCGACCTGACCGTCCACGTCCTCCTCTCACCGCCCGCCCTGCGCCGCCGCACCCCCGAGGCCGACCGGTGGACCCTGCCCGCCTTCGAGCGCTACGACCAGGAGACCGATCCGGCGGCCGCGGCCGACGTCCTGGTCCGCGCGGACGATCCCCGGCATCCGGCGTGGAACGGGTGAGGTGCCGCTGATCCACGACCGTCCGCGAGCCGGTGTTGCCGTAAACCACTATTCAATGCACGTGCATGCAATTAGGGTGCTGCCATGACGATCTCCTCCAGCGCCCCCGTCTCCTTCGACGCCTCGGTCCGCACCCTCCTCGACGGCAGGAACTTCGCCTCCGTCGCCACCCTCGGCCCCGACGGGGCTCCCCAGAACTCGGTGGTCTGGATCAAACGCGAGGGCGACACCGTCCTGTTCTCCTCCACCGACGGACGGCAGAAGGTGCGCAACCTCCGCCGCGACCCCCGCATCAGCCTCTCGGTCTTCGACCTCGCCAACCCCTACACCTCCGTCGAGATCCGCGGCACCGCCGAGATCCTCCCCGACGACGACAAGCGCCTCCCGCACGAGCTGTCCCACAAGTACCTCGGCATCGACCCGCCGGCCGAGAAGGACGACGAGGTACGCCTGATCATCCGCGTCGTGCCGCGGAAGGTCGTCGGGTTCTCGGCCTGAACCCTGAACCCTGCCGGTGCACAGTGCGCTGCCGCCTGCCGCCTGCCGCCTGCCGCCTGCCGGACGTGCGGTCGGCGACCGGCCCGGCGAGAATGGGACGCCGGGACACGAGAGTGCAGGGCGCCGGGACAGTGGCGTACACCGCGTCGCGCCGACCGTCCCGCACCGGGAGGTACACGATGACCACCGCCGGACAGATCATGCACCGGGGCGCCCAGTGGATCCCCGCCCACGAGACCCTCGACCGCGCCGCCCAGTTGATGCGCGAGCTCAACGTCGGAGCCCTGCCCATCAGTGACGAGAACGAACGGCTCTGCGGCATCCTCACCGACCGCGACATCGTCGTGGGCTGTGTGGCCATGGGACACGACCCCGCCAAGGTCACCGCCGGTCAGATGGCCAAGGGAACCCCGCGCTGGGTCGACGCCGACGCCGATGTCAGCGAGGTGCTCCAGGAGATGCAGGGCCACCAGATCAAGCGGCTGCCGGTGATCGAGAACAAGCGCCTGGTGGGCATGATCAGCGAGGCCGACCTCGCCCAGCACCTGACCGACGATCAGATGGCCTCCTGGGCCGAGAGTGTCTACGCCCGGACCGGCACCGCCCGTGCCTGACACCGGCCGCCGACAGCCGCCCCCTCAGAGCCAGCCGTTGCGCCGGAAGCCGCGGTACAAGGACAGGCAGGCGACGGTTATCAGCCCGATGGCCATGCCGTAGCCGTACTTCCAGTGCAGCTCCGGCATGTGGTCGAAGTTCATGCCGTAGACACCGCAGATCATCGTCGGCACGGCGACGATCGCGGCCCACGCCGTGATCTTCCGCATGTCCTCGTTCTGCGCGACCGTGACCTGGGCGAGGTGCGCCTGGAGGATCGAGTTGAGGAGTTCGTCGAAGGCCGCGATCTGTTCCGTGGCGCGCAGCAGATGGTCGGAGACGTCCCGGAAGTAGGCCTGTATCTCGGGGTCCACGACCCGCATCGGCCGGGCCGCGAGATCCTGGAGCGGCCGGCTCAGCGGCACCACCGCCCGCTTCAGCTCCAGGAGTTCCCGCTTGAGCTGGTAGATGCGGCCGGGGTCGGCCCGCGCGCCGTTCTCCGCGAAGACGTCCGTCTCCACCTGGTCGATGTCTCCATGGACGGCGTCGATGACGTTGAGGTACTCGTCGACCACGTGGTCCGCGACCGCGTGCAGCACCGACGACGGTCCCTTGGCGAGCTGGCCGGGGTCGGACTCCAGTTCCTCGCGCAGCGGGCCCAGCGAGCCGTGCCGCCCATGGCGCACGGTGATGACGAAGTCCTGGCCGACGAACACCATGATCTCGCCGGTGTCGACCACCTCGCTCGTCGACGTGAGCTGCTCGTGCTCGACGTAACAGACGGTCTTGAACACCGCGAACAGCGTCTCGCCGTACCGCTCCACCTTCGGGCGCTGATGGGCCTCGACCGCGTCCTCGACGGCCAGCGGATGCAGGTCGAAGAGATCGGCGATGCCCGCGAACTCCGCGTTCGTCGGCTCGTGGAGACCGAGCCAGACGAAACCGTGGCCGCTCTTGCGCACCAGCTCCACGGTGTCGACCAGATCGCCGCCGACGGGGGCGCGGGCTCCCTCGCGGTACGTCACGCAGTTCACCACCGAGGAGCCCAGCGGAGACCGCGCGGGGTGGCTCAGGTCGACCCGCGTACGCCGACGGGCCAGGCGCGCCACCCTGCGCAGGCCGCCGACCCCGCCCAGGCCAGTGACCTTCCGCAGATTCCCCGCCATGGTCATCCGGACCTCCTCCTGTGGATCCCCCCGTGCGTGTACTCACGCCCTGGCGTGTCAGTCTGCCAGGCTCGCGCAGACCCGGGGCAAGCCTGTGGGAAGGGGACGTTCCGCTTTGTTCCCGCCTGTGGAAAACCTGAGAGAGGCCCGAACCGGGCAGGACCTCGCGACGGCACCGATGATCTCGGCGTGGGGGAGAAAGGGATAGGGGCAGGCCACCGAAGCCCCACACCACTCCCGGCGAGCATCAGTCACCGACTTGGCTTCGGCCGTCTCCTCGCCTCACCCGTCGTCGCCGACACCCCGCAGCCGCCTCCCGGCCCCCTTCGCCGTACGACCGACGCCGCCATGCCGTCACCGAGCGCGAGTCGTCTCCACCGCCGCTATGGGCGTCGGCGGTCTGCCGCCCACCCGCTCCACCGCCCGTGCGCCCGCCGCGCACCCCTCGACCGCGGCCTTCGCGGGCTCGGCGCCCACGAGCAGGGCGGCGAGGAACGCGCCCGTGAAGGCGTCGCCCGCACCCGTGGTGTCCCGGGGTGTCGCCGGGACGGCGGGGACACGGGCGACGACAGAGCCCCCTTGGGCCACCACGGCTCCGTCCGCCCCCTGTTTCGCCACCACCAGCGGCACGCGGCGGCTGAGTTCGGCGGCCGCGTCCGCCCCGTCGGCGGCCCCGGTCAGCAGACACGCCTCGTCCCGGCTGGGCAGCAGCACGTCCACGCCCCGCACCACGGCAAGGAACCGGTCGGCCCCCAGTTCCCCCAGAAACCCCGCCGACGCCGGATCCAGGCTCACCGGCACCCCACGCGCGCGTGCCGATGCCAACGCCGTCCGCACCAGCGCGCGCCCCGACGCGGAGAACAGCAGATAGCCCGAAAGATGCAGCCGGGCGACCCCGTCGAGCAACATGTCCGACCAGTCGTCAGGACCGAGCCGCAGGGAGGCGCCGCTGTCGGTGAGGAACGTCCGCTCGGCCGCGGCCCCCGTGTCGACCAGACAGATCACCGTCCCGGTCGGCGCCTCGGAATCGACGACGAGCAGGGGCCGTACCCCGCCGGCGACCAGCTCCCGTTCGTGCCAGGCCGCCGCCTCCGCACCCACCCGGCCCAGCAGCCGTACGTCCGCACACCCCCGGTGGGCCGCCCAGCACGCCACGTTGGCGCCCGCGCCGCCCGGCAGGGTCCGGATCACTGCGGCCGTGTCCGTCCCCGAGGCCAACGGCCCCCGGTGACGCGCGACGACATCCGTGACGACATCCCCTACGACCAGCAGCGCCCCGCCCCGTCGCCGCCCGCCTGCGGCGCGCGGACCCGGCCCCGAGCCGTCGGAGCCGTGATCCGGCCCGTCCGGACTCCCGGTCACGCCCCGGCCCACGCCGAGGCGATCCGCCCCGCCAGCCGTACGTTGCCGCGCACCGCCGCCAGGTTGGCGCTCAGGGACGCGCCGTCGGTGAGGCGGACAAGGTGGTCGAGCAGGAACGGCGTGACGGCCTGGCCCGTGACTCCCTCCGCCGCACACGCCTCCAGCGCGTCCGCGAGCACGCGCGCGTGCAGCGCGGGATCCAACTGCTCGTCCTCCGGCACCGGATTGGCGACGATCAGCGCCGACTCCGGCACGCCGAGCGTGTCCTGAGCCCGCATCACATCCGCCACCTGACCGGGACTCTCCAGCGTCCAGTCCACCGGATGCCCCGAGTCGGACAGGTAGAAGCCGGGGAAGCGGTCCGTGCCGTACCCGGCGACGGCGACCCCCAGCGTCTCCAGCCGCTGAAGCGTCGCAGGCACGTCCAGGATCGACTTCACCCCCGCGCACACCACTGTGATCCGGGTACGCGCCAGCAGGCCCAGATCGGCCGACTCGTCCTGGGTGACCGTCCACTCCCGGTGCACCCCGCCGAGCCCGCCCGTCGCGAACACCCGCACCCCGGCCAGCGCGGCCAGCAGGGCGGTCGCCGACACCGTGGTCGCCCCGCTCGCCCCCGAGGCGACCGCGAGCGGCAGGTCGCGGTGGCCCAGCTTGCGGATCCCGTCCTCGTTGGCGATCCGTTCCAGCTGCTCGTTGTCGAGGCCGACATGGGGACGCCCGTCCAGCACGGCGATCGTCGCCGGTACGGCACCCTCCTCGCGCACCACCGTCTCCAGCTCCCGCGCCACCTGAAGGTTGCGCGGGCGCGGCAGCCCGTGGGCGATGATCGTGGACTCCAGCGCCACCACGGGGCGACGCGCGTCGACCGCCTCCCGTACCTCTTCCGACACCACCAGCACCACGTGCCCGCCTCCTGTCCGTCGGTCTTCCCTCATCCCTGGCGGGCGGCACGCCCGGTCAAACCCTTGCGGCCTGTGGGGGACGACACCAGCCTGGAAGGCATGACCGACAACCTGCCTCGCCTGGACCACGTCGTCCTGTGGGTGCGCGACCCGCTCGCCGCGGCCGACTTCTACGAGAACATCGTCGGCCTCGCACCCGTCCGGCTCGACGCGTTCGCCGCGGGCGAGGAGCCCTTCCCCTCGGTCCGGGTCGAAGACGGGACCCTCCTGGACCTCATGCCGCTGACCATGGCGGAGGGCATGACGATGCTCCCCGGGGCGGCCGACAGCGCCGGACATCCCGTGAACCACATCTGCCTCGCCCTGCCCCGGACCGCCTTCGACGCGCTCCACACCCGCCTGACCGAGCACGCCGTCCCCGTCTCGGACGTCTCGTACGGTTCCTTCGGCGCCCGCGGCGAGGCCACCCGCAGCCTCTACTTCCGCGACCCGGACGGCAACGTCGTCGAGATCCGGCACTACGACTGAGGCGGGCACCGGTACGCCGGCGCCGCCCCGCTCGGCTCCCGTCGTCCGCACCCCGTCATGGCCCTTCCGCTCGGATCCCGTCGTCCGCACCCGCCTCGGCCCTGCCCCGTGTGAACAGGACCAGCGCGGCCAAGGGGAGGAGCAGGCATGCCGCGGCGGCGTTCAGCCACGCGTAGCCCGCCTGGGCGACGACCAGCCCGGCGACCGCACCGCCGACGCCCGCCGACGTGTTCATCGTCAGATCGGACAGGCCCTGCGCGGCGGCCCGCGCGGACTGCGGCACGGCGTCCGTGAGCAGTGCCGAACCGGCCACCAGCCCGGCTGACCAGCCGAGGCCCAGCACGAAGAGCCCGGCGGCGGTGCGCCCGTGGCTGCCACCCGCCGTCCCGGCCAGGAACAGCCCGCAGGCCAGCAGCCCCGCCCCGAGCCCCGTCACGGACAGCCGTCCCACCCGGTCCGCCAGCCGCCCCATCAACGGCGAGAACGCGTACATGCCCGCGATGTGCCCACTGATGACCAGCCCGATCAGATCGATGCCCGCCCCGTGACGAGCGAGGTCGACCGGGGTCATCGACATCACCGAGACCATCGCCGTGTGCGACACGGCCACCGTCACGAGCGCGAGCCGCGCGCGGGGCGAGGCGGTGACGGCGGCCAGCCCGGCGCGCAGCGAACGCGCCTCGGCGGACCGCTCGTCCTCCGGCGCGAGCGCCCGAGCCGTCAGCAGCGGGTCGGGTCGCAGCAGTACGGCCACCACCGCCGCCGATATCAGAAACGTCCCGGCCGCCCACAGGAACGGTCCCGCCGCCTCCGGTATCCCCAGCCCGGACACACTGCGGCCGGCGGGAGCCGCGATGTTCGGCCCCAGGACCGCGCCTACGGTGGTCGCCCACACGACGAGCGAGATGGCCTGGGCCCGCCGCTGCGGCTCGGCCAGGTCGGCCGCCGCGAACCGTGCCTGAAGGTTCGCCGACGAAGCGGCGCCGAACGCCGCCATGCCGCCCAGCAGCAGCGGAAAGCTGCCGATCCGCGCGGCCACCACCACGACGACGGCCCCCAGCGCCCCCACCAGGTAGCCCAGTACCAGCCCCGGCCGGCGCCCCCGCGCGGTCATCAGCGCCGCCATCGGCATCGACAGCACGGCCGTACCGGCGACGGTCGCGGTGGGCGCGAGACCGGCCAGCGCCGCGGTGCCGCCGACCCGCTGGGCCAGTACGGTGCCCAGCGCGAGGCCCGTCGTGACACCGAGCCCGCCGAGGATCTGGCTCGCGACCAGCACGGCGGTCGTACGGCGCCGCAGGGCGGTAAGCCCTGCGGCGGTGACGGGCGCGACGGGGGCACGCTCGACGGCGGTCACCGCGCACACCGGGCCGGGCCGCGGCCGTAGGCGTGCGTGACGGGGGCCACGTCGTGCCGAGGCGGGTGGTGGGTGGTCACCGGCGCAGTCTCCCCCCTGTCGTGCCGCCTGCCCAGATGCCCGCCCGGCCGCTCAGAACAGCGGCTCGGGCAGGACCCCCTCCAGGGCGAGCAGCCTGCGCTTGGCCTCCAGGCCGCCACCGAAGCCGCCGATCCCGCCGTCGCTCTCCACGACCCGGTGGCAGGGCACGACGACCGGCAGCGGATTGGCGCCCATCGCCGTGCCCACCGCCTGCGCGGCACCGGGCTGGCCCACGCGCTTGGCGAGATCGCCGTAGCCCACGACCGCGCCGTACGGGACGCCGGAGGCCAGCTCGCGCAGGACCTGACGGTTGAAGCCGGAGATCAGCGACCAGTCCAGGGGCAGCTCGAAGTCGCGCCGCTCACCGGCGAAGTAGGCGCGGACCTGGCCTATCGCCTCGGACAGCAGGGGGGAGTCGGGCGACTCGACGGGTTCCGTGCCCAGCCGGTCCGTGAGGCGGCCGAGCGCCTTCACGCGCACGGCCTCGTCGGCGTGGAACACGACGTTGACCAGGCCCTCGCGGGTCGCGGCCAGCAGCAGCGGACCGATGCCGGTGCCGACGACGGTCCACACGACCTGCAGCTCGTACTGCCCATGGCTGTCCATGCGCCCACGGTACGACCCGCCACTGACAACGCCCCGGGCCCGGCCGCGGCGTCAGTCCCAGTACAGGGCCCGCGCCACCACGTCGGGTTTGTTGGTGATGATGCCGTCGACGCCGTACCCGGCCATCGTCCGGGCCGCGGAGGCGTCGTCGACGGTCCAGACGAAGATCCTCAGCGGACTGCCGTGCGGTCCCCCGACCGCGTGCACGGCGGAGACGTACCCGGGGGAGAGGGACACGTACGAGGGATTGATCAGGTCGGCGAAGGCGGCGTACCCGGGCAGGTCCCGCACCGCCGGCTTGCCCAGCAGACCGGTCGTCACCGACGGCTCCAGGGCGTGGACGGCCCGCAGACTGTCGGCGCTGAAGCTCTGCACGATCAGCCGGCCGGCGAGATGCTCCCCGTCCAGCCACCCCTCGTCGGCGAGCACCTTGAAGGTGTCCTGTTCGATCCCCGGGTACAGCTCGGGATTCTTCAGTTCGAGGAGCAGCTTCCGGCCGTGATGCTCGACACGGCGGACGTACTCCTCAAGCGTCGGCACGCGCGCGCCCGCGTACGCGGGGCCGAACCAACTGCCCGCGTCGAGCAGTGCCACCTCGGCCGCGGTGAAGTCCCTCACCTTCCACGGGGCTCGCCCCGGAAAGACCTCCTCGACGTCCGTGGTCCGGCTGAGGGTGTCGTCGTGGATCACCACGAGGGTGCCGTCCTTGGTGCGCTGGACGTCGTTCTCCACCCAGCGAACGCCCAGGTCGGCGGCCGCGTCGACGGCCGCCAGGGTGTTCTCGGGAGCCTGGGCGGAAGCGCCCCGGTGGGCGATCACGGAGGGCTGCCCCACAATGCCCGCCCTGGCGTCATGGACGGGGAGCAGGAGGGCGACGACGCCCACCAGTGCGGTCGTCGTCGCGGCAACTGTGCGCGCGTGCATGCGTACTCCTCGCGTCGGCCGATCACCTACAGCTCAACTGTGACAGCAGAGTGTCGACATCGAGTGCGCGCGGGAGGACCACGGGACGAAGGCTGACGGCCGTGGCCGCTTCACGGGTGCCGCACATTGGGGCAAGGCCGTGTTTCTTTGCCGGAAAATCGTTCGACCATTCCGGTGCGAGTCATACTACTCTGCGTCACCCCTGACCGCTCGCGCGGTCCTGGGTGGGGGCGCGTTCCAGGCATTCCAGCAACAGGGCGGAAGGGCAACCGCGCATGCACGGCACGGTCGACGGATTCAGCTACGGACTCGTCACACCGCTGGTGGCCTACCTCATGGCCTGCCTCGGCGGTGCCCTCGGCCTGCGCTGCACGACCAGAGCGCTGCTCGTCGCCCACTCCTGGCGCCCCGGATGGCTCGCCCTGGGCGCGGCCGCGATCGGCTCCGGCATCTGGACCATGCACTTCGTCGCCATGATGGGCTTCTCGGTCGCGGGCGCCCCGATCCACTACGACAAGCCCATGACCTATGCCAGCCTCGGCGTCGCCGTCGTCATGGTGGGCGTCGGGATCTTCATCGTCGGCTACAGGGGCGCGGCCGGCACCGCGCTGTTCACCGGAGGCACCATCACCGGCCTCGGGATCGCGTCGATGCACTACCTGGGCATGGCCGGCATGCGCTTCGACGGCAAGTTCGAGTACAACACCCTCACCGTGGGCGTCTCCGTGGCCATAGCGATGGCCGCCGCCACCGCCGCCCTGTGGGCCGCCGGGCAGGTCAGGGGCTTCCTGTGGAGCGTGGGCGCGAGCCTCGTCATGGGCCTGGCCGTCACCGGCATGCACTACACGGGCATGGCCGCCCTCAGCGTCGATCTGCACACGACGGGCACGCCGTCCGCGGGCGACTCGCCCGCCGGTCTCCTCGCGCCCATGCTGATCGGCCCGCTCGCCTTCCTCTGCATCGCCGGGGTCGTGGTGATGTTCGACCCGCTCATGGTCATGGGCAAGCCCGACTGGATCCCCGCCGAGCACAAGCCCGGCGTCCCGGCCCACCCGCACACCCCGCACCCCGCCGACCGGGCCCGGCTCCGCACCCGCCGCAAGGTGGCCCACCACGAGAGCCGGACCCCGCAGAACCGCTGATCGGACCGCATTGTCAGTGGTGGGTCGTACGGTGGATGGCATGCGGCCCGTTTCCCACATCGAACGCACGGTGGCGCCCTTCGAGGTCGTCAGCCCCTACCAGCCCAGCGGTGACCAGCCGGCGGCCATCGCCGAGCTGGCCAAGCGCGTCGAGGCCGGTGAGAAGGACGTCGTCCTCCTGGGCGCGACCGGCACCGGCAAGTCCGCCACGACCGCGTGGATGATCGAGAAGCTCCAGCGCCCCACGCTCGTGATGGCGCCGAACAAGACGCTGGCCGCCCAGCTGGCGAACGAGTTCCGCGAGCTCCTGCCGAACAACGCGGTGGAGTACTTCGTCTCGTACTACGACTACTACCAGCCCGAGGCGTACGTCCCGCAGTCGGACACCTACATCGAGAAGGACTCCTCGATCAACGAGGAGGTCGAGCGCCTGCGCCACTCGGCGACCAACTCGCTGCTCACCCGCCGCGACGTCATCGTGGTCGCCTCGGTCTCCTGCATCTACGGCCTCGGTACGCCGCAGGAGTACGTGGACCGGATGGTCACCCTCAAGGTCGGCGAGGAGATCGACCGCGACCAGCTGCTGCGCCGCTTCGTGGACATCCAGTACACGCGCAACGACACGGCCTTCACCCGCGGCACCTTCCGGGTCCGCGGCGACACCATCGAGATCTTCCCGGTCTACGAGGAGCTGGCCGTCCGCATCGAGATGTTCGGCGACGAGATCGAGGCCCTGTCCACCCTCCATCCGCTCACCGGCGAGATCATCAGCGACGACGAGCACCTGTACGTCTTCCCCGCCACCCACTACGTGGCCGGCCCGGAGCGCCTGGAGCGCGCCGTCAACGACATCGAGAAGGAGCTGGGCGAGCGCCTCGCCGAACTCGAGAAGCAGGGCAAGCTCCTCGAGGCCCAGCGCCTGCGCATGCGCACCACGTACGACCTCGAGATGCTCCGCCAGATCGGCAGCTGCTCGGGCGTGGAGAACTACTCGATGCACTTCGACGGCCGCCTGCCCGGCTCCCCGCCGAACACCCTGATCGACTACTTCCCCGACGACTTCCTGCTCGTCATCGACGAGTCCCACGTCACGGTTCCGCAGATCGGTGCCATGTACGAGGGTGACGCCTCCCGCAAACGCACCCTCGTCGACCACGGCTTCCGGCTGCCGTCCGCCCTCGACAACCGCCCGCTGAAGTGGGAGGAGTTCCAGAAGCGCATCGGGCAGACCGTCTACCTGTCGGCGACGCCAGGCAAGTACGAACTCTCCCGCGGGGACGGCGTCGTCGAGCAGATCATCCGCCCCACCGGCCTCATCGACCCCGAGATCGTCGTCAAGCCCACCGAGGGCCAGATCGACGACCTGGTGCACGAGATCCGCACGCGCGTCGAGAAGGACGAGCGCGTCCTGGTCACCACGCTCACCAAGAAGATGTCCGAGGACCTCACCGACTACTTCCTGGAACTCGGCATCCAGGTGCGCTATCTGCACAGCGACGTCGACACACTGCGCCGCATCGAGCTGCTGCGCGAACTGCGGGCCGGCGAGTTCGACGTACTGGTCGGCATCAACCTCCTGCGAGAGGGTCTCGACCTGCCCGAGGTGTCCCTGGTGGCGATCCTCGACGCCGACAAGGAGGGCTTCCTGCGCTCGGGTACCTCGCTGATCCAGACCATCGGCCGTGCCGCGCGCAACGTCTCCGGTCAGGTCCACATGTACGCCGACAAGATCACCCCGGGCATGGAGCGGGCCATCGAGGAGACGAACCGCCGCCGCGAGAAGCAGATCGCCTACAACACGGCGCACGGCATCGACCCGCAGCCGCTCCGCAAGAAGATCAACGACATCGTCGCGCAGATCGCGCGCGAGGAGGTCGACACCGAGCAGCTGCTGGGGTCCGGCTACCGCGCGAAGAAGGACGGCGGTGGCACCAAGGCGCCGGTGCCCTCCCTCGGCGGCAAGGCGGCCAAGGGTGGGACAGCGGCCAGAGCCGCGAAGGGGAAGGCCAAGGAGACGGTTCCGACCGACCGTCCCGCGGCCGAACTCGCCGAGCAGATCGAGGAGATGACGGCGCGGATGCGGGCGGCCGCCGCGGACCTTCAGTTCGAGGTCGCGGCCCGACTGCGCGACGAGGTCTCCGAGATGAAGAAGGAACTGCGTCAGATGAAGGAGGCGGGCCTGGCCTGACGGACCGGGCGGGCCGGGCTGCCGTACGCCCTGTGTTGCAAGAACGACACAAAGTGCGGTCCTGGGTACGGCACTGTCAGTGCCGTTGCGTAGGGTTTTCGTCAACCGCGGGGACCGCGGCAACAGGGGACAGTCCGAGAGGGGAATCAGCGCGTGACCGTCAACATGACCAAGGGTCAGGCCATCAGTCTGCAGAAGGCCGACGGAGGCAGCCTGACCGCGGTGCGCATGGGTCTCGGCTGGCAGGCTGCCCCCCGGCGCGGCCTGTTCGGCTCCCGCACCCGGGAGATCGACCTCGACGCCTCCGCGGTTCTCTTCGCGGACAAGCAGCCGGTCGACGTCGTCTTCTTCCGCCACCTGGTGAGCGACGACGGCTCCGTCCGTCACACCGGCGACAACCTGGTCGGCGGCGTCGGCCAGGGCGGCGACGACGAGGCGATCCTCGTCGACCTGTCCCGCGTCCCGGTCCACATCGACCAGATCGTCTTCACGGTGAACTCCTTCACCGGCCAGACCTTCCAGGAGGTGCAGAACGCGTTCTGCCGCCTGGTCGACGAGACCAACGGCCAGGAGCTGGCGCGCTACACGCTCGCGGGCGGCGGCGCCTACACGGCACAGATCATGGCCAAGGTGCACCGGGTGGGCACCGGCTGGAACATGACCGCCCTCGGCGCCCCGGCCAACGGCCGCACCTTCCAGGACCTGATGCCGGCGATCCTGCCCGCGCTGTAACCGGGCCGGGCGGGCGGCACACGACAACACGACACGCGACGCAGGGGGACCACAGGCGATGACGGCCGAGCTGGTGCGGGGCCAGAACCACCCGCTCTCCGAAGCCCGCCTAGAGATCAGGGTCTCGGCAGGCGCCCCGGTCGTGGCGGCCGCCACCCTCAGCGACGAGAGCGGCAGGATCCACGGCGTGGAGTGGGTCGCCCACCCGGGCGCACCCACCCTGCCCGGTGTCGAGGTCTCGCGGCAGGCGGCCGCCGACCACCGCCTCGCGGTGGACCTGGACGCGGTCGCGGAGACCGTGCACCGCGTCAGTGTCCTGCTGGCCCTGCCCACCGGTGTGGGCGGACCGGCCGACTTCGGCTCCCTCGCGGCCCCCGTCGTCGCCGTCACCGGCCTCGACGGCTCCGAGGTGGCCGGCTTCACCCTCACCGGCCTCGGCCCCGAGTCGGCCGTCGTCGCCCTGGAGCTGTACCGGCGCCAGGGCGCCTGGAAGGTCCGCGCGGTCGGCCAGGGGTACGCGGGCGGCCTCGCCGACCTCCTCACCGACCAGGGCCTGGCGCAGGCCCATCAGCTCGCGTCCGGTATCAACGAGGCCGTGGCCCGGGGACTGGCCCGCTCCGTGCCGGCGCCACCGTCGCGTACAGCCGACGGCGACCGGTCCCGGCAGGCGGCCGCCTCCGCTCTCGGCCCCGACCAGGGCGCGTCCCCGTACGGCGGACAGGGCACCCAGGGCGCCCCCGACCCGTACTCGGGCCCCCAGGGCAACCAGGCCCCGCAGAGTGCGGCCGACGCCATGGCGAGCTACCCGACGGGGCCTGCGGACCCCTCGGCCACCACCCAGCCGGGGACCCCCGCAGCGTCCGGTACCGGCGGCCCCGTCGACTACAGCCACCCGCGCCGGCGGAACACCGCCCCGCCGCCCCCGCCCGCCGCGCCCCCGGCCGAGCCAGGCCGGCCGGCTCAGCCGGTCGCCGGCGACGCCACCGGCTGGTCCATGGAGGAGCGGCTGTACAACCAGGTCTGGGGCATGTTCGAGGACCTGGCCCGCAGCACGGCCGCCTACCGCAGCGCCGTCGACTTCGCCGACACACGGATGGAGAGGGAGCTCGACGAGGTCCTCTCCGACCCGCGCAGCCGGATCGGCGGCCAGGGTGACGCAGCCCGCGAGTCCGCTCGCGCCAAGCACGCCCAGCTCGTCGACCAGGCCCGACAGGTCCTGGACCGGGACCTCGCCCAGCTCGCCGCCGAGGCCGAGGTCGTCGAGCCGGCGCTGCCCCCGGCCTACGCGCGCTGGGACAACCCGGCCTGGCACGCCTACCGCGTCCCCATGGAGATGCCCATGGCCCTGCGCCTGGGCGACCTCCATCTGCCCGAGAGCGACCGGCTGCGCGTCCCCATGCTCATCCGCCTCCCACTGGAGCGCGGTCTGTGGATCGACAGCGGGCGGACCGGGGCGCCCGACGGCTCGTTCCTCGACTCGCACGAGCTGCGCCGACTCGCGCTGGACTCGGCCGTGGCACACACGGCCCGGCTGCTGGCGATCCATCCGGCCGACGAGTTCACGGTGCATGTCGTCGACCCCGCCGGTTCGGGTGCGCGGGCGTTCGCCCCGCTGGTGCAGAGCGGCGTGCTCGCGGCGCCGCCCGCCGTGGGCGCGGCCGGTGTGGCCGACATCCTGACCCGGCTCACCGAGCACGTCGACCTGGTGCAGATGGCGGTGCGCGGCGGTGCCGCCGACTCGCTCCCGCCCGACTTCGACACGGCCCAGCAGCTCCTGGTCGTCAACGACTTCCCGCACGGCTTCGACGACCGTGCCGTGACCCGGCTCCGCTACCTCGCGGACGAGGGGCCGTCCGTCGGTGTCCACCTGATGATGGTCGCCGACCGCGAGGACGCCGCCGGTTACGGTCCGTTGCTGGACCCGCTGTGGCGCGGGCTGATGCGTCTCACTCCGGTGCCGGACGACCACCTCGCCGATCCCTGGGTCGGGCATGCCTGGACGTACGAACCGGCCCTCCTGCCGCCCGGCAGCCAGGTGCTCCAGCAGGTCCTCGCGCAGGTCGCCGAGGCCCGCCGCCTGTGACGGGACTGATCCGCTTCCCGCGTTCGCCAAGTAACCGTAAAGGGCCTCTGACCAGGCAACTTGATGTTTCTTTTGTCGATCACTTTACCTTTCCTTGGTAATTGGGTACTGTTTTCCCCACGGAGGGGAGTACTCCCTGTCTGCTGCGGCGTACCCGTCAATACGGATCAGGCCTGATCCCGGGGCGTCGGCCCGTGCGGCCCCGTGCGCATGCTGTGCGCCGGGACCCGGGGTGGAAGAGACCTCCGGCAGCGCGACGACGCTGATCACCTGCCGTTACGTACTGCCGGAGGCGCAGCAGTGGATGTTTCCCTGACCCTGTGGGTCCTGACCATCGTGGGCCTGAGTGCCCTCATCGCGATCGACTTCTTCATCGGCCGCAAGCCGCATGACGTGTCGATCAAGGAAGCCGGAATCTGGACCGTCGTCTGGATCGCCCTGGCCGGCCTGTTCGGGCTCGGCCTGTTCCTCTTCAGCGGGGGCGAGCCCGCCGGAGAGTTCTTCGCGGGCTTCATCACCGAGAAGTCGCTCAGTGTCGACAACCTCTTCGTCTTCGTCCTGATCATGGCGAAGTTCGCCGTCCCCTCGCAGTACCAGCAGCGGGTCCTGCTCGTCGGCGTACTCATAGCCCTGGTCCTGCGGGCGATCTTCATCGCCGCGGGCGCCGCGATCCTCGCCAGCTTCTCCTGGGTGTTCTACCTGTTCGGCGCCTTCCTGATCTGGACCGCCTGGAAGCTCATCCAGGAGGCACGGGCCGACCAGGAGGACGAGGAGTTCGAGGAGAACAAGCTGCTCAAGGCCGCCGAGCGCAGGTTCGGTGTCGCCGACCGCTACCACGGCACCAAGTTGTGGATCGAGCAGAACGGCAAGCGGGTCATGACCCCGATGCTGGTCGTGATGCTCGCGATCGGCTCCACCGACGTGCTCTTCGCCCTCGACTCGATCCCCGCGATCTTCGGCCTGACGCAGGACCCGTACATCGTGTTCACGGCCAACGCGTTCGCACTGATGGGCCTCAGGCAGCTGTACTTCCTCATCGGCGGCCTGCTGCGGAAGCTGGTCCACCTCAGCTACGGCCTGTCGATCATCCTCGGCTTCATCGGCGTGAAGCTGGTACTGCACGCGCTGCACGAGTCCGGGGTCCACGTCCCCGAGATCAGCATCCCGGTCTCGCTCGGCGTCATCTGCTCCGTCCTGATCGTCACCACGATCACCAGCCTGTGGGCCTCGAAGAAGCAGGCGGCGGCCGAGCAGGCGGGGGCCGAGAAGGCGGGGACCGGAAGCGAGGACTCCCCGAAGGACAGCATCGACGTCTGACCACGGACGACGTAGGGACGACCACCCGGGAGCGGTGCGCGGCGATTCGCCGGGCACCGCTCCCGGTGGCCTGCGCAGACCAAAATGCGCGGGCCGTACCGCTCTGCGACGATCGCTGCATGATCGCTCGGCTCAGGTCGCTCACGACCCGCTGGACGTCCCTCGTGCCCGCGCTCGCCGTCGTCCTGCTGATCCTGACCTGGGGCCGTGACCTCGCCCCGGTGGTCGTCGCCGTGGTCACGGTCGTCCTCGCCGGAGCCGTCCTGGCGGCCGTGCACCATGCCGAGGTCGTCGCCCACCGCGTCGGCGAACCCTTCGGCTCCCTGGTGCTCGCGGTGGCCGTGACGATCATCGAGGTCGCGCTGATCGTCACGCTGATGGCGGACGGCGGCGACAAGGGCTCGACCCTCGCCAGGGACACGGTCTTCGCGGCCGTGATGATCACCTGCAACGGCATCGTCGGCCTGTGCCTCCTGGTCGCCTCCCTGCGCCACGGCACGGCGATCTTCAACCCCGAGGGCACCGGCGCCGCCCTGGCGACCGTCGCGACCCTGGCCACCCTCAGCCTGGTCCTGCCGACCTTCACCACCAGCAAACCGGGACCGGAGTTCTCCAGCGTCCAGCTCACCTTCGCCGCCCTGTCCTCACTGGTCCTCTACGGCCTGTTCGTGGCGACCCAGACCGTCCGGCACCGCGACTACTTCCTGCCGATCACCCGGCAGGGAGACGTGATCACCGGGGACGACCACGCCGCCGTGCCGTCGTCGCGGACCGCGGTGATCAGTCTGAGCCTGCTCGGACTGGCCCTGATCGGCGTGGTGGGGCTGGCCAAAGGGGTCTCGCCCACGATCGAGGACGGCGTGGCGGCCGCCGGGCTCCACCACGCCGTGGTCGGGGTGGTCATCGCACTGCTCGTGCTGCTCCCCGAGACCATCGCCGCGCTGCGTTCCGCCCGCCGCGACCGGGTGCAGACCAGCCTCAACCTCGCGCTCGGCTCCGCGATGGCCAGTATCGGCCTGACCATCCCCGCCGTCGCCCTGGCCTCCCTCTGGCTCTCCGGCCCGCTCGTCCTCGGCCTGGGCCCCACCCACATGGTGCTGCTCGCGCTCACCGTCGTCGTCAGTTCCCTGACCGTCGTACCGGGGAGGGCCACACCGCTCCAGGGCGGCGTGCATCTGGTGTTGTTCGCGGCGTATCTGGAGCTGGCGATCAATCCGTAGCGGCCAGGCCACCGGCCCCCGGACCCGGGCCGGGGGCGGCTTCCGGAGCCGTCCGCGCCGCCGGCGCCGGTCGTGTCTCCGGCAGCAGGGCGAAGCAGCCGAGGCTGAGCAGCGCGATGCCCGTCAGATACGCGCCCACACCCCAGGGGACGCGCCCCGAGTGCTCGGCGAGTGCCGTCGCCGCGAGGGGGGTGAGCGCGCCGCCGAGGACCCCGCCGAGGTTGTAGCCGACCGCCGCGCCCGTGCAGCGGATCCTCGGCTCGTACAGCTCCGGCAGGTAGGCGGCGATGACGGCGAACATGGTGACGAACGCGAGCATGGCACCGAGGAAGCCCAGGAACATCGGCAGCGGCTCGCCCGTGCCCAGGAGCGCGACCAGGGGGAACATCCACAGCGCGGCGGCGGCGCAGCCGGCGAGGCACAACGGCCGCCGCCCGTAACGGTCGCCGAGCAGCGCCGCCACGGGCGTCAGCGCCCCCTTCACCACCACCGCGGCCATGATGCAGATCAGCATGACGGTACGGCTCACCCCGAGCCGGTCCGTCGCGTAGGCCAGCGACCAGGTCGTCACGGCGTAGAAGATCGCGTACCCGACGGCGAGTCCGCCGGCGGTCAGCAGGACGAGCCGCCAGTGGGAGCGGACCACCTCGACGAGCGGCACGCGCGCGGGGGCCTCGATCTCCAGGAACCGCGGGCTCTCGGGCAGCGACGACCTCAGCCACAGCCCGAGCACCGCCAGCACCCCCGCCGCCCAGAAGGGCACCCGCCAGCCCCACTGCGTGAACTGTGCCTCGGTCAGTGTCGCGGACAGCGCCAGCACCACCCCGTTGGCGAGCAGGAAACCCACCGCCGGCCCGACCTGCGGGAAGCTCGACCACAGCCCGCGACGCTCGGCGGGCGCGTGTTCCGCTGTGAGCAGCACCGCGCCGCCCCATTCCCCGCCGAGCCCCAGCCCCTGCAGGAACCGCAGCACGAGCAGCAGCACGGGAGCCGCCACCCCGATCGAGCCGTACGTCGGCACGCACCCGACCGCGACCGTCGAGGCGCCCGTCAGCAGCAGGGAGACGACGAGGACCGGCCGGCGTCCGCGCCGGTCCCCGACATGACCGAAGAGCACCGACCCCAGCGGCCGGGCCACGAAGCCCACGCCGAACGTCGCGAAGGCCGCCAGTGTTCCCGCCAGCGGCGAGAACGTCGGAAAGAACAGCGGCCCCAGGACGAGCGCCGCGGCCGTCCCGTAGACGAAGAAGTCGTAGAACTCGATGGCCGTCCCGGCGAGCGAGGCGGCCGCGAGCCGCGGCATGGAGGGCGCCTTTGTGGTGCTTACGGTGCGTACGTCGTGCATGCCGCGTCAACTACCCACCGTGACGGGGAGTTACGGGGGCGCACGGTGTCGCGACGCGTGTCGCGGGGCTCAGTAGGTGACGGTGATGCGCCGTTCCGGGCCGTCGACGCGGATCGTGCCGCCGTAGGGGAGAACGAGCTGCGGCTCCGTGTGGCCGAAGTCCACGTCGAAGACGGCGAGGGTGTCGGGCGCGTAGATCTCGAGTGCGCTCAGTACGGCCTCGCGCTGCTCCACGGCGTACCGGGCGGCGTCGGCCGGGCTGTTGGGCTGTTCGAAGGACCAGGTCTTGGCGCGGGCCATCAGGAACGCGGAGAACCGCTGGAGGAGACCGCGCTCGCCCATGTTGCGAAGGATCCGGAAGACCTCCGTGCCGCTGGGCAGTTCCTCCGAGGTCTCCAGGAACAGCACGCCGCCGTCGTACACCGACAGGTCGTGGGAGATCTCGCGGTCGGCCATCAGGAGCCAGGAGAGGATCTCCAGGCAGCCGCCCCAGCCGCGGCCCTCGACCACCCGGTCGGCGTTGCGCCAGATCCAGCCGGTGCCAGGCCGGGTCTCCGGTTCCGACTCGAAGGTCGCCGGGTCGGCCCAGTCGCGGTTGACGTCGTTCCAGCGCTCGGCGGGCCGCAGTTCGTACCGGCCCGAGGTGAACAGGGCCGCCCGCAGGGATTCCGCGGTCAGCGGGTCCATGGCCACCGGCCGCCCGAGCTGGACCATCACGGTCGCGCCGTGGTAGCCGACGATTCCGGTGTTGTACAGGAAGGCGAGCAGGTTGGTGTTGTCGCTCGTCCCGAAGAACGGCTTCGGGTTGGCCCGGATCAACTCGCGGTCCAGCAGCGGCAGGACGGTGATCTGGTCGTCACCGCCGATCGACGCGATGACCGCCTTGATCTCGGGGTCGGCGAAGGCCGCGTGGACGTCGTCGGCCCGCTCCCGCGGCGTCGCGCCCATCCTGCGGGTCGTCGGGTACTCGACCGGCTCGAGGCCGAACTCCTTGCGCAGCCGTTCCAGGCCCAGTTCGTGGGGGACCGGGAAGAGTCCCGGCAGGCCCGCGCCCGGCGAGAGGACGGCTATGCGGTCACCGGGCGAGGGCTTGGGAGGATACGACGGTGTGGTCATGCCAAGAGGCTATGGCTTCCGGTCCTGCTGTTTCACCGTGATAAACCGGGTCCGAGCAGCGGTCCGACGGGCCGCCCCACGCCGAACGGACCGGAGGAAACCTTGCCCCGCACCCTGGCCAACGCCCCCATCATGATTCTCAACGGCCCCAACCTGAACCTTCTGGGGCAGCGCCAGCCGGAGATCTACGGCTCCGACACGCTCGCCGACGTCGAGGCGCTCTGCGCGAAGGCCGCGGCGGCGCACGGTGGCACGGTGGACTTCCGGCAGTCCAACCACGAGGGCGAGCTGGTGGACTGGATCCACGAGGCGCGGCAGAACCACTGCGGCGTCGTGATCAATCCCGGCGCCTACTCGCACACGTCGATCGCGATTCTCGACGCGCTCAACACCTGCGACGGCCTGCCGGTGCTGGAGGTCCACATCTCCAACATCCACCAGCGCGAGACCTTCCGGCATCACTCGTACGTCTCCCTGCGCGCCGACGGCGTCATCGCGGGCTGCGGAGTGCAGGGCTACGTGTTCGCCGTCGAGCGCGTCGCCGCGCTGGCGGGGGTGGGGCAGGCGAGCACGTGAGCACCGGCCACGCGTAAGCACCGGGCTCCGGGCGGGCGCCCCTTACCGCAACTCTCACAGGCGCCCGGCCTCCACGATCCGCCGCAGGAAGCGCCTCGTGCGCTCCTGCCGGGGGTCGCCGAAGACCTGCTCGGGGGTGCCGTGCTCCAGCACCACGCCTCCGTCCAGAAAGCAGACCTGGTCGGCGACCTCGCGGGCGAAGCCCATCTCGTGGGTGGCCAGCACCATGGTCATGCCGTCGCCCTTCAAGTCCCGCACCACGTTCAGGACCTCGCCCACCAGCTCCGGGTCCAGGGCCGCGGTGATCTCGTCCAGCAGCAGCAGCCGGGGACGTACGGCCAGCGCGCGCACGATGGCGACACGCTGTTGCTGGCCGCCGCTGAGCCGGTCCGGGTACTCGCCCGCCTTCCCACCCAGCCCGAGCCGCTCCAGCAGTTCCCCGGCGTGCCTCTCGGCTTCCGCACGGGCGACGCCGTGCACCCGGCGAGGAGCGAGCGTGATGTTCTCCAGCACCGTCATGTGCGGGAACAGGTTGTACGCCTGGAAGACCACGCCGATACGGCGCCGTACCGCGTCCGGGTCGGCACGCGGGTCGGTGATCTCCTCGCCGTCCAGCCAGATCGCGCCGTCGTCGATGTCCTCCAGCAGGTTGGCGCAGCGCAGCAGCGTGGACTTGCCGGAGCCGGAGGCGCCGATCAACGCGGTCACCGTGTGCGGGGCGACCTCCAGGTCGACGTCCCGCAGGACCAAGGAGTCGCCGAAGGTCTTGCGGACGGCCTCCATCCGCAGCACGGGGGAGCCGCCGGGGGAGGCGGACGCGTCGCTCATGTCGTTCCTCCCTGGGCCCGCTGACGGTCCATCCGGGCCGTCACCCAGTCCGTGAACCGGGTCATCGGGATGGTCAGCGCCACGAAGACCAGCCCCGCGACGACGTACGGCGTGTAGTTGAGGCTGCGGCCCGCGATGATGTCCGCCGCGCGTACGGCGTCGATCGCGCCGCCGATCGACACCAGCCCGGTGTCCTTCTGGAGGGACACCAGGTCGTTCAGCAGCGGCGGCACCTGACGGCGCACGGCCTGGGGGAGCACGACGTGCCGCAGGGCCTGCCGGTTGCTCAGGCCCAGGGAGCGGGCCGCGGCGCGCTGCGAGGGGTGGACGGACTCGATGCCGGCGCGGAACACCTCGGCCACGTACGCCGAGTACGTCAGCGTCAGGGCCGTACCGCCGAGCAGGACCGGGTCGACGGTCACGCCCTGGAGGCGCAGGGCCGGCACGCCCAGCACCACGATCATCAGGTTGATGATCAGCGGCAGACCGCGGAAGAAGTCGGTGTAGGCGGCCGCGAGCACCCGCAGCGGGAAGAAGACGGGACCGCGCAGGGTGCGGGCGACGGCGATGAGCATGCCGAGGACCAGCACGGCGGCTCCGCAGACGAGCAGCAGCCGCACGTTCAGCCAGAGCCCCTCGAGGACCTTGGGGAACGCCTCGCGCGCGTACTGCCCGTCGAAGAACGTCTCCTTGGTGCGCTGCCAGCCCGGCGCGCTCACCACGACCAGGTAGAGGACGACGCCGGTGACCAGGGTGGAGACCGCGGCGATCGCCGTCGCGCGGCGGGTACGCGCGCGTTTGTGGCGCTCGCGATCCAGCCGCCGCGGTGAGGGCACGTACCCGCCGCCCGCAGGGTCCGTGCCGCCCTTGTCGTCGGCTCCCTCGGGCTCCGACTGCTCCTTCACGAGCGTCACTTGAGCACCGGGGCGTCGACGGCGTCGGAGAGCCACCGTTGCTCGATCCTCGCCAGCGTGCCGTTCTCGCGCAGGGTGTCCACGGCGTCCGTCACGCAGGAGGTGAGCGCGCTGCCCTTGTCGAGCACGAGCCCGAACTGCTCCGGCGTACCGCCCTTGTTCGCGAACTGCCCGACGATCCGGGCGTCCGTGACCTCGGCCGCGGTGATGTAGAAGGCGGTCGGCAGGTCGGTGACGATGGCGTCGACCTGGCCGTTCTTCAGGGCGGACTTGGCCTGGTCGTTCTTGGCGTAGACGGCCGCGGCCCCGGCCGGCTTCACCACGTCGTCGATGTAGTCGAGGCTGGTGGTCCCGACCTGGGCGCCGAGCTTGAGGCCCTTGAGGTCGGCGATGCCCTTCGCGCTCGCGGCCTTGGAGCCCTTCAGCGCGATGACGGCCTGGCGCACGTCGTAGTAGCCGGACGAGAAGTCCACGGCCTTCTTGCGCTCGTCGCTGATCGAGACCTGGTTGATGTCGAAGTCGAAGGTCTTCACACCGGGCGCGAACGCCTTGTTGAAGGGCACGCTCTGCCAGACCACGGCGCTCTTGTCGTACCCGAGCTGCTCGGCCACGGCGTACGCCACCGCCGATTCGAAGCCCTCGCCGCTCGCGGGCTTGCCGTCCTTGAACCACGGCTCGTACGCGGGCTCGTCGGTGGCGATCGTCAGGGTGCCGGAGGTCCTGGTGGCCAACTTGCCCTTGGCGCAGGTGTCTCCGCTGGAACCGGACGGCGAGGCGGCCGCCTTCTCGTCCGGCTGCGGTGCACAGCCGACGGCGGTGGCGAGGAGGGCGACGGTGATGCCGGCGACAGCGCGGCGCAGGGTACGAGGGGCAGGGCGCATGGCGGGAGACTGGCAGCGAACGCCGTGTTTGTCGAGGTCACAGGAGTGTCTTCCCGCATGGTGGGAACGGGTGTTGCGGTCGTGTGAACACTGGGGGACCAGAACGCGCCGGGGCCGCCGGTCGAGGGCGGGGAACGAGACCGGCGGCCCGTCCGCGCCGGAGCCGTCGTCCCGCGCGGGGCTGCACCCAGTTGACCGCGCCATCGGACGCCGCGGGGAGCGCGCGCGAGCTGTCGGCGCGTGCACGGCTTTCACACGGGGCGCGCGTGCGGCTGTGCGCGCCCCTGATGCCGCACGCGCAGCGAGGGCCGGTACATCCCTGACGTCAGGTGCGCGCGGCGCAATTCACCACCCGCGCGCGTGCCACTCCGGCAGGTGCGGGCGCTCGTCGCCCAGGGTGGTGTCGTTCCCTTGTCCTGGATAGACCCAGGTCTCGTCCGGGAGCACGTCGAAGATCTTCGTCTCGACGTCGTGGATCAGCCGGGCGAACGCCTCGGGGTCCTTGCGGGTGTTGCCCACGCCGCCCGGGAACACCACAGCACGCGCCAACACACGAGGTCACGGCGGCGCGTAAACCTACGGGCCGTGCCTCCGCGGCGTCGAAGTGGGCCGACCGCATCAGATGCCTGTGCAATGAGGCCGGCCGTGCCCTTGTCAGTGGTGGCGCGGGCGAGGCAGCAAGGCGAACGCGCTCTCCGCAATCGAGGTCAGGCGGGCGGGACTGTGGCCGTACGCGCCTACGACATCGGTCCCGCGGATGATGGTCAGCAGAAGGTACGCAAGGTCGTCGGGATCCGCGTCGGGGTCGATGTCGCCGTTGCGCTGCGCCGCTCGCACACACTCGGCCACCGCCGTCGCGAGCACGGAGAAGCAGTCGTTGGCCAGGCGTTTCACCTCGGAGTCGGAGGCGCCGATCTCCAGGGCCATCTTGGCGGCGAAGCAGGCCGCCGCCGCCCGGTCGGGGGCGGGGGGTACGTCGGCGGCGAGTGGCACCCCGTGGACGGCGCGGAGCAAGTACGCGTGCAGTCGTTCCAGGGCACCCTCGTCCGGTCCGGCGAGCGCCTTCGGCGCAAACTGCCCCAGCCGGGCGAAGTAGCCGGCCATCGCCTGCAGCAGCACGCCGTGCTTGCCGTCGAACGCGGCATAGAGGCTGCCGCGGCCCAGGCCGGTGGCGGCGCTGATGTCGTCGACGCTCGTGCCGTTGTAGCCAGAGGTGCGGAACTGCCGCTCGGCGGCATGGAGGACGTGGTCGGGGTCGAAGCTGCGTGGTCTCGCCATACACCGAAGGTAAAGCCGACCCGCCCTTGTTGACAACTCAGTACAGAACCGCCTAGGTTTCTGACTGTTCAGTACATAACCGTCCTGAGCTCACCGACAGGGTGCGTGCACGCCTGGCGCGATGGAGAGCAACTCATGCCTTTGCACTCCTCCGCGCCGCCCGGCATTGCGATGCATTCCAGGCCGGCAAGGCCCGGTCTGATCTCGCGGTCCTGGCGACGGCGAGTTTCATCGCCGGACTGGATCTGTACGTCACGAACGTCGGGCTGTCCTCGGCGCGGGGCACTTCCTGCACCTCGAACAGCCCAAGACGGTCGCCGACCACATCCTGGGCTTCCTGAACAGCTGCCACCCCTCCCACCACCCAGAACTCGAAGGGTCGACCGAACCATGACTGACAAGGAAAGGCAGGAGGCCATGGCTGTGGCGACTACTCCGTACGCGAGCGACGCACTGGCCGAGGAGACCGTCGACGCGGTGGTGATCGGCGGGGGCGCCGCGGGGCTGAACGGTGCACTGATCCTCGCCCGCTCCCGCCGCTCGGTCGTCGTGATCGACAGCGGCTCCCCGCGCAACGCGCCCGCGGAGGCCGTGCACGGCCTCATCGCCCTGGACGGCACCCCGCCGTCCGAGATCCTTCGACGGGGCCGGGAGCAGGTGCGCCAGTACGGCGGACGCGTCGTGTTCGGCGAGGTGGTCTCGGCCGAGTCCGCCGCCCCGTCGGCGGACGGGGACCTGCGCTTCACCGTCACCCTGGCCGACGGCCGCCGCATCACCGCCCGCCGCATCCTGGTGGCCACCGGCCTCACGGATGTGCTGCCACAGGTGCCCGGGCTCGCCGAGCACTGGGGGCACCGTGTGGTGCACTGCCCGTACTGCCACGGCTGGGAGGTGCGCGATGAGCCCATCGGCATCCTCGCCACCGGCGCGGCCTCCATCGGCCACGCGTTGTTGTTCCGTCAGCTGACCGAGGACCTGACCTACTTCACCCACGGCACTGACCTGGACGAGGACAGCCGCGCCCGCTTCGCCGCCCGCGGCATCCGCGTCATCGACACCCCGGTCACCGAGGTCGTCAACGACGAGGACGGTGCCCTCGCCGGGGTGCGCCTGGCCGACGGCCAGATCGTGGCCCGCCGCGTCGTCGCGGTCGCCGCGCCTATGCAGGCCCGCACCCAGGGTCTGGAAGGTCTGGGCCTGCCGGTGCGGGACCTGCCGACGGGCCGCGGTTTCGCCTCCGGTATGGCCGGCACCACCGAGGTGCCAGGCGTGTGGGTGGCCGGCAACGCCACCGATCTGGTCGCCCAGGTCGGGGCCTCCGCAGCGGCCGGCGCACTGGCCGGCGCCGACATCAACAGGATGCTGGCCATCGCGGACACCGACGCGGCCCTCCAGGGGATCGCCGGGGGAAGCCCACAAGGGGCCACAGGGTGATCTTGAAGCCCGAAGATCTCAGCCCGTCGCCCGCTCGCTTCGCGGGCAATCAAGTGATTCCGCTCGTCCGCCCCGTCCCTCTCAGGAGCTACTGATGCCCTTCCGTGCAAACACCCCCGTGGAGAAGATGACCGGGCCGTACGCGCGGCGCTGGTGGGCGCTGCTCGTGCTGTGTCTGAGCCTGCTGATCACGGTGATGGCGAACACGTCGCTGATCGTCGCCGCCCCCGACATGACCACCGACCTGGGCCTGAGCAGCAGTGATCTGCAGTGGGTCGTCGACTCCTACACCGTTCCGTACGCGGCGCTGATGCTGGTGCTGGGCGCGATCGGCGACAAGTACAGCCGACGCGGCGCGCTGGTGCTGGGTCTGCTGATCTTCGCCGGCGGTTCGGTGATGGGGAGCATGGTCGACGAGACCTCGCTGGTCATCGTGGCCCGCGCGATCATGGGTGTCGGTGCCGCGGTCGTTATGCCGGCCACGCTGTCCCTGGTGGTCGCGACCTTCCCCCGGAGCGAGCGGGCCAAGGCCATCACCGCCTGGGCCGCGACCTCCGGGGTGGCGGTAGCCGTCGGCCCGCTGGTCTCCGGCTGGCTGCTCGAGGACCACGCCTGGGGCTCGACCTTCCTGATCAACGTGCCGATCGCCGTCCTCGCCGTGTTCGGCGCGCTCGCCCTGGTACCGCCGTCCAAGGCGGAGGGCATGGGCCGGATCGACTACGTCGGTGGTCTGCTGTCGATCGTCTCCGTCGGCTCCCTGATCTACGCCGCCATCGAGGGCCCGCACTCCGGCTGGGGCGCCGGCCCCGTCACCGCCGCCGTGGTCGCCGGTGCCGGTCTGGTCGCCTTCGTCGCCTGGGAGCTGCGGCACCCGCACCCGATGCTGGACGTCCGAAAGTTCGCGCTGCGGCCCTTCACCGGCTCGATGCTCGCGGTGATGTTCTTCTTCTTCGGTATGTTCGCCGTGATCTACTACTCGACGCAGTTCCTGCAGTTCGTCCTCGGCTACGGTGCCCTGGACACGGGTGTACGGCTGCTGCCGCTGGGCGGTGCGGTGTTCCTCGGGTCCGCGGTGACCGGGATGCTCGCCCCGAAGCTGGGGGTGAAGGTGATGGCCGTGACCGGCCTGGCCATCGGCACGGCGGGCATGTTCCTGCTCACCCAGATCGACAAGGGGTCGACGTACGGGGACTTCCTGGCGCCGCTGATGATGCTGGGCCTCGCGCTCGGACTGGCCATCTCCCCGGCGACCGACACGATCATGGGCTCCTTCCCCGAGTCCGAGCTGGGCGTCGGCGGCGGTGTCAACGACACCGCGCTGGAGCTGGGCGGGGCGCTGGGCATCGCGGTGCTGGGCTCGCTGCTGGGCACGGCCTACCGGGACGAGCTGACCGACCTGGTGGGCAACCGGCTCCCGGCGGAGGCGATGGAGACCGCCAAGGACTCGGTCGGCGCCGGCCTGGCCGTCGCGGAGCGGGTCGGGCAGGATCCCTCCGCCGGGCCCCAGCAGGCCCAGGCCGCCGTGGACGCCGTCCACCAGGCCTTCGCCCACGGCGTCGCCCAGACCAGCCTCATCGGCGGGATCATCATGGCCGCCGGAACACTGATCGTCCTCGCGGTCCTGCCGGGCCGGCGCGGGTTCGCGAGGAAGAGCGCCGAGCCGGGGGCCGGGACGACGGCGAGCGAGGCGGCGACTGTGCGGGAGCACACCGGGTCCACCCGATAGATCGCCGACGGGGCGTCCACTGGATCGCCGGAGCGACGGGCACCACCTCCGCCGGGTCGCCCGCCAGGCGCGTCGGGCAGGAGCCCGGCGGCGCGAGACGCGCAGGGCGCGGGCGTGGTCCACGGTCCACGGCCACGCGGATCCTCTGCCGGAACACCTCACCGTCCTTGGCCTCCGGGCCGCCCCGCAGGAGAGCCCGGGGCGGCCCGGAGGCCAAGGGCCGTGAGGTGACAGCGGCGGTCGCAGCCCGCTTGAGCGCGGCCTCCAGCTGCGTGCGGGTGTTTCGAGCCCGTAGTACGGCTGGGAGCCGAAGGGATGGATTGCGGAGAAGTGGGAGGTTCCGCTGCCTGCCAGGTGAACCCGGCCCGGCAGACCGCAGCCCATGCAACAGTCCCCCTGATCATGACGGTCACCGCTGCCGGCGTCGGTGACGGTGCTCTGGAGGCCACCGTCCGTGGGGCATGACCCTCCCGAGCGCGGAACGGGCCTGAATGCGCGACCGCCCCCGCTTCGGTTTCGAAACAGGGGCGGTCGGCGTTGGACGGTTACCAGCCTCGTGCGCGCCACTCCGCGAGGTGGGGCCGCTCCGTGCCGATGGTGGTGTCGTTGCCGTGGCCGGGATAGATCCAGGTCTCGTCCGGAAGGACGTCGAACAGCTTGGTCTCCAGGCCGTTCATCAGGGAGTTGAACTCTGCGGCCTGTGTTGTCCGGCCAGGGCCCCCCGGGAAGAGACAGTCACCCGTGAACACGTGCGGATGCCCGTGCGGGTCGTCGTACACGAGGGCGATCGAGCCCGGCGTGTGTCCGACGAGATGGCGTGCGGTGAGCTGCACATCGCCCACCCGGATCACGTCGCCGTCGTCGACCGGGACGTCGGTCGGCACCGGAATGCCCTCGGCGTCGTCCCGGCCGGCGTACGTACGCGCGCGGGTGGCCGCGACGACCTCGGCGAGCGCCTGCCAGTGATCTCCGTGCCGGTGCGTGGTGACGACGGAGGCGATGCCGTCGTCACCGATCATGCCGAGCAGCGTCCGGGCCTCGTTGGCCGCGTCGATCAGGAGCTGCTCGTCCGTGGCCCGGCAACGCAGCAGATAGGCGTTGTTGTTCATCGGGCCGACCGCGATCTTGGTGATCATCAGGTCCTTCAGCTCGTGCACGTCCGCCGAGCCGCCGACCCGCACCTCTCCGCTGTACGTCATGACCGCCAGCCTATAGCGGGGGGAGGACCGGGAGCGTCCCGCCGTCGACGGTCAGCGGGGAGCCGTCGCGGCGCCCGGCGAGCCAGCCCAGAAGGTCGGCACCGGTGCCGGTGACGGTCACCTCGGGGCCGTCCGCCTCCCGGCCGGTACGCCACGCGCGCGTGCCGTCAGTGAGACGTGTCGGCGGAACATCGGTGTGGCCGCCGAAGCGTTCCGCCAGGAAGTCGGTCTCCCGTACGACGAACTCCTCCGGCAGATCCTCCAGCTCGTAGCCGATCCCGAGGTCCACGTGGTGCAGCTCCACCTCGGCCCATCGCCGGAACGGCACCCTCGCCGCGGCGTCGGTGACGCCGTTGCGCAGCTCGACCGTGCGCGACCAGTCCGCGGGGGCGGCGCCGGCCTCCTGGAAGCGGGCGGCGCTGTCCCGGAGGTCCGCGAGCTGGACGTCCAGGGGGCGAGGGGCGTCCCGCTCGATGTCGGCGTCCCGCACGGTCGCGTCGACGTACATGGGACGGCCCTGGAGGACGTTCACCAGAGCGTCGGCGTTTCGGGCGAGGTGGGCGAGGACGTGGCCGCGGCTCCAGCCCGGCAGGCGTGACGACTGCGTCACGGACGCGTTGTCCAGTTCGGCGACTGCGGTGAGCAGCCGCTCCGTCGCGTCACGTACAGACTCCAGGTCATGAGCGTGATCAATCATGGTGCTGACCCTAGTCCCGCCACACCTTCGGGTGAAGGTGGCCGACAACCACCGTGAATCGAATGTACGTGCTATAAGGTCGATGACGGCGTCGGGCATGCTGGATGGCAGGGGATTGTTGTCAACCCGTGAATCCGACCGGCGTTGTCAGTGGCTCCCCCTAGTCTGGGAAAGACGGGGGCCCCGCCCCTGTCACTTCTCTCAAGAAAGGTGCGGACCGGCGTGGCCGACCGTCTCATCGTCCGTGGCGCGCGCGAGCACAACCTCAAGAATGTCTCGCTCGACCTGCCGCGCGACTCGCTCATCGTCTTCACGGGCCTGTCGGGGTCGGGCAAGTCCTCGCTGGCCTTCGACACGATCTTCGCCGAGGGGCAGCGGCGCTACGTCGAGTCCCTCTCCTCGTACGCCCGCCAGTTCCTCGGCCAGATGGACAAGCCGGACGTCGACTTCATCGAGGGCCTCTCCCCGGCGGTCTCCATCGACCAGAAGTCGACCTCGCGCAACCCGCGCTCCACGGTCGGCACCATCACCGAGGTCTACGACTACCTGCGTCTGCTCTTCGCGCGCATCGGCAAGCCGCACTGTCCCGAGTGCGGCCGCCCCATCTCGCGCCAGTCGCCGCAGGCCATCGTCGACAAGGTGCTGGAGCTGCCCGAGGGCAGCCGCTTCCAGGTGCTGTCTCCGCTGGTCCGCGAGCGCAAGGGCGAGTTCGTCGACCTGTTCGCCGATCTCCAGACCAAGGGATACAGCCGCGCGCGGGTGGACGGCGAGACCGTCCAGCTCTCCACCCCGCCCACGCTGAAGAAGCAGGAGAAGCACACCATCGAGGTGGTCATCGACCGCCTCACGGTGAAGGAGTCCGCCAAGCGCCGGCTCACCGACTCCGTCGAGACCGCCCTCGGGCTGTCCGGCGGCATGGTCGTGCTCGACTTCGTCGACCTGCCCGAGGGTGACCCCGAGCGCGAGCGCATGTACTCCGAGCACCTGTACTGCGCCTACGACGACCTGTCCTTCGAGGAGCTGGAGCCCCGCTCCTTCTCCTTCAACTCGCCCTTCGGCGCCTGCCCCGACTGCTCCGGCATCGGCACGCGCATGGAGGTCGACCCCGAGCTGATCGTCCCCGACGAGGACAAGTCCCTCGACGAGGGCGCCATCCACCCCTGGTCCCACGGGCACACCAAGGACTACTTCGGCCGCCTGATCGGGGCGCTCGCCGAGGCGCTCGGTTTCCGGACCGACATCCCGTTCGCGGGACTGCCGCAGCGCGCCAGGAAGGCCCTCCTCCACGGCCACAAGACGCAGATCGAGGTCCGCTACCGCAACCGGTACGGCCGCGAGCGCGTGTACACGACGCCGTTCGAGGGCGCCGTTCCGTTCGTGAAGCGCCGGCACAGCGAGGCCGAGAGTGACGCCAGCCGCGAGCGCTTCGAGGGCTACATGCGCGAGGTGCCCTGTCCCACCTGTGAGGGCACCCGGCTCAAGCCGATCGTCCTCGCGGTCACGGTCATGGAGAAGTCCATCGCCGAGGTCGCCGCGATGTCGATCAGCGACTGCGCGGAGTTCCTGGGCGCGCTGAAGCTCGACGCGCGCGACAAGAAGATCGCCGAGCGCGTCCTGAAGGAGGTCAACGAGCGACTCCGGTTCCTCGTCGACGTCGGCCTGGACTACCTCTCGCTCAACCGCGCCGCCGGCACCCTCTCCGGCGGTGAGGCCCAGCGCATCCGCCTGGCCACCCAGATCGGCTCCGGCCTCGTCGGCGTGCTGTACGTCCTCGACGAGCCGTCCATCGGCCTGCACCAGCGCGACAACCACCGGCTGATCGAGACCCTCGTCCGGCTGCGCGACATGGGCAACACGCTCATCGTCGTCGAGCACGACGAGGACACCATCAAGGTCGCCGACTGGATCGTCGACATCGGCCCCGGCGCGGGGGAGCACGGCGGCAAGGTCGTGCACAGCGGCTCCCTCAAGGAGCTGCTCGCCAATGACGAGTCGCAGACCGGGCAGTACCTGTCCGGCAAGAAGGCCATCCCGCTGCCCGACATCCGGCGCCCGCTCGACCCGACCCGGCAGCTGACTGTGCGGGGGGCCCGCGAGAACAACCTGCGGGACATCGACGTCTCCTTCCCGCTGGGCGTCTTCACCGCGGTCACGGGCGTGTCCGGCTCCGGCAAGTCGACCCTGGTCAACGACATCCTGTACACCCACCTGGCCCGGGAACTGAACGGCGCGAGGAACGTGCCGGGGCGCCACACGCGCGTGGACGGCGACGACCTCGTCGACAAGGTCGTACACGTCGACCAGTCGCCCATCGGCCGCACGCCGCGGTCGAACCCGGCGACCTACACCGGCGTCTTCGACCACGTCCGCAAGCTGTTCGCCGAGACCACCGAGGCGAAGGTCCGCGGCTACATGCCCGGCCGCTTCTCCTTCAACGTCAAGGGCGGCCGCTGCGAGAACTGCGCGGGCGACGGCACCATCAAGATCGAGATGAACTTCCTCCCGGACGTCTACGTCCCGTGCGAGGTCTGCCACGGTGCCCGCTACAACCGGGAGACCCTGGAAGTCCACTACAAGGGCAAGTCCATCGCCGAGGTCCTGAACATGCCGATCGAGGAGGCGACCGAGTTCTTCGCGGCCGTCCCCGCGATCGCCCGCCACCTCAACACCCTCAAGGACGTCGGCCTCGGCTACGTCCGTCTCGGCCAGTCCGCGACCACCCTGTCCGGCGGTGAGGCACAGCGCGTCAAGCTCGCCAGCGAGCTCCAGCGCCGCTCCACCGGCCGCACGGTCTACGTCCTGGACGAGCCGACCACGGGTCTGCACTTCGAGGACATCAGCAAGCTCCTCAAGGTCCTCTCCGGCCTCGTGGAGAAGGGCAACACGGTCATCGTCATCGAGCACAACCTCGATGTGATCAAGACCGCCGACTGGGTCGTCGACATGGGTCCCGAGGGCGGCGCGGGCGGCGGCATCGTCGTCGCCGAGGGCACGCCGGAGGAGGTGGCCGGGATCCCGGCCAGTCACACCGGCAAGTTCCTGCGCGAGGTCCTCGGCGACCGCGTCAGCGACGCGGAGCCGGTGAAGGCCCCGCGCAAGACGGCGGCGAAGAAGGCGGTCGCGGCCAGGACGACGGCGAGGAAGACGGCCACCGCCAAGGCGACCGCCAACAGCGCGGCGGCGAAGAAGCCCGCCGGGGCCACGACGAAGGCGGCTGCCGCGAAGAAGGCGGCACAGAAGTAGGACGCCGCACAGGCAGGACGGCGCCCCGCGGGAAACTCCCCGCGGGGCGCCCGCCGTTCACAGCTCGCCGAGTTCGGAGGCGTACGGCGGTTCCGCGCCCGCCCGGGAGCAGGTGACAGCTGCCGCGCGGGCCGCGAAGCGCAGCAGCCGTTGCCAGCCGTCGTGGCCCAGGTCCGCGACGGCCGCCGGTGAAAGGGCGTCCTGGACGGAAAGGGCGTGCAGCAGCGCCGCGTTCACGGTGTCACCGGCGCCGATGGTGTCCACGACGTCGACCTTCTCGCCGGGCACCGGGTACACGGAGCCGTCCTGGGTGAAGGCGGTCAGCCCGTCACCACCGTGCGTGATCACGACGGCGGCGGGCCCGGCGGCCAGCCACTCGCGCGGGGTGCCGCCCAGCCACAGGGCGTCCTCCTCGGAGAGCTTGAGCAAGGACACCGACGGCAGCCAGCTCTTGAAGCGGGCCCGGTAGGCGTCGGCGTCGGGGATCAGACCCGGCCGGATGTTCGGGTCCAGAGCGGTGAACACGCCCTGCCCGGCCGCCGTCCGCATCAGCTCCTCGTACGCGCCGGCGCCCGGCTCCAGGACGAGCGAGCAGGTGCCGAAGGACACCGCCCGGGTTCCGGCGGGCAGGCCGGCCGGGGCGGTGAACAGCCGGTCGGCGGTGCCCTCGACGTAGAAGGAGTAGGCGGCCGAGCCGTTCCCGTCCAGCGTGGCGACCGCGAGGGTGGTCGGCTCCGCGCCGCGCTGCACCGCCGACACGTCCACTCCGGAGTCCCGCAGCCGGTCGAGGAGCGCCTCGCCGAAGGCGTCGTAGGAGATGCGCGAGCAGAAGGCGGTGGGGGAGCCGAGGCGGCCCAGGGCCACGGCCGTGTTGTACGGGCCGCCGCCCAGGGCCGGCTGCAGAGCCGCGAGGGCGCCGGAGCCCTGCGGTACCAGGTCGATCAGGGCCTCACCGGCGACGACGATCACGGGGGGTTCCTCTCTCCGGTGGCTCGGTGAGCGCACCGCTCGGCTGTGTCGGTGACAAGGGTTCCACAGGACCGACGGATCTCATGGGTCTCATGGCTTTCATGACGTCCACGGCTCGGGCGTGGTCTCCCCCTCGACCATCGGACGGTGGACATACACGCTGACGCAAGCGTTCACGTCCACACAACCTCGCACGCTCCTTCGCAACCCCTGGCACAACCTGCCGCATTCCGGGGCAACCCGCCGCCGTCGGCTGTGATCCCTGCCGGTATCGTGCGCGGGGCAGGCGACCCGTCGGCCATGTGCCGTGCGGCCGTCCCCCGCGGTCCGCCCCGTCTGCGGCCTCCCCGCGTACCCGAACCCTGGAGATCCTCATGCCCGCCCGCCCGTCAGCGACCCGTCGTACCGTCCTGCGGGGAGCGGCCCTCGCGCCTGCCGCCGGGCTCGGTACGGCCGCCTGTTCGCCGGCCGGCGGGACCAGCGCGCCCGCCACGCCGACCGCGCCGGTCGAGCTGGGCGCGGACGGCGAGGTCGTCAAGGGGGGCGCCAAGCTCTACCGCGACCACAACGTGGTGGTCAGCCGGTCGGAGAGCGGGGAGCTGAAGGCGTACAGCTCGATCTGCACGCACGCGGGGTGTCCCATCAACAAGCTCGACGGGACGACCCTGATCTGTCCCTGCCACGGCAGCGAGTTCGACGCCACGACCGGCGAGGTGCTGCGGGCACCGGCGACCGTCCCCCTGAACGCGCTCCCGGTCAGGTCGGAGAACGGCAAGATCGTGTCGGGGCCGGCCGCCTGACCTGCCGGCCGCCCGCGCCCCGGTCGGCACTCACCCGCGAGCGGGCCGCCCGCTCACTCCCAGTCCCACCCGATGCCCACCATGCCCGAGCGCACCCGCGGCTCGACGAGGTGCACCGAGCGGTGCCGGCCGACGGCGAGTTCCTGACGGCCGCTGCGCGGGGCAGCCGCGGAGTGCCGGGTGAAGCGGTGGCAGCGCACCGGCACCGCGTTCTCGTCGAACCGGACCTGTAGGGCGTACTGGCCGCCCGGGGCGTCGAAGCCGCGGACGTACTCGCGGGACGCCCCGGCGGTGCCGTCCTCGACCGCGTAGCCGAAGAGGAAGGTGTCACCCGCGCGCAGGCGGGTGTCGAAGAGGAACTCGGCCACGAGGACGCCGGTGTCGTGGTGCCGCCGGACGCGGCCGGTCCGGCAGTTCTCCAGGGCCTGCACGCTCATCCGTTCCGGGGCGCAGCCCGGGTCCCCGTGGTGGACGGCGACGAAACGGTCGACGCCGTCGCGGTGGGCGCGCACGATGTGCTGGGACTCGCGCTCCAGCAGCTCGTGGCACGCCCCGATGCGGACCCGCTCATGATGGCCGAGGGTGTGCAGCCCGTCGTCCGGAGGGCACTCCAGTTCGACGAGGAGTTTCTCCAGGACGTCCGAGGCCGCCAGCAACGAACGGTACGTACGGCCCGTCGGCTGTCCGGCGGCCGCCTTCCCGTCGGTCTCCGCGAGCAGCCGGATCAGGGACTCGTCCGGCAGCTGGAGGATCTCCTCCAGGGCGCGTACGGCCCGGAGCGACTCCGGGCGCTGCGGGCGCCGGGCCCCCTGCTGCCAGTAGCTCAGGCTCGTGACGCCGACCTTGACCCCGTGCCGCGACAGATGGTGCTGGACGCGCTGGAGCGGCAGCCCACGGGCGGCGATCGCGGCGCGCAGGGCGACGTGGAAGGGGCCGCCCCGCAGGGCGGCGTCCAGGTCCGCGGCGGTGACGCCGGAGACGGCCTCGGCGTCGGCCTCCGTGACGGTGTGCGCGTCGGCGTCCGCGTGCTGTGGGGCGTGCGGCATGCAGGGGCCTCTCTGTGAATGCTCGCGACGGCTGGTCGGACCGTTCGCGCGGGTGACCGGGCCGCCCTGTGACGCGGGGCCGCGCCTTCACATCCGTAGCGTGAGGTTCACCGCCCGGAGTTCCCCCGCATTGAAGCGTGTTGACCTAGTCCCGACAACAGTTGACGCCGGAACGCGGCGCAGCCGTGGCCGAGTCGGAGCCCTCGCCCGCGTCCCCGTCGCCGCCCCGGACGCCCCGCGCCGTTGTCCACGGCCCCGTCGGACTGTCACCGCGCGCCAGTAGGGTGTGAGACATGGCCGACCCCTCCAGCTACCGCCCCAAGCCGGGACAGATCCCCGACTCTCCCGGGGTGTACCGATTCCGCGACGAGCACCGCCGGGTGATCTACGTCGGAAAGGCGAAAAGCCTGCGCCAGCGCCTGGCGAACTACTTCCAGGACCTGGCGGGCCTCCACCCGCGCACCCACGCGATGGTCACCACGGCCGCGTCCGTGGAGTGGACCGTGGTGTCCACGGAGGTCGAGGCGCTCCAGCTGGAGTACTCGTGGATCAAGGAGTACGACCCCCGGTTCAACGTCAAGTACCGCGACGACAAGAGCTACCCGTACCTCGCGGTGACGATGAACGACGAGTTCCCGCGCGTGCAGGTGATGCGCGGGCACAAGAAGAAGGGCGTCAGGTACTTCGGGCCGTACGCGCACGCGTGGGCGATCCGGGACACCGTCGACCTGCTCCTGCGGGTCTTCCCGGTCCGCACCTGCTCGGCCGGCGTCTTCAAGAACGCCTCCCGCACCGGCCGGCCCTGTCTCCTCGGCTACATCGGCAAGTGTTCCGCGCCCTGCGTCGGCCGGATCTCGCCCGACGACCACTGGGAGCTGGCGGACGAGTTCTGCGACTTCATGACCGGCCGCACCGGCACCTACCTCCGCCGTCTGGAGAAGCAGATGACGGAGGCGGCCGAGGAGATGGAGTACGAGCGGGCCGCCCGCCTGCGCGACGACATAGAGGCCCTGAGGAAGGCCATGGAGAAGAACGCGGTCGTGCTCGCCGACGCGACCGACGCCGACCTGATCGCGGTCGCCGAGGACGAGCTGGAGGCGGCCGTCCAGATCTTCCACGTGCGCGGCGGACGCGTCCGCGGCCAGCGCGGCTGGGTCACCGACAAGGTCGAGGAGATCACCACCGGCGCCCTCGTCGAGCACGCCCTCCAGCAGCTCTACGGCGAGGAGACCGGCGACGCGGTGCCCAAGGAGGTGCTGGTCCCCGCCCTGCCCGACCCGCTGGAGCCGGTCCAGGAGTGGCTCACCGCCCGCCGCGGGTCCAACGTCTCGCTGCGCATCCCGCAGCGCGGCGACAAGCGGGCCCTGATGGAGACCGTCGAGCGCAACGCCCAGCACGGCCTCGTCCTGCACAAGACCAAGCGCGCCTCCGACCTCACCACGCGCTCGCGTGCGCTGGAGGAGATCGCCGAGGCCCTCGACCTGGACAGCGCCCCGCTCAGGATCGAGTGCTACGACATCTCGCATCTGCAGGGCGACGACGTCGTGGCCTCCATGGTCGTCTTCGAGGACGGCCTGGCCCGCAAGAGCGAGTACCGCCGCTTCCAGATCAAGGGCTTCGAGGGCCAGGACGACGTCCGTTCCATGCACGAGGTGATCACCCGCCGCTTCCGCCGCTATCTCGCCGACAAGGAGCGGACGGGGGAGTGGGTCGACGGAGACACGGACGACGCCGACACCGCTGACGCCACGGACGGCTCCGCCGAGATCACCGCCGGAGCCGCCGGAGCCCCGATCGCCAGCAGCCTCACCGAGGACGACGGCCGGCCCAAGCGGTTCGCCTACCCGCCGCAGCTCGTCGTCGTCGACGGCGGACAGCCGCAGGTGGCGGCGGCCAAGCGGGCGCTGGACGAGCTGGGCATCGACGACATCGCCGTCTGCGGCCTCGCCAAGCGCCTGGAGGAGGTCTGGCTGCCGGACGACGACGATCCGGTCGTCCTGCCCCGCACCAGCGAGGGCCTCTACCTGCTCCAGCGGGTCCGTGACGAGGCCCACCGCTTCGCGATCACCTACCAGCGGACCAAGCGGGCCAAGCGGTTCCGCGCCGGCCCGCTGGACGACGTGCCGGGGCTCGGCGAGACGCGCAAGCAGGCGCTCGTCAAGCACTTCGGTTCGATGAAGAGACTGCGTTCCGCGACGATCGACCAGATCTGCGAGGTGCCGGGCATAGGCCGCAAGACGGCCGAGACGATCGTCGCGGCCTTCGCCCAGGCGGCTCCGACCGCACCCGCCGTGAACACGGCGACCGGAGAGATCATGGATGAGGAGGAGTCCGGCACGATGCCGGGCTCCCCCGGGGAGCCCGTGGCCGCGGGCGCCCCGGAAGACCGACGGGGGCAGGAGACATGACCGAGCACGACGCACAGCCCACACCGGAACCAGAACCCACGCCCACGGCGCCGCCCACGGGCCCGCCCGCCGCGCAGCCCACAGCGGCCCCCACGGCCGCCCCCCGGCAGGGCGCCGACCCCGCCGGGCCCGAACACCCCGCGGACGCCCCCAGCGCCGCGAACACCGCAGGTCACGAAGACGGAGCACAGGTGAGTACCGACGTCACGCCGCCCGGGATCCCCGAGGCGGCCATCCCCGAGCTGGTGATCATCTCCGGCATGTCCGGGGCCGGCCGCTCGACGGCCGCCAAGTGTCTGGAGGACCTCGGCTGGTTCGTCGTCGACAACCTCCCGCCCGCGCTGATCCCCACCATGGTGGAGCTGGGCGCCCGCTCCCAGGGCAACGTGGCGCGGATCGCGGTCGTCGTCGACGTGCGCGGCCGCCGCTTCTTCGACAACCTCCGCGAGTCCCTCGCCGACCTGGAGGCCAAGGGCGTCACCCGGCGGATCGTGTTCCTGGAGTCCTCCGACGACGCCCTGGTGCGCCGCTTCGAGTCGGTGCGCCGCCCGCACCCCCTCCAGGGCGACGGCCGCATCGTCGACGGCATCGCCGCCGAGCGCGAGCTGCTGCGCGAGCTGCGCGGCGACGCCGACCTGGTGATCGACACCTCCAGCCTCAACGTGCACGAGCTGCGTGCCAAGATGGACGCCCAGTTCGCCGGCGACTCGGAGCCCGAACTGCGGGCCACCGTGATGTCCTTCGGCTTCAAGTACGGCCTCCCCGTGGACGCCGACCTGGTCGTGGACATGCGCTTCCTGCCCAACCCGCACTGGGTCCCGGAGCTGCGCCCCTTCACCGGGCTGAACGAGGAGGTCTCCGCGTACGTCCTGAACCAGCCCGGCGCGAAGGAGTTCCTCGACCGGTACGCCGAACTCCTCCAGCTGGTCGCCGCGGGCTACCGCCGGGAGGGCAAGCGCTACGTGACCATCGCGGTCGGCTGTACGGGCGGCAAGCACCGCTCGGTCGCGATGTCGGAGAAGCTCGCCGCGCGCCTCGTGGCCGAGGGCGTGGAGACGGTGGTCGTGCACCGGGACATGGGACGGGAATGACAGGACGTGCTCCGCGGCTGGGCCGGCTGCGCAGAACGGCGCTCGAAGGGCGCACGAGCCGGCCGGTCGAGGCCCGCGGCGGCAAACCGCGCCGTCGCGGCACCCAGCCCAAGGTCGTCGCCCTCGGTGGCGGCATGGGTCTGTCCGCCTCGCTCACCGCACTGCGCCGGATCACCGGCGACCTCACCGGTGTCGTCACGGTGGCCGACGACGGCGGTTCCAGCGGGCGCCTGCGCGACGAGCTGGGCGTACTGCCGCCCGGCGACCTGCGCAAGGCCCTGGCCGCCCTGTGCGGCGACGACGACTGGGGCCAGACCTGGGCCCGGGTCATCCAGCACCGCTTCCAGTCGCAGGGCGAGATCAACGGCCACGCGGTCGGCAATCTGCTGATCGTCGCCCTCTGGGAGCAGCTCGGCGACCATGTCCAGGCCCTGGACCTGGTCGGCAAGCTGCTCGGCGCGCACGGACGCGTGCTGCCCATGTCCGCCGTACCGCTGGAACTCCAGGCGCTGGTCAAGGGGCACGATCCGGCCCGCCCCGAGGACGTCGACACCGTGCGCGGGCAGGCGACCGTCGCGCTCACCACCGGCGAGGTGCAGTCCGTGCACCTGGTGCCGCCCGACCCGCCGGCCGTCCCGGAGGCGGTGGCGGCCGTCCTCGACGCGGACTGGGTGGTGCTCGGCCCCGGCTCCTGGTTCTCCTCGGTCATCCCGCACCTGCTGGTGCCCGAACTGCTGGACGCGCTCACCGAGACGAAGGCCCGCCGGGTACTCTCCCTCAACCTCGCGCCGCAACCGGGAGAAACCGAGGGCTTCTCCCCGCAGCGTCATTTGGAGGTTTTGGGACGACACGCCCCTAAACTCGCCCTGGACGTGGTGCTGGCCGACGAGGCCGCCGTGCCCGACCGGGACTCCCTGACCGATGCCGCCAAACGGTTCGGGGCCGCGGTCGAGCTGGCGCCGGTGGCCCGGCCCGATGGGACCCCGAGGCACGACCCGGAGCTGTTGGCCGCCGCGTACGACCGTATTTTTCGGATGCATGGAAGGATCGGCCCATGGCGATGACGGCAGCGGTGAAGGACGAGATCTCCCGGCTCCCCGTCACCCGGACCTGCTGCAGAAAGGCGGAGGTCTCCGCCATCCTGCGGTTCGCCGGCGGCCTCCACCTGGTGAGCGGGCGCATTGTGATCGAGGCGGAGCTGGACACGGCGATGGCGGCCCGCCGGCTCAAGCGGGACATCCTGGAGATCTTCGGCCACAGCTCGGAGCTGATCGTGATGGCGCCCGGCGGTCTGCGCCGCGGCTCGCGTTACGTCGTCCGGGTGGTCGCGGGCGGTGACCAGCTGGCCCGCCAGACCGGCCTGGTGGACGGCCGCGGGCGCCCCATCCGCGGACTGCCCCCGCAGGTGGTGTCCGGCGCCACCTGTGACGCGGAGGCGGCCTGGCGCGGGGCCTTCCTGGCGCACGGCTCGCTCACCGAGCCCGGCCGGTCCTCCTCCCTGGAGGTCACCTGCCCGGGTCCGGAGGCCGCGCTCGCGCTGGTCGGGGCCGCCCGCCGGCTGTCGATCGCCGCGAAGGCCCGCGAGGTCCGCGGGGTCGACCGGGTCGTGGTCCGCGACGGCGACGCGATCGGCGCGCTGCTCACCCGCCTCGGTGCCCATGAGTCGGTGCTGGCCTGGGAGGAGCGCCGGATGCGCCGCGAGGTGCGCGCCACGGCGAACCGGCTCGCCAACTTCGACGACGCCAACCTGCGCCGCTCCGCCCGAGCCGCCGTCGCCGCCGGTGCCCGCGTCCAGCGGGCCCTGGAGATCCTCGGCGAAGAGGTGCCCGAGCACCTCGCGGCGGCAGGCCGGCTGCGCATGGACCACAAGCAGGCCTCCCTGGAGGAGCTGGGCGCGCTCGCCGACCCGCCGCTCACCAAGGACGCGGTCGCCGGCCGGATCCGCCGGCTGCTCGCGATGGCCGACAAGCGGGCCTCGGACCTCGGCATCCCCGGCACGGACGCCAACCTCAGCGAGGACCTCGCCGACAACCTGGTGGGCTGAGCAGCCCACCGGCGCCCGACGGTTCGCCGACACGCCGGTGCCGACACCCCTCGAGGGTCGTCGGCACCGGCGCTGTCACTCCTGAAACCCCCGTGCCGAGAGCAACTTCCCTACCGCGACACCTTCTTGACGCACCCTTGACTCGATCATGAAGAGTCATGAGCCTGACTGTGTTCGCTGCTGTGGCGGACTCACGCAAGGGGGGTTCATGAGACGTAGAGCGAGATCGATCCTCGCTGTCGGCGCGCTCCTGATCGGCGGAGCGAGCATCGCACCCATCGCCCAGGCACAGTCCGGAAGTTCATCGGACAAGTCCGACGCGGACGAGGTCAAGGTCTTCCGCGCCGAGGTCACCAAGCAGCAGGTACCCCTGCTGCTGGCGGCCGGTCAGGACGGCCACGAACTCAGTGAGCGGGCGCCCGAACAGGGCACCGCCACCGTCGAGGTGTACCTCACCGACGACCAGGCGAAGAAGCTGGAGAAGCAGGGCGTCCCGCTCACCGAGCACTCCCTCTCGGCCAAGGCCGAGAACCGTGTGGAGGCCGCCGCCGACGGTGTGTTCCGGCCGTACAGCGGCAGTGGCGGCCTCAAGGAGGAGATCCTCCGCACCGCCCAGGAGAACCCCGGCCTCACGAAGGTCGTCTCCATCGGCAAGACGGTCCGCGGCCAGGACATCCTCGCGCTCAAGCTCACCAAGAACGCGAAGAAGTCAAAGGACGGCTCCAAGCCGTCGGTGCTGTACCTGTCCAACCAGCACGCGCGCGAGTGGATCACCCCGGAGATGACGCGGCGGCTGATGCACCATTACCTCGACAGCTACAAGACCGACCAGCGCGTCAAGAAGCTCGTCGACTCGACCGAGCTGTGGTTCGTCCTGTCGGCCAACCCCGACGGTTACGACTACACCTTCCAGGACTCCGCGAACCGCCTGTGGCGCAAGAACCTGCGGGACGTCAACGCCGACGGTGAGATCCGCACCGGCGACGGCGTCGACCTCAACCGCAACTTCGCCTACAAGTGGGGCTACGACGACGAGGGTTCGTCCCCCAACCCCACCAGCCAGACCTACCGCGGCGCGGGCCCGAACTCCGAGCCCGAGACCAAGGCGCTGGACGCCTTCGAGAAGCGCATCGGCTTCGCCTACGGCATCAACTACCACTCCGCGGCCGAACTCCTCCTCTACGGCGTCGGCTGGCAGGTCGCCACGGACACCCCCGACGACATCGTCTACGAGGCGCTCGCCGGAACCCCGGAGAACTCCGCCGTCCCCGGCTACCTCCCGCAGGTCTCCTCGGAGCTGTACACCACCAACGGCGAGGCCGACGGGCACGCCTCCAACGTCAACGGCACGGCGATGTTCACCCCCGAGATGTCGACCTGCCAGACGGTGTCGAACCTGTCTCCGGACGACCAGTGGAACGCCGCCGACTGCCAGTCGGTGTTCAACTTCCCGGACGACGAGAAGCTGATCCAGCAGGAGTTCGCGAAGAACGTCCCGTTCGCGCTGTCCGTCGCGGAGAGCGCTGCCCGTCCCGACCGGCCGAAGTCCTCGGTCGGCCTGAGCGCCGCGGACTTCACCCCGGCCGGCTTCACCACGTCGTACTCGCGCGGCGCCGACCAGGAGGTCTCCGTCGTCGTACGGAAGGCGGTCCGCGACAAGGAACTCAGGTACCGCGTGAACGGCGGCCGCACCCACGACCAGGCGCTCAGGCCCTGGCAGGGCGGCGAGACCTTCGGCGGTGAGGACAACCTCTTCTACGACGAGTACCGGGCGAAGGTCCAGGACGGCGAACCCGGCGACGAGGTCGAGGTGTGGTTCACCGGCGAGACGAGCGGCGGCAAGAAGGTCTCCAGCTCGCACTTCACCTACACGATCGCCGAGCGGCCGCGGGCCGACACCCTCGTCGTCGCCGAGGAGGGCGCGACCGCCGCACAGGCGCAGACCTACGTCGACGCGCTGAAGGCCAACGGCCGGAAGGCGATCGTCTGGGACGTCGCCGCGCAGGGCCCGCCCGACGCGCTCGGCGTGCTGAGCCACTTCGGCACGGTCGTCCACTACACGGGCGCCGGCGTCCCCGGCAACCCGACCCAGCTCGAACTGCGCGCCTTCCTCAACGAGGGCGGCAAGCTCATCGAGGCCGGTGAACTGGCCGGCGGCAACGTCGACCTCGGCGACGGCACCCCGTCCAACGACTTCAGCCAGTACTACCTGGGCGCCTACTCCCGTACGTCCACCCCCGGCGCCACCGGATTCACCGGCTCCGGAGCGCTCGACGGGTACTCCGGCCTGCTCGCCGGCGCCCCCGGCAACCCGCTGGACCGGGCCGGCACCTACGGCGTCACCTCCGACGAGCTGCCCGCCTCCACGCATCCGCAGTTCGCGAGCGAGGGCGCGGGACAGTTCGCCGGGACCGTCAACCCGTACGGGCCCTACGCGGGCACGTCCATGGCGGCCGCCGTGCACACCGACGACGCCTACAAGCGCCTCACCCGCACCATCGACCTCACCGGCGTCACCGCCGCCGACCGGCCCGCCCTGCGTACCCAGCTCCTGTGGGACACCGAACCCGGCTACGACAACGCGCTGGTCGAGATCCACACGGTCGGGGCCGACGACTGGACGACGCTGCCCGAGACCGGCGGCGCCACCGACACCGCCGTACCCGCCGAATGCGGAGCCGGCTACTACATCGGGGAGCACCCCCAGCTCCGCCACTACCTGACCCTGACCTCGAACGAGTGCACCGCGACCGGCACCACCGGCTCGTGGAACGCCCTCACCGGCGCCTCCAGCGGCTGGCAGCAGGTCAACTTCGACCTGAGCGCCTACGCCGGCAAGTCCGTCGAGGTCTCGCTCAGCTATGTCACCGACCCGGGCAGCGGCGGTCACGGCGTCCTCGCCGACGACGCCTCGCTCGTCGTCGGCGGCACCGCCACCCAGACCGAGGGCTTCGAGACCTCTCTCGGCGCCTGGCAGGTCGCCGGACCGCCCCCGGGCAGCCCGGCCGTCCTGAAGGACTGGGCACGCACCGGCACGCTGTTCCAGACCTACGGTGCGGTCACCACCGACGACACCGTGCTGCTGGGCTTCGGCCTGGAGCACGTCACCGCCGCGGCCGACCGCGCCGCGCTCATCGGAAAGGCCCTCGACTCACTTGACGACTGACACCGACCGGGCGCCGAGCGACACGCTGAGGTCAAACCGCTGTGACACGGCGTGACCGAATCGGGTGAACGGCCCTGATCGGGCCCTTCGTGGCGGGGCGGTCCGTACCCCTACTGGTGGGTACGGGCCGCACTGCCGTGTATGGGCCAACTCGATGTCACCCCGGCGGTCTCGGAGAGGTAGGGTCGTGGGTGGTCGGGGACATCCCAAATACAGCTCGCCGGCACCTCGTGGCCGGCGTACCAACGAGGAGATCGGTTCGTGACGATCCGCGTAGGCATCAACGGCTTTGGCCGCATCGGTCGTAACTACTTCCGCGCGCTGCTGGAGCAGGGTGCTGGCATCGAGATCGTGGCTGTCAACGACCTGGGTGACACCGCGACAACCGCTCACCTGCTCAAGTACGACACCATCCTGGGCCGCCTGAAGGCCGAGGTGTCGCACACCGCCGACACGATCACCGTCGACGGCCACACCATCAAGGTCCTGTCCGAGCGCAACCCCGCCGACATCCCGTGGGGCGACCTCGGCGTCGACATCGTGATCGAGTCGACGGGCATCTTCACGAAGAAGGCCGACGCCGAGAAGCACATCGCCGGCGGCGCCAAGAAGGTCCTCATCTCGGCTCCGGCCAAGGACGAGGACATCACCATCGTGATGGGCGTCAACCAGGACAAGTACGACGCGGCCAACCACCACGTCATCTCCAACGCCTCCTGCACCACCAACTGTGTGGCGCCGATGGCCAAGGTCCTCGACGAGAACTTCGGCATCGTCAAGGGTCTGATGACGACGGTCCACGCGTACACCAACGACCAGCGCATCCTGGACTTCCCGCACTCGGACCTGCGCCGCGCCCGCGCCGCCGCCGAGAACATCATCCCGACCACGACGGGTGCCGCCAAGGCCACCGCCCTGGTCCTGCCCCAGCTCAAGGGCAAGCTCGACGGCATCGCGATGCGCGTCCCGGTCCCGACCGGCTCCGCCACCGACCTGGTCGTGACCCTCCAGCGCGAGGTCACCAAGGACGAGGTCAACGCCGCGTTCAAGAAGGCCGCCGACGACGGCGACCTCAAGGGCTACCTTTCCTACACCGAGGACCCGATCGTCTCCTCGGACATCGTCGGCGACCCGGCCTCCTGCACCTTCGACTCCTCCCTGACCATGGTCCAGGAGGGCAACTCGGTGAAGATCCTCGGCTGGTACGACAACGAGTGGGGTTACTCCAACCGCCTCGTCGACCTGACGGTCTTCGTCGGCAACCAGCTCTGATCGACGGAGCAGGCACCTCGATGTGAAGGCAGGGCCCGGACGGCGCAGGGACGCGCCGCACGGGCCCTGACTCACGTGCAGATCGGCCCTGTCTACGATCACGGAGCAACACCAGCCCTCCCGGGAGCCCCTTACATGAAGACGATCGACGAACTCCTCACCGAAGGCGTGGCCGGCAAGCGGGTCTTCGTCCGCGCCGACCTCAACGTGCCGCTGGACGGCGGCACCATCACCGACGACGGCCGTATCCGAGCCGTGCTCCCGACCGTCAAGGCCCTCGCGGACGCGGGCGCCAGGGTGGTCGTCGCCTCGCACCTGGGCCGCCCCAAGGGCGCCCCGGACCCCGCCTTCTCGCTCGCCCCGGCCGCCGCCCGCATGGGTGAACTGCTCGGCGCCGACGTGGCGTTCGCGACCGACACGGTCGGCGACTCCGCCCGCTCCACCGTCGCGGGCCTCGCCGACGGCCAGGTCGCCGTCATCGAGAACCTGCGCTTCAACGCGGGCGAGACGGCCAAGGACGACGCCGAGCGCGGCGCCTTCGCCGACCGGCTGGCCGAACTCGCCGACGTGTACGTGGGCGACGGCTTCGGCGCCGTGCACCGCAAGCACGCGTCGGTCTTCGACCTCCCGGCCCGGCTGCCGCACGCCGCCGGCCACCTCATCGCCACCGAGGTCGGCGTCCTGAAGAAGCTGACCGAGGACGTCAAGCGGCCCTACGTCGTGGCCCTCGGCGGCTCCAAGGTCTCCGACAAGCTCGCCGTGATCGACCAGCTGCTCGGCAAGGCGGACCGCCTCCTCATCGGCGGTGGCATGGTGTTCACCTTCCTCAAGGCCAAGGGGTACGAGGTCGGCGCATCCCTGCTCCAGGAGGACCAGATCCCGGTCGTCCAGGAGTACATCGAGCGGGCGCAGAAGAACGGCGTCGAGCTGGTCCTCCCCGTCGACGTGGTGACCTCCACCGCGTTCCCGGACCTGAAGACCAAGGCGCCGGGGCACCCCAACACCGTCGCCGCGGACGCCATCCCCGCCGACCAGCTGGGCCTGGACATCGGCCCCGAGACCCGCAAGCTGTACGCCTCGAAGCTCGCCGACGCCGCCACCGTCTTCTGGAACGGCCCGATGGGCGTCTTCGAGCACCCCGACTACGCCGAGGGCACCAAGGCGGTCGCCCAGGCCCTCCTCGACTCCCCGGCCTTCACGGTCGTCGGCGGTGGCGACTCCGCCGCGGCCGTCCGCCTGCTGGGCTTCGACGAGAACGCATTCGGCCACATCTCGACCGGCGGCGGCGCCTCCCTCGAGTACCTCGAGGGCAAGACGCTCCCCGGCCTCGCCGCACTGGAGGACTGACCCCGCATGAGCACCCGTACGCCACTGATGGCGGGCAACTGGAAGATGAACCTCAACCATCTCGAGGCCATCGCCCACACCCAGAAGCTCGCCTTCGCCCTGGCCGACAAGGACTACGAGGCCGTCGAGGTCGCCGTCCTGCCGCCCTTCACCGACCTGCGCTCCGTGCAGACGCTGGTCGAGCACGACAAGCTCAAGATCAAGTACGGCGCCCAGGACATCTCCGCGCACGACGGCGGCGCCTACACCGGCGAGATCTCCGGCGCGATGCTCGCCAAGCTGCGGTGCACCTACGTCGCGATCGGCCACTCCGAGCGCCGCCAGTACCACGGCGAGACCGACGAGCAGGTGAACGCCAAGGTCAAGGCCGCCTACAAGCACGGCCTCACCCCGATCCTCTGTGTCGGCGAGGAGCTGGACGTCCGCGAGGCGGGCAACCACGTCTCGCACACCCTCGCCCAGGTCGAGGGTGGTCTGAAGGACGTCCCGGCCGAGCAGGCCGAGACCATCGTGGTCGCCTACGAGCCGGTGTGGGCCATCGGAACCGGCAAGGTCTGCGGCGCCGACGACGCCCAGGAGGTCTGCGCCGCCATCCGCGGGAAGCTCGCCGAGCTGTACTCCCAGGACGTGGCCGACAAGATCCGCATCCAGTACGGCGGCTCCGTGAAGTCGGGCAACGTCGCCGAGATCATGGCGCAGGCCGACATCGACGGCGCGCTGGTCGGCGGCGCCTCGCTGGACCACGAGGAGTTCGTCAAGATCGTGCGCTTCCGCGATCAGTGACCGGGCTGTGAGTATGCGGTAGCGGCGATCCGTCGTACCCTTGCGGGGGCACAGCGCAGAAGCTGTGCCCCCGTCGTTATCCGAATCCGAGGAAGTTGGTCCAGCCGTGGTTTTGGGGTTCTCGATCGCCCTGATCGTCTTCAGCCTGCTGCTGATGCTGCTGGTGCTGATGCACAAGGGAAAGGGCGGCGGTCTCTCCGACATGTTCGGTGGCGGCATGCAGTCCTCCGTCGGCGGCTCCTCGGTCGCCGAGCGCAACCTCGACCGCATCACCGTGGTGGTCGGTCTGCTCTGGTTCGCGAGCATCATCGTTCTCGGCCTCCTGATGAAGACGAACAGCTGATCAGCCTCTCGCAGGCACACATTCCGTACGTAAGGCCCCATGTTCGGTACGCGCAGCTGAGCGCGGCCTATCATGGGGCTTGCGTCTACGTGTGGGGGGATGTAGCTCCAATCACTGGACGCGCGTTGGGCCTTACGTAGACTGAGGCGCTCGCAGCGAAGCGAAACGCCGACTCGCTTCGCGGCACCATCACGCAGGGAGTTACGACCGTGGCAAGTGGCAACGCGATCCGAGGAAGCCGGGTCGGGGCGGGGCCGATGGGCGAGGCCGAGCGCGGCGAGTCCGCGCCGCGTCTGCGCATCTCCTTCTGGTGCTCCAACGGGCACGAGACGCAGCCCAGCTTCGCCAGCGACGCGCAGGTGCCCGATACCTGGGACTGCCCGCGCTGCGGCTTCCCGGCCGGCCAGGACCGGGACAACCCCCCGGCCCCGCCGCGCACCGAGCCCTACAAGACGCACCTCGCCTATGTGCGGGAGCGGCGCAGCGACGCGGACGGCGAGGCGATCCTCGCCGAAGCCCTCGCCAAACTGCGGGGCGAAATCTAGGAGTTGAGCATCGGCCAGGTGCCCACAGGTACTTGGCCACACCTGTACCGCGCACGGGCGGCGGGCCGCCGCCGGGTGGGTCGTCCGTGCTGCCCTGCGGCGCTCCGCGCTGCTTTCCGCCCCGCCTTCTTCACCCTCTCGTCCTCGCGCTGATACCCCTGGGCCGCGAGGACGTACCTGTTGTTGCACCGCAGGGCGGTCCTACGACAGCTCGTGTCACGCGCTGATCAATTAGGTTGGGACCGCAGCGGGACTAGATGCGCGGCACGGACAGGTGAGAAAAGAGGGCTGGGTCCGACATGAACGCAGACGGCCGTACGAGGCTCAACCAGACGCCCGAGTGGACCGCTCTGGCCAAGCACCGTGAAGAACTCGGCGAGGTGCAGCTGCGCGAGCTGTTCGCCGACGACCCCGGGCGTGGCAGCGGGTACACACTGCGGGTCGGTGACCTGCACATCGACTACTCCAAGCAACTCGTCACCGACGAGACGCTGCGGCTGCTGCGGGAGCTGGCCGCCGCCACCGGCGTGTTCGAGCTGCGTGACGCGATGTTCCGCGGTGAGCGGATCAACGTCACCGAGGACCGGGCCGTGCTGCACACCGCGCT
>NZ_JBHXHX010000032.1:0-55239 GCF_042723915.1 Streptomyces sp. NPDC058335 | reverse complement strand
TCGAGGAGGGCCAGGAAGTCGAGGAAGGCGACCTGATCGTCGTCCTGGAAGCCATGAAGATGGAACAGCCCCTCAACGCCCACCGCTCCGGCACCATCAAGGGCCTCGCCGCCGAAGTCGGCGCCTCCATCACCTCCGGCGCCCCCATCTGCGAGATCAAGGACTGACCGGATGGAAACGGTGCACCGCGGGATGCGCGGCGAGGCGCCCGGCCGGCTGCGCGGGTGTGGGCGATGAGTGCCCCGGCGCTGTCGGTGCTGCTGTGCCTGGTGTCGGCGCTCTGCCATGCCGTGGCGGCGTTGCTCCAGGAGCGGGCCGCCGTCGGGGCTCCGCAGCCGGCCGTACGCACGGCTCTGCCCTCCGGGCTCTGCCGGGCGGCGCTCCCCCTGAACGGCGCCGGTGGACTCCTCCACGTGCTCGCCCCTCGCTGGGGCCCGCTGAACCTCGTACAGCCGCTGGGCGCTCTCACCATCGTGTTCGCCCTGCCCCTGGCCCCGCCGGGCCGGGGCCGCGGGGCCGGCCGGGCGGGGCGGGCCTCGTGGGCCGGGGCGGGGCTCGTGGCCGGCTCGCTGGCCGTGCCGACCGTGCTGGTCGACACCGGCCCCAGCGTCCCGCTGTCCGTCCGGGACCAGTCGCTGATCGCGGCCGGGGGCGCCGGCGTCGTCGCCCTGCTGGCCGGCGCCGGCCGGGGTGCGGTGGCCGGCGGGACGCGCCGCGGTGCTCGCCACGGCGGCCGGTGCGGCGTTCGGTGCGGCGTCGGTCCACGTCGAGGTGGTGATGGACGGCTGGCGAGTGTCGGCCGTGAGCACCCAGGCGGTGGGCCTGTGCCTGACGGCGGTCATGGCCGTGACGGGGCCGGCCGCGTCGCAGGCGTCGTACCGAGGTGCCGGTCCGGCGGTGCCGCTGGTGTCCATGACCCTGGTCAATCCGGTCGTCGCGTCCCTGATCGGGGTCGCCGTCATGGACGACGGCTTCCGCTACGGCGCGGCCGGCAGTCCGCCGGCTCTGGCCGGCCGGCGGACGGACCCCGCGGGCGCCGCTTCGAGGGCCGGCGCCCCCGACCCGATGCCGGCGGCGAAGGCGCCGCGCCGCGGGGCCTCCCGCGTGTCACGCGCTTCCCCCGGACGGCGCGTGTCGTGCCCGTCGCTTCATGGAAGAGAGACTCCCGATGTCACGAGAGGCCAGTCATGCCGGAAGAGCCCCTGCATCTCGCAGTGATCACCAGCAGTCCGCCGGAGAGCGGTTCCGGTCCCGTCGTCGCCCGATGGCTGACGGGACAGGCCGAACAGTTCGGTGTGTTCACCGTCGACGTGATCGACGCCGTCGAGGCCGATCTGCCGATGGTGGTCTCCCCGGCCCGCGCCGCGCAGGCGCGGGACCGGCTCGATGAGGTGGCCACCCGCATCGAGGCGGCGGACGCCTATGTGGTCGTCACCGCCGAGTACAACCACGGCTGCCCCGCCGCCCTGAAGAGCGTCATCGACTGGCACCCCACCCAGTGGCGCGGCAAGCCCGTCTCCTTCGTCTCCTACGGCGGCCGGTCCCGGGGGCTGCGGGCGGTGGAGCAGTTGCGGCAGATCTTCTCCGAACTCCACGTGGCGACCCTGCGGGACGGTGTCAGCTTCGCGGACGCGCGCAGCCACTTCGACGAGGACGGCAACCCGAGGGACGCCCCGGGCCTCGACGCGGCGGTGAAGACCATGCTCGGCCAGCTGGTGTGGTGGGCCGCCGCGCTCCAACAGGCACGCGGGCGACGCCCGTACACGCTGTGAGCGCGAAGGAGACGGTCATGGGACGTCGGGAGAGCCCGATCACGGAACGGGCGCAGGCCACGAGGACGTCCGGGGTCACGGACATCACCCTCGACGCGGGTGGCATCACCCTGTCGGGACTGCACATCGAGCCGCCCGGCCCGTCGCCGCGGGCGGTCGTGGTCGCCGTGCACGGCGGCGGCATGACGGCCGGCTACTTCGACGGGCAGGCGCATCCGAGCGTGTCGCTGCTGGGGCTGGGGGCGAGCCTCGGCTTCGCCGTGCTGAGCCTGGACCGTCCCGGTTACGGCGAGTCGGCCCGCGAGGTGCCGCACGGGCAGAGCCTCACCGAGCAGTCGGCCACCCTGCACGCGGCGCTCGACGACTACGCGCGGCGTTTCCCGACGGGGGCGGGATTCCTGCTGGTCGCGCACTCCTTCGGCGGCAAAGTGGCGTTGACGGCGGCCGCCGACGACGAGCGCAGCCGGATCATCGGCCTCGACATCTCGGGCTGCGGGCACCGCTACGCCACCGACTTCGGCCGGCCGCCCGGCATCCTGGCCCGCGAGTCCTGGAAGTGGCACTGGGGACCGCTGCGGCTCTACCCGCCCAACAGCTTCCGCTTCAGCCGGACTCTGCTGGCGCCCATGCCGCCGGTGGAGGAGCAGGAGCTGCGGCAGTGGTCGGAGTCCTTCCCGGGGGTCGCGGCACGGGTCCGGGCGCCGGTCCGGCTCACCTTCGCGGAGTACGAGAACTGGTGGCTGCACGACGCCGACGCACTGGCGGAGATGACCGCTCATCTGCGCGCCACCAGCGTCACGGTGCATCGCCAGCCGGACGCGGGCCACAACATCAGCCTCGGCTGGGCGGCCCGCTCCTACCACCTGCGCGTCCTGGCCTTCCTGGAGGAACTGCTGACGCGGCGCGGGCAGGCCGACGTATGAGACACCAGGAGACGGCCCGGCGGCCCGCCGGGCCGCTCCCCCGGTTCAAAGCCGTCGGCCGGTCCCTGTCGGTACGCAACTTCAGGCTCTACTTCACCGGCCAGCTCGTGTCGGTCATGGGCACCTGGATGATGATCGTCAGCCAGGACTGGCTGGTCCTCTCCCTGACCGACGACTCGGCCACGGCCCTCGGTCTCGTCACGGCCCTGCAGTTCGCACCCATGCTTCTCCTCTCCCTCTACGGCGGCCGGCTCGCCGACCGCCACGACAAACGCGTGCTTCTCGTCGCCGCCAACCTGGTCTCGGGGGCCCTGTCGTTGGCGCTGGCTCCCCTGGTGTTCACGGGCGCCGTGCGGGTATGGCACGTGTGCGCCCTGGCCTTCTGCCTCGGTGTCGTGGGCGCGATCGAGACGCCGGCCCGGATGTCCTTCGTGCAGGAGATGGTCGGCGCCGAGCTCCTCCCCAACGCCTCGGCGATGAGCGCCGCCTACTTCAATCTGGCGCGCGTCGTCGGTCCGGCGCTGGGCGGTCTCGCCATCACCTGGCTCGGCATCGGACCCGTGTCGGTGATCAACGCGTTCAGCTACCTGGCCACCGTGGCCGCACTGATGCTGATGCGCCCCTCGGAACTGCGGCGGGTCAGGAGCACCGCGCGCGACGGGCGTGCCGTCGACGCCCTGCGGTACGTGGGTTCGCGCCCCGACCTGCTGCTGCCGCTCCTCCTGGTCGCTCTGGTCTCCCTGTTCGGCCTGAACTTCCAGCTGACGCTGCCGCTGCTCGCCAAGACCGTCTTCCACGCCGACGCCGGGTCGTTCGGACTGTTCACCTCCGCCGTCGCCGCCGGATCGCTCCTCGGCGCCCTGGCCGGCTCGGGGCGTACCGCGCGTCCGCCGGCCCTTCTGGTGGCGGGCGCGGCCGTCGCCTTCGGTACGGCGGAGGCGCTGACCGGGCTCGCTCCCGGGCAGGGAACCGCCCTGGTGCTGCTGGCCGTCACCGGCTTCACCGCCCTGTACTTCACCCAGGCCGTCAACCACCGCCTCCAGCTCGGCTCGGATCCCGCCTACCGCGGCCGCATCCTGGCGCTCTACACCCTGCTGCTCCAGGGATCGACGCCCTTCGGCGCTCTCCTGACCGGCTGGGCCGCCGCCCGCCACGGCACGCGCGCGGCGCTCGTCGGCGGCGGTCTGATCTCCCTGGCCACCGGCCTAGCGGCCCTGGCCTTCCTCACCCTCCGCGCCTCCCGGCCGGCCGCCTCCATGTCTCCGGGTGGCCGGAAATGACCGGCCGCCGGAAGCGGAGCCCCGCCCTCCCGCGGGTGACGGCCGGGCTTCGCTCCGGTCACTCGGCCGCCGCGGGGAGCTGCGGTGCCGTCCCGGACATCCATATCGGCCGGACGGAGGTGCGGGAGAGTCGCCAGCCGTCGGCCGTGCGGCGCAGGTCCACGTCCCAGACACCGCCCACGGTGAACAGCGGGTCGAGGCCCTCACCGAGTCGGCTGAGTGTGGCCTGGTGGTGGATGTGTGTCATCAGGGAGTTCCACGAGGCCGTGGCGGTGTCGGCGTCGGCGTCGTCGCCCTCGATGAGGATGTCCGTGTTCATGTACTGGACGACGGCCCAGTCCTCCACGGCCTGCTGGGACTGGCGCACGGCGTCGGCGCCGACCGCGGTTCCGTGCGGGCTCTCCGCCTTCACGTCGTCGGTGAAGTATTCCTTGGACCAATCCCCTTCGAAACGGCGCTCATTGAGCGTGCGGAAAAACCGGCCGATGAGTACAGTGATGGCGAAATCATCAAGTTGAGTGGTCATGCCGTGCACACTGCCACTCCCGTCCGATACGCCGTCAAGTAGGTATTTGGTCAGCCAAATATCCAGGAGCGCTCGGAATCGGTAAGTCCGGCAAAGTAGTCTGTCGGTGTCGACCGACGACAAACGGAAGATGGACCGTCAGATCCGGGTGGGCGCAAGGTACTTGACCGGCACACTTACCGGCTCACCGACCGGTTTCTGGCGAGCGGACCGACAGCCGGGCCGTCCGGCCGGAAAAAGACGAACAGACAGCGAAGTGAAGGGAATTCATCATGCAGGTGCAGCACACCGACCGTATGTCGACCGCCGTGCGGGCGGCACGCGAACTCGCCGCCTCCCAGGGCAGTCCCGAATTGTTCACCATCCATCTGCTCACCGTGCTCAGCGCGCAGAACGATTCCACGTTCTCGGCCCTGCTGGTGGCGAACGACGTCGATCTGAAGGCGTTCCACGAATTCTCCGCCAACCGCAGCCGGCAGATGATTCCGCCGACGTCGCGGAAGTCCGCGGACGCCATCCGGCCGAGCCAGGAGCACGCGTCGCTGCTCGAGGACGCGGCCGCCGAGATGGCGGAGGCGGGCGACAGCCGCCTCGGCACCGAGCACCTGTTGCTGGCGGCGCTCAAGTACCGGCCCGGCAAGGGCGCCTGGGCCGTTTTCGGCCTCTCCTATCCTCCGGTCCGCAAGAGCCTGGACGCCATCAGGAAGAACACGGCGGCGTGACCTCGGGCATGTAGGGCGACGTGACCGTTGGTTTTCCGCCGGACGGAAGTCCTCTTGCCGGGGCGAAGGCCACCTCGTCAAGGTGTGTGGCGACACGTCGTCGACGAAGACGGGACCGGCCGATGCCTCATATGACTGCCTTCGCCAGGAACCACTGGTACGTCGCCGCCTACAGCCACGAGGTCGGGCGTGCGGAGCTGCTCGGGCGCACGGTTCTCGGGGAGCCGCTCGTCCTGTACCGGACGGAGGAGGACGGGACGCCCGTCGCACTGCACGACCGCTGTGTGCACCGCCGTTTCCCGCTGTCCGAGAGCCGCCTGGACGGGGACCGGATCGTATGCGGTTACCACGGCTTCACCTACGACACGACCGGCACCTGCGTGTATGTGCCGGGGCAGAAACGCGTCCCGCGCACCGCCCGCGTCGCCTCCTACCCGGTCGTCGAGCAGGACTCCCTGGTGTGGGTGTGGATCGGCGACCCGGCGCTCGCCGACCCGCAGGCCATTCCGCGGGCCCGGCACCTGGACTCCCCCGGCTGGACCACCGTCCGCGGCATGGAACCGATCGACGCCGACTACGGGCTGCTGGTCGACAATCTGCTGGACCTGTCCCATGAGACGTATCTGCACGGCGGTTACATCGGCACTCCCGAGGTCGCGGAGACACCGATCACCACCGAGGTGGACGAGGGCGCGGGCATCGTGCGGGTGAGCCGTCACATGGACGACGCCGAGTGCCCGCCGTTCTACGCCCGTTCGACCGGTATCGAGGGCCGCATCACCCGCTGGCAGGACATCGAGTACCACGCGCCCTGTCTGTATCTGCTGCACAGCCGCATCGCGCCCGTCGGTGTCCTGCCGGAGGCCGACGGAACCGACCCGAACGGCTTCCACACCGAGATCACCTACGCCATCACGCCGTCCTCGGACGGCAAGGTGTACGACTTCTGGATGGTCTCGCGGGACTGGGCGACGGACGACGACGAGGTCACCGAGTTCCTGCGGGGCAACAACCACACGGTCGTCATGCAGGACGTCGACGCGCTCAACCTCCTTCAGCGCACGCTCGGTTCGGAGCGATCGGGCTACCAGGAGCTGAGCATCAACATCGACACCGGCGGGCTCGCCGCCCGCCGGATCCTCGCCCGGCTGGTCGAGGAGGGCGCCAAGCCGGAGGAGCGGGTCAGGTGAGCAGCCCGACCGGCGAGGTCTACCGCATCGACTGGCTGCCGGGCACGGACGTCCTGCACGGCACCTGCCACTGCGGGGCCGAGCACGCCGCCCAGGACCCGGTGGAGATGTGGGAGTGGATGCTCGGCCACCCGGAGGGCCACCGGCCACCGGGCCGCGACGGAAACGCCGGAAACGCCGGAAACGGCGCAGGCAACGCAGGCAATGGAAACAACGGAAGCGCCGTATGACCACGGTCCACGAAACACACCTCGTCGTCGACGGTATGCGGTCCGTGGCCGACGGTGTACGGGCTCTCACCCTGCGCCACCCGCTGGGCGATCCCCTGCCCGCCTGGGAACCCGGCGCCCACGTCGACCTCCTCCTCGGCCCGGGGCTGGAGCGGCAGTACTCGCTGTGCGGTGACCCGGCGGACCGTTCCCTCTGGCGGGTCGCGGTGCTGCGGGAGCCGGGGGGCCGCGGTGGATCGGCCCATGTGCACGAGAAGTTGAGGGCGGGCGACACGGTGCGGGTGCGCGGCCCGCGCAACCACTTCGCGCTGCGGCCGGCCCCCCGCTACCGCTTCGTCGCGGGCGGCATCGGCATCACCCCCATCCTCCCGATGCTCGCGGCGGCCGAGGCGGCGGGCGCCGAATGGAGCCTCCTCTACGGCGGCCGTTCCCGTGCCTCGATGGCGTTCACCGAGGAACTGGCGCGGTACGGCGACCGGGTCACCCTCGCCCCGCAGGACGAGGCCGGGCTGCTCGACCTCGGCTCCGTGCTGGACGCGCTGCCCGAGGGGGCCCTGGTGTACTGCTGCGGTCCCGGTCCGCTGCTCGACGCGGTCGAGGCCCGCTGTCCGTCCGGTGCGCTGCACGTCGAGCGGTTCCAGGCGAAGGAGCAACAGGCGGGCGAGGACACCGAGTTCGAGGTCGAGCTGGCGCGCAGCAGCCGTACGCTGACCGTCACGCCGGGCGTGTCCGTGCTGGACACCGTGCGCGCCGCCGGGGTCGAGGTGCTGTACTCCTGCACCGAGGGGACCTGCGGCACCTGTGAGACCGACGTCCTCGACGGCGCCCCGGACCACCGGGACTCCGTGCTCACCGACGAGGAGCGGGAGGCCGGGGAGACGATGATGATCTGCGTGTCCCGCTGCCGGGGGAAGCGGCTCGTGCTGGACCTGTGAGCTGCGGAGCCGCGCGCAGATCCGCCTCGATCCGGGCCACCGCCGTGAGCAGGTGCGGCAGCAGGTCGCGGCGGACGGCGGCGAGGGTGGTGCGGCCGGCGTGGACGGCGATGTTCACGCCGGCCACCACCGCGCCGTCCCGGTCCCGCACCGGGGCGCCCACCGAGCGCAGTCCCTCCTCCAACTCCTGGTCCACCAGGGCGTATCCCTGGCGCCGTACCCGTCCCAGTTCCGCCCGCAGGGCCTCCGGTGTCACGAGGGTGCGGGCGGTCAGGGGGCACGGTTCCGTCCGGGCCAGCCGGGCGTCGAGCTCCTCCTCGGACAGGTGGGCGAGCATCACCCGGCCCACGGAGGTGACGTGTGCCGGAAAGCGGGTGCCGACCGTGATCGTCGCGGACATGATGCGGCGGGTCGGCACCCTGGCGACGTACACGATGTCGTCGCCGTCGAGGACGCACAGCGACGACGACTCCCCCGTCTCCGCGACGAGTTGCTCCAGGCGCGGCAGCGCGAGCTGAGGGAGTGTCAGTCCGGCGAGGTAGGCGTAGCCGAGTTCCAGGACGCGTGGGGTGAGCCGGAACAGGCGGCCGTCGCCTTGGACGTAACCGAGGTCGGCGAGGGTGAGCAGCAGCCGGCGGGCGGCGGCGCGGGTCAGGTCGCAGGCGCGGGCGACCTCGCTGAGGGTGCGCACCGGATGGTCGGCGTCGAAGGAGCGGATGACCGCGAGGCCCCGCTCGAAGGACCTCACGAAATGTGGTGCGCGGGCTTCGGCGGACATCACCAACCCCTAACTGTCAACAATTTCGTCAGCCAGAACGACCGGGCCCATTGACCGGGTCGATCGCGCGGCTCTACGTTCCCTGCACGCCAGTTGAGCACTACTGTGCGGTGTGCGCACAGCCTGTCGGAACCGTTTCACTCTGCACAGGGGGAGCCATGCGTCGTCTGCTCGCCGGTCTCGCGGCCGGAACCTTCCTGCTCGCCACGGCGGCCTGTGGCTCGTCCGACGACTCCGGTTCCCCGGGTTCCTCGGACAAGGGCACGTCGTCCGGAGGCACCACCACCGTCGAACTCGGGCTGATTCCCATCGTGGACGTCGCCCCCGTCTACCTCGGTGTCGAAAAGGGTTTCTACGCCAAGCACGGGCTGGAACTCTCGATCACGACCGCCCAGGGCGGTGCGGCGATCGTGCCGGGTGTCGTCAGCGGTCAGTTCCAGTTCGGCTTCAGCAACATGACCTCGCTGATGGTCGCCCAGTCCAACAACGTTCCCGTGAAGGCCGTTTCGAACGGCATCGCGTCGACGGGCGTGGCCGGCAAGGACTTCGGGGCCATCACGGTGAAGAAGGGCAGTGCGCTCAAGTCCGCGAAGGACCTCGAGGGCAAGAAGGTCGCCATCAACACCCTGAAGAACATCAACGAGACCGCGGTGCGCGCCTCCGTGCGCGAGGCGGGCGGCGACCCGGACAAGGTGACGTTCGTCGAGCTGCCCTTCGACCAGATGCCGGCCGCCCTCGACGGCGGGCGGATCGACGCCGCGATGGTGGTCGAACCCGCACTGGCCACCGTCAAGAGCCAGGGCGGGCAGGAGATCGTCTCGCCCTTCATCGACATCGCCCCGAACCTCACCATCGCCATGTACTTCACCTCCACTCGGTACGCGCAGCAGCACCCGGACGTGGTGAAGAAGTTCCAGCAGGCCACCGCCGAGTCCCTCGCCTACGCCGACGCGCACCCCGACGAGGTCCGTCAGATCGTCACCACGTACACCAAGATCCCGGCGGCGGTGCTGGAGCAGGTGACGCTGCCCAAGTGGCCGTCCGAGGCGAACCGCTCCTCCATCGAGGCACTGCGTCGACTCGGCTCGGACGACGGCCTGTTCAAGTCGGAGCCCGACCTGGACAAGCTGCTGCCGTGAGGGGCGAGAACGCCGTGCTCGGTGCGGCCGGGCTCGCGGCCTTCCTCGCCCTGGGCGAGGCGGCGCCGCGGCTCGGCCTGGTCAAGGAGGCCTACTTCCCGCCGACGAGCCGCATCGCCGACGCCCTCGCGGACGAGCTGTCCGACGGCGCGTTCTGGAGCGCGCTCGGCGACACACTGACCGGCTGGGCGCTGGGCCTGGCCATCGCGGTCGGCGCGGGCATCGTGGCCGGGGTGGCGCTCTCCGTCGTCCCGCATCTGCGCGAGGCGACGGCGTCCACGATCGAGTTCCTGCGCCCCATCCCCTCCGTCGCCCTGATCCCCCTGGCGGTCCTGCTGTACGGCACCGAACTGCGCTCGGTCCTGCTGCTGGTCGTCTACGCCTCCTTCTGGCAGGTGCTGATCCAGGTCCTGTACGGCGTGCAGGACGTCGACCCGGTCGCGGAGGAGACCGCCCGCTCCTACGGCCTCGGCCCCTGGGCGCGGGTGCGGCACGTGCTGTGGCCGACCGCGCTGCCGTACGTCATGACGGGGGTGCGGCTCGCGGCGGCGGTCGCGCTGATCCTGGCCGTCACCGCCGAACTCGTCATCGGTGCCCCGGGGCTGGGCTCGCGGATCGCCGTCGCGCAGACCTCGCAGGCGGTGCCCGAGATGTACGCGCTGATCGTGGTCGCGGGGCTGCTCGGCCTGCTGATCAACGTCGGCGCCCGGACGGTGGAGCGGCGGGCGCTGGCCTGGCACCAGTCGGTGCGCGGGGAGGTGGCGGTGTGAGGCGCCTGCTGCTGCGGCTGGGACACACGGTGGCGCTGCCGGCCGTACTGGTCGCCGTGTGGTGGCTGGCGTCCGACGACAGCACCGACGTGTACTGGCCTCCCCTGCGGACCATCCTGGAGACGTTCCCCGACGTGTGGACGGGCGACCGGCTGCGCGCGGACGTGCTGCCGAGCGTGCTGCGGCTCACCGGCGGCTATGCGCTGGCCGCCGTCGCCGGGATCGCGCTGGGCACGCTCATCGGCTCCTACCGGCGGGTGCGGGCGGTGTGCGAGCCGGTCCTGGAGTTCCTGCGGGCGGTGCCACCACCCGTGCTGGTGCCGGTGATCATGCTGTTCGCGGGCATCGGCGACACCATGAAGATCGTCGTCATCGCGGCGGGCTGCGTCTGGCCGGTGCTGCTCAACACGGTCGAGGGCGTACGGGCGGTGGACCCGGTGATGGCGGAGACGGCCCGCTCCTACGGCGTCGCGGGCGTCGCCCGGCTCCGGTACCTGGTGCTGCCCTCGGCGAGTCCGCAGATCTTCGCGGGCCTGCGCCAGGCGCTGTCCGTCGGGATCATCCTGATGGTCATCAGCGAGATGTTCGCCGCCAGCAACGGACTGGGCTTCACCATCGTCCAGTTCCAGCGCGGCTTCGCCATCCCCGACATGTGGACCGGGATCCTCGTGCTCGGCCTGCTGGGCTTCTTCCTGTCGGTCCTCTTCCAGCTTCTCGAGCGGCGGGTGCTCGGCTGGTACCACGGTCTGCGCGCCTCCACCCGGCGGTCCCGGTGACGGCCTCGAGAACGGCGAAAGGGCGGGACATGCTCGACGTACGCGGCCTGAACAAGGTCTACGAGGGGTCCGGGCGGCGGGTGGAGGCGGTACGCGACCTCACCTTCACCGTCGACGCCGGTGAACTGGTCTGTCTCGTCGGCCCGTCGGGCTGCGGCAAGACGACCCTGCTGAAGTGCATGGGCGGACTGCTGGCGCCGACGGCCGGTGAAGTCCTGCTGGAGGGACGGAAGGTGACCGGGCCGCCGCCCGGCATGGCGTTCGTGTTCCAGGAGTACGGGCGCAGCCTCTTCCCCTGGATGCGGGTCGGCGAGAACGTCGAACTTCCTCTGAAGCAGAAGGGGTCGAGCAGGGTGCGGCGGCGGGAGCTGGTTGCCGACGCGCTGGAGTCGGTCGGCCTCGCGGACGCCACGGGGGCGTACCCGTGGCAGCTCTCCGGCGGTATGCAGCAGCGGGTGGCCATCGCGCGCGCCCTCGCCTACGAGCCCAGGGTGCTGCTCATGGACGAGCCGTTCGCGGCGGTGGACGCGCAGACCCGCGCCGACCTGGAGGACCTGGTGCGGGGGCTGTGGCAGGAGCGCGGGATCACGATCCTGTTCGTCACGCACGACATCGACGAGGCCGTGTACCTCGGCGAGCGGGTGATCGTCCTGTCCGCGTCCCCGACGGTCGTACGGGAGCAGCTGACGGTCGATCTGCCGTCCGGGCGCGACCAGTTGCACACCCGGGTCGCCCCGCGCTTCGCCGAACTGCGCACCCACGTGTACGAGCAGATCCAGGCGGCCAAGCGCGGCGTCCCGGCGCGGGACGCGCCGGTGCAGCGGGACGCTCTCGTGCAGGCGGACGCTCCGGTGCATCCGGATGCTCTGGTGAAGGCGGACGCTCCAGGGGAGCCGGACGCGAGGGCGGACCCGCCGTCGTCCCGCTGACCCGGGCGCCGTCGGCGACCTGAACGCCGACGGTGCCCGGTCAGTCCTCGGGAGCGGGGACCACGCTGAGGTGTCCCGCGGTGCGGCGCGGACGCCGTACCCGGCGGGGCGCCGGTGCGGGCGCCTCGCGCAGCACCATCGTCAGCCGCGTGTACCCCATCTCACGCAGGGTCCGCGGGGTCTCGCAGACGATACGGCACTCGATGGCGGCCCGGCGCGGGTCGGGGTGGAGCAGGGTGCGGACGGCCCCGTCGTGCTCGACGGCGTCCTCACCCATGGCGCGGACCCAGTGCGGCAGGCCCTGCCGGTACGCAGCCTCCATGAGGGGGTCCTGGGCGATCTCGCGGCGGATCGTCTGCAGGACGGGGTCGTGACCGTGCCGTTCGAGGGTCTCGGCGAACCGGGCGAGCATCGGCAGGCACCAGCCGGCCTCGTGGTCGCCGAGGACCGAGGCCGCGTCCGGGTGGAACAGGACGAACCGCAGGAAGTTGTCGTCCGGCAGCGCCGTCGGATGCGGGCCGACGTCCCGGAAAAGTGACGCGAAAGCGGCGTTGGTGAGGACGACGTCCCAGCGGTGGTCGAGCACGACCGAAGGGAACGGCACGGCCTCCAGGTACGTGGCGTAGTCCCGTAGATAGGACCGGGCCTCGGGACTCTCGGGGACGGGCCGCGGTGCCGGCCGCTGCCCACCTGCCTGATATGCCATCGGGAGGTCACCCCTCTTGCCTCTGCGGCCTTCACACGGCGTGCCGATCCTCATGCCCGGCGCGCGGTGTGTCAACTATCGTGGCATTCGACGCTCGTTGACGGCTGAAATTGGCCACAGTTGTGGCGAGACCTGGATGTGAGTTCGAAAGACCGGTTACTCTCCGGGCAGTTCACGGCGATCGCGTGTGCCCGTGAGAGGCTCGTGAGAGACGTAGGAGACCTGTCGGTGACGGATGGCTTCGAGGTTCCGGGCGCCACGGCGACGGTGCTGCTGTCGGCCGTCGTCGCCCGTGTCACCGCTCTCGCCGACCGGCTCGGCGTGCCGCCTGCGGAGGTCTTCGGCACCGGACGGCTGTCCGTCGCCTCCGGTGTCCCCGAGTCCGTGGTCAAGGCCCTCCTGAGCGGCCGTCCGGCGGGCGAGCCCGATGTGCAGGCCCGGTTCCTGCAACGCCTGGATCTGCTGCGCCGCACCCGGCTCAAGCCCAACGGCCGCAAGTACACCCAGCAGGAGATCGCCGACGGCGCCGGCATGTCGCGCCAGCAGGCGGGCGCCCTCATCAACGGCGACCGCCGCCCCACCATGGAGCACTGCGACGCCCTCCAGCGCTTCTTCCGCGTGCACGCCGGTTTCCTCACTGCCGAGGACCCCGAGGCACTGGCGGGCGCCCTCCAGCACATCGAGCAGGAGCTGCTCCAGAAGCTCGCCGCCCGGGAGGCCGCCGCGGCGGCCGCGGATCCGCTGGAGCGCCTGCTCCAGGACCACGGAGTGCGCGGGATCGCCTGGCGGGCCGCCCAGCTTCCCACCGATCAGCACCGCGACAAGGTCGCCGAGTGGCTGGACATGCTCCTGGAGAGCGTGAAGCGGCCCGAGTCGTGAGCCGGGGGAGAACCAGGAGAACCGTGGGCATCGCCAAGGACATGCGCCGTCTGTGCGGCGAACTGGTCGGGGAACTGACCCTGCCCGCCCCCGCCGCCCCGGCCGACCTGTACGCGGCCCTGTGCGACGGCATGAGCCGCCGCCGCGGCCGCCCGGTCACCTTCCGTACTGCCGCGTTCCCGCCCGGCACCGCCAGCGGTCTGTGGCTCGACATGGCCGACCAGGACCTTGTCGTGATCGAGGAACGCACCGCGCCCGACCACCAGTTGGTGATCCTCGGCCACGAGCTGTGGCACATGAAGGCGGGGCACTGCGGCCACCATGTGGAGGGCGCCGCCGTCGCGGCCCGGCTGCTCCACGACGAAGCGGACCTCCGGGCGACGGTCCGCAAGGTCGCCGCGCGCACCCGGTTCGACCAGGCCGACGAGCGGGACGCGGAGAGCTTCGGCCTGCTCCTGGCCAGCAAGTGCCGCACCTGGCTGGCCGGTTCGTCGCGCGGACGCGGACAGCGCGATCACCTGGCGGGCCGGATCGAGGCGGCACTGGGATACCTGGGCCCGCAGGACCGGGCCGGCGGCTGAGCGGGCCGCGCCGATCGCTGCGAAGACCTTCAGGTCGCGCTGCGCTCGCCGGCCTTCTTCAGATCGCCTTCCCCGGCGGCGGGTGACACGCCCGCGCCGGGCCGGCCGTCGCGCAGGAGGCCACGCCAGCGGTCGCGGCTCCAGTCGGCGGGGGCCGTCGTGCGGGTGAACTCCTCGACCAGGGCACGGAATCGGGCCGGGTCGGTGTGGAACGGGAAGTGCCCCGCGCCCTCGAAGATCTCCAGCCGGCTGCCGGGCATCGCCTCGTGCGCCGCGTACGCGTGCCGGACCGGCACCACGCTGTCCCGGTCGCCCCACAGCAGCATGGTCGGCATGCCCTCGGTCAGATAGCAGCGGTCGAGCATGGTGACGACCTGGCCGCGCCAGTCGACGACCGCGCGCAGGGTGCGGACGAAGGCGTTGCGCGAGGTCTCGTCCGGCAGGGCGTCGACAAGGGTGAGCAACTCGGGGGCGTCCTGCCCCAGATCGGTGTCCAGGAGCTTCATCAGCCGGACCGCGAGGCCGACTTGGAGGCGCATGCCGGGCAACCGCAAGGCGGAGAGCGCCAGATGCGCGCCGGGCAGCGACACCAGCCGCAGCCCGGGATTGACCTCACGGCCGACACCGCCCGCGCTGACGAGGATGAGGCGCTCGGTGCGCTCGGGGAACTGGTAGGCGAACTGCATGGCCACTCCCCCGCCCAGGGAGTGACCGACCAGGGTCGCCGACTCGACGCCGAGCGTGCTGAGCAGGTCCCGCAACCCGTTGGCGTAGGCGGCCACCGAGTAGTCGGCGCGCGGCTTGTCGGAGGCGCCGTGGCCGAGGAGGTCGGGGGCGATCACGGTGTGCGTGCGGGCGAGGTCGGGGATCAGCTCGGCCCAGGTGGCGGAGGAGTCCCCGATGCCGTGGACGAGGACCAGCGCGGGTCCCTCCCCGGCCATCCGGAAGGCGCGCCGGTAGCCGTGCAGGACATGGTGGCGCACCTGGAGTTCGCCGTCGCCGACCCGGCGCAGCCGTGCGGCCCGCGCGGGGCGGTGCTGCGGGGCGTCGACCACCCGTTCGCCTCCCGTCATCTTGGCCTCCGGCGGTCGGCCGAAAGCCCTTCCTTCCAGCGTAGGGACGCTTTGCCCCAGGGGGTTTCGGCGAGGTTTCGCCTCCGCTAAGCGGGCGAACCGCTGCCGGGGAAGGCCGGATTGTCAGTGGTGGACGGCAAGCTGGGAGGTGCGCCGCCGTACGGGGGCGTACGCGCCGCGGGGCGCGTGGGAGACGACGCCGACACGGGGAGAGCCGACCGATGCCCACTGCCGTACTGACCGACCGCGAGCGCACCGCCGTGCAGGCCTACCTGCGGCTGCTGCACACCGTCCGGGCGGCGTTCGGGGACGACGCCGACGGCCCGCCGTACGGCCGTCGGCCGCCCGTGGTTCCGCCCGCCGTCCTCGCCGAGGCGGAACGGGCCCTGGCGGACGCGGGACTCGCGGGCAACGAGGAGGAGTTCTTCCGCCTGCTGCACAGCTGGTTCCCGGACCGGTGACGGCCGGGCCGGGGCGGTGACGGGTCGGGCCGGGGCGGTGACGAGTCGGACCGGGGCGGTGACGAGTCGGACCGGGGCGGTGACGAGTCGGACCGTTGACGGCGGGGAGGGACCGATGACGGGGGGGCCGGCATCCGGAACGGCGGGCGACTGGGACGGTCGCGACCGGAGGGGAACAGTCCGGCACGGCGAAGACCGGCGCGGCGGCAAGGGCGGCAGCGACCGGGCTGTGACGACCGGCGCGGTGCCGACCACGCGGTGGGGAGCGGCGGGGTTCAGCCGTGCGGGACCGTGATCGCCGTCGCCACCAGTCCCCGCGCCACGGTCCAGCTGCCCTCGAAGTGCCCGAGGCGGCAGCCGTCGACCACCGGTCCCGGGACGAGGAGGCGGGCCCGCAGGGTGCCCCGGGTGGCGCCCGCGGGCCCGGCGTCGATCTCGATGTCGGCCTCGCTGAAGTCCAGCCACTTCCGGGTGAGGGGGAACCACGCCTTGTAGACGGACTCCTTGGCGCTGAACAGCAGCCGGTCCCAGTGCACCTCGGGCCGGTCCGCGGCCAGCCGGCGCAGCCGTTCCTGTTCCGCGGGCAGCGCGATGGCGGACAGGACGCCGTCCGGGAGCGGCTGGTGCGGTTCGGCGTCGATGCCGAGCGAGGCCAGGTCGGCGGCCCGGACCAGGGCGGCCGCGGCGTAGCCGTCGCAGTGGGTCATGCTGCCGGCCAGCCCGGCCGGCCACGTCGGGGCGCCGCGTTCGCCGGGCAGCACGGCCTGCGGGGGCACGCCGAGCTTCTCCATGGCGCGTCGGGCGCAGGAGCGCACGAGGGTGAACTCGCGGCGTCGTTTGGCGACGGCCCGCGCCACCAGCGCCTCCTCCTCCGGGTACAGCGGACCGTCGCCGAACTCGCGGACGCCGTCCTCGCCGTGCGCCTCGACGGCGACCACCGTCTCCGGCAGCAGCTCCTCGATCACGCGCTCTCGCCCTCCCAGGGCAGGATGCGGCGCAGCCGGCCCGGCGGCTGCGGGCGCTTGCGCCACTCGCGGGGATAGCCCACCGACACCTCCTCGAAACGGACGCCCTCGTGCCAGGTGGTCCGGGGGATGTGCAGATGGCCGTAGACCATGGCGGCGACGCGGAAGCGGCGGTGCCAGTCGGCGGTCAGCCGGGTGCCGCACCACATGGCGAACTCGGGGTACCACAGGACGTCGGTGGGGTGCCGGTCCAGCGGATAGTGGTTGACGAGGACGGTGGGCAGGTCCTCCGGGAGGGCGGCGAGCCGGCGCTCGGTCTCGGCGACGCGGGCCCGGCACCAGTCCTCGCGGGTCGGGTAGGGGTCGGGGTGCAGCAGGTACTCGTCGCTGCACACGACGCCCGTCCCGTGCGCGTACTCCAGGCCCTCCTGCTTGGTGGCACAGCCGGCCGGGAGGAACGAGTAGTCGTACAGAAGGAACAGCGGGGCGATCGCGACGGGGCCGCCGGGGCCCTCCCAGACCGGGTAGGGGTCCTCGGGGGTGATCACGTCCAGCTCGCGGCACATCTCGACGAGGTGCTCGTAGCGGGCGACGCCGCGCAGGGTGACGGTGTCCTTGGGGTGGGTCCACAGTTCGTGGTTGCCGGGGGTCCAGACGACCTTGCGGAAACGGCTTGCGAGGGTTTTCAGGGTCCAGTGGATGTCGGCCACGGTCTCCGAGACGTCACCGGCGACCAGCAGCCAGTCCTCGTCGGTCTCCGGGGCCATGTTCTCGACCAGGGCCCGGTTCTCTGGATGGCCGATGTGCAGATCACTGATGGCCAGCAGCTGCCCGGCACCACCGGCCGTCGACGTCACCCTGTGCTCCCGTTCCCCGACTCTCACCCGTCACCGCGCACGCGGGATCGACACCGCGGCCCTCCCATCCTTACCGCGCTCGCGCCCCATACGAACATGATCGGAAAATCCGTAACACACGCGTTGCACGCGGCACCTTCGGGACCCCGTATGATCGCCCCAACACCACCGCCCCGACCTCCCGTCGCGCAGGGCGGTTTGGTGTCCCTCCACTCCCCCTGCCCGGGCCGGGCCTGCTTCGCCCTGCCCGCGAACCGTGAAAGGTGGCCTGCATGGTCTCTCGCGTACGCGTCTGGCTCAACCGCACGTACGCGGAGAACGTGTTCTTCATGGATCAGCTGCGGCGAAATCCGAGCGACCGGGCCGTGGACATCCATGCCACGCACGGTGACGCCGATTCCCCCGTCCTGGCCGCCGCCGACACCGCCGAACTCGAGCCGGAGGGCCTGTCCCCCGCCGGGTACGTCGAGTACGCCCTCGACCAGTGCCGCCGCCGCGGCATCGACGTGTTCGTGCCCCGGCTGCACCAGGCGGCGATCGTGGCGCACCGCGCCGACTTCGCCGCGGCCGGTACGGCGCTGCTGGCACCGCCGCCCGAGGCCGTCGCCGTCTTCCACGACAAGGTGATCGCCTACGAGGCCGTGCAGGCGATCGGCGTGCCGGTGCCGCCGTGGCGGCGGGTGCGGACGGCGGACGAACTCGTCGCGGCCGTCGACGAGTTGGAGGCCGACGGCCACAGGGCGTGCTTCAAGCCGGCGTCCGGCGCGGGCGGGGTGGGCTTCCGGATGATCACCCGCGCGCCCTTCTCGCTGTCGCAGCTCAGCGGCTTCCCGACGCCGTACGTCCAGCTGGACATGGTCGTCGAGGCGCTGGAGCAGGCCGGGGAACAGGTGGACTGGCTGGTGATGCCGCGGCTGGAGCAGCCGGAGGTGTCGGTGGACTGCCTGACCGGCCCCGACAACCGGATCCGGCTGTCCATCGGCCGGACCAAGAACGGCCGCCGCCGGGGTTTCACCCTCCAGGAGCAGTGGCTGGAGCCGGCCCGGCGGATCGCCGAGGGCTTCGGGCTGCACTACCTGTCCAACATCCAGTTCCGGATGTTCGGTGACGTGCCGGTCCTGATGGACGTCAACACGCGTCCGGCCGGCGGGCTGCACCAGCTGTCCCTGTGCGGGGTCAACGCCCCTTGGGCCGCGGTGCAGTTGGCGCTGGGCGAGGACCCCGGTGAGATCGTTCCGCCGTTCCTGGGGCAGGACTACGCGATCGTGTCGGGGCCGCGGCAACTGCGCGCGGTGTCGCTTCCGCAGCAGCGGGTGGAGGAGACGGAGCCCTTGCCGGCGGCCGTGCCCGCGCCGGTCGACTCCGTCGAGGTGAGCCAGGCGGCACAGGCGCTGCCGCTGTAAGCCTCCGCAGGCCTCTGGGCCTCACCGGTATGGACCGGTTCGGCGGATCGCCTTGACAGCCGGATTGGTCCATACCGACTTGGGTTGCGCGCCCCAGCGCCTCTCTGCACTCCCGAACACCCCCATTCCTTCGGGGAAATCGCGTGCGCACCCCTTCCTCAGACGTTCCCCACGTCGCCTCCTCGCCCTGCTCGGCGCCGCCGCCCTCGCCCTCTCCGGGGCGGTGGCACTGCCCGGCACCGCTCAGGCGGCCGACATCCTCGGCAACCCCGGCTTCGAATCCGGCGGCCTCTCCCCATGGACCTGCTCCGGCGACCTCGGCTCGGTCGTCTCCTCACCCGTGCACAGCGGCACCAAGGCCCTTTCCGGCGCCGTCAGTTCGAGTGACAACGCCCGGTGCGCCCCGGACCGTCGCGGTACAGCCCGGCACCGCGTACACCCTGAGCGGCTGGGTGATCCGCGACTGGGCCAACAGCCGGTACATCGCCCGGCTCGCCTACTGGTCCGTCAACCGCGACCGTCCGTGCCCGGGTGGCGGAGTGACCAGCGACTGCTCCGTAATCAGCCAGACGACCTGGCAGTTCACCTCCATCACGGCCGACTTCACCGGCTGAACCGGCCGCCGCGAGAGATCCGAAGTCCCCCGGACGAGAAGTCCGGGGGACTTTTTCTCTCCCGGGGTGTATCAGGGGCCGGGGTGCGCGCTCTTAACGGTGTAACACCGAAGGCCCACGGAGGATCCACGGGGGACGACGGGGGTCATGAGGACCTCCGTGGGAGCAGCACAGCACCAGAGCACCACCGCACAGGAACCGACGGGGGACCACGGGGGAAGTCGGGGATCGACGGGGGATCCCCGGGGAACGGGGGATCGGGCCGGCCGGCCGCTGTCACGGGGAGCGACCGGCCGGCCCGAGCACGTCAGAGGCGCCCCGACCCCCGGTGCAGCTCCAGCTCGCCGCCCAGCTCCACGGCGAGCACCGTCGCGTACGGGTCGAGGTCGGAACCGGCGGGCGGCTCGATCCACAGCACTGGCAGGGTTCAGCCTCCGGTGGCGGTACGGCTCAGACGGAGTGTCAGGATCTGGAAGGGCCGCAGCTGTACGGGGACGCCGCCCTCGCCGTCGGTGACGGCCGTCTCCAGCGGTCGTTCCAGCAGGTCCGTGACATGGGCGCCCGTGAGGGGGAAGCCGGTGCGCAGGGTCCCGGTGGCCCGGCCGCCGCGCGACTCGTAGAGCCGGACGACGACATCGCCGGACGCGTCGTCGGCGAGCTTCACCGCCTCGACGGTGATGCCCTCGCCGTCGACGGAGACGACCGGGGCGGGCGCGCCCGCCGCGTCGGCCCTGCGCAGCGGCAGGTTGAGGGCGTAGCCCTCGGCGACCGCGTCGCCGATCGTGGCGCCGGGGAGCAGGGAGTACGTGAACCTGTGCCTGCCCTGGTCGGCCTCGGGGTCCGGGATGCGCGGGGCGCGTACCAGGCTGAGGGCGACCGTGGTCGTCGTACCGCCGTCCTCGCGGACCGTGCGGGAGACGTCGTGGCCGTATGTCGAGTCGTTGAGGACCGCGACGCCGTAGCCGGGTTCGCCGATGTGCACCCAGCGGTGGCCGCAGACCTCGAAGCGGGCCGCCTCCCAGCTGGTGTTGGTGTGGGTGGGCCGCTGGACATGGCCGAACTGGATCTCCGCGGAGGAGTGCGCCGCCCGGACGTCCACCGGGAAGCCCGCCTTGAGGATCTTCTCGGCCTCGTGCCAGTCGATCTCGGTCTCGAAGTCGATGCGGGGGCTGTCGGCGCGAAGGGTGATCGTCTGTGTGATCGTCGAACCCTTGCCGAAGGAGCGCGTGACACGGATCGAGCCGACCAGAACGTCCCGCTCGACGACCGTCATGGACTCGACGTCCAGGAGTTCCGTGTAACGGTTCTTGTAGTGCTTGTCGATGTCCCAGGCGTCCCAGTAGTTGGGCAGGTCCGTGTGGAGGCGGAGCAGGTTGCCCCGGCCGGCGAGGACTTCGCGCTGGAAGCGCCGGTCGAGGACCGAGGCCAGGGTGCCGTCCTCGGCCAGCTCCACGCGGACCAGACCGTTGTCCAGGACGCGGTCCTCCACGATCACGATGCCGCCCGGCCGGTCGTTGGAGAGGGGGGCGCTTCCGTTCGCCGGTACCTTCACGAATCCGGTCCCGCCCTCCCGGTCACGCACCACCTCGCGCCGCTCGAACGGGCTGGTGTTGAAGTACCGGGTCTCCCCGGAACCGCCGCCCAGTGCCGCGACCGCCTCTGCCGTCAGCGCCTCCAGCTCCTCGGCGACACGGGCGTACTCGGCCTCCGCCTCGCGGTGCACCCAGGCGATCGAGGAGCCCGGCAGGATGTCGTGGAACTGGTGCAGCAGCACCGTCTTCCACAGCCGGTCGAGCTTCTCGTACGGGTACCCGTACCCCGGCGCGTGCAGTGCGGCCGTCGTGGCCCACAACTCGGCCTCGCGGAGCTTGTGTTCACTGCGCCGGTTGCCCTGCTTGGTGCGGGCCTGGGAGGTGTACGTGGCACGGTGGAGCTCCAGGTACAGCTCGCCGTTCCAGACCGGGGCGTCCTGGTACTCCTCGCGGGCCTTGGCGAAGAACGCGTCGGGGTGCTCGACGACGACCTTCGGCGAACCCTCCAGGTCGGCGAGCCTGCGGGCCCGTTCCATGATCTCGCGGGTGGGGCCGCCGCCGCCGTCGCCCCAGCCGAAGGGGGCCAGCGAGCGGGTGCCGGCGCCCTTCTCGGAGTAGTTGCGGACGGCGCGGTCCATCTCCTCGCCGCTGAAGCGGGCGTTGTAGGTGTCGACCGGCGGGAAGTGGGTGAAGATGCGGGTGCCGTCGATGCCCTCCCACCAGAAGGTGTGGTGGGGGAACTTGTTGGTCTGGTTCCAGGAGATCTTCTGGGTGAGGAACCAGTCGTTGCCGGCGAGCTTGGCGAGCTGCGGGTAGGCGGCGTTGTAGCCGAAGGAGTCCGGCAGCCAGACGCCCTTGGTCTCGATGCCGAAGTGCTCGATGAAGAACCGCTTGCCGTGGACCAGTTGGCGGGCGATGGCCTCGCCGCCGGGCAGATTGCCGTCGGACTCGACCCACATGCCGCCGACCGGGGCCCACTGCCCCTTCCGCACCGACTCCTGGATGCGCGCCCACACCTGGGGGTAGTGGTCGCGCACCCACTCGTACTGCTGGGCCTGCGAGCAGGCGAAGATGAAGTCGTCGTACTCGTCGGCGAGCGCGGTGACGTTGGAGAAGGTGCGGGACGTCTTGCGCTTGGTCTCGCGGATCGGCCACAGCCAGGCGGAGTCGATGTGCGCGTGACCGACGCCGGAGACGGTGTGGGCGCTGGCGTGGGCGGGACGGGCCAGGACGGGCGCGAGCACCTCGCGGACTGCGGCGGCGCTGCCGGAGACGTCGTCCAGGTCCAGGGCGTCCATGGCGCGGTCCAGGGTGTGCATGATCTCGTGGCGGCGCGGCTCGTGCTCGCCGAGGTGGACCATGAGTTCGCGCAGGACCTGGAGGTCGAGGTCGAGGTGGAAGACCTGCTCGTCGAGGACGGCGAGGTCGGCGCTGCGGAATGTATACAGTGGACGGTCGCCTGCCGTCAGTACATCGCCGAGCGGCGTCGGCGCCGCGAAGTCGTTCGCGAGGATGTCCGGGTTGGAGGCCGCCTCGACCAGGTAGTCGATCGCCTCGCCGCCGGTCGCCGGGTTGCCGATCGGCACGTACTGGTTGAGCGGGTTGACCGCCTTCAGCGGGGTGCCGTCGGTCAGGTGGACCAGTGCCTCGGCCTGGTTGCCGGGCCAGTCGCCGACGAAGCCCAGGTCGATGACCGCCTCGACCCGCCTGCCGGCCCACTCGGCGGGCACCCGGCCGCGCATCCGGAACCAGGTGGTCCCCCAGGGCGGACCCCAGGGCGTGCCCATCGCGAAGGGCTCGTACGGCGCCGCCGCGGCCTCCGCGAAGGGGACCGGCTCGCCCGGCGCCTGCCAGGCCTCGACCTCGAAGGGCACGGTGGCCGCATAGACGGCGGGCTTGATGCGCTGGGTGTGGACGCGCTCTACGCGCTCCTCGATCCGGCGGCGTTCGTCGTGCATGGAAAGTCTCCAGGGAACCGGGAAGGGCGGACTGCTGGAACGGAACGTACGGGAAAAGGAGGGAAAGCGCTTACCCGCGCTTGCCGAAGGGCTTTCCGGAGGTGCTCACCCGAGATACGCCAGGCCTGGATGGACCGCGGTGTAGCCCTCGACCAGCCGACGGGCCACGTTCACGGAATCGACGAGCGGGTGCAGCGCGAAGGCCTTCACCGCGCTCGCGCGCGAGCCGGACTCGGCGGCGGCGAGCACCTCCCGCTCGACCCCCTTCACCGCGCAGACCAGGCCGGTCGCGTGCTCGGGCAGCGGGGCCACGGCCACGGGATGGGCTCCGTTGGCGTCGACGAGGCAGGGCACCTCGATGACCGCGTCCGTGTCGAGCACCGAGAGGGCGCCCTGGTTGCGGACGTTGAGGATCAGGGTGGTGCGTTCGTCGCGGGCGATGGCCCGCATCAGGGCGAGGGCCACCTTCTCGTAGCCGCCGGAGAGGTCGTCGGCGTCGCGTTCGCCGGCGCCCGCGGTCTCGCGGTTCTCGGCCATGTAGGTCGCCTCGCGCTCGGCGCGGGTGCGGTCCCAGGCGGTCAGCGCCGCCGCGTCGGGCCGGCGCATCTCCTCGTAGAACCGTGCCTGCTGGTCGCGCAGGAAGGCGCCGCGGGTCTTCTCGGCCTGCTGGTAGGCGCGCACGGTCTCGCGGTTGAAGTAGTAGTAGTGCAGGTACTCGTTCGGGATCGCGCCGAGCGACCGGAGCCAGTCGACGCCGAACAGCTTGCCCTCCTCGAAGGAGCCGAGCAGGTCGGAGTCGGCCAGCAGACGCGGGAGCTCGTCGCGGCCGGCGACCCGCAGCCCGCGTACCCAGCCGAGGTGGTTGAGGCCGACGTAGTCGATGAACGCCTCGCGCGGGTCCGCGCCGAGGACGCGCGCGATACGGCGGCCGAGGCCGACCGGCGAGTCGCAGATGCCGATGACACGGTCGCCGAGGTGGCGGGACATGGCCTCGGTGACCAGACCGGCCGGGTTGGTGAAGTTGATGACCCAGGCGTCGGGGGCGAGGCGGGCCACCCGCCGGGCGATGTCGGCGGCGACGGGCACCGTGCGCAGACCGTAGGCGATGCCGCCCGCGCCGACCGTCTCCTGACCGAGGACGCCCTCCGCCAGGGCCACCCGTTCGTCGTTCGCCCGGCCCTCCAGGCCGCCGACGCGGATCGCGGAGAAGACGAAGTCGGCGCCGCGCAGCGCCTCGTCGAGATCGGTCGTCGCGGTCACGGTGGGGGCGTCGGCCACCGTCGACGCCTGTTCAGCCAGTACACGGGCCACCGCATGCAGTCGACTGTCGTCCAGATCGTGCAGCACGACCTCGGTGACCCGCCCTTCGGCGTGGTCCGTCAGCAGCGCCCCGTACACGAGCGGCACCCGGAATCCGCCGCCGCCCAGAATCGTCAGTCTCACGCTTGCACCTTTCCTGCCAGGACCACCTCGACGCCCGCCTCCTCCAGGGAGGAACGGGTCGCCGGGTCCACCGGAGCGTTGGTCACCACCACGTCCAGGTCCTCCGGACCACAGACCTTCGCCATGCCCGTACCGGGGAACTTCGCCGTGTCCGCCAGCAGGACGACCTTTCCGCTCGCCTTGATCATGGCGCGCTTGACCGGCACCTCGACGACCGTCGTGTCCATCACCTCGCCGCCCGGCCGCACCCCGCTGGTGCCGAGGAAGAGCCAGTCGGCGTGCAGCTGGCGCAGATTGTCCTCGGTGAGGAAGCCGACCAGGGAGCGGTACTCGCGCCGGACCATGCCGCCGAGCAGCACCAGGTCGATGCCCTCGTCGTCGGCGAGTTCCTCGTAGACCACCAGGTTGCTGGTGATCACGGTGAGCCGGCGGCCGTGCAGCTGACGGGCGAGCCGGTAGGCGGTGGTGCCGATGTCCAGCAGGACCGACTGGCCATCCGTGATCATGGCCGCGGCGCGCGCCGCTATCGCGTCCTTCTCGGCCACCCGGACCTCGGCGACCTCGGCGAAGGGCTGGTCTCCCTCGTCGACGACGGCGCCGCCGTGGACACGCGTGAGCAGGCCCTCCTCCTCGAGTTTGAGCAGGTCGCGCCGGACCGTGGCGGGGCTCACGCCCAGTTGCTCGGAGAGATCGGTCACGGCTGCGGGACCGCCGGAGCGCAGGGCCCGCAGGATGAGTTGGTGTCGTCGTTCTGCCAGCACGGCGTGAACACTACTCGTCATCTTCAATCAAATCCATGCTCAGTTCTGCTCGGGTATTGACCAATCTCGCCGAGGGGCGCACGATTCCGGTCACCGAAATGAAGAGTTCTGACGAAGCACCCGATCCATGTCACGAACCCCTGATCGACCCGATGAACCCACCCGATCCGTGTGACGAAGCCACGGGTCGACGCGGTGAGCCACCCATCGAGGCGACGCCCCCGCCCGAACGAGAGGACGTTCCCGTGGACGACGACCGGCCCGACGTGCTGCTGACGGGGCTGCTGTTCTACGACCTCGTCCTCACCGGCCTGGGCAGGCCGCCCGCACCGGGCGAGGAGATCTGGACGGCCGGGATGGGCTGCGGCCCCGGCGGCATCGCGAACCTGGCGGTGGCCGCGTCGCGGTTCGGCCTGCGCACCTCGCTGGCCACGGTGTTCGGCGACGACTTCTACGGCGCGTACTGCCAGGAGGTCATCGCCCGCCAGGAGGGTGTCGACCTCTCGCTCTCCCGCGTCGCCGACGGCTGGCACACCCCGGTCACCGTCGCCCTCGCCCACGGGCAGGACCGGGCCCTGGTCACCCACGGCCAGGAGCCGCCGTACTCGCAGGACGTGCTGATGGGCGACCCGCCCGAGGCGCGCACGGCCCTGGTGCACCTGGAGGCCGAACCGCGCGCCTGGATCGGCAAGGCGGCGGCCGACGGCACGCAGATCTACGCCGACGTCGGCTGGGACCCCACCCGGCAGTGGTCCCGCGACCTGCTCGACCAACTGGCCCTGTGCCACGCGTTCCTCCCCAACGAGACCGAGGCGATGGCGTACACCCGCACCGACAGCGCCGTCGCCGCGCTCGGCACCCTCGCCGAGCTGGTACCGGTCGCCGTGGTGACGCGTGGCGGCGACGGGGCCCTCGCGGTGGACCAGACGACCGGCGAGTTCGCGCAGGTCCCGGCGCTTGACATCGATGTCCTCGACGCCACGGGAGCCGGTGACGTGTTCGGCGCGAGCTTCGTCGCGGCCTCGCTGGGCGGCTGGCCGCTGGAGGAACGGCTGCGGTTCGCCGTCCTCGCCGCCGGGCTGTCGGTGCGCCACCACGGCGGGGCGCTGGCCGCCCCCGGCTGGTACGGCATCGACCGCTGGTGGCGCTCGCTCACCGACCCCGACCTGAAACGGGCGTACGGCTTCCTCGCCGACCGGCTGCCGGACGACCCCGGCCCGCCGGTCCGCCACGCCCCGGTCACCCCACCCGCACGGACCGGCTGACCTCCCCACACCCGACCTCCCCCAGACACACGACACGCCCCCCACATGCCCCTCGTATGCGAACTCCCGAACAGATCCGAAAGGCGGTGGGAGCTGTGCGGCTCTCACGAAGAGGCCTGCTGCGCGCGGGCCTGGCCCCTGTGGCCGCCACGGCGCTGGGCGGCCTGGCGTCCGGCTGCGCCGTTCCGACCGGCTCGACCGGCCGGAACATGGTCCTGTGGTACTGGAGCGGCGGCCTGAGCGACACCGTCGTCAAGAACGCCAGGGCCCGGTACGGCAGCACGGTGAACCTCCAGGCGATCCAGATCGGCGGTTACTACCGTTCCAAGCTGATCACCACCATGGCCGGCCGCGCCCACATCCCCGACATCGCGGGACTCAAGGGCGAGGACATGGCCTCGTACCTGCCCAACGCCGACCAGTTCGTCGACCTGCGGACGCTGGGGGCGGACGCCTACAAGAGCCGGTACCTGTCCTGGAAGTGGGACCAGGGCATCGCCGACGACGGCTCGATGATCGGCTTCCCGATCGACTGCGGGCCGGTCGCGCACCTCTACCAGTACGACGTGTTCCGCACGGCGGGCCTTCCGTACGAGCCGGACGAGGTGTCCCAGGAGCTGAACACCTGGGAGAAGTTCTTCGCCGCCGGGGAACAGCTCCGCAAGCGCATTCCGGGTGCTTCTCTGCTCACCGACGTCAACGCGGTCTTCGACAACGTGGTGAACCAGGGCAGCGAGCGGTACGTCGACAGGGACCGCCACTTCATCGGTGACCAGCAACATGTGCGGCGTGCCTGGGACCTCGCCGTGGAGGCCAAGCGGCGCGGACTCGTCTCGGACCTGGTCACCGGCACCCCTGACCAGCTCTCCGCTGTCGACGACGGCAAGCTGCCCAGCCAACTGGGCGCCTCCTGGGCCACCTTCGACCTCAAGAACGGTGTGCCGAGGACCAAGGGCAGGTGGCGCGTCGCCGACATGCCGGTGCGGCCCGCCAACAACGGCGGCTCGTTCCTGTCGATCACCAAGGCGTGCCGGGAGCCCGAGCAGGCCTTCCGGCTGATCACCTGGATGCTCGACGCGAAGAACCAGGCCCAGGGTTACGTCGACGCGGGCCTCTTCCCCTCCACCCCCGCCTCCTACGGACTGAAGCAACTGCGCGACCCCGACCCGTTCTTCGGCGGGCAGGTCACCACGGACGTGTTCGGGCCCGCGGCACAGAAGATCGCGATCGCCTACAACAGCCCCTTCGACATCGCCCTCGGGCAGCCCGTCAAGGACGAGATCAAGAACGTCGGCGTCCTCGGCAAGGACCCGGACAAGGCCTGGAGTGACGCCATGAGCAAGTGCCGTCGCATCGCCGAGCACCTGGGGGTGAGCTACTGATGGCCACCGTCCCCGCACTGGAGAAGCCCCCGGTGGTCATGACGGAGATCCCCGCCGTCCAGCCGCGTAAGGGCTTGCGCAAGTACTGGCACCTCTACGCCGCGATCTCCCCCTTCTACCTGCTGTTCCTCGCCTTCGGCCTGATCCCCGTGGGTTTCTCGCTCTACCTGTCCTTCCACCGGTGGGACGGGCTGGGGTCCATGGAATGGGCGGGTCTGTCGCAGTACCGGTATCTGGTGAGCGACAGCGACTTCTGGCAGTCCATCGGGACCACCGTCGTCATCTGGGCCCTGGCCACCTTCCCCATGATCTTCCTGGCGATGGTCACCGCCGTGATGCTCAACTCGGCGGTCCGTATCAAGAACGCTTACCGCGTCGCCTTCTTCCTGCCCAACGTGACCTCCGTGGTCGCCGTCGCGATCGTCTTCGGCTCGGTGTTCTCCACCAACTTCGGTCTCGTCAACGCCCTGTTGCAGGCGGTGGGGCTGGACCAGGTGGCCTGGCTGAACACCCCGTGGGGCATCAAGGTCGCCATCGCCACGCTGATGACCTGGCAGTGGACCGGCTACAACGCGATCATCTTCCTCGCCGGCCTCCAGACCGTCCCCGGCGAACTGTACGAGGCGGCGCGCATCGACGGCGCCGGGCCGGTGCAGACCTTCTTCCGCGTCACCCTGCCACTGCTGCGGCCCACCCTGCTGTTCGTGCTCGTCGTCTCGACGGTCACCGGTCTGCAGAGCTTCTCCGAACCGCAGGTGCTCCTCCAGAACACCGCGAACGAGTCCACGTTCTCGGGCGGCCCCGGCCACTCGGGCCGGACCATGGTCCTCTACTTCTTCCAGCAGACCTTCGACAACAACGACTTCGGCTACGGCGCGGCCGTGGCCTGGGGCATCTTCCTCGTCGTCGTACTTTTCTCGATCATCAACTGGCGCCTGCTCCAGCGCCGGGACGAAGCATAGGAAGGGCCGGCACCATGGCATCCATCCACGGCCTCAAGCCGTCCCGCGCGGGCATCCGGGGGTCACGGCGCCGCGCCCTCGCCCTGCACGCCTCACTGATCACCGGCGTACTGCTGTCGGCCTTCCCGTTCTACTGGGCCGTCATCATGTCGACGCACACCTCGAGCGAGATCTTCTCGTACCCGCCCCAACTGCTGCCGGGCACCCATCTCCTGGAGAACGTCCGCAGCCTCTTCGACGCGATCGACTTCTTCGGGTCCATGGCGAACTCGCTGCTCGTCGCGACGACGGTGACGTTCCTGGTCCTGCTCTTCGACTCGCTGGCGGCCTTCGTCTTCGCCAAGTTCGAGTTTCCCGGGAAACGGTTGCTGTTCGCGTTGCTGATGCTCATCTTCATGGTGCCGATGCAGCTCCAGGCCATCCCGCAGTTCGTGATCATGGCCCGGCTCGGCTGGATCGGGTCGATGACGGCGCTGATCGTACCGGCCGCGGCAAACGCTTTCGGCATCTTCTGGATGCGCCAGTACATGAAGAGCGCCATCCACGACGAACTCCTCGACGCCTCCCGCATCGACGGCGCGAACTTCCTGCGTCAGTACTGGCACGTGGCCCTCCCGGTGGTCCGGCCGGGCCTCGCCTTCCTCGCCATCTTCACGTTCATGGGCCAGTGGAACGACTACGCCTGGCCGCTGATCGCCCTCACCGACCCCGGCAACGTGACCCTCCAGGTCGCCCTGTCCCAGCTCAACGGCACCCACGGCACCACCGACTACGGAATGGTCATGACCGGCGCGCTGCTCGCCCTGGTCCCGCTGCTGATCGTGTTCGCGATCGGCGCCCGCCAGATCATCGGGGACCTCGGAAAGGGAGCGATCAAGTGAGGGATCCCCTGCTGGCGCTCCGCCCCTGGGAGGCACCGGAGGTGACCTCCTGGGGGCGGCTGCCCATGAACGCCGTCGACCGGCGCGACGGAGCGCACTCCCTGGACGGCGACTGGCGTTTTCAGCTGCTGTCCGCGCCGGACGCGCCGGTCGGCGGTGCGTGGTCGACGGCCACCGTGCCGGGCGTGTGGACCATGCAGGACACCACCGACCTTCCGCAGTATCTGAACATCCGTATGCCGTATACAGAATTCCCGCCACTGTCGCCCGCCGACAATCCGACGGGTGTCTACGAACAGGACCTGGACATCCCGGCCGACTGGGCCGGGCGCCGGATCGTGCTCCAGGTCGGCGCAGCCGAGAGCGTGCTGCTGGTGCACGTGGACGGGCGGCCCGTCGGCGTCTCCAAGGACTCCCACCTGGCCGCCGAGTTCGACCTCACCGCTCTCGTACGCCCCGGCGCGCGGGCCGTCGTACGGCTTACCGTCGTCAAATGGTCGGACGCCTCGCACATCGAGGACCAGGACCACTGGTGGCACGGCGGGATCACCCGCTCGGTGCTGCTGTACGCGACCGACCCGCTGCACCTGGCCGACGTGACCGTACGGGCGCGCCGGGACGGGGAGCTGCGGGTCGACTGTCTGGTGCGGGACGCCGGCGGGGCGCTGCCCGGAGGCTGGTACGTCAGCGGCGAACTGGACGGGCTGCCGCTGGCACAGGACACCGAGTTCGACCGGCTGAACGCGCAGGACGAGCGGGTCTCCGCCTTCCTCGGCGAGGCACGCCTGCGCACACGCGTGCCCGAGGTGCGCACCTGGAACGCCGAGACGCCCGAGCTGTACGGCCTGACCGTGCGCCTGCACCGCGCCGACGGCACCGTCGCCGACACCTCCCGGCACCGCGTCGGTTTCCGCGACGTCGAGATCGTCGGCCGGGACCTGCTGATCAACGGCGAGCGCGTCTTCATCCGCGGCGTCAACCGGCACGACTTCCATCCGCTGACCGGGCGCACGGTGTCGTACGACGACATGCGCGCGGACCTGGTCCTGCTGAAGCGTTTCGGCTTCAACGCGATCCGCACCGCGCACTACCCGAACGACCCGGCGCTGTACGACCTCGCCGATGAAATCGGTTTCTACGTGGTCGACGAGGCGGACATCGAGTCCCACGACCACGCCCATGAGATCGCCGACGACCCGCGCTATCTGAACGCCTTCGTCGACCGGGTGTCGCGCATGGTGCTGCGGGACAGGAACCACCCCTCGGTGATCATCTGGTCGCTGGGCAACGAGTCCGACTACGGCGCCAACCACGACGCGGCGGCGGGCTGGGTGCGCCGGCACGATCCGGCCCGGCCGGTGCAGTACGAAGGGGCCGCCAAGCGCGGCTGGGCGGACCCGGACGTGGCCTCCGACATCGCCTGCCCCATGTACGCGCCGCTGGAGGACTGCGTGGCGCACGCGCTCTCCGGGCACCAGACCAAGCCGCTCGTCCAGTGCGAGTACTCGCACGCGATGGGCAACAGCAACGGCACGCTGGCCGACCACTGGGCCGCCATCGAGGCCACCCCGGGACTTCAGGGCGGCTTCATCTGGGAGTTCTGGGACCACGGCATCCTCCAGAGTGTGACGGACGGAAGACCGGCCGGGCGTGGGGGCGCCGGGCTCTACGACAGCGGCGTCGCCGCACCCGGGTACCGCTGGGCCTACGGCGGTGACTTCGGCGAGAGGGACCACGACGGCGCGTTCATCGCGGACGGCGTGGTCTTCCCGGACCGCACACCCAAGCCCGTGATGTACGAGCACCGGGAGCTGGCCGCTCCGGTGCGCCTGGAGTGTTTCCGGCACGAGGGCCTGGTGCTCTCCAACCACCAGCACTTCCGCGGCCTGGACTGGCTCGCCGCCGAGTGGGAACTGTCCCTCGCGGACGGCGCCACTCCCCCGTCCTCGGGCCGGGGGAGCCCCCGTCTCGCCACGCTCACCGCGCCGGCCGTGCTGCCCGAGCTGCGGCCGGGCGGGACGGCGGTGGTGCCACTGCCGTTCGAGCTGCCGCCCGACGGCGGCGAGGCATGGCTGACGCTGCGCGTGACGACGGCCGAGGACCTGCCGTGGGCACCGCGCGGCACCGAGGTGTGCACGCCGCAACTGCGGCTGCGGGCTGCGGAAGCTGTTACGGAAGCTGTTGCGGAAGCTGTTGCGGAACCTGTTGTTGATCCGCTTGTGCAACCGCTTGCCGGTCCGCTTCCGGAATCGGTTGTGGAATCGGTTGCCGCGCGAGGTGTGGAACCGGTTGCTGACCTGCTTCCGAAAACCGGTGTGGAATCGGTTGCTGCACCGCTTGCCGAGCCGATTGCGCAACCGGTTGCGAAACAGACGGTGGCCGCCCGGGTGGAGATCGACGCGGACGGGCTGCTGGTGCACCCGCTGCTGACCGCCGCCCCCACGCTGTCGCTGTGGCGGGCGCCCACCGACAACGACGAGCTGGGCGGCATGGCGCTGCGCTGGCGGGCCTGGGGCCTGGACGCGCTCGTGCGCAAACCGGTCTCGGTGCGCCACGACGGTGTGTCGGTGACCGTCGTCGCGGAGTACGCCGGCACCACCGAGGTCGTCCGCCACCGCCAGGTGTTCACGCCGGTCGAGGGCGGCCTGCGGATCGACGAGGAGGCCGAACTGCCCGACGCGTTCGACGACGTGGCGCGGGTCGGCTCGGTCTTCGAGACGGTCGCGGGCTTCGACCTGCTGGAGTGGTTCGGGCAAGGCCCCTGGGAGTCGTACCCCGACCGCAGCGCGGGAGCGCCGGTGGGCCATCACTCCCTTCCCGTCGACGCTCTGTTCACGCCCTATCTGCGGCCCCAGGAGAGCGGCGGCCGGCACGGTGTGCGGCGGTTCACGCTGTCCGCGCCCGACGCCACCGGCCTCGCCGTCGCACTGGACGAGCCGCGCCAGGTCTCCGTCACGCGCCACCGCGCCGAGGATCTGACGGCCGCCGCCCACCACGACGAGCTGGTACCGCGCACCGGCTGTGTGGTCCACCTCGACGCGGCGCACCGCGGGCTCGGTACGGCCTCCTGCGGTCCCGACACCTTCCCCTCCTATCTCGTCGCGCCGGGCCGGCACCGCTGGAGCTGGACCCTGCGCGTCCTCTGAACTCCCCTTATCCCTTCGCGGACTTCCTCTACGGAGCACACGTGTGTACGTCGCATGCCCATGAACAGTGCGAGGCCGCGCAGGCCGGCGCCGGACGACGCGGTTTTCTCAGGGCGACCGCGCTGCTGGGCGCCGCCGCCACCGCCTCGGTCGCCCTGCCGGCCACCACCGCCGAGGCGACGCCGTCCGCATGGCGTCCCGACCCCGACAGCCGCCGCTTCACTCTCGCGGTGATGCCCGACACCCAGTACCTCTTCGACGGGCCGAGCATCGACAAGGCTCCCGTGGAGGCGTCCCTGCGCTACCTCCTGGAGCACGGCAGGAACGAGAACATCGTCTTCCTGTCCCACCTGGGCGACCTCACGCAGAACGGCACGAAAGCCGAAGTAACCGCCATCAGCGAGGCGTTCACGCTGCTGGACCGGCGCGGGGTCGGCTACAGCGTGCTGGCCGGAAACCACGACGTGAAGTCGTCGACGACCGACCAGCGCGGAGCGAGCCCGTACCTGGACGCCTTCGGCCCCGGACGCTTCGCGGGCCGCCCGGCCTTCGGCGGAGCCTCCCCGGACGGCTACAACACCTTCCACCTGTTCCGGGCGGCCGGCCGGGAGTGGATGGTGCTGGCGCTGGACTGGCGGCTGTCGGCGCAGGGGTATGCGTGGGCCGCCGACGTGCTGGCCCGGTACCCGGGAACGCCGGTCGTCCTGACCACGCACGAGCTGGTCGTGGAGGACGACGCGCTGTCGGCGTACGGGCAGCAGTTGTGGGACCGGTTGATCAAGGACCACGACCAGATCTTCCTCACCCTCAACGGCCACTACTGGCCCGCCGGACGGGCGACCCGGAGGAACGCGGCGGGAAACGACGTCCATCTGCATCTGACGAACTACCAGAACCGTTACTTCGGCGGCGCGGCGATGATCCGTCTCTACCGTTTCGACCTGGACCGGAACGTCATCGATGTGGAAACGGTTTCCCCGTGGATCCTCGGCCGGGCCGCGAAGGGCCTCAACGAGCTGGAGCGGCAGGAGATCGAGCTGAGCGGTGACGCCGACCGGTTCACCGTCGGCATCGACTTCGCGGAGCGGTTCTCCGGCTTCGCCCCCGTACCGGCGCGGCCCGCGCGTCCGGTGTCGAGGATGCTGGTCCCGGGCACGGTGGCGTACTGGCGCTTCGAGTCGCCCGCGGGCGGCACCGTCCGTGACCTGTCCGGACGCGGCAACGACCTCACCCTCGTGACGGTCGGCGGCGGATCGCTGGGCTGGTCGGCCGATCACCATCCCGACCAGCCCGGTCACGGCAGCCTGGAGTTCGAGGGCTACAAGTCGCCGCTGAAGGGGGCGTACCTGCGGACGACGGACGGGGCGCCGATCAACTCGGCAACGTTCGAAAGCGGTTACACCATCGAGGCCTTCTACCGGCTGCCCGCCGGCTGGGACCCCTCGCACCACGCCTGGTCGGGCCTGGTGAGCCGTACCGGCACCGGCGGCGCCGCAGGGAAGACCGGCGACGACCCCGACGAGCCGCTGGCCACGCTCTCCCTCTCCAACGACCGTGAGCCGCAGTGGGCGATGCGTCCCTTCAACCAGGAGGGCATCGTCACCAACTGGGGCCAGGAGACGCCGCTGGAGACCTGGTGGCACCTCGCCGTCGTCAACGACGGCCGGCACACCACGCTCTACGTCGAGGGCTGCCCGGTCGTCCGCAACCCGAGGGCGAGGTCGGTCGGCATCACCTCCGTGGGGCTGCCGTGGCTGCTCGGCGGCTACGCGTACGGCGGGCGGATCGACCAGATCCTGCACGGCCGGCTCGGCGACGTACGGATCGTCGAACGGGCGCTGCCCGTCACCTCCTTCATGAACCGCTGAGGCCGAGCCCGCCCCCGCTCCTCCGCCCCCACCCCCCACCCCCGAGCCCCGAGCCCCGAGCCCCGAGCCCCGAGAGAGAGTCATGGCCGAGCAGCAGTTGCCTTCCTGGGCGGATCCGTCCGTCTCCCCCGCCGATCTCGACGCACAGGGCGCCTCCCGGCGCCGACTCCTGCGGGCTGCGGGCCTGTTCGGTGCCGCGTTCGCGCTCGGGTCGGCGGCGGCCGGCCCGGCGGCCGCCGCCGGACGGGACCAGGCGGGCCGGAGCGACGCCGCCGGCCTCGGCGGCCTCGGCGGTGAGGATCCGCGCCTGGGCTATCTGGTCGGCGACCATCACATCCACAGCGTCTACAGTCATGACGCCAAGTACACGTTCTCGCAGCTGGCGGCGGCGGGCGCGGCCTACGGCCTGGACTGGATGGTGTTCACCGAGCACTCCAACTTCGGGCACGCGAAGTACGGCGCCCCGCTGGAGCACGACGAGATCGTCAAGGCCCGTGCCGAGAACCCGCGCCAGCTGATCTTCCAGGGCCTGGAGTGGTACATCCCGGCCGCCGAGCACGCCACGGTGTTCGCGGCGCCCGGCCCGCACGAGGTCGACCTGCTGACCCGTTTCGAGAACGCTTACGACGGCAAGCTCCTCGGCTATACCCAGGGCGCCGCTGGGGCCGCGGACACCGCACGCAACGAGGCCCACGCCGTCCAGGCCATCCAGTGGCTGGCCGAGCAACGCCGTACCGGCTACGTCGACGACGTCCTGGTCCTCGCCAACCACCCGATGCGCCTGGGCATCGACTCCCCGCGCGAGATGCGCGGCTGGCGGGACGCGGCCCCCGAGATCATGATCGGCATGGAGGGCGCCCCGGGCGCCCAGGGCGCGGCCGTCCCCGGGTGGCGCGGTCCGACGTCGGTCCGCGGCGAGTACGAGAACAAGCCGACGGCACAGTCCTGGGCCGGGTATCCGGCGGACGCCTATCTGACGTACGGCGGTTTCGACTGGGCGACGGCGACCGTCGGCGGGCTGTGGGACGCACTGCTCTCCGAGGGCCGGGTCTTCTCGGTCACCACCAACTCCGACGCCCACCGCATCGTCTCCGACAGCTGGAGGAACGGCGACTGGGCACCGGGGCAGAGCTTCGACACCACCGGCCGGCTGCCCGACCCGGTGAACACCGACACCCCGCAGCCGGGCAGCGACTTCTGGCCCGGCCAGTTCAGCCGCACCCATGTGGGCGTCGCCCGGCACGGCTACCGCTCGGTGATGGCCGGGCTGCGGGCTGGCCGGGTCTGGCTGGACCACGGGCATCTGCTGGACGGGCTGGAGGTGCGGCTGAAGCGCGAGCACGACCACGGGCGGGGCGTCACGCTCGGCGGCCGGCTGCGGGTCCGCAAGGGCGAGAAGCTCACCCTGAACGTCACCGTCACCAGCGCCGCCCGCCCCAACTCCCAGGGGATCCTGCCGGAGTTGGCGCACGTCGACGTCATCCGGGGCGCGGTGCGCGGCCCGGCCGCCGACCGGGACGGCTGGCGAGCACCCGACACCAGGGTCGCCTGGTCGAAGGACGTCTCCGGCCGCAAGGGGACGTACACCCTGCGTATCCCGCTCACCGCGGGCGAGGAGTCCTTCTACGTGCGGCTGCGGGGCAGCGACGGAAACCGGCACGGAACCGGTTACCTCGGTGTCGCGGTCGACCCGCACGGGCCGATCCCGCACCCGCCGGGCGACGGGGACCCGTGGGCCGACACCTGGTTCTACTCCAACCCGGTCTTCGTCGACGTGGTGGGCCGCTGACCGGGTGCCGACGGCGACGGTGGGCGGCTGAGCCCGTGCCCGTCGCCACCCGGGGTGGCTGAGCGGGATTCGGCCGGGACGGTGGGTGTCCGGCCGGAACCCGGCCGGAGGTACCGTGGCCGCGTGACCACCGAAGAGTCGCTGCGGCCGCAGTCCCTGATGCTCACCTTCCTGGGCGAGCAGGTGCTCGGACGCGACGTGTGCGTGTACTCGGGCAGCGTGATCGACGTCTTCGCCCGCGCCGGCGTGGGCGAGCAGGCGACCCGCTCGACGCTGACCCGCATGGTCCACCGGGGCCTGCTCCGCCGCCAGCGCGAGGGCCGCCGTATGTACTTCGGCCTCACCGAGCACTCCGCGGAGGTGCTGCTCGACGGCGAACGGCGGATGTGGCAGACCGGCGCCGTGAACCGGCACTGGGACGGCACCTGGACCCTGCTCGGTTTCTCCCTGCCCGAGTCCTGGCAGCGCCAGCGTCACGACCTGCGCGCGAAACTCGCCTGGAGCGGTTTCGGCCCGTTGTTCGGCGGGCTGTGGATCGCCCCCGGCGAGGTCGACGTGTCCGCCCTGGTCGCCGAACTCGGGCTCGCCTCCCATGTGAAGGTGTTCCGCGCGAACGCCGACGCCGGCACGGACATCGGCGCGATGATCGAGGAGACCTGGGAACTCCCCGAACTAGCCGACCGCTACACGGCGTTCCTACGGCGCTGGCAGCCCGGGGAGACGGCGGCGCCGGACCCCGACGACGCCCTGGCCCGGCGGCTGCTGCTGCAGACCGAGTGGCTGCGGATCATCCGCAGCGACCCGCGTCTGCCCGTCAGGCATCTGCCGGACGACTGGCCTGCCGAGCAGGCGGAGAAGACGTTCCGGAGCGTCCACGAACGGCTGACCCCGCTCGCGGACGCCTCGGCGCGGCGCCTCCTCGACCTGGTGCCCGTGCGCCCCGATCCGGCGTAGAACCGGTCGCGCGCGGGGCGGAACGGTCGGGGCGGGACGGTCGGGGCGGGACGGTCGGGGCGGGACGGTGGGGCGGCGCGATGCGATCGGGCGGCGACGGGGGGTCAGGCGTAGAACCGCGACAGGCTCTGCAGCACCGCGGCCGGCTTCGCGCCGCCCTCGATCTCGATCGCGCCGTCGACGGTGATCTGCGCCCCGCCCGGCACGTCCTCCACCTCGGCGAGCCGGGCGGTGAGGCGAATGCGGGAGCCGACCTTCACCGGCGAGGGGAAACGGACCTTGTTCAGGCCGTAGTTGACCTTCGTGGTGACGCCCTGGACGTCCAGCAGCTCGGTGAACAGCGGGATGAAGAGGGACAGGGTGAGGTAGCCGTGGGCGATGGGGGTGCCGAAGGGGCCGTCCTTGGCACGCTCCGGGTCCACGTGGATCCACTGGTGGTCGCCGGTGGCGTCGGCGAACGTGTCGATGCGCTCCTGGGTGACCTCGATCCATTCGCTGGTGCCCAGGTCGCTGCCGGCCAGCTTCTTCAGCTCGTCGAGGCCGTTGACGGTGAGGCTCATGTAGCTGTCCTTTGGCTGGGAGTTGTTGCCGAGTAGCTCGCAAGAGCTGGGAGTTGTCGCCGAAGCGCTAGGAGTTGTCGCCGAAGCGTTTGCGCACCCCGGACTTGAGGAGCTTCCCGGAGGCGGTGCGCGGGAGTTCGTCCGCGATGACGACCGACTTCGGGATCTTGTACTTGGCGAGCCGGCCGGCCAGCGAGGCCAGAACCTCGTCGGGGTCCGGGGAGGCACCTTCGCGCGGCACGACCACCGCCCGCGGCACCTCGCCCCACGTGTCGTCGGGCACGCCGATGACCGCGCACTCGACGATGTCGGGGTGGGTGAGGAGCAGGTCCTCGATCTCGGCGGGGTAGACGTTCTCACCGCCGGAGATGATCATGTCCTTCATGCGGTCGACGATGTGGACGTAACCGTCTTCGTCGACGCGTGCCGCGTCTCCGCTGCGGAACCAGCCGTCGGCGAAGGAGGCGGCCGTCTCGTCGGGCAGCCCCCAGTAGCCGGGCATGACGTGCGGGCCGCGCACCATCACCTCGCCGGTCTCGCCGGTCTGTACGGGCGTCAGGTCGGGACGGACCACCCGTACGTCGCTGAAGAAGTGGGGGACACCGGCCGAACCGGCCTTGGTGATCGCGTGTTCGGCGTCGAGGAAGAGGGTGCCGGGGGCGGCCTCGGTCATGCCGTAGCCCTGGAGGAAGGTCAGACCGCGCTCCTGGTAGGCGGCGATCAGCGGGGTCGGGACCGGGGAGCCGCCGCAGGTCAGGATGCGCAGGGAGGACAGGTCGGCGTCCGGCCAGCGCGGGTGCCGGGCGATCTGGTCGAACATCGTCGGAACCCCGAACATGAAGGTGATGCGGTGGCGTTCGACCAGGTCGAAGGTGGTGTCCGGGTCGAAGGACTCGACCAGGACGCAGGTGCCGCCCTTGAGCAGGACCGGCAGGGTGAGCATGTTCAGTCCGGCCGTGTGGAACAACGGCGCGGAGACCAGGGCCCGTTCGTCGGCGATGAGGTCGGTGTCGACCAGGACGTTGAGCGCGTTCCAGGTCAGGTTGCCGTGGGTGAGCATCGCGCCCTTGGGGCGGCCGGTGGTGCCCGAGGTGTACATGATGATGCATGTGTCGTCGGCGCCGACCGGCTCGTCGATCGGATCCTCCGCGGCCGACGCCAGCGCCTCCTCGTACTCGGCGCCGACCTCGAGGTAGGTCCGGACGTCGGTGCTGCCTGGCAGCCCCGCCACCAGGCCCGCGTACGCCGGACCGTAGACGAGGGCCTTCGCGCCGGAGTCGGCGAGCTGGTAGGCGATCTCGGGTCCGGCCAGGCGGATGTTGAGCGGCACGAAGACCGCGCCGAGGGTGCCTGCCGCGAACAGGGTCTCCAGGTAGGAGGGGTGATTCGGGCCGAGGTAGGCGACCCGGTCGCCGCGGCGGACGCCCCGGGCGCGCAGGGCGTGGGCCAGGCGTGTGGTGCGTGTATGCAATGTGCGGTAGTCGGTCGACCGCTCACCGTGCACCGTCGACAGATCACTGCGGGCCATGGACCGCTCACCGGCGATCGTCGACGGGACATCGTCGGCGGTCGACCGCTCACCGCGGACCGTCGACGGGTCGCCGTGGACCAGGGCCGTGCGGTGCGGGGTCTTACGGGCCCGGCGTGCGGGCCAGGATCCCAGTCCCTCGTTGCGCATCTCCACGCCCCTTCACGGTGTGGTCAGCCCGAGCAGACGGGCGGCGTTCTCCTTGAGGATCTTCGGCTTCACCTCGTCCTTGATCGTCAGCTTGTCGAAGTCGGCGAGCCAGCGGTCGGGGGTCAGGACGGGGAAGTCGGAGCCGAAGAGGACCTTGTCCTTCAGCAGGGTGTTGGCGTACTGCACCAGTTGCGGCGGAAAGTACTTCGGCGACCAGCCGGACAGGTCGATGTGCACGCCCGGCTTGTGCGTGGCGACGGCGAGGGCCTCGTCCTGCCAGGGGAACGACGGATGCGCCAGGATGATCTTGAGGTGCGGGAAGTCGGCGGCGACGTCGTCGACGTGCAGCGGGTTGGAGTACTTGAGCCGGATACCGCCCCCGCCGGGCACGCCGGCGCCGATGCCGGTCTGGCCGGTGTGGAACAGGGCGATGGCGCCGGTCTCCTCGATCACCTCGTACAGCGCGTACGCCACGGCCCGGTCGTTGGGGAAGAAGCCCTGGATGCTGGGGTGGAACTTGAAGCCCTTCACGCCGTACTCCTCGACCAGGCGGCGGGCCTGCCGCACGCCGGCCTTCCCGCGGAAGGGGTCGATGGAGGCGAAGGGGATGAGGACGTCGGCGTTGGCGGCGGCCGCCTCGGCGACCTCCTCGTTGGGGACGGGGGCGGTGCCGGTCGCGGACTCGGCGTCCACCGTGAAGATCACGGCGGCCATCCTGCGCTCGCGGTAGTAGCGGGCCGTCTCCTGAAGGGTCGGCTTGCGCTTGCCCTCGACCTTGAAGTAGGCGGAGGAGGCGTCGTGCAGGTCGTCGTCGAGGGAGGAGTGGCCCTGGGAGGACACCTCCGCATGGGTGTGGACGTCGATCGCGACGAGGTCCTCGACGTTCATGGCGGGAGCCATCACGCCTCCGGGAACTGGGGCGCCGGGATGCCGACGGTCTGGAGTTCCGCGCCGACCGAGGTGGCGAAGGCGGCGGCCAGTCCGTCCGGGGTCCAGCCGCCGTCGGCGTAGGCCGTGCGAATCTCCTGTGGATGCGACCAGAGTGCCACCTTGTCGCCGCCGATGCCGATGGCCTGTCCGGTGATCGAGCGGGCGGCGTCGGAGGCGAGGAAGGGGACGAGGGCCGCGCAGTCCTCGGGGGTGCCGAAGCCCTCGCCCTTGCGCAGGAAGGCGGGCAGCGGCTCACCGTCCTTCATGGCCTCGACGTAGGGTGCGAAGGCGGGGATGGTCTCGGTCATCGCGGTGGCGGCGACCGGGACGATCGCGTTGACGGTGATGTCCGCGCGGCCGAGTTCCATGGACCAGGTGCGGGCCATGGCGGCGATGCCGGCCTTGGCGGCGGCGTAGTTGGTCTGTCCGAAGTTGCCGCGCTGGCCGGCCGGGGAGCCCACCAGGACGAGCGTGCCGCCCTCGCCCTGCTCGCGCATCCGTACGGCGGCGGCGCGGGCGCAGGTGAAGGTGCCCTTGAGGTGGGTGGTGACGACCGCGTCGAAGTCGTCGTCGGTCATCTTCCAGAGCACCCTGTCGCGCAGGATGCCCGCGTTGGTGACCAGGACGTCGAGCCGCCCGTACTCCTCGACGGCACGGTTGACCAGCCGGTCGGCGGCCTCGGTGGTGCCGACGGCGACCACCTCGGCGACGGCGGTGCCGCCCGCCTCGGTGATGGACTTCACGGCCTGCTCGGCGACCGCCTCGTCGATGTCGTTGACGACCACGCGGGCGCCGTGGGCGGCGAGGGCGTGCGCGTAGGCGAGGCCGAGGCCCCGGCCGCTGCCGGTGACGACGGCGACCTTGCCGGTGAGATCGATGCTGGGCACGACGGTGTCCCTTCACATGAGTCGGCTGCACCTCGACACGGGGGGTGCGGCCGCATTCGGGGTTGCGGCTTCGGATCGAAGCTAAGAGCAATAATTGTTGTCGTCAATAGTTGTTGTCGACCTACAGGTGCGCCATGCTGGAACGCGCCATGACGAGACCGCCCTCCGGGGCCGACACCAGGGAGCCCGCCATCGCCCGCCAGGACGACACCGTGAACGCCACCCCGATCGACGCGGACGAACCGTGGATGCGCGGACTGCACGCCGACACCGGTTACCTGCTCTACCGCCTGGGACTGCGCTCGGGGCAGCTGTTCAACACGTCCCTCCAGGAGTCGGGACTTCGCCTGCGCCACTACGCGGTGCTGCGCTTCCTGGCCACGGCCGAGGGCGCGCTCCAGCGCGAACTGAGCACCCGCCTCGGCTACGACCCGAGCGCGATCGTCGGCCTGGTCGACGACCTGGAGAAGCTGGGCTTCGCCGAACGCCGCCCGGCCCCGGACGACCGCCGCAGCCGGATCGTCGTCCTCACCGAGGACGGCCGCGCCTTCCTGCGCGGCACCGACGCGGCCGGCCTGCGGGTGACCAACGAACTCCTCGCCCCGCTCGACCAGGCGGAACGCGCCACGCTCCACGCCCTGCTGCTGCGCATCGCGGAGGACGGACTCAACTGATGTTGTGCAAATGATTGACGACTGCTGAGCGACTGCCTAACTTCACGGGACGCCGGACTCTCCACCGGCACCTGCACCACCTCCGCCCTCTCCCCAGGGAGCTCCCCCGTGCAGCCATCCCGTACGTCCGCCCGCCGCCCGTCCCCGCAACTGCGCCGCGTCGCCCTGTCCGGGCTGCTCGGCACGACCGTCGAGTTCTACGACTTCCTCGTCTACGGCACCGTCGCCGCGCTGGTCTTCGGCGATCTGTTCTTCCCCGGGGCCGACCCCGCCGTGGGGACCATCGCGGCCTTCGGCACCTTCGCCGCGGGCTATGTGGCGCGCCCCCTCGGCGGCCTCGTCTTCGGCCACTTCGGCGACCGCGTCGGCCGCAAGTCGATGATGCTGCTGACCATGACGCTGATGGGCTCCGGCAGCTTCCTCATCGGCCTGCTGCCGACCTACGACGCGATCGGCGTGTGGGCACCCGTCCTGCTGGTCACCCTGCGCGTCGTGCAGGGCCTCGCGATCGGCGGCGAGTGGGGCGGCGCGACCCTGATGATCGTCGAGCACGCCGAGCACGCCGAGGGGTCCGGGGGCGCGCGGCGCGGCCTGTGGTCCAGCTTCTCCCAGCTCGGTGCCCCGCTCGGCTCCGTGCTGTCGGCCGGTGTGGTCACGCTCGTCTCCATGCTGCCGGACGACCAGTTCCGCGAGTGGGGCTGGCGGGTGCCGTTCCTGCTGAGCGTGGTGCTGCTGGCCGTCGGGATGTTCGTCCGGCTGCGGGTCGCCGAGAGCCCGCTCTTCCGCAAGGCCGAGCCGCTCGACCGGCCGCCGGTCCTGGAGGTGCTGCGCCGGCCGAAGCCGGTGCTGCTCGCGGCCTGCGTCGGCATCGGGGCGTTCACCGCGCAGTCACTGCTGACGGGATTCATGATTTCGTATGCGGTCGGCCGTGAACACGGTGCATACAGTCGACCGCAGGTGCTCGCCGCCGTCACCATCGCCTCCTGCGTGGCCCTGCTGGTACTGCCCGCCGCCTCCGTGCTGTCCGACCGGATCGGCCGCCGGCCCGTGGTGCTCGCGGGTGCCGTCGCCTCGGCGGCGCTGGCCTTCCCGGTGCTCGCGCTGGTCGACTCCGGCTCCCCCGGCCTGCTGATCCTCGCCCTCGTCCTCGGGCACGGCATCGCCCAGTCCACGATGTACGGGCCGCTCGGCGCGCTGCTCACCGAGATGTTCGGCACCCGGGTCCGCTACACCGGCGCCTCCCTCGGCTACCAGGCGGCGACGCTGATCGGCGCCGGCTTCTCGCCGCTGATCGCGAGCAGCCTGCTCGCCTCGAACGGCGGCGGAAGCACACCCGTCTCGCTGCTGCTGTGCGGCGGTGCCGCGATCACCGCGCTCACCGTGTGGCGTCTGCGCGAGACGCACGGGGACGCGCTCGACCCCGCGCCCGCCCCGTCCGCCGCCCCGGCCAGGGAGGGAACACCGCAGTGAGCGCGCGGCCGCGGTGAACCCGTGGGCCGCCCCGCCCGTGAAGCTGTCGTGACGACGACGTCGCCGCGCCCGTGAAGCCGAGGAACTTCGTGTCATGACCGCCCGCTCCGCGCCCGACCGGCTGCTGTCCGTGCTCGCCGCGTTCGACCACGCCCACCCCGCGCTGACCCTGACCGACATCAGCCGGCGGGCCGGGCTGACCCTGACCACGGCGCACCGGCTGGTGACCGCCCTGACCGGGTGGGGTGCGCTGGAGCGGGACGCGTCCGGGGCGTACCACGTCGGGCTGCGGCTGTGGGAGATCGGGGCGCTGGCCCCGCGGGGGCGGGGCCGGGGCCCCGCCCCGCGGGCGGTTTGGGGGGGTGAGATAGAAACCACCCCAGGATAACGGGCGGTGGGGGGGCGGGGGGGGGGCGGGGGGGGGCGGCGGGGGGGGTCACCCTGGGGGGGGGGGGGGGGGGGGTGGGGGGGGGGGGCCCCCGGGGGCGCGGCCCCCGCCCCCCGCCCCCGCTGCCGTATCTGGAGGATCTCTACGAAGCCACCCATGAGAACGTGCAGTTGGCGGTCCGGGACGGCTCCGAGGTCGTCTATACGGAGTGGCTGTCCGGGCACTCGGCGGTCGGTGTCCGCATCCGGGTGGGCGCCCGCTGGCCGCTGCACGTCACCGGGGTCGGCCTCGCCCTGCTGGCGCACTGCCCGCCCGACGTGCAAGAGGCGTACTGCGAGGCCCCGTTGGAGGCCTGCACCGACCACACCCTCACCGATCCCGCGCGGTTGCGCCGGGTGCTGGCCGAAGTTCGGCGCACCGGCGTCGCGGTGAGCAGCCGTCAGGTGACGGACGACGCCCTGTCGGTGGCCGCCCCGGTGCGGGGACCGGACGGCGCGGTGGTCGCGGCCGTGTCGGTCGTCGTGCCCTACGCCGACGCGCGGGTCCCCGTCCTGGTGCCGGCGGTCCGCCTCGCGGCGCGGGGCATCTCACGGGCGCTCGGCTGGCAGCCGGGCTGACCTCCCCGCCACAGGGGCCAGCCGCCTGGGGCATGGCCCTGACATACGCCGGCCGCGGCGCGGGCGCGGGCGCGGCGAGGACCTGGTGCTGGTCGACGTACGCCGGGAAACCGAGCGCGCGGGCGGCTGGGTCGAAGGGAGCGTCCACCTTCCCGTGCACGAGATCCACCACCGGCCGGACGTGGTGCCCGACGGCACGGTGTGGGTGCACTGCGCGGGCGGGATGCGGGCCGCCGTCGCCGCGGCCGTGCTCGACGCGGCGGGCCGCGAGGTGGTGGCCGTCGACGACGCCTTCGCCGCGGCGGCCGAGTCCGGCCTCGGCCTCGTCCGGCCCGCCGCCGCCATGTGAGCGGAGTGGTCCTGGCCGGTCCCGTCGTGCCGGCCCCCGGCGCTCCCCCGTCCCCCGCACCGGTAGCCGGCTCGCCGACCGTCGGGTTCCCGGCTCGCCGACCGCCGGCCGAGGCCGCGGGGCGTCTCGGGGACGCCGGGCCGTTGCCCCATAGCACCCCCACCAGCCACGCATCCTCACCAGAATCTCAGCCCCCGTCCCTCGATTCAAAGGATCCCCCCAGTCACGAATCGCACACTGCACGCGCAAAGGTGGACATCTCAGGAGGGCGTGCCATGGGCGTCTCGCACATATCGAACCGGTCAGAACAGGAGACGGAGGGGTGGTCCCGGCGCGGGGTGCTGGCGGTGCTCGGGGTGGTGCCGGCCGGCGCGCTGACGGGTTGCGGCTCGGGCTCGGCGAACGCCTCGGAGCAGCCGGCGACGACGGCGAGCGTACGGCCCTCGGCCTCCGGGAAACCCTTCGCACCGGCGGTCTCCGTCGTCCCCGTCGACGGTACGAAGAAGGCCGCCTTCACCAGCCCGGTCGTGGTCTCGGTGACGGACGGCACGCTGGCGTCCGTGACGGTGACCGGCAATGACGGTTCCGCCCTGGAGGGCTCCTTCGACGAGGCCAGGACGACATGGACGTCCGCCCGGAACCCGTTCTCGGGCACGAAGTACACGGTCGCCGCGCAGGCGGCCGGTGCGGAGGCGCTGACCTCGACGTTCACCACCAAGGCGCCCGGCGGGACGTTCGTCGGCTCCTTCACCCCCGAGGCCGGTTCCACCTCGGGTGTCGGCATGCCGGTCTCGGTCCGCTTCACGCACGCCGTGACGGACAGGGCGGCCGTCGAGCGGGCGATCACGGTGACCGCCGAGCCGGCCGTGGAGATCGTCGGCCACTGGTTCGGTGACACCCGGCTGGACTTCCGCCCGGCGACGTACTGGGCGGCCGGTACGACGATCACGCTCGGTCTGCGGCTGAAGGACGTCGAGGGATCGGACGGTGTCTACGGCATACAGTCGAAGGACGTCACCTTCCACATCGGCCGCGAGCAGATCAGCACGGTCGACCTGGACACCAAGCGGATGACGGTGCGGCGGGACGGCGCCACCCTCGCCACCTACCCCGTCACCGGCGGCGACGCCGACCACACCACCTGGTCGGGGATCATGGTGATCAGCGAGCGGTGGGAGCAGACCCGGATGGAGTCCTCCACGGTCGGCCTCGGCGACGAGTACGACATCGCGGACGTCCCCCACGCCCAGCGGCTGACCACTTCCGGCACCTTCATCCACGGCAACTACTGGGCGTCGGCCTCGGTGTTCGGCGGGCAGAACACCAGCCACGGGTGCATCGGGCTGCACGACGCCAAGGGTGCGGGCGACGACTCGGTGGCGGGATACCGGTTCTACGAGAGTTCGATGCTCGGCGACGTGGTGGTCGTGAAGAACTCGGGCGAGCGGACCGTCACCACCTCCAACGGCCTCAACGGCTGGAACCTGTCGTGGCAGGAGTGGAAGGCGGGCAGCGCACTGTAGGACCGGGCCGTTCACAGGATGAACTCACCTGGGGGGCAAGGACTTTACCCGCTTTGACTCTTGACGGCCGGGGTGCCGAGGAGCACATTGGCGGCACTTTGAGAGCGCTCTCACAACACGGGGCGCTGTCGAAGGCACCCGCGCACCGACCACTCCGTACCCGAGAGGCACTCCCCACCATGAGCGAAACCTCCGGCACCCCACCCCGCAGACGGCGCTCCCTGCGGCGGGCGCTCGTCGCCCTCGTCGGCACCCTCGGCCTCGCGGCGGCCGCCGCCACCCTCACCTCCCCGTCCGCGAACGCCTCCGCGCCCACTCCCCCGGCGGGCTGGTCACAGGTCTTCCTCGACGACTTCACCGGCGCCGCCGGCACCGGCGCCAACACCGCGAACTGGCAGTACGCCACCGGTACCTCGTATCCGGGTGGCCCCGCGAACTGGGGCACCGGCGAGGTCGAGACGATGACGAACAGCACGAGCAACGTCTCGCTCGACGGCAACGGCAACCTGCGCATCACCCCGCTGCGGGACTCCGCAGGCCGCTGGACCTCCGGCCGTATCGAGACCAACCGCACCGACTTCCAGCCCCCGTCCGGCGGCAGGATGCGGGTCGAGGCCCGGCTGCAGATGCCCAATGTGACCGGCACCGCCGCCGAGGGCTACTGGCCGGCGTTCTGGATGCTGGGCGCGCCCTACCGCGGCAACTACCAGAACTGGCCCTCGGTCGGCGAGCTGGACATCATGGAGAACGTCCAGGGGCTGAACAGGGTCTGGTCGACGATGCACTGCGGCACCAACCCCGGCGGCCCGTGCAACGAGACCACCGGCATCGGCAACTCGACCGCCTGCCCCAACACGACGTGTCAGTCCGGCTTCCACACCTACACCATGGAGTGGGACCGCTCGGTGACCCCCGAGACGCTCCGCTTCTTCGTCGACGGCGTCAACTACCACACCGTGACGGCCGCTCAGGTCGACGCCACGACCTGGAACAACGCGACGAACCACGGCTTCTTCATCATCCTCAACGTGGCGATGGGCGGCGCCTTCACGGACGCGTTCGGCGGCGGCCTCGACGGTGACACCCGCTCGGGCGTGCCCATGGTCGTGGACTACGTGCAGGTCCTCCAGGCGGCGGGCGGCGGTGGGGGCGGCACCACGCCTCCGCCGACCGGCAACCGCGACGCCTACGCCGCCGTCCAGGCCGAGTCCCACGACGGCCAGTCCGGTGCGGTCACCGAGACCACCACCGACACCGGCGGCGGCCAGAACATCGGCTCCCTCGCCAACGGCGACTGGGCGCTGTACCGCGGCGTCGACTTCGGTTCCACGGCGGCCAGGCAGTTCAGCGCCCGGGTGGCGAGCGGCGTGGCCGGCGGGGCCAGCGGCCTCGTCGAGGTGCGCCTGGACAGCCGTACCGCCGCACCGGTCGGGAGTTTCGCGCTGGCCAACACGGGCGGCTGGCAGTCGTGGCGCACGGTCCCGGCGAACATCACCCCGGTGACCGGAACCCACGACGTCTATCTGACCTTCACCAGCGGCCAGCCCGCCGACTTCGTGAACGTCAACTGGTTCACCTTCGGTCACTGACCGCGGACAGGCACCTGCCCGGCGGCGTTTCAGCGCAGTTCCGCGCGGAACGCCGCCGGTGTCATGTCCGTGTGCTGGTGGAAGAACTTGGAGAAGTTCGCCGGGTCGGGGAAGCCCACCGCCGCGCCGACCCGGCCGATCGGCAGTTCGGTGTGGGCCAGGAGCCGCTTCGCCTCCAGGACGACCCGCTTGTCGATGAACCCCTTGGGGGTCTCGCCGGTCGCGGCACGCACCGCGCGCACCAGGGTGCGGCGCGAGTAGCCGAGCGCGTCGGCGTACGCGCTGACGCTGTGGTTGGTGGCGAAGTCCCGTTCCACGGCCTCCCGGAAGAGGGTGAAGGTGGTGTCGGCCTGGCGGCGGGCCGCCTCCGCCGAGCTGACGGCGAGATGGGCGAGGCGCAGCAGAAACGCCGTCAGGGAGTGCCGCAGCACCGAGGTGTGCAGGCTCAGCGGCAGGGTCGCGGTGGCGGTGTCGTCGTACTCCTGTTGCAGGTACGCCAGGGCCGCGCGCAGGCCGGCCGACTGGGCCTCGTCGGGGTGCAGCAGCGGCGGCAGGTCGTAGCGGTACAGGCCGGTGGCCTCGACCGTGGCGCGGGGCAGGAAACCGGGCTGCATGGCCAGCACGGTTCCGCGGTACTCGCTGGTCTTCGAGAAGCGGTGGACCTGGCCCGGTCGGATCCACAGGACGTCACCGGCCGTCGCCTCGTACTCGGCGAAGTCGACCATGTGACGGACGGGACCGCCGGTGAACAGCAGGACGATGTGGAAGTCGATGCGGTGCACGCGCTCCAGCGGCGCGTCGGCGTGCCAGGTGCGGCCGGTTCCCATGGGGCCGACCTGCATGCCGACGCCGCCGACGCTGAGGCCGACCGGGAAGGGGAACGTTCTGATCCCGTCGCCGTCTTCGACGGTTGTGTCCGCCATGTCCGCCTCGTGCCGCCTCGTTCGCGCCCAGTCTCGCCGGGGGGTGTCCCAGTTTCACCACAGCCTGACACACACGGACCTTCCCTCGAAAAAGTCAGACTTTTACTTTTGAACACGTCAGACCAGCCACTTCGCTCGCACCGAGGATTTCTTGAAGATGAGCACGCAGACTCCGGACAGCTTCGAATGGACCGAACTCGACCGGCGTGCCGTCGACACCGCACGCCTGTTGGCGGCGGATGCCGTGCAGAAGGTGGGCAACGGCCACCCCGGCACCGCGATGAGCCTCGCGCCCGCCGCGTACACGATCTTTCAGAAGGTGATGCGACACGACCCGGCGGACCCCGAGTGGACCGGGCGTGACCGCTTCGTCCTCTCGCCCGGCCACACCTCGCTGACCCTGTACACCCAGCTGTTCCTGGCCGGCTACGAGCTGGAGCTGGACGACCTCAAGGCGTTCCGCACCCACGGCTCGAAGACGCCGGGGCACCCCGAGTACGGGCACACCGCCGGCGTGGAGACCACCACCGGGCCGCTCGGCCAGGGCGCGGCCAACGCCGTCGGCATGGCGATGGCCGCCCGCTACGAGCGCGGCCTGTTCGATCCCGAGGCGGCCGAGGGCACCTCGCCGTTCGACCACACCGTCTGGGCCATCGTCTCCGACGGCGACCTCCAGGAAGGCGTCTCCGCCGAGGCCTCCTCGCTGGCCGGCCACCAGAAGCTCGGCAACCTGGTCTTCCTCTACGACGACAACCACATCTCCATCGAGGGCGACACCGCGACCGCCTTCTCCGAGGACGTGCTGAAGCGGTACGAGGCCTACGGCTGGCACGTGCAGCGCATCGAACCGCAGGAGAACGGCGACGTCGACGTGCAAGCCCTGTACGCGGCCCTCACCGCCGCGCGGGCCGAGACGGCACGCCCCTCGATCGTCGCGATGCGCACGATCATCGCCTGGCCCGCCCCGAACGCGCGAAACACCGAGGCCTCCCACGGCTCCGCGCTCGGCGACGACGAGGTGGCCGCCACCAAGCGCCTCCTCGGCTTCGACCCGGAGCAGTCCTTCGAGGTCCCCGACGACGTCCTCGCGCACACCCGCGCCGCCCTCGACCGGGGCGCCGAGGCGCACGCCGCCTGGGACAAGCAGCTCGACTCCTGGCGCGGCACCCAGCCGGAGCGGGCGCAACTGTTCGACCGGGTCCTGGCGGGTCAGCTCCCCGAGGGCTGGGAGGACCACCTCCCGGTCTTCGAGGAGGGCAAGGCGGTCGCCACCCGCGCGGCCTCCGGCAAGGTGCTCCAGTCGCTCGGCCCGGTCGTCCCGGAGCTGTGGGGCGGCTCGGCCGACCTGGCCGGCTCCAACAACACCACCATCGACAAGACCTCGTCCTTCCTGCCGCGGGGCAACCCGCTGCCCGAGGCCGACCCGTACGGGCGCACGGTCCACTTCGGCATCCGCGAGTTCTCGATGGCCGCCGAGATGAACGGCGTCGCCCTGCACGGCAACACGCGCGTCTACGGCGGCACCTTCCTGGTGTTCTCCGACTACATGCGCAACGCCGTCCGCATGTCGGCGCTGATGCAGCTGCCGGTGACGTACGTCTGGACGCACGACTCCGTCGGACTCGGCGAGGACGGCCCCACCCACCAGCCGGTCGAGCACCTGGCCTCGCTGCGCGCCATCCCCGGCCTGAACGTCGTACGTCCCGCCGACGCCAACGAGACGGCGGTCGCCTGGGCGGAGATCCTCCGCCGGCACGGCACCCGCCCGGCACCGCACGGTCTGGCCCTCACCCGTCAGGGCGTGCCCACGTACGCGCCGAACCCGGACGCGGCCAAGGGCGGTTACGTCCTGAAGGAGTCCTCGAAGGACACTCCGGACGTCGTCCTGATCGCCACCGGCTCCGAGGTGCACCTCGCGGTCGCCGCGCGGGAAGCGCTGGAGGCGGAGGGGATCGGCACCCGGGTGGTGTCGATGCCGTCGGTGGAGTGGTTCGAGGAGCAGTCCCGCGCGTACCGCGAGAGCGTCCTGCCGCCCGCGGTGAAGGCCCGGGTCGCCGTCGAGGCGGGCATCGGCCTCACCTGGTACCGCTTCGTGGGGGACGCCGGACGCATCGTCTCCCTGGAGCACTTCGGCGCCTCCGCCGACGCCGGGACGCTGTTCGCCGAGTTCGGCTTCACCCCCGAGAACGTCGCCGCCGCGGCCCGGGAATCCCTGGCCGCCGCCCGCGGTTGATCCGATCGCCAGAAAGAAGATGATCACAGTGACCGAAGCAACCGCCGCCGCGGGAGCCCTGAAGCGCCTTTCCGACGAAGGCGTCTCGATCTGGCTGGACGACCTGTCCCGCAAGCGGATCACGTCCGGCGACCTCGCCGGACTCGTCGCCACGAAGCACGTCGTCGGCGTCACCACCAACCCGTCGATCTTCCAGGCCGCCATCGGCTCCGGCGAGGGCTACCAGGAGCAGCTCGCCGACCTCGCCGTCCGGGGCGTCACGGCCGACGAGGCCGTACGGATGATGACGACCGCCGATGTGCGTGCGGCCGCCGATGTCCTGCATTCCGTCTACACATCCACGGGTGGCCGTGACGGCCGCGTCTCCATCGAGGTCGACCCCCGTCTGGCCCACGAGACGGCGGCCACGATCGCCGAGGCCAAGCAGCTCGCCTGGCTCGTCGACCGCCCCAACGTCATGATCAAGATCCCGGCGACGATGGCCGGTCTCCCGGCGATCACCGAGGTCATCGGCCTCGGCATCAGCGTCAACGTCACGCTGATCTTCTCGCTGGAGCGCTACCGCGAGGTCATGGACGCCTACCTGGCCGGCCTGGAGAAGGCCGCCGCGCGAGGTATCGACCTGTCGACGATCCATTCCGTCGCCTCCTTCTTCGTCTCCCGCGTCGACGCCGAGATCGACAAGCGCCTCACCCTCCTCGGCACCGACGAGGCCCTCGCGCTCAAGGGCCGGGCCGCGCTCGCCAACGCCCGTCTGGCCTACCAGGCGTACGAGGAGAGGTTCGGCTCCGCCGACGATTCGACCCGCGGCGGCGACCGCTGGACCGTCCTCGCCGGGGCGAAGGCCAACAAGCAGCGTCCGCTGTGGGCATCCACCGGTGTGAAGGATCCTGCATACAAGGACACGCTGTACGTCGACGAACTCGTGGCGCCCGGCACCGTCAACACCATGCCGGAGGCCACTCTGGACGCCACCGCCGACCACGGCGTCATCACCGGCGACACGGTCACCGGCGGCTACGCGCAGGCCCACGCGGACCTCGCCGCCGTGGAGGCGCTCGGCATCTCCTACGAGGAGGTCGTCACCCGGTTGGAGGACGAGGGCGTCGCCAAGTTCGCGGTGGCGTGGCAGGACCTTCTGGACGCGGTCACGAAGTCGCTCGACACCAAGGGACTCGACACCGAGGGAGCTGACGCGGAATGAGCACTGCCGGCATCGACACCGCCTGGGACAACCCTTTGCGGGATCCCCGCGACCGGCGCCTGCCCCGAATCGCCGGCCCGTCCGGGCTCGTCATCTTCGGCGTGACCGGCGACCTGTCCCGCAAGAAGCTGATGCCCGCCGTCTACGACCTCGCCAACCGCGGCCTGCTCCCGCCGGGCTTCTCGCTCGTCGGCTTCGCCCGCCGCGACTGGGAGGACCAGGACTTCGCGCAGGTCGTCCATGACGCGGTGCGCGAGCACGCGCGGACGCCGTTCCGCGAGGAGGTCTGGCAGCAGCTCGCCGAGGGCATGCGGTTCATCCCCGGCGACTTCGACGACGACACGGCGTTCAAGCAGCTGCGCGACGCCGTCGAGGAGCTGGACCACTCCCGCGGCACCGGCGGCAACTTCGCCTTCTACCTCTCGGTACCGCCGAAGTTCTTCCCCAAGGTCGTCGAGCAGCTGAAGAAGCACGGCCTGGCGAACGCCCCCGACGGGTCGTGGCGGCGGGCGGTCATCGAGAAGCCGTTCGGGCACGACCTGTCGAGCGCGCAGGACCTCAACGCGATCGTGCACGACGTGTTCGAGCCGGACCAGGTGTTCCGCATCGACCACTACCTGGGCAAGGAGACCGTCCAGAACATCCTGGCGCTGCGCTTCGCCAACCAGATGTTCGAGCCGATCTGGAACCGGTCGTACGTCGACCACATCCAGATCACGATGGCCGAGGACATCGGCATCGGCGGCCGGGCCGGGTACTACGACGGCATCGGCTCGGCGCGTGACGTCATCCAGAACCACCTGCTCCAGCTGATGGCGCTGACCGCGATGGAGGAGCCCGCCTCCTTCGACGCGGCCTCGCTGCTCGCCGAGAAGCTGAAGGTCTTCAAGGCCGTGAAGCTGCCGGAGGACCTCGGCCGGCACACCGTGCGGGCGCAGTACGCGGGCGCCTGGCAGGGCGGCGAGAAGGTGCGCGGCTATCTGGAGGAGGACGGCATCGACCCGTCCTCCACGACGGACACCTACGCCGCCGTCCGGCTGAACGTCGACAACCGCCGCTGGGCGGGCGTGCCGTTCTACCTGCGCACCGGCAAGCGGCTGGGCCGCCGGGTCACCGAGATCGCGGTCGTGTTCCAGCGGGCGCCGCACTCCCCCTTCGACTCCACCGCCACCGAGGAACTCGGCGCCAACGCGATCGTCATCCGGGTCCAGCCCGACGAGGGCGTCACGGTCCGCTTCGGCTCCAAGGTGCCGGGCACGTCGATGGAGATCCGGGACGTGACGATGGACTTCGCGTACGGCGAGTCCTTCACGGAGTCCAGCCCGGAGGCGTACGAGCGCCTCATCCTGGACGTGCTGCTCGGCGACGCCAACCTGTTCCCGCGCCACCAGGAAGTGGAAGAGTCCTGGAGGATCCTCGACCCGATCGAGGAGTACTGGGCACGGCACGGCAGGCCCGCGCAGTACGCCTCGGGCAGCTGGGGACCCGAGGAAGCCGACGAGATGCTCGCACAAGACGGACGGAGCTGGCGCAGGCCATGAAGATCGACCTGACCGACACCACGGCAAGCAAGATCAACAAGGCGCTGGTGCAGGGTCGCCGCGCCATCGGCACACCGGCCGTGGGCATGGTCCTGACGATGGTGATCGTCACGGACGAGGAGAACGCCTACGACTCGATCAAGGCGGCCGAGGAGGCCTCGCACGAGCACCCCTCGCGCACCCTGGTCGTCATCAAGCGGCACGCCCGCACCCCCCGCGAACGCACGCAGTCGCGCCTCGACGCCGAGGTCCGGGTGGGTTCCGAGGCCGGCACCGGCGAGACGGTCATCCTGCGGACGTACGGCGAGGTGTCCGAGCACGCCGACTCCGTCGTGCTGCCGCTGCTGCTGCCGGACGCGCCGGTCGTCGTGTGGTGGCCGGTGGACGCGCCGCAGCGCCCGGTCAAGGACCCGCTGGGCGCGCTCGCCCAGCGCCGGATCACCGACATGTACGCCGTCGAGCGGCCCCTCCAGGCCCTGGAGGCGCGCGTGAAGTCGTACGCGCCCGGCGACACCGACCTGGCGTGGACCCGGTTGACGCCGTGGCGGTCCATGCTCGCGGCGGCGCTGGACCAGGCGCGGACGCCGATCGTGTCGGCGGCCGTGGAGAGCGAGGCGGACAACCCCAGTGCGGAACTGCTCGCGCGCTGGCTGGAGGCCCGGCTGAACGTGTCGGTCGAGCGGGTGGAGACCGCCGGGCCGGTCGTCACGGCCGTCCGGCTCGGCACCGAGAACGGCGAGGTCGTCATCGACCGCCCCGAGGGCCCGCTGGCCACGCTGTCGCTGCCCGGCCAGCCCTCGCGCACCCTCGCGCTGAAGGTCCGCCCGACCTCCGAACTGATCGCCGAGGAGCTGCGGCGCCTCGACGCCGACGAGATGTACGCCGTCGCCCTGCGGGGCGAGGGCACCAAGGAGACCCCCTCCCATGTCTGACACCCCCCTGCTCACGCGGCGGCCCGAGTGGGCCGCGCTGGAGGACCACCGCGCCCACTGGCAGGCGCATCTGCGCGAGCTGTTCGCGGCGGACCCCGGGCGCGCCGAGCGGTACGTCGTGCGCGTCGGAGACCTGCGCATCGACTACTCCAAGCACCTGATCACCGACGAGACCCTCGCTCTGCTGCACGAACTCGCCGCCGCCACCGGCGTGTTCGAGCTGCGTGACGCGATGTTCCGCGGTGAGCGGATCAACGTCACCGAGGACCGGGCCGTGCTGCACACCGCGCT
>NZ_JBHXHX010000031.1:0-88803 GCF_042723915.1 Streptomyces sp. NPDC058335 | reverse complement strand
GGGCCGCGGCCGCCGCTCCAGCACCCCGGAGCGGCGGCCGCGGCCTTGCACCCATGTGATCCGGGACCTCATGTGATCCGGGACCTCATCTGATCCGGGAATGGATCAGCAGCGCGGAACGGCCGTCCCGTCGATCAACGTGTCCAGCAATTCCCCGAGCACCGCCCGCTCCACGTCCGTCAGGGGGGCCAGGATCTCCCGCGCCGCCGACCGACGCGCCCGGTGCAGTTCGTGGAGCGTGGTGCGGCCCTCGTCGGTCAGCTCGATCCGGATCACCCGGCGGTTGGTCGGGTCCGGGACCCGGCGTACCTTGGCGTTCGCCTCGAGCCCGTCGACCAGCGTGGTCACCGCCCGCGGCACGACCTCCAGCCGCGCGGCGAGGTCCGCCATCCGAGGCGGCTCGCTGAAGTGGGCGAGGGTGCGCAGCAGGCGGGACTGAGCGGGCGTGATGCCCAGGTCCGACAGCTCCAGATGGTGCTTCTGGATGCGGTGCACCCGACGGGTGAACCGCAGCAGCTGCTCGGCGAGCGCGCCGTCGGGATCGGGGGTGGTCATGCGGGAACAATATCAGGACGTCGTTCATTGTGAGTATAGGTAACAATGAGCTACGCTCCCTCAGTCCCGCCCGTCCGACCTCCCGTAGGAGCCCATGCACCCCGACAAACCAGACTCCTGGACCCCGTCCGGCGACGCCGAGGAACCGCCCCGGCAGGTGCGCCGCATCCTGAAACTCTTCCGCCCCTACCGCGGCCGGCTCGCGGTCGTCGGCCTGCTCGTCGCCGCCTCCTCGCTCGTCTCGGTCGCCACGCCGTTCCTGCTGAAGGAGACCCTCGACGTCGCCATCCCGGAGGGCCGCACCGGCCTGCTGAGCCTGCTCGCGCTCGGCATGATCCTCAGCGCCGTCCTCGCCGGAGTCTTCGGCGTCCTCCAGACGCTGATCTCCACGACGGTCGGCCAGCGGGTGATGCACGACCTGCGCACCGCCGTCTTCGGCCGCCTCCAGAGCATGTCGCTCGCGTTCTTCACGCGCACGCGTACCGGCGAGGTGCAGTCCCGCATCGCCAACGACATCGGCGGCATGCAGGCGACCGTCACCTCCACCGCCACCTCCCTGGTCTCCAACTTCACCAGCGTCGTCGCCACGATCGTCGCGATGATCGCCCTCGACTGGCGGCTCACCGTCGTCTCGCTGCTCCTGCTGCCGGTCTTCGTGTGGATCAGCCGCCGCGTCGGAAACGAGCGGCGGAAGATCACCACCCAGCGGCAGAAGCAGATGGCCGGAATGGCGGCCACGGTCACCGAATCGCTCTCGGTGAGCGGCATCCTGCTAGGCCGCACGATGGGCCGCGCCGACTCCCTCACGACCTCCTTCTCCGACGAGTCCGAGCGCCTCGTCGACCTCGAAGTGAGATCGAGCATGGCCGGCCGCTGGCGCATGTCCGTCATAGGGATCGTCATGTCGGCCATGCCGGCAGTCATCTACTGGACCGCGGGCGTGACCCTCCAGCTCGGCGGCCCCGGCGCCTCCCTGGGCACGATCGTGGCCTTCGTCTCGCTCCAGCAGGGCCTGTTCCGCCCGGCCGTCAGCCTCCTGTCGACCGGCGTCCAGATCCAGACCTCCCTCGCGCTCTTCCAGCGCATCTTCGAGTACCTCGACCTCCCCGTCGACATCACCGAGCGGCCGGACCCGGTCCACCTCGACAAGATCAAGGGCGAGGTCCGCTTCGAGGACGTGGAGTTCCGCTACGGCGGCGACGACACGGTCGCCCCCGTCCTCACCGGCATCGACGTGACCGTCCCGGCCGGCAGCAGCCTCGCCGTCGTCGGACCGACCGGCGCCGGCAAATCCACCCTGGGCTACCTCGTGCCGCGGCTGTACGACGTGACCGGCGGCCGGGTCACCCTCGACGGGGTCGACGTCCGGGACCTCGACTTCGACACCCTCGCGCGCGCGGTCGGCGTCGTCTCGCAGGAGACGTACCTCTTCCATTCCTCGATCGCCGACAACCTGCGCTTCGCCAAGCCGGACGCCACCGACGAGGAGCTGTACGCGGCGGCGCGCGCGGCCCAGATCCACGACCACATCGCCGCCCTGCCCGACGGCTACGACACGGTCGTCGGTGAGCGCGGGCACCGTTTCTCCGGTGGTGAGAAGCAGCGCCTGGCCATCGCCCGCACCATCCTGCGCGACCCGCCGGTGCTGATCCTCGACGAGGCGACCAGCGCCCTGGACACCCGGACCGAACACGCCGTCCAGGAGGCCATCGACGCGCTCTCGGCCAACCGCACCACGCTCACCATCGCCCATCGGCTGTCCACCATTCGGAGTGCCGACCAGATCGTGGTCCTGGACTCGGGCCGGCTGGCCGAACGTGGCACGCACGTGGAGCTGTTGGAGCGAGGCGGGCGGTATGCGGAGCTGGTGCGCAGGGACGCCCGACTGGAGCCGACAAGATGACCATATGCAGGGGATGCCGGGTTTGTGATGATATGCGGGTTACCGTGCCCGCATGCAGATGAACACTCCGCCACGGAACGCGATTCGACTGACGCGCCGGGGCCGTCTCGTCCTCATCGCGACCGGAGCCGTCGTGGCCGGCACCGCTGTGGCGGTGCCGCTGCTGAGCATGGACAGCCCCCAGGAGAAGAAGCCGACGACGCTGGTGATCCCGGAGGGCTGGCGCGCGAGCCAGATCTACGAGGCCGTCGACAGGGCCCTCGCCCTGCCGGCCGGCACCACCAGGAAGGCGTTGCCGAAGGCCGGTCTGAAGCTGCCGCCCGATGCCGAGGGCAACCCGGAGGGCTACCTCTTCCCGGCGACGTATCCGCTCGACGGGAAACCGACACCGCAGGCGCTGCTGACCCGGATGGTCGACACCGCCAACAAGAGGTTCAACGGCGCACCGATCGCCGCCGGGGCCCAGCGCAACGCGATGAACGTCTACCAGGCCGTCACCGTCGCCAGCATCGTCCAGGCCGAGGCCGCCACCAAGGCCGACATGGGCAAGGTGGCCCGCGTCGTCTTCAACCGTCTGGAACGCGGCATGCCGTTGCAGATGGACTCCACCATCAACTACGCGCTGAACCGCTCCACACTCAGGACCAGCACGGCGGACACCCGAGTGGACAGCCCCTACAACTCCTACCAGCGCATGGGACTGCCCCCGACGCCGATCGACAACCCCGGCGAGGAGGCCCTGCGCGCCGCGATCACCCCGACGCCGGGCGACTGGCTGTTCTTCGTCACGGTCAAGCCGGGCGACACGCGCTTCACCGCCAGCTACGAGGAACACCAGCGCAATGTCGCCGAGTTCAACAGGATCCAGCAGAGGGCCCAGGCCTCGCAGAGTCCGTCGAAGGCCCGCTGAGCCGACGGCACGTCAGGCGGCGACCGGCTCCCCGGCCCGCTCGGCGAGCAGCCGCCTGATGTCCCGTACGGCCGCGCGCCCCGCCCGGTTGGCACCGATGGTGCTCGCGGAGGGGCCGTAGCCGACGAGGTGCACACGCGGGTCGGCGACCGCGCGCGTGCCCTCGACGCGGATACCGCCGCCCGGCTCGCGCAGCCGCAGCGGCGCCAGGTGGTCCACGGCGGGCCGGAAACCGGTCGCCCACAGGATGACGTCGGCGGACACTCGCCGGCCGTCCTTCCATTCCACGCCGTCCGGGGTGATCCGGTCGAACATCGGCAGCCGGTCGAGCACCCCGTCCGTGAGTCCCTGCCGGATCGCGTCGTTGAGCGGCAGGCCCGTCACCGAGACGACGCTCTTCGGCGGCAGCCCCTGCCGTACTCGCTCCTCCACGAGCGCGACCGCCGCGCGGCCCGCGTCCTCGTCGAAGGGGCCCTCGCGGAAGACGGGCGGGCGTCGCGTCACCCAGGTGGTGGCGGCCGCGTACGGGGCCAGCTCCAGCAGGTGCTGCGTTCCCGACGCCCCGCCGCCCACCACGACCACCCGCAGCCCGGCGAACGCCTCGGGCCCCGGATACCGCGCGGTGTGGAACTGCCGGCCGCGGAAGGTCTCCTGCCCGGGATAGCGCGGCCAGAACGGCCGGTCCCAGGTGCCGGTGGCGTTGATCAGCGCCTTCGTGGCCCACGTACCGTCGGAGCTGTCGACGAGCAGCCGCCCGCCCGCCCCCTCGCGCACCGCCCTCACATCGACCGGCCGCCGAACCCGCAGGTCGAAGGCGCGCTCGTAGTCCGTGAAGTACTCGGCGATCACCTCGGAGGAGGGCCGCGCCGGGTCCGCGCCCGTCAGTTCCCTACCGGGCAGCGCGTGCATCCCGTGCACCTTGCCGTACGTCAGTGACGGCCAGCGGAACTGCCAGGCGCCGCCCGGACCGGGGGAGTGGTCGAGCACCACGAAGTCGCGCTCCGGTTCGAAGCCGGTGCGCCGCAGGTGGTAGGCCGCGGCCAGACCCGCCTGACCGGCCCCGATGACGGCGACCTCGACCTCACGCATATCGTTCACGTTTGAACCAACAGCGCCGAGGTCGTGGATCTTCCCGGCGGGCCGACGACGAGACGACCGCGTCGACCTCGGCGGGAATGGGTCAGGATGGTGGCATGTCAGATGCGTTCACCACCCGGGTACTGCACATCGCCTCCGGCGCGGAGGAGAGGGTCGTCGACCTCACCCGTGACTGCGAGGCCTTCCTGCGGGAGGCGGCGGCCGGCCGCGACGGCCTGCTGAACGTCTTCGTCCCGCACGCCACGGCAGGCATCGCGATCATCGAGACCGGTGCCGGAAGCGACGACGACCTCCTCACAGCCCTGCACACCCTGCTCCCCGCCGACGACCGCTGGCAGCACCGCCACGGCAGCCCCGGCCACGGCCGCGACCACGTCCTGCCGGCGTTCGTCCCGCCCCACGCCACCCTGCCGGTGGTGGACGGCACCCTGCGGCTGGGGACCTGGCAGTCGGTGTGCCTCGTGGACACCAACCGCGACAACCCCGAGCGCCAGGTGCGGTTGTCCTTCCTCGGCTGAACGGGGTGGGCGTTACGTCGCCCGGCGTGACTCACACCTCGTGCGGCGCGAAGAGTTCCAGGTGGCCGCAGGTCCGGCAGCGGTGGGCGTCGATCTGGAACCGAGGCCGGCCCCAGCGCTTGGCACCGCCCATGACCCCGCGCTGGAGCGGCCCCGGGATCCACCGCGCGTATCCCCGCGAGTGGTCGCCGGAGTCCTCGACGAACCCCGGCTCCAGGTCGAAACCCTGGCATTGCGAGCACCTGATCTCCATACCCGCACTGTAGAAGCAGTACGGGCAGGGACGGGCGGGGTTCGGCGGCGTCGAGCCGACGAACTCCGGGCGGTGGCGGCGCCGGTGGGCCCTTCTGCGAAGATCCCGCCCATGGATCGCACGCTCGCCCTCGCCGGACTCGACGACCGCCCCTGGCCGGAACTGCACCACGCCTACGGAAGCGCGGAGGACCTCCCCGCCGTCCTGCGCTCCCTCGCGGGCGACGATCCGGAGACCGCGGCCGGGGCCCTGGACGAGCTGTACGGCAGCATCCTGCACCAGGGCACGGTCTACGCGGCGACCGCCGAGGCGGTGCCGTTCCTCGCGCGCCTCGCGGCGGCCGGACACCGCAGCGCCGATCTCCTCGTCCTGCTCGGCGGCATCGCCGAGAGCACCGACGAGCACGGGGTGGCACCGGGCGCCTGCCGTGCGGCGGTGGCCGGACAACTCCCGTGCGTCCTCGGCCTCACGGGCGCCGGGGAGGCACCGGTGCGGCAGGCCGCCGTATGGGCGGCCGGGCACACGGCCGCCCCCGCCGAGGCATGGACCGCGCTGCTGGGACGGTGGGAAGAGGAAACCGACGACGCGGTCCGGGCGGAGCTGGTGACCGCGCTGGTCCGGCTCGACCCGGCACGCGGCGCCCCGACGGCCCTGGCCGCTCTCGCGCCGGACGGTCCGGCCCGCCTGCGCGTCACCGCCGTCCTCGCCTGCCTGGCGGCGGGTCTGCCGTGGGACGACCGACAGCACGACGCCGTACTCGCCGCGCTGCCCGCCGAGGGCCTGGTCTCCGCGTTCGAGGAGTGCGAACCCCTCCAGGCCGTGGCCGGCGGGCTGCTCCGGCGCGACACGGCCGACGAACGGGAGGCCGCCCTCGCACTGCTGGAGGCCGCTCTGCGCATCCCGGCGCCGGACGTACGCGCCGAAGCCGTATGGGCGGCGGACCACGCGTGCATGGTGTCCCGGTCCGCGCCCGCGCGGCTGCTGCCCGCACTGCTCCCACTGCTCGACGAACCGGAGCCACCGCACGGCGTGGTGTCCCTGCTCGACAAGGTCGCGGAGCAGGCCGGCGCCGGCGCCCCCGCACTGGCCCGGCTCGCCGCGGGGAACGGAGACCTCGCCGACCGGGCCCTCGCCGCGCTCGTGACCGCCGCCCCCGCCCTGGCGGCCCCGCTGCTCGCCGAGCGGCTGCCCGAACGTCCCCTGGCCCTCGCCGCGGCCTCCGGAGCCCGCGCACACGGTACGGCCGTCAGCGCCCCGTTCCCCTACGACGCCGCACTGCTCGACGCGGTCCGACGGCGCCTCGCCGACCCGGAGTCGAAGGGTAACGAGCCCATCCACCTCGCCCTGCTTCTCGCCTCCTGGGGACAGCGCGCCGCCCCCGCCGTCCCCGAACTCCTCGACGCGCTGCCGAGGATCCCGCTCGCCGGCCCCACCGCACTCACGGCGGTCTGCCCGGCCGACGGCGAGCCCCGGACCCGTTCGGCGGAACACCTGCGCGCGGCCGCCCTGCACGGTCCCGACGAGGGACGCCTGTCCGCGGCGCGCGCCCTGCACGACCTGACCGGCGAGCCCGGACCGCTGCTCGCCGCGATACGGGCCGAGCTGACCGGCGCGGGGCGGCGCCTGCGCGAGGCCGCCCGGCTCGTCACCGTCCTCGGGGAGGCCGCCGGGGAACTCGTGCCCGCGATACGCGCCGCCCTGGCGGATCGGCCCGAAGGCCGGTCGATCCCCCGGCTCGACGCCGACGCGGAACTCGCCGCCGCACTCTGGGACATCACCGGCGACGCCGCGACGGCGGTCCCCGTACTCGACGCCGTCATCAGAGCCGACCGCGGCCCTTGGACCCGGTGGACGGCCCTGCGGACGGCGCGCCTCGCCACCCGGCTGGCATCCGCGGCCCGGCCGTTGCGCCCGGCGCTGGAGGAACTCCTCGGCACACCACTGCACGCACCGGCCGCCGTCCTCGCGCTGCTGGCCGCGCTCCCCGAGGAGGAACTGTGCGGTCCGCTGGAGCGCACCGTCCTCGCCGGGCAGGTCCTGGACGCGGCGGAGAGCGGCGTCGACGCCGACAGCGCGTTCGAGGCACTGTCGGCGCTGGGCCGTGCCGCACTGACCGACGAGCACCTGCACCGCATCGAGCGCCTGGCCCGGGGCGACCGGCGGGTGGTGACCGGCGGGATCGAGAACCAGATCATCCGCGCCGACGAGCAACTGGCCACCCGGGCCCGCGAAACGCTGAAGAGGCTCACTGGGCCGACTGGGCAGGTGGGGCAGGTGGCGCCGGCACCTGTCCGGGGCTGACGCACCGGACGATCATCACCGCACGCACCGGACGATCATCACCGCACACCGTCCGACCGTCACCGTTCACCCCACCGACAGGAGCCCGCTGTTGTCCTCGCTTCATGAATTCGCCACCTGGGAGCCCGTGCTGAGGCTGGTCCGGGCCAGTAACGCGGAGGACCTGGCCGCTCCGGGCGGGTACGTGGCCGGACAGATCGGACCCTACGGATGGAGCCTGCCCATCCAGCGTGGCTTCCCCATGCCCGGAGAGGCCGCCCAGCGCGACGACATGCGGGCCGAGTTCGACGCCGTGCAGCGCGTGCAGAGCGCGCTCACGGAGGCCGGCGTCGACAGCATCCCGTTCACGGCTGAGATCGCGCCGACCGGGCGGACCGTGCTCCGCCTGCTCAACCCGAGTACCGCGGTGGAGCCCGGCGTCGGAGGCCCGCACCCCAGCTCGCTCGTGCTGGTCGAGGGCGCCGTCCCCGCGCCCTGGCGCCGCCTCCCCGATCCGGTGCCCGGCGCGGTGCCGGCCCCGTCGGCGGACCCGGCACTGCTGGAGCGGACGCTCCGTGAGCGGCTCCCCGACGGCGTCGGTGCCACCGACGCGGACCTCGCCGCCGCGGAGACGCGCCTGGGCGTCACCCTGCCCGAGGAACTCAGGGCGCTCTACCGGGTGACACGGGGGCGGTGGCAGGACTGGGGCGGGGACCAGGAGGTGACGGAACGCGTCGTCCAGGCGGTCGGCTGTGAACTCTTCTCCCTGGACGACGTGTACATCGCCGACCCGGCGTCCCGCACGTCACCGTGGCGGTACGGGGCGATGGAAGCGGTCGTCACCCGGCCGGACGCCACCGTGCAGGGAGTGGTCGGCTCGGCCGGCTGGATCGTCTTCGCCGACACCGGTGGCGGCGACCGGATAGCCGTCGACCTCACCCCCGGTCCGTGCGGCCACATCGGGCAGATCATCGTCCTCAGCCACGAGGAGAGCATCGGCGCCGACCTGGTCGCCGACTCCCTCACCGACCTGGTACTGAGGCGGCGCAGCGACGAGCGCGGCAGGTCACGCCGGGACAAGCAGCCGGCCGTGGCCCGGGTCAACCGCGCCGCCCTGGACAGCGTCGAGGCCGCCGTCCACCCCGAGCTGGAGGTCCTGAGCATCGGCGTGTGGGAGGGGAAACCGCTCAGCCTCGCCCCGGTCACCGGGCTGCCCCGGCTGCGCACGCTCACCGCCTACCCCGGTACGCTCGCCGACCCGCTGGAGATCGCCGAGCTGACCGGGTTGGAGTTCCTGGACCTGGGGCCGGAGGACTGGCGTGTCCTCCTCGACGCCGGAGCCGTACCGCGCGGCCTGGCGGCCGCCTCCATCGAGGTGCACGGGCAGCGGCATCCCCTTCCCCGTCGTGGACCTCGCCAACGAGATCCTCGCCCTGTGGGACCGGCCGCTGATCACCGTCTCCGTCATCGAGGGCGACCTCGGCCCGTCGGCGTAGCGGTACGTCGGGTCAGCAGGCGACGGCCAGGACGGGCCGGGTGAGGGCGGACGGTACGACCGCGGTCGGCACGGCCGCTCCGCTCTCGGGGCCCGAGGCCGCTCCGCTCTCCCAGCTCCCGGCCGCTCCGCCCTGCGCGCCCGCGCCCGCGGCCGTTCCCTTCCGGGTGCCGTCCGCGAACACGAACAGCCGCAGCACCAGAAAGCGTCCCGTGCCCGCTAGGGCGGCGGCGCCCAGGTAGACGACCTGCTGCGTGACCAGGCCGGGGGACGGCTGGACCGCGTACAGCACGAACATCGCGGCGCAGGTGACCCCGTAGGCGGCCGTGGCCGAACCGGCGGACTGGAGGTGCCTGCGCCACCCGGCGCGTCGACCGGTGCCGAAGGTGAAGAGGGCGTGCAATTCGGTGCACACCAGCGTCGAGGCCAGGGTGATCACCGCGTTCGCCAGGGCCCACGGCATCAGCGTGGCCAGCAGCGGGACGGCGGCGCCGGAGAGGAGCCCCACCCCGCCGCCGCAGACCACGAACCGGACGAAGGAGGCGAGCGGGCCGGGCGTCGCCGACGGAGCCGCGGCCACCGCGGGCCGCTCACCGGTCGCGCCGTCCGTGCGCAGCGGCTGGTGCACGGGCTGCGGCTTCGGCCTCGGCAGGACGGGCGACGTCATCGCGGATACCTTCCGGGTGGGACTCGGGGCGTCGGGCCTCGGGACTCGGCCTCTGGGACTGGGTTCACGGCAGCGGCTGCCGGGCTTCGGTCGAGCTGCAACCGGGCTTCGGTTCCGCCGTGTTGAACGATGCCGTGTTCCGCTCCCGGGAACGAGGGAGCGGCCCACCGAACCGGAGGTAGGGGTAGCTCCACCAAGGAGGTGGGGCCGGCAGGCCGGGCCGCGCTTCCGAGCGCCTCCGCAGCGCCCTTACGGACGCCCTCGCGCGGGCGCCCGCACCGGCCCCCCAACCCGCAGGGACGCCCTCGCGCGGACGCCCGCACCGGCCCTCCGACCTCACGGACGCCCCGCCGACCTTGTGGGCCGCCTCACCGATGTCCCCCCGAAGGCACCGAGCCGATCTCCACCACCCGGGCCCACGCGGGTGGCGTGTCCGGCACGTAGTCGGGGTTGTCCTCGTCCCACGACCCTTCCGTCCCGCCTCTCCTGGGAAACAGCCCGACCACGGTCCGGCACGGCGGTCGCGAGGTGGGCCAAGGCGTCTGACCGTCCGTCAGGACGACGATGGCGTCGGGTCGCGGCGGCGACCGGAGCGCCTTGGCGAAGCCCGTGCGCAGATCCGTACCGCCACCGCCCATCAGGGGGATGCCCTCGCCCTGGCACAGCGGGTGCACGATCCGGGCGGCCGCGTCGCACGGCAGTACCGTGACCAGGTCGCGTCGGCCGCCCACGGCGCGGGCGATCGCGGCCACTTCGAGGATGGCGCTGCCCAGTTCGGCGTCGCTGACCGACCCCGAGGTGTCGATGATCACCGAGACGTGGGGCGGTCTGCGCCGCAGGCTGGGCAGGACGACACCGGGCACACCGGCCGAGCGCCGCGACGGCCTGCCGTAGGTGTAGTCCTCCCCGACGCCGGGACCGGAGGCCGCGGAGCGGACCGCCGCGCCCAGCAACTCCCGCCACGGCTGCGGCGGATGGAACGCCTCCTCCGCCCACCGCTGCCACCGCTTCGGGGCGCGCCCGGGGTGGCCGACGATGCCCTGCGCGACGCGGAACCGGACGGCGTCCCGCTGTTGCCCGCTCAGACCGTTCGCGCCGTCGGGGCCGAGGTCCCACTCCCGGTCGAGTCCGTCGGCCCCGCTGCCGCAGTCCAGCCAGGCCATCTCCTGCGTGCGCGGCCCGAGCCGGAACTGACGCAGGTAGTCCTCCATCAGTTCGCCCTGGGACAGCCCCAGGGACTGTGGCCGGACGGCTCCCTCGGGCTGCAGCAGCCCGTCGCCGAAGGCGTCGTCGTTGATCTCCATGTCCGCGGCGATGTTCATCCGCAGCCGCTCCCCGGGGCCGGTCAGGCCGCGTTGGCGGGCGACCCGGTCGCTGCGGCCGTGGTGGTCGCGCAGCAGGTGGGAGACCTCGTGCACCCAGACGCCGGCCAGTTCCTCCACCGGCGTCCGGTCGACGAACGACGGCGAGACGTAGCACCGCCAGTGCTGGTCGACGGCCATCGTCGGGACGTTCCGCGACTCCACGGTGTGCAGGGCGAACAGGGCCGTCGCCAGGTAGGGACGGGCCCGCGCGGCGTGCAGCCGGGCGGCGAAGAGCTTGTCGAGGTCCAGGGTCCCCGTGGTGTCCTGGTTCATCGGCGGGCCCCCGTCGGGACGGAGCGGGCCGCCGCCCGGTCCGCCCTGCGGGACAGGGACACCACCCCGGCGAGTCGCTCGATCGTCGCCGGAACGTCCCAGTCGGCCTGGCGCAGCGAGGCCAGGGTGGTCGCGGGCACGACCACCAGGTCCGGCGGCCCGGTCTCCACGGCCCGGACAAGCAGCGTCCACGCCGCGTCCCAGCGGGACCTGTCCGGGCGCTTGCGGACCGCGTCCACCGCCCCGTCGAGCACCGCCTGGCGCAGATCCCCGCGTTCGGGCAGGTCGATCCCCGTCGGGTCGGCGAGGACGGCCTCGGGGTCCGGGAGATCCATCCGGTCCAGACCGGCCAGCATCTCCAGCCCCGGACCGTCCCCGACGGTCCCCCTGACCAGCAGGGACAGCACGTCCCGCGAGGAGCCTGCCGCCGTGGCGAAGGCGATCAGGGTCAGCGTCATGTCCCAGCTCCGTGGCGACGGCCAGGCACCGCCCCGGCGGGCCTCGCCGCTGGGCAGTCGGTGCACGAGCGTGGGGCGGGCGGTCAGCAGCCCGCACACCGCGCGCCGGGCGAAGTCCACGGCCTGCGGCACCTTGTCGGGGTCGAGCCGGGGCAGCGTGGCCCGGGGCCAGGTCCCGCCGAGGCCGCGTACGACGACGTCGTGGTCGTGGGTCCACTGGAGATGGACGAACCGGTTGGCGAGCGGCGGGCTCAGTTCCCAGCCGTCGGCCGCGGAGGACCGCGGGTTGGCGGCGGCCACGATGCGGACGCCCGGCGGCAGTTGCAGGGCACCGATCCTGCGCTCGAGCACGAGTCGGAGCAGGGCGGCCTGCACGGCGGGCGGCGCGGTGGACAGTTCGTCCAGGAACAGCAGCCCGCGACCGGCCCGCACCAGTCGCACCGCCCAGTCCGGCGGCGCCATCGGAACCCCGTGCACGGCCGGATCGTCGCCTACGACGGGCAGGCCCGAGAAGTCGGACGGCTCGTGCACGCTGGCGATCACCGTGGTCAGCGGCAGGTCCAGGGACTCGGCGAGCTGGGTCAGGGCCGCGGTCTTGCCGATCCCCGGCTCGCCCCACAGCAGTACGGGCAGATCGGCGGCCACGGCCAGGGTCAGGGCCTCCAGCTGTGTGTCGGGCCGCGGTTCGGTCGTCGTATCACGCAGTACGGCCAACAGCCCACCGGCCACGTCGAGTTGGGAGACGGGGCAGGAGTCGTTGGCGGGGGCAGCGGTGCGAGTGGGCATGTGTGATCACCTTGGGTTCGTGGTGCGACGAGTGAGGGCAGGGCCGGAAGCCCTGGCAGACGGAGTGGGTCGTGACCTTCAGCGGGAGGTGCCGTGTCGTGGGCGCGAGCGGCCCGCCCGGGGGCGGCGGGCGCCCTCGGGGCGGGCGCGGCCGGATCCGATCAGACCAGCCCGGTACAGCCCGTACGTGATCCGTTGCCGCGCGGCCGCCTCCAGGGCGTCCCGCAGCGCGCCGTCGCGCAGCAGCGCGCCGGGACCCAGCAGGCCCTCGACGACGGCCAGCGCACCGGCGATGTCACCGTGGACCAGGCGTTCGCGGACGCCGGTGAGACAGTCCGGGTGACGGTGGGCCTCGTCGATGGCCTGGAGGCACGGGAGCGGGGTGCCGGTCAGTGCGACCAGCAACTCCTCCCGTCGGATCTCGTCCGGGGCGTGGTCCAGCGGGGCCAGCACCCCGTCGACCAGGCCGATACGGTGCCGGGCTCCCCGGCACTCGACGAGGCGCGGCTGTCCCGCCGGGTCCGGCGGACGGGACGGACCGGCCGGCACGTGCCCCGGCACCAGCGCCGAGGCCACCAACGGATGCAGCCGATCGACGTCGATCGCGCCGGCGCGGATCAGCTCCAGGTCGGGCGGCACCCAGGTCGCCGCATCGGGCAGGACGGGCAGTTCGGACGCGGCACCGGAGACTTCGTGCAGGACGGGCCACGCGGACGTCGACCCGCCGACCTCGGGCGGGACGGGCCGTTCGGACGCGGCACCGGAGACTTCGTGCAGGACGGGCCACGCGGACGTCGGCCCGGACACCTCGTGCCCGACGGGCAGTTCGCATGTCGACCCGGACACCTCGTGCCGGACGGGCCACGCGGGCGCCGAACCGGCGACATCGGTCAGGCCCGGAAACGCGGGCGCCGACCCGGAGATCTCAGGCACGACGCCCGACGCGGGCGCCGAAGCCGCCGCGTCACCCCGTACGTCCAGCACCAGCCGGTGCCGCCCCCCGCACCGCACCAGGACCGGCCCGGCGGGCCGTCGCTCGGCGCGCAGCAGAATCTCCGCCTCGGCCGCCCATCGGCCGACGGCACAGCGGTACCCGTCCGGGACCGCCGCCGGCACGGCGGGGTGACCGTCGGCGGCCGGTCCGTCGGCCCCCGACCGGACGCGCAGGTCGTCGGCACGCCCCGCATCCCACAGATGGCGGTGCAGGTCGAAGCGGAACCGGCGGCTGGGACGGGGATGCGGATGGCGGCAGACGTCGGCGCCGTAGTCCGCGCCGGAGCCGTCCCACAGCGTGAGGCTGATCCGCTGACCGGCGTCCGCCCAGGCCGGCGGTGTCCGCACGACGAGGTGCACCGGGCTCACGCCGTCCCGCCCCGAGGAGTCGTAGCGGGCCAGAGTGAGGGTCAGCCCCGGGCGGAGCAGCCCGTCGGGAGCGATCCTCGGCATGTGCCAGCGCAGCAGGTCGGGGGCCAGGCACCGGAGGTCGGCCCGGACCCGGGCCGCAAGCTCCGGGTGATGGCTACGGGCCACGGAGCGCAGATTGAGATCGACGTCGAAGCCTGCGGCGGCGCACGCCCCCGCCCAGTCACCGGCGAGGCGGCGGGCGGTCGCAGTCTCGATCATGGAGGGCGGCACGGCGAACTCGCGCACGCGCAGCCAGAAGGAAAGGCGGGAATCCCCGATCGCGGGTGGGGTGAGCATCAGCTCTCACCTTGCGCGGTGGGGTCCCCCAATCTGTCAGCAGAGTGAGTTGTCATCGCGGTGATCGTAGCGTTCACCCACCCGGCTGTGCCAGGTGCTTTTCGCCGAGCCCGTCGGCGCACCCTGAGCGGCCCGCGCAGGCCCCAGCGTCGCCGGCCCGCCGCGCTGCCATTGCGGCCCCGCACGACCGGGCCGACCGTGGAGGCACATGGCGCGTGGCGAGGAGGACGGGCGATGACGCACGGTGGTGGCGCGGCGGACGCCGAACGACGGCGGCTCGCGCAGGCCGACGACAAGGTGGCACCCTGGCGGCGCTGGGGCCCGTACCGGGCGAGCGGCAGTGGGGGACCGTACGGGAGGACTGGTCACCGGCCCGTGCACGGCGCACAGCCCAAGTTCGCCAGGGACCCGCACCGGAAGGACCTCCTCCTCTTCTACGCGTACTTCCACGGTGACAACGGCGCGGGGCTCGGCGCCTCCCACCAGACCGGCTGGACCGGGCTCGTCGCGGCCACCGCGACCCTGTTCCACAGCCTCAGCTCCGACGACTGGCACCGCGGTGGACGGGAGTCCCTCAAACCGGTGCGCCAACGCGAGGAACCGCTGCCATGACGGTGATCCACGAGATCAACACCCGCGTCTGGCTCACGGAGTTGAGCGAGCGATACGGTCGCCGCGTCACCCTGGGCGAGGTGCCCGGCGAGGTCTGGGACGGGATGGCCCTGCCCGGCATCGACACCATCTGGCTGATGGGCGTCTGGGAGCGCAGCCCGGCCGGTCTGGCGATCGCGCTGCGCGACGACACCCTGCTCGCGTCGTTCCGGGCGGCCCTGCCCGACCTCACCGAGACGGACATCGCCGGGTCCCCGTACTGCGTACGGAACTACGTCGTCGACGCGGCCCTCGGCGGACCCGACGGACTGGCCGCCGCCCGCGCCCGACTGGCGGACCGCGGACTGCGGTTGATCCTCGACTTCGTGCCCAACCACGTGGCCCCCGACCATCCCTGGCTCGCCACGCACCCGGCCCGGCTGATCCAGGGCACCGCCGACGACCTGTCCCGCGCACCGGGGGCCTACATCGAGACCGGCGGGCGGATCTACGCCCGTGGCCGCGACCCGTACTTCCCGCCGTGGCCCGACGTCGTCCAGCTCAACGCCTTCGGCGACGGCCTGCGCCGGGCGACCGTGGACACGCTGGTCTCCATCGGCGAGCAGGCGGACGGCGTGCGCTGCGACATGGCGATGCTGATGATGAACGACATCTTCGCCAGAACCTGGGGCGAGGCCGCGGGACCGGTTCCCGCCGAGGACTTCTGGCCGTACGTCGTCCCGCGCGTCCGCGCCCGCCATCCGGACCTGCTGCTGGTCGCCGAGGTGTACTGGGGACTCGAACACGCCCTCCAGCAGCAGGGGTTCGACCACTGCTACGACAAGCGGCTGTACGACCGTCTGCTCCACGAGGACGCCGACGCCGTCCGCGCCCATCTGCGGGCCGACCTCACCCACCAGCGCGGCCTCGTCCGCTTCCTGGAGAACCACGACGAACCCCGGGCCGCCGCAGCCCTGCCGGGCGAGCGGGGACGGGCCGCGGCCCTCACCGTCGCCACCCTGCCCGGCGCGACGCTCTGGCACGAGGGCCAGTTCGAGGGCCGCCGGGTCCGCCCGCCGGTCTTCCTCTCCCGCCGGCCGACCGAACCGGCCGACGAGGCACTGCGCGACTTCTACGGCCGGCTGCTGCGGGCCGCCAAGGCCGTACGCCGGGGCGAGTGGCGGCCGTCGACGCCGACCGGCCGGCCGGACAACGACAGCCACCGCGCGCTGCTCAGCTGGACCTGGACCCACCCGGACGCCCGCCACCTGGTCGTCGTCAACCACTCCGACCGCCCGGCCCGGGCACGGCTGCCCCTCCCCTGGGACGACCTGCGAGGCCGCACGCTCCGCCTGACCGACCTGCTCACCTCACGGACGTACGACCGCGAGGGCGACGAACTGGCCGACCAGGGACTGTTCGTGGACCTCGGGCCCTGGCACGGGCATCTGTTCCAGGTGTCCTGACGGGGAACAGGCTCAGCCCATGGTCTTCGCGCCGTCCAGGGACTCGCGGATGATGTCGGCGTGCCCCGCGTGCTGCGAGGTCTCGGCGATCACGTGCAGCAGCACCCGGCGGGCCGACCACTGCTTGCCCGGCGCGAACCACGGCGCCGCCGGCAGCGGGTGCGCCGCGTCGAGATCGGGCAGGGACGCGACCAGCTCGTCGGTTCGGCGAGCCACCTCGGCGTAGTTCTCCAGCACCTCCGCCAGCGTCTCGCCCGGCAGCATCCGGAACTCGTCGGCCCGCCGCGCGAAGTCGTCCTCCGTCATGTTCTCGAAGTCGCCCATCGCCGACGGGCCGTCCACGATGAACGAGACCCAGTTCCGCTCGACCGAGGTGACGTGCTTGATCAGGCCGCCGAGACACAGCTCGCTGGCCGTGGTCCGCAGCCCGGCCTGCTCGTCGGTCAGGCCGTTGGTGGTGAAGCGCAGGAAGTCGCGGTGCTTGGCCAGGGTCTCCAGCAGGTCGGCGCGCTCCCCGGTGAGGGCCGGGGCGAGGGTGGCGGGGTTGTTCTGGGACATGGTGGGTCTCCGTCTCCGTGGGGTGTGTTCCGCGTTCGTGGACCACGTTAGGAGGGATACAGGCCAGGTCCTGACCTAAAGGAGCGGGGAACCCCGGCGGCCGTCACACCGGAATCGATCGCCCTCACGCCGGAACCGCGCTCACCCCCCAAGCCTGCGCGCACAGCGCCCGCTCGACCCCGCCGGTGTACACCGCCGCCGCCAGCCACGCGCCCGCGAAACGGCCCGAGTCGGACGGCAGGAGCCGCCCGAACGCGTCACGCGCGCGGTCCGCCGCGGCGGCGTGCAGCCCGTCGAGGAGGTCCCCCGCCGTGCCGAGCCCCACGCGGCGCAACCGGGCCCCGTCGCCCGCCGCGCTCCCCGGGAAGGCCAGCACACGGCGGCCTCCCGACACGGCCTGGTGGACCCGTCGGCGCAACAGATGCAGCGGCGCCTCGTCCACGACCGGAGCCGAAGCGGCGGCCGGCGTCTTCACCGCGGGCAGGTCGGCGTGCTGGAGCCGGTCGAGACCCAGGTCCACCCGGGCGGCCGGGTCGCTCGGGTGCTCGGCGGCCAGCAGCAGCGCGCGGGGGAGCGGTCCGGGTGCCAGCCGGGCGACGACCCGCAGCCCGCTGCCCCCGGCCGCCGCCAGCAGACGCAGATTGTCGCGGTACGGCAGGGCGGGAGCGTCGTGCGCCGTGGCCAGCCGCAGCGGCAGACCCGCACAGTCGGCCAGCAGACAGTCACCCGTCGCCTCCCGGACCGTGCCCATGAGCGTCACGTCGAGGAACAGCAGGTCATGACCGCCATCGAGAGCCCGAGCCACTTGGTCGGCGACGGGTACGGCCCACAGCCGGTCGAGCGGCTCGCCGCGCCATGCGGCGCCGGACGCACGCACCGCCCGCACCCCGGCCCCCGCGCCGAGGCGCCCCGTGGGCGAGACGGTGGCGCCCGACACGGCGAGGCCCGCGCGCGCCAGTTCACGGTGCGTCAGGGACGTGTCGCCGATCCGCACGGCACGGTCGGCGGCGTCGGTCGCGCGGCCGGGGCCGCCGGGTGCCACGTCGGACACCGTGTAGAGCCGGCCCTCGGCGTCGGCGGTCCAGGTGACCGCACCCGCGTACCCGGTGGCCGTGAGCACCGGCTCGGAGAACAGGCCGTACAGCCGCAGGGAGCCGTCCGGGCGGTACGGCTGCCGTGCCGTGCCGCGCAGTCGGGCCAGGTCGGCACCCGTGGCGTGGGGGAGACGGTGGGCCACGCCCAGAGCGCCACCGAGTGCGTCCGCGAGGTCGGCGAGACGGTACGCCGGGTCGGCGGAGCGGGCCGCGCGCACCCCGGTGACCACGGAGACCGCCGCGGCCGAGGCCCGGGGGAGACCCGCGAGGCGTGCGGTGTGCGCGGCGCGCAGCAGCTCGGCCTGGAGCACGGCGCCGGCCCCGTCCGTGCCGGCCTCCAGGACGGCGGCCGCCGCGGCGAACACCGCACGGGCGGCGGCGCGTTCCTCGGGTCCGGCGGTCTCGGCCTCCTCCTGTTCCTGCTGTGCCTGGCGTGCCTCCTGTGCCTTCCGAGGCGGTTCCGTCGCGTCGTCGGCCACCGGTGCGGCCGAGGCGGCGGCCGCGCGGTGCAGGCAGTCCGGCGCCAGAAGGCACCCGCAGCGGATGGCGTCCGCGCTGGTCACCGTCCCGCCGGGGGCATGCAGTTCGAGGTCGGTGTCGTCGTCGACGGCGATCCGCACCGTGTCGCCGTCACGCACCGCCGGTCGGGCCGCGAGCTTGGCGATCCCCGCGTCCAGCCTTTTGCGGAGCCGGGGAGACAGCGCCCCGACCAGCTCGGCGGTGACGGACGGGGAGACCGGAGGCAGCCCCGGGCCGGGGCTGTCCGGGGTCAGGCCCGGAGTCAGGTGATCCGGAGGCAGGTCCGGGCTCATGCGATCTTCTCCCCTACCCAGCGGGCGAGTTCGAGCGGACTGAGGGCGGCCACGGGCATGCCCGCGGCGACGAGCTGACCGGCGACGCCCGTGGAGTAGCGGGGCCGTCCCGTGTCGTCGAGGCTCGCGCAGCCCAGGACGTGACAGCCCGCCCCGACGAGTGCGCGGACCTCGGCGAGGAGCCCGCCGAGCGGGTAGCCCTCCTCGAAGTCGCTGACGACCACGACGAGGGTGCGCGAGGGCACCGTGACCAGCTCGCGGGCGTGCCGCAGGCCCGCCGCGATGTGCGTGCCGCCGCCCACGCTGACCTCCAGCAGCAGCGACAGCGGGTCCTCGACGTGCCCGGTGAGGTCGATGACCTCGGTGGAGAAGGCCAGGAAGTGCGTGGACAGGGTCGGCACCCCGGCCAGTACGGACGCCGTGAGCGCGGCCCAGACCGTGGACGCCTCCATGGACCCCGACACGTCCGTGACCAGGATCAGCCGCCAGTCGGCGGACCGCCGCGCGCGCGTGCGGAACACCGGGTGTTCGGGGATGACCTGGATCGTGCCGTCGGGGGCACGGCGCGCGGTCGCCAGGTTGGCGCGCAGTGTGCGGGGCAGGTCGAGGCCGCCGCCCGGACGTCTGCTGGGGCGCGGCAGGGCCGTGCCGTGCAGGGCGGGCCGCAGCCGGGTGGCGAGTTCGCGGGTCAGGGCCTCGACCAGCCGCCGGACCAGCGGACGCAGTGCCGCCAGCCGGGCCTCGGGCAGGCCGCCCGCGTGGCGCAGCACCGTGCGCAGCAGGTCGACGGAGGGGCGCACGCTGTCCGCGTCCAGCTCGGCGAGCACGTCCTTGCGGCCCGACGCGGCGGCCACCGCCAGCACCTCCTCCCGGATACCCGGACCGAACAGCACCGCCAGTTCCTCCGACCACTCCCGCACGCCGGGATACGGCACCTCCCGGCCGCCGCCCGAGCCCGGCCCGGTCAGATCGCCTCGGCTGCCCTCCCCGCGTCCGCTGCCGTACAGCTCGTCCAGCGCGGTCGCCAACAAGGCGGCGGAAGAGGGGAGTTGGTCCTTCCGGCGGCCCAGGACGAGCCGCCAGCGATCTCCGGGGGCGAGCAGGCCGCCCTCGGCCCGGGGTGCCGCCGTCCCGCCCTCGGCCGCGGACCCGGCATCCGCCGGGGCCGGCGCGGGCAGCAGTCCCAGCGTCCGCAGGGTCTCGCGCGCGGCGAGGTCCGCCCGCGTCCAGGCGGCGAGCGCGGCCGGGTCGACACCGCCGGTGTCCGCGATGTGCGCCACGTCGAGGCGCTCCTCGACGGCCGCCAGCAGGCGGTCGCGGGCGGCGGGGCTGAGGGCGTCGAAGCCGCCGCGCAGCGCCGGGAGCCGGTCGAGGAACTCCCGGTCGGGCAGGTCCGAGACCCGGTCGAGCAGGGGCTCCAGCGCGGGCGCCGCGGCCTCCAGCAGAGGGCCGGCGGCGGTCAGCAGCCCGCCGAGCCGCGCGGTGAGCGCGGCCCGCGAGTCCGGGTCGACGGCCGCGTCGACCCAGGAGGCCACCCGGTCCCCGAACACCCGCGGGTCCTCCTGCCCGAGCAGCACGCGTACGGCCCCGGCGGCGCCGCGCATCAGCGGGGAGCCGTCGGCGGCCAGCCGGGCGAGGGCGTCGGTGAGCCGGATGCCACCCAACACGTCGGCGCGGTGGGCCAGTTCGAGCAGGGCGTGGGCGTCTTCCAGGTCCTCGGAGCCGGTCAGGCCGTCCACCTGGCGCACCGCCGCCGACGTGAGCAGCTCGGCCACGCCCACCGCCCGCGCGGTACGGTTCTCGTCGTCACCGAGACCGGGGATGTGACCGGCCCGCAGCCGGTCCAGCAGGGCCAGTCCGGCCAGCAGTTCGGGCAGAGTGCCGGCGAGGGGGAGTGCCTCGGCGATGTCGGCGAGCCGTTCGTCCGCGAGCGCGGTCAGACCGCACTCGGCGGCCCCCGCCAGCCCGTCGAGAGCCTGCGCGGCCGTCGGCCCGCCCTCGTCCCCCTCCAGGCGTCGCCGCTCGCGCAACACGCCTTCGGCGGCCTGGGCGGAGGTGACCCCGCGCACGCCGGCGGCGGTGAGCATGGCCGCCGTCGCGGGTGTCCAGCGCACCTCCCAGCGCGAGGTGACCGCCTCGGCACCGCCCGCGCCGACGACCTCCTTGGCCTCCCCGTACGGCACCCCGCACACCGTCAGCCGGCGCAGCAGCAGCTCGCGGCGCCGGTCGAGGTCGGACCGCAGCGGGTCCAGACGCAGATCCCGCGCCGCACCGGGCACCCCGTCCTCCGGTCCGGGCAGGCCCAGTTCCGCCACCTCGGCCTCCACCGCGGGGGCCAGACCGCAGCGCGGCGCGTCCGGTGCGGGCCGCCCGGTGCGGGTACCGACGAGCACCCGCTCCATCGCCCGCGCCACGGCCCGCCCCCGCCCGTACGGCTCACCCTGCGTCAGTACCGTCTGCACGGCCTCGACCAGCTCACCCCGGCCCGCCGCGGGCAGCCCGCGCAGCCGGGCCAGATCGGAGGCGAGCCGGACGATCTCCCGCGCGTCGGCGGGCCCCGACGGATGACCGAGGCTCCGCAGCTCGGCACAGACGCGGACGGCCGCCCGCGTCAGCGCCTCCTCCAGCGCCTCCGGATCGCCCGCCGCGCGCAGGACCATGTCCTGCCACTCCGGGTCCCGGATGCCCGCCGGATAGCCGGACCGCTCGTCCAGCAGGGCGTAGGTGTAGGGGATGAGGGACGTGGTCCAGGCGGGGCCGTTGGCGTCGGCGGCCTCCCCGGCCTGTTCAGTCCCCTGCGCCTGCTGCCCCGTCAGCGCCGGGGCGTGAAAGGCCCCGACCACCACGGCGGCACGCTCCCCGCCCGCGGTGGCCTCAGCGAGCCGCGCCCGCATCCACCGCTCCCGCCGCAGATCCAGCTCGGGCACGCCGCCCGCCGCGGCCGCGTCCTCGCGCAGCGCCCAGCCGGTGAGCAGGGCGGCCCGGCGCAGGGCCTCCGGCGGGGAGCCCGGCGCGGTGGCCTCGACGAGCCGGTCCCACAGGTCGTCCCCGGAACGGCCGCTCAGACCGGCCCGCAGCGCGGCGGCCAGCCCCGGCCCGCCGACACCCGGCGCCGGAGCGGCGGTCCGCCCCTCGCCCCACGCCCGGTCGGCGAGCGGCAGATCGCAGGCGATCACCGGTACGCCCCGCAGGCCCGCCCAGCGCACGGCGGCCAGCTCGGGGGAGAAGTCCGCGAACGGATAGAACGCCGGTCCCGCGCCGCCGCTCCCGTCACCGGGGGCGGCGGCGAGCGCGACCGGGGCCCGCGTCTCCGCGTGCCCGAGCCACGGCAGCCACTCCTGCATCTCGGCCGGCAGCTCGACGAGCAGCACGTCCGGCTTCGCCTCGTCCAGCAGCGCGGGCATCGCCGCGGCCAGCGACGGCGCGTGATGCCGTACGCCGACGAGGTAGGGCGCCGCCGGGCCGGTCAGGGCGGCGAGAGCCTCGTCGGGTGAGCCCGGACCGAGGCGGGGGCCGGCCGCGACCGGCGTGAGGCGGGGGGAGAGGGACACGGCCGTCAGCCCTCCAGGACCGTACGGAGGTCCCACAGGGTGCGCCAGGTGGCGGAGCCCTGTTCCGCGCGGCGGCGGACGGGACCGTCCCAGTAGCCGCGCAGCCGGGCCGCGTCGGCGGGGTCGTCCTTGCGGACCACGCCCAGGAGGTGCCCCGGCAGCAGGCCGAGCACGTCACGGTCCCCCGGGAAGTAGGCCGCCGCGAGAGCCAGGGCTCCCGCCACGGAGACGGCCTCGGCGGTGCTCATCACCGTGGACGGCCGCTCCACCTCCCAGCCCTCGGCCGACCGGCCCTCGCGCAGATCCCGGAAGGCCGTCACCAGGGCTTCCAGCACCGCGTCGTCGACATGGAACGGCGCCCCGGCCCGCTCCACCGACGCCCGCGCCTGGCTGCGCACCAGCGCCGTCTCGGCGTCGAGGTCCGGGATGGGGCCGACCGTCTCGAAGTTGAAGCGGCGCTTGAGGGCCGCGGACATCTCGGAGACGCCCTTGTCGCGCAGGTTGGCCGTGGCGATGAGGTTGAAACCGGGCGCCGCGTGCGCCAACGCGTCCTCCGAGCCCGCCAGTTCGGGTACGGCGATACGCCGCTCGGAGAGCAACGACACCAGCGAGTCCTGCACCTCGGGCAGACAGCGGGTGACCTCCTCGACCCGCGCGATGCCGCCCCGGCGCATGGCGGTCAGCACCGGCGAGGGCACCAGCGCCTGCCGACTAGGCCCCTGCGCCAGCAACAGGGCGTAGTTCCAGCCGTACTTGAGCTGGTCCTCCGTGGTGCCCGCCGTGCCCTGCACGACCAGGCCGCTGGTGCCGCACACGGCGGCCGACAGCAGCTCCGACAGCATGGACTTGGCGGTGCCGGGCTCGCCGACGAGCAGCAGACCGCGCTCGCCCGCGAGGGTCACCACGCACCGCTCGACCAGGGCCCGGTCACCCACGAACTTGCCCTCGATCACGAGCCGGCGCGGCACCCCGTCGGCCGCCCCGGCACCGTCGGGCAGCTTCAGGGCCCGCCCGTCGCTGCCCATGACGAACGTGACGACCGCGCGCGGGGTCAGCCGCCACGCGGGCGGACGCGGCCCGTCGTCGTACGCGGCGAGGAAGGCCAGCTCGGTGGCGTGCAGATCCTCGCGCGGCACGATCTGGCGGGCCGGGGCGGGGGACAGGGCGGTGGTCATCGGCGCGTGCTCTTCCAGGTGCGGGGGGACGGTGGTCATCGGCGGCGGCCCTTGCGGGTGGCCCGGGTGGTGAGTTCCTCGTAGGCCGGGGCGTCACCGGCGCGGACGCGGTCCCACGCGCGCGTGAACAGCTCGGGCACGGGCACCAGGGGCACCGCGCGGGTGTGCTCGCCCACCGGGTAGAGGCGCTCCTTCCACACCTCGACCGGCAGCGCGGGCGCCTTGAGGTCGCGCCAGCCGCACGGCAGGAAGAGGGTGCGCCCGGCGCGCGGCCGCTTGGCCTCCACGACCAGGTCCGTCGCCGTGAGTTCGGCACGGGCCTTCTTCATGCGGGCGGGCCTCCAGCCGGTCCAGCGGGCGCAGTTGCGGTCCGTGGGGTCGGGCAGGGCGAGCAACTGGAGGTAGAGCGCCGCCGCGTCCTCGCTCAGACCGTGCGCCCCGGAGACCTCCGCGACCAGCTCCGGCACGGCTACCGTCGGGTCCTGGGCGTGCCCGCCGGGCCCGTCGGATGCCCGGGGGCCGATGCCGGCGGCGAGCGCACGGGAGAGGTCGTCGCCGAGGAGGGCCCGCAGCGCCCGCAGCCCGCTGCCCCGTCCGGGTCCGGCCAGCCCCTCGACGAGCCCGAACACGCTGTCGTCGGGCCCGGTCAGCCCGGCCGGGCGGACCAGGACCGCCTCCTGGTCCTGGTACCAGGGGCGCAGGACCAGCGCGTCGCCCAGGCGCGTCAGACCGTCCGCGTCGGTGCCGCCGGTGGCGGGCAGACCGTACGCCTTGCGCAGTCCGGGCGCGGTCGTGCCCTTCTCCGCCCAGGTGACGTCGAGATCGAGCAGCAGTCCCGGGTCCGTGAGGCGCCGGCGCACCGCGGCGAGCCCCTCCGGCAGGGCGGCGCGCAGCGGATGGCCGTACGGCAGGGTGTAGGCGAGCCCGGCCAGGGAGGCCACGGCGTTCGTCAGCTGGTAGCGGCCGGGCAGCGCCCGCGCGTCGTCGGGGACGAGGTCGCCGTTCTTGCCGGGCCGCTGGACGGTGGTGCGGCTGATCCAGGGCGTCCGGGTCGGGTTGAGCACGTCCTCGACCGAGCCGATGGACACCCCGGCGAGTTCGAGATCGGCGGCGATGTCCTCGGGGAGCCGGACGAACCCGCCGAACCGCTCCTCCCACACGCGTCCCGCGGCTGCCGTGTCCGGACCGGCCGTCCACAGGTCACCGGGGCTGTCGGGCAGCAGGGCGCCGACGAGGGCGGGCCCGTCGCCGCGCCGGAAGGAGGTCAGCATGCTGTCCCCGAAGGTCTTCTGGCGGGGCTTCAGCCCGATCGTCGCGAGCACCTCCGTGGCCACCTCCGCCGGCTTGCCGGCCAGCAGCAGCGCCGACTGAACGGGTCCGAGCCCGCCCCCTGTCGCTGCGGTGAGCGCGTCCGGCGCGCCCGGCTGCCAAGGGGCGGCGCCCTTGTCCCGGATCAGCTCGGTGACGGCGGCCAGGGCGTCCGCGGGGAACACCGGCGGGTGCGCGGTCTCCCGCTCCAGCACGAAGTGGGCGATCGCGCCGAACGCGCCGGACGGATCGTGGTCCAGGGCCAGCCAGTGCACACGCCCGTTCGCCCGGTCCACCTGCTGGCAGCCGAGGACGACGACCGTGCGACCGTCCCGCCGCAGCACCTGACCGAGGCGCTCGTGCTTGTCCTGTGGCTCGCTCAGCACGATCTCCCGCAGAGCGCCGCCGTCGGCGGCGGCCAGCGGGCCGTCCGCGATCAACTCGAACAGCACCAGGAGGCCCTCCCGGTGCGCCTCGGTCACGACCGGGGAGGCGGCGCGGTAGGCGAGCGGCCGCAACACGTCGAGCAGGGACGGCCACATCATCCGGCCGATGCCGGGGACGGTGAAGTCGTCGCTGCGCCAGCCCTCGGCGGACCCCGTCGAGCGGGAGCGCTCGGGCAGCGGCCTGCCGTCGGCGGGCTTGCCGGACAGCACGTGGTTCACGGCGCGGATCTGCCGCACGCCGCTCCATTCCTGCCCGCCGCCCCACCAGCCCTGCTGGTCGGCGAGGCCCGCGGTGGCCTCCCGCAGCGTCTGGTCGTCGGCGTGCCGGGGGCTGAAGTCGAGGAACATGCCCGCGACGCGCCGCCGTTCCACCGGCTTCAGCTCCACCGGCGGTGCCACGAACGCCGCGGTCGACTCCGCGAGCCGCAGCACCGCGCGCACCAGGGCGGAGACCCCGGTGAGCAGGTGCGGCTCGGTGACACCGGGCAGACAACGGGAGACCGTCCCGCGCAGCACCTCGTCGGAGCTGGGAAGGGCAGGGTGGCCGGGGGCGGCGGCTCCCGCCCCCGGGGAACTCCCTGCCGTAGCCGCCGTAGCCGCCGTAGCCGCCGTAGCCGCCGTGGCCGCCTCGGTCGCCCTGGCCGCTGCCCACCGCACGGCATGCTCGGCAAGCGCCTCCGCCCCGGCGCGCAGCACCGCGGCCGCCTGCTCGTCGGTCAGCGACCGCAGGACCGCCGACGCCGCCTCGTCCCGTGGCCGCAGCGCGTGCCAGAAGTCGACCGGCGGGACGAGCCGCGTGCCGGCGGCGAACTCGCCGCCCCGCTCCAGCGGGGTCACGCGCCCCGACTCCCCGGCCTCGGAGGTGTCGTCCGCCGTGTAGAAGGCGATCCCCCGGTGCAGGGCGACGACGACGGGCTCGGCCCCTCCGGGGAGCCGCAGCGCGCCGACCGGCACGCCCCGTACGACGCCGTCGCGGCCCTTCGGCAGGGAGACCGTGCGTCCGTCCGGCGTACCGGCGGTGGTGCGGGCCTCCGCGCCCTCGCCCTCCTCGCGCACCCAGCGCCCGAGGACCGTGCCGTCCGTGCCGAACGGGCTGTGCTCCAGACCGGGCTGGAGCGGCAGCACCGCACAGTGCTGCTGGAGCAGGGAGGCGTCCTCGCGGATGCCCGTCTGCAGGAAGGCGGGCAGCGAAGCGCGACCGTGCGTGCCGGTGGCGGGGTCGTACTCCAGCCACACCTGCATGCGCCCCTGCCGGCCCTCACGCCAGTACGAGGTGCCGTCGCCGAGGATGCGGCGGCTCGGCGGCAGGACGGTGTCACCGGTGTGCAGCGTGCGCCCGCCGGTGGCCCGGCCGCCTCCGGGCAGCGGGATCGACGGTTCGCCGGCGTCGTTGGCGCCGTACCAGTGGGCGAGCTGCTCGCCGCCGAGGGGGAAGGTGTCCGAGGGGCGGGCCGACCAGTAGCCGAACTGCTTGCCGCCGTCCCGCCACGTCACCAGAAGCTCGCCGTCCGTGAAACGGAACGACGGACGCTGCCAGCGGTCCAGGCCGTCGGGCAGCCGCAGGTCGTGTTCGAGGAGGATGCCCTCCGGGCCGACGACGACCACCTTGTGCTTGCGGGCGAGGATCAGAGCGGGCCAGGCCTCCTCGACGCGCAGGGTGTCGTCGCGGTCGCGCTTGGTCTCGGCATCCAGCCGCCCGAGCGCCTCCTCCAGGGCGGGCCAGCCCAGTTCGTCCGGGATGCCGGCGCGCAGCGTGCGGCCGAGCAGCGGCGCGACCTCGTGCGCGGCGACCTCGGCGACGGCGGCCGGGCTGACCCGGGCCGCGATCGTGCGGAACGGCCGCAGCTTGTCCAGCGCCGCGCGCGCGGAGGGCAGCCCGGCCGCGGCGGTCAGCTCCTTCGCCGCGTCCTCCAGCCACTCGCGGAGCACGTCGGCCAGCACGGGGTGATCTGCCAGTCCGTCCAGCAGCCGGGCGTCGGGCCGGTGGCCGCCGAGCGTGCCGACGGACGCGTACAACAGCCGGCGGTGGCGCGGGTCGGCCGCGATGGCCGTCAGCTCGCGCCGTCCCGGCGCGGTGTCCTTCAGCCACTGGTTCAGGGGGAGGAAGACGTTCTGGCCGGCGCCGGGCAGCGTCAGCGGCACGCCCTCCGCGAGGCAGAGGTCGAGGAGGTCCAGGTCGGCTCCGGCATGCCAGCGTCCGGTGAAGAGGTCCACGGGCCGGCCGCCGTCACGCAGCCGCGACGCCATCCGCTCGACGAGCGCCATCGTGGCCGGCGATCGGCCGCTGACCGAGGAGCCGTGCTTGCGGTGCAGGGACCAGCGGCTGAGCCAGTCCGCCGCGTCGACGTCGGACTCGGCCTCTCCGGTGAGGAGCAGATCCGCGCCGCACTCGGTGAGGAGCGTCAGCCAGAACTCGTCGTCCTGAGTGGAGCGGCCCAGGCCCGACGGCATGATCTCCAGCAGCCGGGTGCGCACGGCCGGCTGCTGCTCGGCGAGCAGCACCAGCGTCGCCCGGTAGGTGTTCCAGAAGGACGCGGGCGCCCGGACCGCCGCCGGCGAGGCGATGAGGTCGGCGACGAGCGCGCACTCCTCGGCGACCCGGTCCAGGCCCGCGGCCTTGACGAGCCCGCGCGCGTCCTGCGGCAGCGAGGCGTACGGCGGCATGCCGGCCGCGCAGCGCTCCACGGTCAACTGCCGGAACTGGGACCAGGCCTCGGCGGGACTGAGGCGCGCTGCGAGGGCCTTGACGTGCTCCTTGAGCGCCTTCACGGTCAGCGCCCCGGCGAACGCGAACTCCAGGAAGACGGCCCGCTGCCGCTCCTCGTCCACGGCCAGCGCGTGCACCCGCTCGGCCTCGCGGGCCTTGCCGAAGAACGCGGCGGCGTACGTGGTGTTCTCGTGCTGGAGGAAGACGCGGGCGGCCTGCTCGTAGAAGGTGGGCAGGAAGTGCGGCACGGACCGGCCGAGCCGTTCGCCGAGTGCCTCGAAGCCCTCCTTGGCGGTGCCGGGGCGGGACTTGGCCTGCCGGGAGAGCCGCTCGACGTCCTTGACGAGGGCCAGTGCGTGGTGGCCGTTCGCCGGGTCGTTGACCAGTGCCCAGGCGGGGAAGCCGAGCGTCTCCCGGCGGACCTGTCCGACCTCCGGCGTCGCCGGCTCCCGGGCCAGGCCGAGGAAGTCCAGGGCCAGGTCCTCCGCCTCGCCGAGCGTGCCCGGCACCAGCCGCACGATCTCCCGCTCGTCCAGCGCGGGATGCGTGTACGTGCGCACGGTGAGGACGTCGGCGTCCTCCCGGCCGGTGGTGCCCGGCGGCAGGATCGCGCCGGCGTCGAGCAGTGCCGCGGAAGTCGTCTCGTCGTACGTCGTCATGCCGCCTGCTCCTCGTCCTCGATGTCCCGCCCGGCGTACAGCGAGGCCGCCATGCGCATGCCCTCGGACCAGGCCACCGGCCCGACCTGACCGAGCTTCAGGGCTCGGCCGGCCGGGTCGGTGAAGGTGAGGGGACCGGTCTCGGTCTCCTCGTAGCCGTCGTAGTCGCCGATCCACACCCTGGCCTCGACGCCCCGGCCGTCCTCCAGGACGGAGCAGACGGCGTTCCCGCCGCGCACGCGGTAGCCGAGCTGGGCGGCCCTGCCGTGCAGGAAACGCAGCTCCTTGAAGGCGCCCCCCGCGTACTCCTCGACGGAGGTGCCCTCGGTGTCGAGCGCGGCGGGTCGCTGCCAGACCTCCCGGAACAGCTGCTGGGCGCGCTGCTCGACGCCCAGTTCGACGGCGAACTCCCGTAGCTCCTCCAGCTCTTCGAGGAGCACCGGGTGCGGGAGACGGACCAGGCCGGGGGTGATGCGGACGGTGTCGCCGTCGAGGTCCACCAGGCCGAGGCCGCGCTCCGGGTCGGCGTCCCGCAGGAATCCGGCCACTTCGCCGTCCTCCCCGGTGACGACGAGGTCGCGCAGGGCGGCCTGCCACGCCGGGTCGGGCCACACCCGCGCGAGGACGGCGAACGGCACCGGCAGGGAGCGCACCATCCAGCGCTCCACGTCGGCCAGGCACCGGTGTTCGTGGCGCTCCAGCCATTCGACGAGCTGACGCAGGCCCACCACGGCCGGATCGTCGGCGAGCTTGGGCGGGACGGACTTCAACCGCCGCCCGGCCGCGTTGCGGCACACCACCTTGCCGTCGTCTAGGGCGACTTCGTAGTCGCCGGCCGACACCCACCCCATGTGTGCCTCCTGCACCCGCAGTGATCAAGTGACCGGAACTCTAGATCAGGCCACTGACAACGGATCCGGACGGGAGGCGATGTGCCGATGATGTTGTGCACTGCGTTGACGCCGGTAAGAAAACGGCCCTAGATTCGCAGCCGTCAGTGCACTGAGTATCCGCACGTTCACGCTCCACCCCCACCGACAGGAGCCGTCGTCATGCGCGTCCGCACCCGACCCCGCACCGCCCTCGCAGCCCTGGCGCTGACCATGTCCCTCACCCTCGCGGCCCCCGTAGCGCAGGCGGACACGCAGGCCGCCGCCCGCCTCACCGGCACCCTCGCCGACGGCGCCACCTGGATCGCCGACGTCCCCGACGACTGGAACGGCACCCTTCTCGTCTTCAGCCACGGCTTCGGCCCGACCGTCGCCCGTAACGCCCCCTCCGAGGCCGTCCGCACCGAACTCCTCGCGCAGGGCTACGCGTTGGCCGGTTCCTCGTACGACCCGAACGGCCCGTGGTGGGCGCTCGAGAGCGCGGCCCGCGACCAGTTCGCGACGGTCGACGCGGTCACCGCGAAGATCGGCACCCCGCGCCGCACCTTCGGCGTCGGCCAGTCCATGGGCGGGCTCGTCAACGCGCAGCTCGCCCGCGACGGCGCCGGCCGCATCGACGGAGCGCTCGGCCTGTGCGGACTGGTCGCGGGCGGCACCGACCTGGAGAACTACCAGCTCGACGCGGAGTACACCATCGCCCGCCTCCTGCTGCCCGAGGGGCAGGAGCCCCCGGAACTGGTGGGCCTGGACACCATGGCCGAGGCCGCCGCCACCGCCGACGCGCTCACCGCCGCCGTCACCGCCGCGCAGGCCACCTCCCAGGGCCGCGCCCGCATCGCCCTGGCCGCGGCCTTCCTCAACCTGCCCGCCTGGGCGCCGGGCGAGACCGCACCCGCACCGACGGACTGGGTGGAGCAGCAGGAGCAGCAGTACGCCTGGTTCGCGCAGGGCATTCTCGGCTTCGTCGAGACCGGCCGCCACCACATCGAGCGGTCCGTCGGTGGCAACAACTCCTGGAACCGCGGGGTCGACTACGCCCGTCTCCTCGCCGGCTCCACGCACGCCCCGCAGGTGCGCGCCCTGTACAAGTCGGCCGGCCTGAACCTCCGTACCGATCTGGCGAAGCTCACGGCGGGCGCCTCGATCACCGCGGACCCGGAGGCCGTCCGCACCGCCGAGCGCACCTCGTCCGCCGGCCAGGGACTCGCCGTACCGCTGCTGAACGTGCACACCGTCGCCGACGACCTGGTGCCGGTCGAGCAGGAGCGCCGCTTCGGCGAGCGGGTCCGCGCGGCCGGGGACGGAGCGCTGCTGCGGCAGGCGTACGTCGAGCGCGTCGGCCACTGCACCTTCACCACCGCGGAGACCGTCGCCGCGCTGCACGCGCTCGAGCACCGGGTGGACACCGGCCGCTGGGACCAGGTCGCGACCCCTGCCGCCCTCCAGCGCGCGGCGACCGGCCTCGGCCTCGACGGAGCGGCGTACATCGCCTACCACCCGGCATCCCTGACGGTGGGCCGCGACCGCTGACCGCGGCGCCGGGAACGGAAGACGCACCGGCCGGGGATCCCGGCCGGTGCGGTCAGCCGTTGGTCAGCCCTCGACCCAGCCGTGGTTCTTCGCGAACTGGGCCAGCCCGGAGCGCACCTGGAGGATCTGCTCGGCGGTCAGCGAGGGCGCCGCCGTCAGCAGGGACTCGGTGACGTCACGGGTGAACTCCTCGGTGCTGAGGACGTCGCACAGGACGTCGTCGTCGGCCGCGAGCGGTTTGCCGTCGGCCCCGCGCGCGAGCCGCACGCCGGACGCCTTCGGACCGCGCTCGCCGTCCTCGATCTCGAATTCGACCACGATGCCCCGGCGCACCTGCGACTCGGGCATCAGCATGTCGTTGACGTGCAGGAAGACATCCTCCCCGCCGTCGTCGGGCGCGATGAACCCGTAACCCCGCTGGCTGTCGAAGCGCACCACACGACCAGCAACCATCCCAACCCCCAGCAACCTCGAAACACCCACGTCGGTGGACCTGAGCAGATCGTAGTCACCCCGACGGCCCGGAGCGACCATCACGGGCGCGCCGGGCAGGGTCCCACGTCACGAGGGATACGGGACGCCGGTCAGGCCTCCGCGCCGTCGGCCTTCTCGGCGTCGCGCTGCTTGAGGCGCGCCGCCTCCTTGCGGACCTCGGCCTGGGTGGTGCGCTCCTTCTCCAGCCACTCGGGCCCGGCGTCCTTGATCTCCTGGATCTGCTCGCTGGTCAGCGCCTCCGTGACGCCGCCGCGCGCCAGTCCGGCGATGGACACGCCGAGCTTCGCCGCGACCACGGGACGGGGGTGCGGGCCGTTCTCCCGCAGGGCGCGCAGCCATTCCGGCGGGTTCGCCTGGAGCTCGTTCAGTTCGGCGCGCGTGACGACACCCTCCTGGAACTCGGCGGGGGTGGCGGGGAGGTACACACCCAGCTTCTTCGCCGCGGTCGCGGGCTTCATCGTCTGGGTGCTCTGGTGCGACTTCATGCTGTCCAGACTATCGGCCGCGGACCGGACCGCCGACCACAGCCGGTAACCTGGCGGGATGACCGACTCGGCGGATTCCCCCTCGTTCCGGCTCGCGTACGTCCCCGGAGTGACCCCCGCCAAGTGGGCCCGGACCTGGCATGAGCGCCTGCCCGACGTGCCCCTCACCCTCCTCCAGGTGACGCCCGCCGAGGCCCCCGAGGCGCTGCGCGAGGGCACCGCGGACGCGGCCTTCGTACGGCTCCCGGTGGACCGTACGGCGTTCAGCGCGATCCCCCTCTACACCGAGACGACCGTTGTGGTGGTCCCCAAGGACCACGTGATCACGGCGGCGGACGAGGTGACCCTCGACGACCTCGCCGACGAGGTGGTCATCCACCCCCTCGACGACGTCCTCGGCTGGGAGAAGCTCCCGGGGGAGCCCGCCTTCGAGCGCCCGGCGACCACGGCCGACGCGATCGATCTGGTCGCGGCGAACATCGGCGTCCTGGTCGTGCCCCAGTCGCTGGCCCGGCTGCACCACCGCCGCGACCTCACCTACCGGACCCTCGTGGACGCCCCGCAGTCCAGCGTCGCCCTGTCCTGGCCGGAGGACGCCACGACCGACCTGGTCGAGGACTTCATCGGCATCGTCCGCGGCCGCACCGTCAACAGCACCCGCGGCCGGGGCCAGCAGCAGCCCGCCGAGCCGAAGGCCGAGCGCGCCAAGCCGAGGACCGGCGGTGCCGCCCCGCGCAAGGCCGGCTCGGGCGGGGCCGCGCGGGGCCGCGCCGGCGGCGCCAAGGGCGGCGGCCGGCGCGGCACCGGCGGCAAGCCCGGCAAGCCCCGCCGCCGGTCGTAGCGGCACCCCGGGTCACGGCACGAACGTCGCGCCCCGCGCGGTGCTCACCACCTTCTCCCCGTCGGCCTGCCCGAGCAGCCCGGCTGCGACCCAGGCGTCCACCACGCTCCGCACCCGGCTCACCAGCGCCCCCTTCGCGCTGAACGGCGCCCCCGCCCAGACCTCGTCGAGCAGCGTGGTGCCGTCCGCCTTCGCGGGATCGGCCACCCCGGAATCGCTGTTCCCGAAGACGACACGGGGCTCCGCGCGCCGTACATAGGCGTGCGTGGGGTCCTCGGTCCCCTCGAAGAAGGGCGCGAACTCGGTGCCGTCGAGCGTGTGGTGCAGCGGCTTCCCGCTCACGGGCGTGAGCGAGGGCAGCAGGTCCCCGGAGAGGGCCGCGTTGCGGTACAGGCCGAACTCCAGGTACGACGTCGACGGGTTGCGGGCGACGAGGTTCACCGGGCCGAGGAACAGGGTCTGCAACGACGGGTCGTCCAGGGCCTTTTCGACCCGCAGCCGGAACGGCGCCGACACGCGCACGGTGTCCCCGTCGCGCCAGGTCCGGGACACCGGGAAGTAGGTGCCGGGCGTCGGAGTGCCGCTCACCTGGCGGCCGTTGACCGTCACCCGGAACCCGGCGGTCGCCCACGACGGAACCCGCAGCCGCAGCGCGAAGGACGCCGTACGGCCCCGGACGGTGAGCGTGGTGCCCTGCTCGCGCGGGAAGTCGGTGCTCTGCGTGACGGTGATGCCCTTCTCGGCCCAGTTCAGCGTGGTCGGGCTGTAGAGGTTGACGTACAGCGCGCTGCCGTCGGCGGCCTTGAAGTACACCGAGTCCTGGTACTTCGTGGCGCTCTCCATGCCGGTGCCCTCGCAGCACGTGGTGCCCTGCTTCGGCGTGTAGTCGCGCACATGGCCCGGCGTGAGCCCGATGAAGTACGTGACCAGCGGCTTCTCCGCGTCCGCCCGGTCCTGCCGGGAACCGAGGACCTGGTTGAGCAGAGCCCGCTCGTAGTACTCCATGTACTTCGGGTCCTGCTCGTGGAAGAACAGGGTCCGGCTGAGCTTCAGCAGGTTGTACGCGCAGCACGTCTCGGCCGTGGTGGCACTGATCGTCCCCGCGATGAGGTCCCGCGCCTTCCAGAACTCGCCCGTGCTGGTGCCGCCGATGCCGTACATCCGGTGCGGTACGACCATGTCCCAGAAGTTCTTCGCGGCGGTGAGGTAGCGCTCCTCGCCCGTCGCGTCGTACAGCCGGACGTACCCGGTGAAGATCGGTATGTGCTGGTTGGCGTGCAGGCCGTCGAGGATGTCGGTGTTCGCCGCGCACGCGTCGATGAGCCGGTCGAGGTCGAACAGCCGGGCCAGCGCGAGGTGTTCGGCCTTTCCGGTGAGCGCGTGCAGATCGACGATCGCCTCGACGATGCCCCCGAACTCACCGCTGGAGAACAGCCCCCACATGCGCTGGAGCGTGGCTTGGGGCAGCTTCGACAGCCGGGAGTACATCCAGTCGGCCATGCCGGCCGCCAGGTCCAGGGCGCGGGCGTCGTCGGTGGCGAGGTGCGCGTCGAGCAGACCCCGCAGGATCTTGTGGGCGGTGTAGTAGGGCGCCCACACGCGCGTGTAGTCGCTGCCGGTCATCGACTCCAGCTGGACGAACTGCGTCTCCGGGTACGCGGCGAGGAACCCCGGATGACTGGGGGCGCCCCAGGTGCGCCGCAGGGTGGCGGTCAGGCCCCGCCCGGAGGAGTCCGCGAAGGCGGAGCCGGACGTCTCGTCGAAGGCGTACGAGACGAGGTCACCGGAGACGCGGGCGCCCTGCAGCCCGGTGATCTCGTCGGCGGTCAGGGCGCGCGACCAGGCGTCGAACCCGCCGAAGGCGCCCGCGAAGACGGGGTCGGAGGCGTAGTGGGAGCGGCCCAGCCAGTGATGGGCGAGGGTGCCGAGGGCGGCCGGGGTCAGGGACATCGCCGTGTTCCGGGCGACGGCCGTGCCGTTGACGTAGAGCGTCCCGGTGCCGCCGCCGATCGTGACCGCGAGGTGGTTCCACCGGTTCAGGGGGAGTGCGGCGGTGCCGTCGAGGCCCTGTTCGGCGCCGGGCCCGCCGGTGGTGACGGCGAACCGGGGCACACCGTTCCCGTTGCGCGCGACCAGGTACAGATAGCGGGTCGTGTCGTTGCCGAAGTCGAGGACGCGGGCCCAGTTGCCGTCGTGCGTGGGCTTCACCCAGGCGGCCAGGGTGACCTCGGCGGCCCCGCCGAGCACTCCGGCGGGCAGGTCGACGTACCGGTGGGAGCCGCGGACGTTCTCGGCCGCCGGGCCGAATCGTCCGTCGACGCTCAGTACGGCCGGGTCGTGGCGCAGCGCCTCCCGCACCTCGGTCAGCGCACCGACCATCGTCCCGATCCGGTCCGCGTAGACCTGCTCGCCGCTGCCCGCGTAGGCCTGGGACAACATGGTGAGGAAGTGTCCGGTGTAGTGGCCGCGCAGATTGCCGTTGGCCTCGCCGTCGAGCCCCTCCCAGCCGCCGGGCGCGACCGCGCCCAGGGTGGACAGGCCGGCGTTGGCGCGGAACACCTGGAGCAGCCGGTTCACGTCGTAGCCGCGGGCGTGGTCGAGCATCAGCTGCCGTTTGGCGGCGAAGACGCCGGCGCCGAGCCGGACGGTGTCGAGGGGGAAGGGCTGGAGCGCCCACGCGGCCGGGGGCGGCAGCGCCGTCGCCGTGGACGCGGCCGAGGCGGCCGAAGCCGCCGCACCCCCGGTTCCGGGGACGGCGGCGGCGAGTATCGCGCTCTGGAGAAGGGTCCGTCTGGTGAGGGGCGGTGCCATGTGCTGCTCCTCCGGGGGTCCACGGTTGTTCGATATCACGGACAGTGTGCGGATTGTCGACCAGACGTTATGAGGGGTGACGGAGGGCGTCAACGGTGCCGACGTGATTGGCGAAGAGTGGCCGCCGTCAGCCACCGGCCGTGCGGCCGATCGACTCCACCAACGGCAGCAGGCGGTACGGCACCCGCTCGCGCAGCGCGACCTCCGTGCGGGTGCGGACCACGCCGGGGAGGCTGATCAGCTTCTGGATCACGTCCTCCAGGTGGGCGTTGTCGCGCGCCACGACCCGGGTGAGGAGATCGCCGCCGCCGGTGATCGAGAACACCTCGACGATCTCCGGTACGGCGGCCAGCGCGTCGCCCACGTCGTCGAGGTGGCCCTGGGTGACCTCGATGTGCACGAACGCGAGCACGGGGTGGCCGAGCGCGGCGGGGGAGAGGGACGGGCCCGTGCCGGTGATCACGCCCTCGCGCTCCAGCCGGTCCAGGCGGGCCTGGAGCGTGCCGCGGGCCACGCCGAGGAGGCGCGCGTACTCCCGCACGCTGGTGCGGGGCTGCTCGAGCAGCAGACGCAGGATGCGGGTGTCGAGCTGGTCGACGGCCATGGTGCCCGGACTCCTCGTGTTCATCGGTGATCGCGGCCGACTGTACCAATGGCCCAGCCGGACGCATTCCGGGCGGACCGGCCGTTCCTGGTCCGTTGGCTCTTCAACGGTTCTTCCCGGAGGGCAACTGTTGGGCCAATGGACCAGTGAATGCGGAGCCACTTGAGCCAGCGGCGCCATGGGTGCTGTCATGGAGCCGTCGATGGCGCTGCGGATCCCGCGGCGCCTTTTTCATGCCGGTGTTCACAGGTGACCGATGGGGGCGGGAAGCAGTGCTGAAGAGGGTGTTCGTGGCTCCGGATCCGGGGCGGGTACGGCTGCGCTTCGCCGCGCGGGCCGTCCTCGGCATCGGCCTGGCCGTCGTCGTCTGCGGCCTCGCCGGGCACTCCCTGGCGGGCGCCGTCACCGGCGGGCTCGCCGCGCTGCTCGCCCTGTTCACCGTCACCGACACCACCGTGCGCCGGCAGGCGGTCACCACCGCGCTGCTGCCCGCTGTGGGCCTGCCCGTGCTGGCCGCCGCGGCCCTCCTGCACGACGATCCCCTGGCGCGCGACCTGACCTTCCTGGCCGTCACCGGCGCGGGCGTGTACGCACGCCGCTGGGGGCCGCGCGGGCACAGCCTGGGCGTCTTCGCGTTCATGATGTTCTTCGTCGCCCAGTTCCTGCACGCGACCGGCGGGCGGCTCCCCGAACTGGCCGCCGCCGTCATCCTCTCCGTCCTGACCGCGGCGGCCGTGCGCTTCGGCCTGTGGTGCTACGAGCGCCGGCTGCCCCCGGCCGTCGTGCCCGCCCCGCCGGGCGGCCGTGGCCTCGCCCGGGTCACCACCCGTCAGGCCGTCCAGGCGACGGCCGGCGCCGGCTTCGCGCTCCTCGTGGGCCAGCTGGTGTCCGGGGAGCGCTGGTACTGGGCCGTCGGCGCCACCTGGTGGATCTTCGTCAACACCACCTCCCGCGGCGAGACCCTGGTCCGCGGCTTCCGCCGGGTGCTCGGCACGGTCATCGGCATCGGCCTCGGACTCCTCGTCGCCGTGCCCCTGCACGGCGCCGGCGTGCCCACGGCCGCCCTCGTCGCCGTCTGCGTCTTCGGCATCTTCTACACCGCCGCCGTCTCCTACACCTGGATGATGCTCTGGGTGACGCTGCTCGCCGAGCTGCTCTACGGACTCCTCGGCGTGCTCAGTCCCGGCCTGCTCACGGTCCGCCTCGCCGAGACCGGCGTGGGCGCACTCGGCGCGGTCCTCGCGGTGCTGTTCGTCCTGCCCGTCACCACCCACTCCGTCACCGACGCCTGGATCCAGCGCGCACTGCGCTGCGTCCACGCCTGCACCGCCGAGGCCGCCGCCCGGCTCGCGGGCGACCCCGCCGCCGACCCCGGCGCGCGCGTCGCCGAACTGGAGCAGCTCCTCGGGCGGGTCCGGCTGTCCGTCGCCCCGCTCGTGCACCCGCTGAACCCGATGCTCGGCCGCAAGGCGCGTGCCCGCCGCGTCCTCGGCCTGCTCGACGACTGCGCCCGCGAGATCCGCGGACTCGTCGCCGTCGCGGCCGACCCCGAGGCCTCCCACGACGCCCGCCTCGCCGCCGCCTGCTGGCGCGTGCAGGCCGCGGTGGAGGCACTGACCGAGGGCGGCACGGAACACCTCACGCCCTCCGACCACCCCACGGCGACCGAACCGGCGCTGGCCCACCTGCACGGCCTCGAACGGGCCCTCGCGGAACTGGCCCACCCCCTGCGCACCCCGCCGGGCTCGCCGCTGGTGGGGGCCTGAGGAGCCTGGCCTTTCGACCGGCGCGGGGCTCCGCGGACGGCAGGGAGGCGGCCGACGTCGACTCCGGGGCCGCGCCGAGCCGGGCCGGGGCGGGTCGCGTCGGGTCGGGTCGGAGGCGCTTCGGCCGACACGGGCCGAGGCGACGGCTGGCGTGCCCTTCCCCGGTCCGAGGGGTGCCCTTCGCGTGCCCTGCCTGGTCGGAGGCCGGGTATGAGCGGTAGCGGTCCGGGGCGGCGTCGCCCGCCGAGTCCTCGGCGAGGCGCGGTCGTTGCGGGCCGCGGGAAGGGCCGTGTTGCCCGGCTCTGGGGGTCCCGCGCCCCGGTTGTGCGATCTGCCGGGCGGCCCCACCGTCGAGCGGGCCGTGGCCCGAGCCGGGGGAGCCGCTGCGGGCTCGAGCCGGGACTTCAGCCCGTCCTCGGTGGCTCCGCGCCCGGTGGGTCCTGGGTGCGGCCGTCGCTGCACAGCCCGCACCTGCCCTCGCGGGCGCCCACGACGTCGGGGCAGGTGCCGAGCCGAGCGGGATCGGACCACACTCCTCGACCGCCCCCGCCACGCCCGGTCGACCGGTGTCCCGCCCCCGCCGGCCGCTCGCACAGCGCGTCGAAACCCCTCGGCGAGCTGCCGTGTCACCCGCTCGACGTTGGTCTAGACCGCCCGTTGTCGACTGCTACCGTCGGCCCGGACAGCGGCGGCACGAGAGGGGACAGCGGTGGCAGACGTCGGCAGGCGGCCCCAGCGGGCGTTCATCGGGTCGTTCACGGCGGCCGGCGGGCCCGGGATCGTGGCGGCGGCCGTAGACCCGCACAGCGGCGCGCTGACCGTCCTGAGCAGCGTGAACAGCCTGCCCGATCCCGCGTACCTGGCGCTGTCGCCGGGCGGCGGCACGCTGTACGCCGTCAGCGAGACCGCCGAGGGCGCGGTGGCCGCGTACAGCGTGGCCGGGGACGTCCCGGAGCGGGTGGGGCCGGCCGTGCCGGTCGACGGCAACGGTCCCACGCACCTCAGCGTGTTCGACGGGCACGTCCTGACCGCCAACTACGGCTCCGGCAGCGTCACCGCCGTGCCCGTCCGGGCCGACGGCACCCTCGCCCCGGCCGCCTCCGGGACGCTCCGGCACAGCGGCGCCGGCCCGCACACCCGGCGCCAGCAGGGGCCGCACGCCCACCAGGTGCAGGCCGACCCGAGCGGACGCTGGGTGGTCAGCGTGGACCTCGGGACGGACTCCGTGCGGGTGTGCGACCTGCGCGACGGCAGCCCGGTCCTGCACCGGGAGTCCGCCCTGCGCCCCGGCTCAGGCCCCCGCCACCTGGTCTTCCACCCTGGCGGCGGCCACGCCTACGTCGTCAACGAACTCACCCCGACCGTCACCGTCTGCCGCTGGGACGCCCCGGACGGCTCCCTGAAGCCGCTGGCGGAGGTCCCGGTCCTGCCCGGCGCGCCCGCCGGTGACGCCTACCCGTCCGGCATCGCCGTCTCGCCCGACGGACGGTTCGTGTGGACCGCGACCCGGGGCGAGGACGTGCTGTCGGTGTTCGCCGTCGAGGGCGGCGGAGAGGCGCTGCGCCTCATCGGCACGGTGTCCTGCGCGGGCCGCTGGCCGCGCGCGCTCGCCGAGTCGGCCGGCTTCCTGTACGTCGCGAACGAGCGCTCCGGCGACGTGACCTGGTTCGCCCTCGACCAGGCCACCGGACTGCCCCGGCGCGGCGGGTCGATCCGGGTGCCCGCGGCGTCCTGCGTGGTCCTCGGCTGAAGCCGCCGCGCCTGCCCGTACGGCCGGAAGCCCGGAACGACGAAGGGCCCGCTCCTCGGTCGGGGAGCGGGCCCTCTCGGCGTCCTTGCAGGTCGTACGGGCTCATGCCCGCGTCACTTACGACTGGCGGGCCGGCGTGCCCTGCGCCTGCTGCGGCGCGATGCCCAGGGCGGTCGTGTACTTGGCCAGGGCGAGCTTGCCGATGGCCGGGTACGGGCCGAGGGCCTCGGCGGACGGGCAGCCCGCCTCCCTGGCCGCCTCCTCCAGCAGCGTGGAGTCGATCTCCGGGCCGATGAGGTACGGCGCCAGGGCCAGGTGCTGCGAGCCGGAGCCGCGCAGCTGCTCGGCGACGGAGGCGATCGAACCCTCCTGGTCGAGGGCCGCGGCCATGACCGGCACGGCGAGGCGCGCGGCGAGCAGCATGCCGGTGATCCCGGCGGCCTGCACGGCCTCCTCGCCGCCCACGGAGGCGAGGATGATGCCGTCCGCGGCCGTCGTCACGGTGAACAGACGGGCGCGGTCGGCGCGGGCCAGACCGGCCTCCGAGAGCCGCACGTGCAGCGCCTCGGCGAGCAGCGGGTGCGGGCCGAGCACATCGGTCAGGTCGGCCGCGACCCGGCTGTCCATGACGGCCTGGCGGACCTGGCGCAGCAGGGCGCTGTCCGGCCCGGCCAGCAGCGGTACGACGACGGCGACCGGGCCGTCGGGCTCCTCGGCGTCCACCCCGGCGGCGCGGGCCCGCTCGTACCGGGCGATGCGTTCGTCGGCGGCGTGCGCCAGGACGGCCTGGAGGGCGGGGAACTCGGCGTCGTCCCCGTCGAGGTACCCGATGCGCGCGTCGAGACCGGGAAGCTCGGAGCGGGCGATGCTCACGACTTCCTCGGCGAGACCGCGGACGGCGGCGCTCGGCGTACCCGGCACCGCGAGAACGAGCGCGGGCGCGCCCTCGGGAGCCGCCAGGGGCTCGGGTCGGCGGTGCCGCCCGGGTTGGCGGGGGCGCGGCATTCGTACAGGGAGGCCGGACGCGGGCCCAGTGGGGGAGCTCATGGCGCCGCATGTTACTGGCTTCCTGGGCTCCCCTGTTCGGGGAGGGTGCAGGTGAGCGGTATCCGTCCGGTTTTGTCTGATGAGTTACGTACGGATCAGAAGTGATCAGCATGTATTCCGGGCGACTTGCCCTCGAAGGGGTCAATCCCCCTTTTCCGTCATGACGCGCCGTTCACGCCGCCGGGCCGTTCGGAGCCACGCTGAGCATCGTCTCGTCGACCGGCAGGCCGAGCCTGCCGGTCGCGAGATCGGTGGCGATGCGGACGGCGCCGTCCAGCGGATCACCGGCGGCCGCCACGATCCGCGCGTGCGGCAGCCGCCGTGCCAGCTCCTCCGCCAGCGGTACGAGGAGGGGCTCGCCGAGTTTCACGAGGCCGCCGGTGACGGCGACGCGGGGGCGGGGTTCCGCGTCGCGCGGGCAGACCGCGGCGGCGGAGTCGGCGATGTGCCGGGCCGCCGTGCGCAGGATGTCCGCGGCGACCGGGTCGGCCGCCGTGCAGGCGGCCACCCGGGGCGCGAAGGAGGCGAGGACGGCGGGGCGGTCGGGGCGCGGGTAGAGCAGGCCGGGCAGAGCGGGCATCGGACCGAACTGCTCCTCCGCGCAGGCCAGGAGGGCGGCGGAACCGCCGGACCGGCCGTCGTGGGCGCGCAGCGCGGCCTCCAGGCCGGCCCGCCCGATCCACGCGCCGCCGCCGCAGTCGCCCAGCAGATGGCCCCAGCCGTCCGCCCGGTGCCAGGCCGTCAGGTCGGTGCCGAGCGCGATCAGTCCGGTCCCGGCGGCCACCACGGCCCCCGGACCGGTGCCGAGGGCACCGGCGTAGGCGGTGACGGCGTCGGCGGCGAGGGCGGTCGTGCCGACCCCGAACTCCCGCGCCAGCGCGCCCGGCAGCTCGGCCCGCAGCGCATCGCCGAGGGTGGCGAGACCGGCGGCACCGACCACCGCCGTGACCGGCCGCGACACACCGGTCTCCGCAGCCAACGCCCGCGCCATGGGCACCAGTTGTTCCATCAGGTGCTCGGGGTCGATGCCCCGCGCGCCGGTGCGCACCGGGACCCGCGACGACCGTACGGCCGGCGCACCGCCGTCGGCCCTGCCGAGGGCCACCCGCAGTCCGGAGCCGCCCGAGTCCACGGCGAGGACGCCGGGGGTGGGCTCCGGACCCGCGGGCGAGGTCACGGCAGGCGCCAGTCCACGGGTTGGCCGCCCTGCCTGATCAGCAGGTCGTTGGCCCGGCTGAACGGCCGCGAGCCGAAGAAGCCCCGGTCCGCAGACATGGGCGAGGGATGCGCCGACTCCACCGAGGGCAGATCGCCGAGCAGCGGACGCAGGTTGCGTGCGTCGCGGCCCCACAGGACGGACACCAGCGGCTTGCCGCGTGCGGCCAGCGCCCGGATCGCCTGCTCGGTGACCTCCTCCCAGCCCTTGCCGCGGTGCGCCGCGGGTTTGCGCGGGGCCGTGGTGAGCGCCCTGTTGAGCAGCAGCACACCCTGCCGCGTCCACGGCGTCAGGTCGCCGCTGGACGGCTGGGGCAGCCCCAGGTCGGTGTTCAGCTCCCGGTAGATGTTGAGCAGACTGCCGGGCAGCGGCCGTACGTCGGGCGCGACCGAGAAGGACAGGCCCACCGCGTGACCCGGCGTCGGGTACGGGTCCTGCCCGACGATCAGGACGCGGACCTCGTCGAAGGGCTGTTGGAAGGCTCGCAGGACGTTGGGTCCGGCGGGGAGGTAGGTGCGTCCCGCGGCGATCTCCGCGCGCAGGAAGTCGCCCATCTCGGCGATCCGTCCGGCCACGGGTTCGAGGGCCTTCGCCCAGCCCGGTTCGACGATCTCATGCAAGGGTCGTGGTGCCACGGGCGTCACCCTACTGCCGTACAGGCAGCGGCGATCAACCGGTGGCCAGGACCCCACGCTCCCCCCGTCGGACTCATCCGACCACCGCGGCCCTCACACAGAGCACGTCCGGCAGGTGCGAGGCCAACTGCCGCCAGCTGTCGCCGTCGTCGGCCGAGGCGAACACCTCGCCGTTGCGATTGCCGAAGTACACGCCCGCGGGGTCCGCGTCGTCCGTGCAGAGCGCGTCGCGCAGGACGGTGCCGTAGTGGTCCTCCTGCGGCAGACCGGCCGTGAGGGGCTCCCAGCTCCTGCCCGCGTCGGACGTGCGGTAGACCCGGCAGCGGTGGTCGGCGGGCACGCGGTCCGCGTCGGCGTTGATCGGGAAGACGTACGCCGTGTCCCCGCGGTGGGGGTGGGCGGCGACGGCGAAGCCGAAGGTGGACGGCAGGCCGGCGCCGATGTCCGTCCAGTGGGCGCCCGCGTCGTCGCTGCGGTACACCCCCCAGTGGTTCTGCAGATACAGCCGGTCCGGGTTCGCCGCGTCCCGCGCGACCTTGTGCACGCACTGGCCGAACTCCGGGTTCGGATCCGGCAGGAACACCGCGGAGACACCGGAGTTGGAGGGCGCCCAGCTGGCGCCGCCGTCGGCTGTGCGGAACACGCCGGCCGTCGACACGGCCACCGTCACCGCCCGCGGGTCCCGCTCGTCGGTGAGCACCGTGTGCAGGCCCTCGCCGCCCCCGCCGGGTACCCATCGGGAGCGCGTCGGGTGCTCCCACAGCGGGCGGACCAGCTCGAAGCTCTCGCCGCGGTCCTCGGAGCGGTACAGCGCGGCCGGTTCCGTGCCCGCGTAGACCACGTCCGGCTCGCCGGCCGCCGGGTGCAGCTGCCACACCCGCTCCAGCGAAGCCTCCGTGTCCTGGGGGAACTTGACGGCCGGCCTCGCCGGTTCGGTCCAGCTGCGGCCGAGGTCGTCGGAGTGGAACACCGACGGGCCCCAGTGGGCGCTGTCACCGCCCGCGAGGAGCCGGGTGCGGTCGCCACGTGTGTCGATCGCGACCGAATAGATCGCCTGTGCGTTGAAGTAGGGGGATTCGTCGAACACCCATGTGCCGCCGCGCCCGCGCCCGATGAATAGGCCTTTGCGCGTGCCCACGGCGAGCAGTACCTCGGTCATGCCGGTCACCTCCGCTGTGCTGTGACGTCCTTGTCGCAACCACCGGCCAGTCTGCACCCAGCCACTGACAGGCACCCCCGGAGAGCGCGTCGCCGCAGGTCACAGTGGCGATGACGGGCCGGGACCGCAAGGTGTCGGCCAGCTTTGGCGGGAGGCCCGCACGGCGGCCGGGTCCGTGGGACCGTCGGGACGGAGGACTCGTCCTGAGCATCCGGACCGCCGGCCCCGTATAGGAGGGCGGCCGGGATGTTCATGCGCTCATGAGGAGGGAAGCCTTCGATGGCGTTCCGTGGTCCGAGGGTGTGGCTGTGGCGCTGGCGGCGCAATCCGCTCAAGCGGCGCTCCGACACGGTGGAGGCCTGGGTCGTGCTCGGTGCCTGGACGCTGACCGTCCTGTGCGGGGTACTGGGCGGCTGGACCGCCGCCCGGTCCGTCGAACAGAGTCTGGCGCGTGAGCGCGTCGAGTGGCGGCCGGTCGCCGGACGGCTGACCGAGCGGGCGCCCGGAAAGGCCACCGCGCACTCCAGCGAGCGGGTCTGGGCCAAGGTCGGCTGGACCGGGCCCGACGGCTCGGCCCACACCGGTCAGGCCAGGGTCGTCCCGGGCAGCGCCGCCGGCACCGTGGTGACGGTGTGGACGGACCCCCGGGGCCGCCTGGTCACGGAGCCGGCCACCGCCGCCCAGGCCCGGGTGCGGGCCTTGCTCGTCGGTGGCCTGGCGGGCGTCACCGTGGCCGCCCTGCCGCTGGCCGGCGGCCGGTACCTGCGTGGTCGGCTGGAACGCCGGCGGATGGACCGGTGGGGCGTGGAGTGGGCCCTGTTCGACGCGGTGCGGGGGCGGTCGACGGGCTGAGCGGGGCGTGGGCCGTGGGGTGTCAGGAGCGGGCCTCGGCCGCGGCCTTGAGGTCACTCAGCCAGGTCTCCAGGCCCCAGCCGAGAGCGGCGGTGGCCGTGGGCACGTCCGCCTCGACCTGGGCGCCGGTCCAGGTCTCCGCGGTGTGGACGTGGACGCCTCCGCCCTTCGCCTTCGTGAAGGTCCACAGGTGGACCCCTTCGTCGATGCGCAGGCCTTCCCCGACCGCCGGGCCGCGCCACAGGACGCAGTGCCCGCGCTGGAGCTGCTGGACCGTGGACGTGATGCCGAGGGTGGTGGCCGGGGTCGTCGGGGTGGCGGGCGCGGGCGTCGTCCAGTGGAACCGGGAGCCCTTGCGCAGCGGGCCGCTGTCGAGGCTCGCCGAACTGGTGACGGGGGTCTGCCAGGTCGGCCAGCGCTCCACGTCGGTCTGGAGCTTCCACACGGTGCTCAGCGGTGCGTCGATCACGATGTCGGACTCGTAGCGGATCAGGGCGGAGTCGTCCACGCCCTGCCCGCGGCACGCGTCCCGGTGTGCGGTCCGGGCGGGGGCGGACTCGGCGGCCGGAGCGGTCGTCGTCCCGAGGACTCCGGCCACGGCGAGCGAGACGGCGACCGCGGCGGCCCTGCGCACGCTCCGTCGCGATTGCGTGGTTTGCTGAAGCTCGGCCTGGGGCTTCGCCGAGGCTGAGGGGCGCATGCTGGCCATGGGATTCCTTCGTCGAGGAGAGCAGGAGGGGGTCGGGGGTACGGCGGCGCGCTACGGGTGGAGCACGACCTTCCCGGCGACGGTCCCGGACTCGGCCAGCCGCAGGGCGTCGGCGACGCGGGCGAGCGGCAGTCGGGCGGCGATCCGGGCGGTGACCTCCCCGCGCTGGAGGGCGGCGAAGACCTGCGTGAGGTCGGCGCGCAGCCGGGCCCGGAAGCGGTTGCGGGACAGGGCGCGCCCGGCCCACACGTTGAAGAAGTAGGCGCGGCGCCGGTTGGGCAGGGCGTTCCACAGCCACACCCGGCCGAGCAGCTTGAGCACGGGCAGTTGGCCGGACCCCTCGTCGTCCCGGGTGGAGGCGCTGCCGTAGGAGACGAGCGTGCCGCCCGGGGCGAGGAGGCGCCAGGAGTCGACGATGCCCCGGCCGCCCACATGGTCGAAGACGGCGTCCACCCCGCCGGGGGCGAGGGCACGTACGCGCGCGGGGATGTCGTCGGTGCGGTAGTCGACGGGTTCCACGCCGTTCTCCCGCAGGGCGTCGTGGTGGCGGGCGGAGGCCGTGCCGATCACCTCGGCGCCCGCCGCACGGGCGAGCTGGACCAGCACCGAGCCGACACCGCCGTTGGCGCCGTGCACCAGGACGGTCTGGCCGGCGCGGACACGTGCCTTGCGGTGCAGCATCTGCCAGGCGGTGATGCCGTTGACCACCAGGGTCTCCGCCTCCGCCGCGCCGACTCCGGCGGGCACCGGCACCACGTCGGCCGCGTCGACGAGTACGTGGCTGGCCCAGCCGCCGACCTTGACCAGCGCCGCCACCCGGACGCCGGTGAGGCCGGGCGCGACGCCCGGACCGGCCGCGAGGACGGTGCCGACGAGGTCGTAGCCGGGCACGAAGGGGAATGACGGCTGGTCGTAGTACCGGCCGCGCCGCATCTGCTGCTCGGCGAAGGAGACGCCGGTCGCCTCCATCCGGACGACGACCTGTCCGGGGCCCGGGGTGGGCACGGAGCCGTGCCGGAGCTGGAGTCCCTCGGGCTCGACCTTGCCCGGCAGGACGACTTCGACGAGTCCTTCGGTGTTCACGACGACCTCCATGTGGCCCGCTGAGTTACGTTCTCTCGTGTTCGTTACAAGTTGTAACCCGATGTCGAGCGGAGTGTCAATAGTTTTCGTGACAGCCTCTAACTGGCGCGCCTTCCTCTAGCTCAGGTGGGAGGGGCCGGCGTCACTCACCGGCAGGCGACAGCGCCCGCCGCAGGATCCCGTCGAGGTCGGCGCTGTCGGGCAGGGTGCCGAAGGAGTGCCCCCAGTCGCCGCCGAGCCGGGTCGCGCAGAAGGCGTCGGCGACCGCGGGCGGGGCGTACCGGACCAGCAGTGACGCCTGGAGGGTCAGCGCCATCCGCTCCACGAGCCGACGGGCCCCGGCCTGCGTGACCTCCCCAAGCCCGGACCTGAGCCGGGCCACGGCCGCGTCCAGCCGGGCGTCCGCCCCGTCCGCCAGGGCGAGTTCGGCGAAGAAGGCGTCCGCGGTGGCGGGTTCACGGGTCAAGGCCCGCAGGACGTCGAGGGCGTTGACGTTGCCCGAGCCCTCCCAGATCGACAGCAGGGGAGCCTCGCGGTAGTGCCGGGGCATGCCCGACTCCTCCACATAGCCGTTGCCGCCGAGGCATTCCAGCGCCTCCGCCGTGAAGGCCGGCCCTCGCTTGGTCACCCAGTACTTCCCGACGGCCGTCGCGATCCGCCGGAAAGCGCGCTCGTGCCCGTGGCCGTCGTCTCCGCGCACCGCCCGGTCGGCCGCCCCGGCCAGCCGCAGGGTGAGCGTCGTCGCGGCCTCGGACTCCAGCGCCAGGTCCGCCAGAACGTTGCGCATCAGCGGCTGGTCGAGCAGCCGCGCGCCGAACGCGCCGCGGTGGCGCGTGTGATGGCCGGCCTCGACGAGCGTCTTGCGCATGAGCGCCGCCGACATCATCACGCAGTCCAGGCGCGTGCAGTTGACCATCTCGATGATGGTCTTCACGCCCTGCCCCTCGGGCCCGACCAGCCAGGCCACCGTCCCGTCGAACTCGGGCTCGGAGGAGGCGTTGGAGCGGTTGCCCAGCTTGTCCTTCAGTCGCTGGATGCGAAAGGTGTTGCGGGTGCCGTCGGGCAGCACGCGCGGCACCAGGAAGCACGACAGGCCGTCCGGGGCCTGGGCGAGGACCAGGAACACGTCGCACATCGGCGCCGACGTGAACCACTTGTGGCCGCGCAGGGTGTACACCCCGGGCTCGGCGGTGGGCGTGGCCGTCGTGGTGTTCGTCCGGACGTCCGAGCCGCCCTGCTTCTCGGTCATCCCCATGCCGGCGAGCAGCCCGCGCTTCTCCGTCGGCACCCGCAGCCCCGGGTCGTACTCACGGCTGGTCAGCAGGGGTTCGTACACCTCCGCCAGCTCCGGCTGGTGGCGCAGGGCGGGGACGGCGGCGTACGTCATCGAGGTCGGGCAGCCGTGGCCGGCCTCCGTGTGCCCCCACACCAGCCCGCCGGCCGTGCGGGCCACGTGGGCGCCCGGCCGGTCGTCCGCCCAGGGCGCCCCGGCCAGGCCCTCGGCGACGGCGACCCGCATCAGCTGGTGCCAGGACGGGTGGAAGTCGACCTCGTCGACGCGGTGGCCGTACCGGTCGTGGGTGCGCAGCACCGGCTCGTGCCGGTTGGCCAGCTCGCCCCACTCCTGCGCCTCGGGGCCGCCGGCCCGCAGCCCGAGCCGACGGAGGCCGGACTCCGCCCACCCTGCGCCCTCGCGCCGCACCCCCTCCAGCAGGGCCACGTCGTCGGAGGCGTCGTACGGGGTCAGGGGCGGGGGCTGGTTGGTGACGTCGTGCGTGGCGGGGGACGGGGTGCGGGGCTCTGCGTCCATGAGGGTCATGCCCCAATGTTGCATGTCTCGTACAGTCGTAGCAATAGTGCAATATCGTCGGTGGACGTACAGTACGTCCTCATGCGCAGGAACGTGACGTCCGGGTCCGGAGAGGTGGAGCTGCCGCCGCTGTCGGCCCGGTCGGTGGTGCTGAGCCTGCTGCTCGGCACCCACCCGCCCGAACTGCCGGTGAAGGAGCTCGTCCGGCTGGTGGAGCCCTTCGGCGTCGGCGGCTCCACCCTGCGGGCCGCGCTCAGCCGGATGGTGACGGCGGGCGACCTGCGGCGCACCGGTTCCGTGTACGGCCTCAGCGACCGCCTGCTGGAACGACAGCGGAGGCAGGACGACGCCGTTCACCCGGCGACCCGGCCCTGGGGCGGCGACTGGGAGATGGCCGTGATCACCGCCACCGGCCGCGGCCCGGCCGAACGCGCGGAACTGCGCAACGCGTTGACCCGCCTGCGGCTCGCCGAACTGCGCGAGGGCGTCTGGCTGCGCCCCGCGACCCTGACCCGCCCCTGGCCGGCCGAACTGGACGGCGTCACCCGGTGCTTCACCGCCCGCCCGGACGCCCCCGCAGGGGAACTGGCCGCCGCGCTCTGGCCGTTGGGGGAGTGGGCCGCCGAGGGCCGGGCCCTGCTCGCGCACCTCGCGCGGGCCGATCGCCCCGGCGACCGCTTCACCGCCTTCGCGGCCGTCGTACGCCATCTCCTCGCCGACCCGGTCCTGCCCCCCGAACTGCTGCCGGCGGACTGGCCCGGTGCCGCACTGCGCGCCGCCTACGCCGACTTCCAGCGGGAGGTGACGGCCCACGCGCGCGCACACGCGTGACGGCCGGAGGAAGCGCGTGCGGGTCGCTTCCTCCGGCCGTCCGTGGGGGGATTTCCCGGCCTGCGGGTGCTCGGCCTACTTGTAGGCGATGTCCGAGCTGGAGTACTTGCAGTACGTGCCGTCGGGGCCCGAGCCGTTGGTCGTCGGCTCGTCACCGTCGTCGTTGCCGATGTACTTCTGGCAGGGGACGATCTTCTTGCTGGTGTCCCCGACGATCGTGATGCCCCGCAGGGTCGCGCTGTCGCCGTAGTTGGTGTTGATGCCGACGAGCCTGCTGCCCTTGTAGGTCACCTCGATGGTGTTGAGGTTGATCGTCCGCTTGTACTGGGTGGAGCAGTTGCCGCACGAGCGGATGAAGGTGCCGAAGTTCTTCACGGCGAAGTTCGAGACGTTCAGCGTCCCGGCGCCGTTGAACTGGAACACCTTGTCGCTGGCTTCCTTCGCTCCGCCGCCGACGACGTTGTAGACGTTGGACGACGAGGAGCCGCGGAAGGTCGCCGCGTCCTCGCCGACGTCCTCCCACCAGACGTTCTGGAGCGTGCAGCTGCCCTTGCAGTGGATGCCGTCGGCGGCGGGCGCGCCGATGATGACGTTCTTCAGGACGGCGCCGGCGGCCAGTTCCAGGATCGGTCCCTGGTCCTCGTCCTGGCTGCCGCTGCCCAGGTCGCCCGTGCCGTACAGGCGCTTCATCCCGTAGTCCTTGGTGCCCGAGACCGGGATGGTGGCGGAGACGCCCTCGCTGCCGTTCGCGGTGGGCCAGGTGGCCGCGCTCGCCGGAGTGAGCGCTCCGCTAGTCATGATCATGCCAACCGCAAGGCCGAGAGTGGCCAGTGAGCCGGTCAGTGCGCGCCCGTGGGTGCGCAGGGATGCTGGGGAAGTCATGTCCCGATGCCTTCTTCCAGGTGGGGGATGGTCGAAGCTCTCCGATGGTCGCGCCGGAGATCGCCGACGCGACCGCGGATCGCGTATGTGAACGATGTATGCGTTCCTGAACCAGTTGCGCGCAGAGTGAGGACTGGGTGGGTCACTGTGAGCGGCTCGTCCACACTCCTGAACGGAAGGTAGGGGGCAAGCGCTTTCTAGTCAACGCTTCGCGCAGAAGACATCCGGCCACGCGGGCCGGCGGCAAGAGCTTCCTCGGTATGGCCGTGGGAGCGCTTCCACGGACGGCGTGTGCATGTCACTATGCGGTTCGGACGCTTCCCATCCGTTTCGGAGAGAGAGTCGAATGCCGACTCCGCGCACGCGTACGTTCTCCGGCGCCCTGGCGGACGAACTCCGCCTGTTGAACCCTCCTTCCGCGCACGACGAGCCGCCAACAGAAGGGACCAACGTGATCACCACCGACTTCCCCAGGGGAGCGCTGCGTTCGGTACTCGCGGTGCTGGTGCTCCTCCTCACCGGCGTTCTCCTCGCCGTCCCCACCGCCGCCGCCCGACCGCAGTCCGCCCCGGTGGCGGCCGTTCCGCCGGCCACCCTCACCGAGGTCACCGGTTTCGGCGCCAACCCCAGCAACCTCCAGATGTACGTGTACGCGCCGGCCGGCGTCACCGCCCACCCGGCCGTCCTCGTCGCCGTGCACTGGTGCGGCGGCTCAGGACCGGCCATGCACTCCGGCACCGAGTACGCCCGACTCGCCGACCGGTACGGCTTCCTGATCGTCTATCCGTCCGTCACCCGCAGCAGCAAGTGCTTCGACGTCTCCTCGCCGCAGGCGCTCCGGCGCGACGGCGGCAGCGACCCCGTCGGCATCAAGTCGATGATCGACTGGGTGAGCGCCGCATACTCCGCCGACCCCTCGCGGGTGTTCGCCACCGGTATCTCCTCCGGGGCGATGATGACCAACGTCCTGCTCGGCGACTATCCCGACGTGTTCGCGGCGGGCGCCGCGTTCTCCGGGGTCCCGTTCGGCTGCTTCGCCACCACGGACGGCTCCGAGTGGAACAGCGCGTGCTCCGGCGGCACGGTCAACCGCACCCCGCAGCAGTGGGGCGACCTCGTGCGAGGCGCGTACCCCGGCTACACCGGACCCCGACCGCGCATGCAGGTGTGGCACGGCACCGAGGACGACGTGCTGCGCTACGCCAACTTCGGCGAGGAGATCGAGCAGTGGACCGAGGTGCGGGGGATCGGCCAGACCCCGGCCGCGACCGACTCGCCGCAGGCCGGCTGGATCCGCACCCGCTACGGGTCCACCGGTGACCAGGCTCCCGTGGAGGCCGTCAGTCTCCAGGGCGTCGGACACAACCTCTACGCGTGGGGCATGGCCGACAAGGTGCTCACCTTCTTCGGCCTGGACGCGGGCGGTGACCCGGGACCGGGTCCCCAGCCGGCCGGCGCCTGCAAGGTGACCGTGTCCACCAGCGCGTGGAACACCGGCCTGACCGCCTCGGTGACGCTCACCAACACCGGCACCGCTGTGGTGAACGGCTGGCGGCTCGGCTTCACCCTGCCCACCGGGCAGACCGTCACCAACGGCTGGGGCGCCACGTACACGCCGGCCTCCGGGACGGTGACGGCCACGAACGCGTCGTACAACGGCACGATCGCGCCGAACGCGAGCGTCACCCTCGGCTACCAGGCGAGCCATGCGGGCGACAGCAGGGCGCCCGCCTCCTTCACGCTCAACGGGACGGAGTGTCTCGTGGGTTGACGCCGGTCGCCGCAGCACGGCGCGGCAATTCGCGGGCGGGGGAGCGGGCGGGCGAAGTAGCGTCGCCGCGACCGGGGCCCCCGCCCCGGAGGGACGGAGACATACGTATGACGGCCGACGACGTGGTGAGGCTGTTCGCCGACGAGACGCGGGTCCGTGTCTTCGCCGCCGTGGCGCTGGGCGCCACGAGCGCCGCGGAGGTCGCCGAGCGGACCGGGCTGGCGACCAGGGACGCGGTCGGCGCGCTGCGCCGGCTGGAGGACCGCGAGATCGTCGTCTCGGACGACGGCGGGCTCGCCGTGTCCTACGACCGTTTCCGGGACCTGGCCCGCGCGGCGGCCGGGTCCGGCCCGCCCCAGGACCACGGCACCGGGGACGCACGGGCCGAGACCGTGCTGCGGACGTTCGTCCGCGAAGGCCGGCTGGTGCGGCTGCCCGCCCAGTGGGAACGCAGGAAAGTCGTCCTGCGTCACCTCGCGGAGCGCAGCTTCGAGGCCGGCCGGGAGTACTCCGAGCGGGAGGTCGACGACCGGCTGCGCGGCTGGTGCGAGGGCGGCGCGGCCGACCACGTCACGCTCCGCCGCTACCTGGTCGACCTGCACCACCTGGACCGGCACGACGGTGTCTACCGCCGTTCGCCCGAGGACACCGCACCGCTCGGCTGAGCGGGCCGCAGGCTTACACGGACCGGTGGTACTGGTCCGGCACCCGGACCTCGGCGCCTGCCTCGCGTGCCGCCTGCCGCGCCCAGGACGGGTTGCGCAGCAGCTCGCGGCCGAGCAGCACCGCGTCGGCCTCGCCGTTGGCGAGGATCTTCCCGGCCTGCTCGGCGTCGGTGATCAGGCCCACCGCGGCGACCGGCATCGGCGTCTCGGCCTTCACCCGGGCGGCGAACGGAACCTGGTAGCCGGGGCCGACCGGGATGCGCACGCCCGACGCGTTGCCGCCGGTGGACACGTCCAGCAGGTCCACGCCGTGCGCGTGCAGCTCACGGGCGAGGCGGACCGTCTCGTCGGACGTCCAGCCGTCCTTTTCCAGCCAGTCGGTCGCGGAGATGCGGAAGAACAACGGCTTGTCGTCGGGCCACACCGCCCGTACGGCGTCGACGACCTCGAGGGCGAACCGGGTGCGGTTCTCGTAGGAGCCGCCGTACTCGTCGGTGCGGTGATTCGAGTGCGGGGAGAGGAAGTTGCCGATGAGGTAGCCGTGGGCGCCGTGGATCTCGGCGATCTCGAAGCCGGCGGCGAGGGCGCGACGGGCCGCGTCCGCGAACTCGCCGACGATCTCGCCGATCCGGGTCGTGGTCAGTTCGGTCGGCACCGGGTGGTCCTCGGCGAAGGGAACCGCGCTCGGGCCCACCGGCTGCCATCCGTGCGCCTGCGGACCCACGGGCGCCCCGCCCTTCCAGGGCCGGTCGGTAGAGGCCTTGCGTCCGGCATGGGCGAGCTGGACGGCCGGGACGGTGCCCTGCTCGACGAGGAAGCGGGTGATCCGGCGGAACGCCTCGACCTGGGTGTCGTTCCAGATGCCGAGGTCGTACGGCGAGATCCGGCCCTCCGGGGACACGGCGGTGGCCTCGACGATGATCAGGCCGGTGCCGCCCGTCGCGCGGGCCGCGTAGTGCGCGAAGTGCCAGTCGGTGGGGGCGCCGGTCAGTGGACCTTCGGGTGCGGCCGAGTACTGGCACATGGGCGGCATCCACACCCGGTTGGGGATGGTCACTTCGCGCAGGGAGTAGGGCTGGAAGAGCGCGCTCACGGCGGACTCCATTCGTCACGGGGCCGGTGGTCGACTCGTACGATAGGCATCGTAGTACGCCGGATGTCAAACTACGAGGAGTCTCGTACAATGAAGGTCCCCGACGAAGTGGAGCCGCCGTGACCGCCCCCGCAGTGAGCAGTCGTGATCTCCCGCATCCGGGGCGCGAGGAGATCCGCCTGGAGGCCGTACTGCACGCGCTCTCCGATCAGATGCGGCTGCGGATCGTGCGAGAGCTCGCCGCCGGCGGCGACGAGCTGTCCTGTTCGCACTTCGACCTGCCGGTCACCAAGTCGACCACCACGCACCACTTCCGGGTGCTGCGCGAGGCCGGTGTCGTCCGGCAGGTCTACCGGGGCACGGCCAAGATGAACGGCCTGCGCAAGGAGGATCTAGACGACCTCTTCCCGGGGCTTCTCGACGCGGTCCTCGACGCCGCCGCCCGCGAGTCCGGCCGGCTCCGCGACGGGTGAACCCGCCTTCCCCGGAAGGTGGTTGAACAGCAGGTTCAGCACGATCGCGGTCACACAGCCCGCGCTGATGCCGCTGTTCATCACCGTCTGGAACCAGTCGGGGAACTTCTCGTAGATCGTCGGTACGCCCACCGGCAGCACGCCCATCGCCACCGACACGGCGACCACGGTCAGATTGTGGTTGCCCTCGAAGTCGACCTCGGCCAGCGTCCGCAGACCGCTCGCCGCGACCGTCCCGAACATCACCAGGCCCGCGCCGCCGAGAACCGGCGCCGGAACGGCGGCCACGACCGCGCCCAGCTTGGGCAGCAGGCCGAGCAGGACCAGGACGCCGCCGGCCGCGGCGACGACCCAGCGGCTGCGCACCCGGGTCATGCCCACCAGCCCCACGTTCTGCGCGTACGCCGTGTAGGGAAAGGTGTTGAAGACGCCGCCCAGCACGGTCGACAGTCCGTCGGCGCGCAGTCCGTCGGAGAGGGAGCGCCGGTCGACCTTGCGGCCGGTCATCTCGCCGACCGCGATGAAGTCACCCGTGGTCTCCGTCATGCACACCAGTGCCACGACCAGCATCGAGATGATCGCCGACGCCTCGAAGGTCGGCGCCCCGAAGTGGAACGGCGTGCTGATCCCGACCCAGTCGGCGTCGCCGATGCCGCCGAAGTCCGTGAAGCCGAAGGGCACGGCGACCGCGAGACCCACCACTATGCCGATCAGCACCGCGATCCGGCTCAGGAAGACCGGCGCGAACCGTTGCACGCCCAGCACCACCGCCAGCACGAAGGCGGCGAGCGCGATGTTCTTCGGCTCCCCGAAGTCCGCCGAACCGGCCCCGCCCGCGGCCCAGTTGCCCGCGACCGGCAGCAACGAGACGCCGATGACCAGGATCACCGTGCCGGTGACGAGCGGCGGGAAGAACCTCAGCAGCCGGCCGAACACGGGCGCCAGCAGCACGATCGCGAGCCCGGCCACGATCACCGAGCCGTAGATCGCCGGCAGTCCGCCGCCCGTCGTGCCGATCAGCACCATCGGCGACACGGCCGCGAACGTACAGCCCTGCATGATCGGCAGCCGTACGCCGAAGCGCCAGAAGCCCACGCACTGGATGAGCGTCGCGATACCGCACACCAGCAGGTCCGCGGTGATCAGATACGCCAGGTCGGCGGGAGACAGCTTCATCGCGCCGCCCACGATCAGCGGCACGGCCACCGCGCCCGCGTACATCGCGAGCACATGCTGGAGGCCGAAGGCGGCCAACTGCCGTGCGGGCGGCACCTCGTCGACGGGATGAACGGGCGCGGTCGTGGCCATGGGCACTCCAGAGCGGCGGGAGACGGGGAACGGGAGAGGGGGCGGGAGCGGCGAGATCCGGACAGCACGAGACCGTACGAGGCTTGAACAGTTTGTTGATTTCACGGACGTTGCGGCTGTGTGTCCTTTACAACGATCTGGCCGCGCCGTCCGGACGGGACCCCTAGGCCCGGCCCGCCGCGGACCGCAGCGCGGCCCAGTCCGGCAGCTTCACCACGCCCCGCCCCAGCGAGGCGCCCAGAGCCGCCTCGGCCCGCTCGATCGCCAGCCACCCCGCCCATGCGACCGGCTCGGCCCCGGCCTCCCGGAGCATCCTGAGCGGGTCACCGGGCAGCTCCCGCCGGGCGAGCGCGGGGAAGTCCGCCAGCAGGGACGCCACCGTCTCCTTGGCGCACGGCCGGTTGGTGCCGATGACACCGGTCGGGCCGCGCTTGATCCAGCCCGCCACGTACTCGCCCGGCGAGGGAGCCCCCTCCCGCAGCACCCGCCCCGCGAGCTGCGGCACCGTGCCCCGCTCCGCGTCGAACGGCAGCCCCTCCAGCGGCACTCCCCGGTAGCCCACCGACCGCAGCACCAACTGGGCCCCGATCTCCTCGAACCGGCCGGTCCCCGTCACCCCGCCGTGCCCGTCGGGCGCGGTCCGCTCGAAGCGCACGGCACCCACCCGGCCTCCCTCACCGGCGAGCAGTTCGCCGGGCCGCAGGAAGAAACGCAGGTGAATACGGCGCCGCAGACCCCGTGGCGGTGCGACCGCCCAGCCGCGCAGCACCTCGACGTTGCGGCGCTGGGCCGCCGGCAGCGCGGACGGGTCGGCGTACGCCGGGTCCAACGCCAGTTCCGCCTCGTCGACGAGTACGTCCGTGTCCGGAAGGGTGCCCAGTTCCCGCAGCTCCTTGGTGGTGAAGCGGGCCTGGGCGGGGCCGCGCCGCCCCACCATGTGGATGTCGCCCACCTCGCTCGCGGCCAGCGCGGAGAGCGCCGCCTGCGGCATGTCGGTCGGGCTCAGCTCCGCCGCGCCGCGCGCCAGGATGCGGGTGACGTCCACGGCGACATTGCCCATCCCGACCACCACGGCGGATCGGGCGCCGGCCACGAAACCGTCGGCCGCGACGTCCGGATGGGCGCTGTACCAGGCCACGAACTCCGTCGCCGAGAAGCTCCCCGGCAGATCCTCGCCGGGGACCCCCAGCCGCCGGTCCGCCGCCGCGCCCACGCAGTACACCACCGCGTGGTACAGCTCCCGCAGCCGCGCCACCGACACCCCGTCCGCCCCGACCCGCACCCCGCCGAGGAAACGCACCCGCTCGTGCTCCAGGACCGTACGCAGGTTCTGCTGGAGCGACTTGATCTTCTCGTGGTCGGGGGCGACGCCGTACCGCACGAGTCCGTACGGGCAGGGCAGCCGGTCGAGGACGTCGACGAGCACGTCGGGGTCCTGCTGGACGAGGCTCTGGGCGCTGTAGACCCCACTCGGCCCGGAGCCGACGACGGCGACACGCAGCACGGCCGAACTCCTTACCCCAGGGGGACGCAGGAGAGCGCTGACGCTTCCAGCATGGCACCGCAGGGGCTCCGCTGACAGGGTGCCGCGCCGACCGGGCGTGCGTGTCCGTTCGTAGGCAAAGTGATCATGCGGTTACTTTGCGTGTGTGATGGAAACATCGTTTCTCAATCTTTCCGGCCGCCGCGCCGAGGACGGCACGGTGTCCGTGTGGCCCGCGTGGGAAGTCCGGGAGGACGGGGAGCCGACGTCCTGGTACACCGTGCGGCTGGCGTTCCCGGATGAGGCGTGCGTCGAGGTGCTGGCGGTCGTCCGCGCGGAGACCGTCTCGGTCGAGGACGTCAGGGCCTGGCCGGCGCTTTCCCTGGGCGACCTGACCGTGCTCGCGGAGTGGATCGAGGAGCCGCTCTTCGAGCGGTGCGGCAGCGGCCGGGAGCCACCGTCGCCGGATGGGCCGGACTGGCCGGATGAGCCGGACGGGGGGATTCCGGCCGGGATCTCCGGCGCCCGGCGGGCCCGGCCCGTATGGCCGCGCGGGATCGACGGCCGTCGGCGGGTCGCGGAGGAGTACCGCGCGGCGCAGGACGAGGGTGTCGACCCCGTGCTCGCCGTCATGCGGGCGACCGGGCACAGCCGGCGCAGATCCCTCAGAATGATCGCGCAAGCGCGTGACGCCGGTTTCCTGACGCCACGTCACGCACGCCGCTGAACAGGGCAGCGCGGTCCGTCAGAGCATCGCGCGCATCCGTGCGATCTCCGTCGTCTGCTCCGCGACGACGTCGTCCGCCATCTCCTCGATCCGTACGTTGTTCCCCTGTGCCTTGACGTCCGCGGCCATCGTGACGGCACCCTCGTGGTGCGTGATCATCAAGGTCAGGAACAGCTGGTCGAAGGCCTTGCCGCTCGCCGCCCGCAGCTTCTTCATCTGCGCCTCGGTCGCCATCCCGGGCATCCCGGCCGTGGCCGCGTGCTCGTGCCCGTCGCCCGTCCCGCCGTCGCCGTCCTTGCCGTAGGTCGCCAGCCAGCTCTCCATGGCCTGGATCTCCGGACCCTGCGCGGCCGTGATCCGGGATGCGAGCGCCTTGAGCTTCCCCGACTCGGCCTGCTCGACGGCGAGTCCGGTCATCTCCAGGGCCTGACGGTGGTGCTCGATCATCATCCGGGCGAAGTCGGTGTCCGCGGAGTTGGGGGTGTCGTCGTCGACGCGCTGGTCGGCCGCGTCCTGGGCGGAGAGTGTCCGGTTGGCCTCGCCCGGCTTTCCCGGCGCGATCACCGAGGGCCCTGCGGCCGCGCCCGAGCCGGTGTCCGACCCGGAGTCGCAGCCGGTCAGAGCCAGGGCGAACAGTGCGGCGGCGACAAAGGGCGCACGGCGGACGAACACAACGACCTCCAGGTGCTGGCGGGTTGAGAACCGGCCAAGGGTGAGCGGACGGTCCCGGACCGTCCTGGTACGAGTCTGCGCCCTACTGATCGAAAACATTCATGACGAATGCGTTGCCGACTGTTGATCTGTGCATGATGAAGACGATACTTCGGAGGACCGTGAACCGTTCCCCGTGAACGGCTACGAGGGAGGACGCAGTGATCCTGTTGAATCAATCCCGAACGCGGCACAGACGCCTGGGAGTTGCCGCGGCCTGTGCCGGACTCCTGGCCACGCTGCTCGCGGCGGTGCCGGCCGCCGCCACCCCCGACCCGGGGGACGGCCCGGCCGTGGAGCGTGAAGTGTCCCAGAACGCGCAGGCCGAGGTGGCCGAGGCGATCGCCGACGGCGAGATACCCGGCCAGGACGAGATCGTCCACTCCGCCAACATCGAGCACATCGCCAACATCCCCAAGGACGTGCTGCCCGGCACCAACTCGGACCTGGCCTTCCAGGGCAAGTACGCCTTCTCCGGCAACTACGACGGCTTCCGTGTCTTCGACATCAGCAACCCGAAGGCCCCGAAGACCGTCTCCCAGGTGCTCTGCCCCGGCTCGCAGAACGACATCTCCGTCTCCGGCGACCTGCTGTTCCTGTCCACCGACTCCTCGCGCAGCGACAGCAGTTGCAACAGCACCACGCAGCCGGTGACCGAGAAGTCCTCCTGGGAGGGCATGAAGGTCTTCGACATCAGCGACAAGGCGAACCCCAAGTACGTCGCCGCCGTCGAGACCGCCTGCGGTTCGCACACCCACACGCTGGTGCCCGAGCGCAAGAACGTCTACGTCTACGTCTCGTCGTACTCGCCCAACGCGGCCTACCCCGACTGCCAGCCGCCGCACGACGGCATCTCGGTCATCAAGGTGCCGCGCAAGGCGCCGGAGAAGGCCGCGATCGTGAACTTCCCGGTGCTGTTCCCCGGTGAGGGACCGGACGGCGGCGGCAACCCGGGCGGGCCCACCAACCCCGGTGTCTCCAAGACGACCGGCTGCCACGACATCACCGTGCTGCCGGACAAGGACCTGGCGGCCGGAGCCTGCATGGGCGACGGCATCCTCTTCTCGATCGAGGACCCGGAGAACCCGAAGATCATCGACCAGGTCCAGGACAACGTGAACTTCGCGTTCTGGCATTCGGCGACCTTCAACCAGAAGGCGAACAAGGTCGTCTTCACCGACGAGCTGGGCGGCGGCGGCGCGGCCACCTGCACCGCGGAGATCGGCCCGAACAAGGGCGCCGACGGCATCTACGACATCGTCGGCAAGGGCGACAAGCGCAAGCTCGTCTTCCGCAGCTACTTCAAGATCGACCGCCCTCAGGCGCCGACCGAGGTCTGTGTCGCGCACAACGGCTCGCTGATCCCGGTCAAGGGCAAGGACATCATGGTCCAGGCCTGGTACCAGGGTGGCGTCTCCGTCTGGGACTTCACCGACTCCGCCCGCCCGAAGGAGATCGCCTACTTCGAGCGCGGCCCGGTCAACACCGAGCGGCTGACGACCGCCGGCCCCTGGTCGGCGTACTACTACAACGGTTACATCTACTCGAACGACATCGCCAAGGGCTTCGACGTGCTGAAGATCAACGACCGGCGCACGGACCCGGCGAAGTACGTGCGACTGCGTGAGCTGAACGTCCAGACGCAGCCGGACTACTTCGACTGATCGACGGGCTTCGGCTCGTCCGCGGCGGGCGGCCGGTTCGCGGCGGGCCGTCCCGTCGAGAAGAAACGCGAGAAATCGGTGTCACACGTCCCGCCGGGCGCCTCGGTGTCCGGCGGGACCCCCTGCTCCCAGTCCAGCCGGTAGCGCGCGAACAGCTCGGCCCGCAGCGGGGTGAGGGGCATGCCCACGTTCGGCAGGACCATCGCGTAGACGGAGCCCATGAGCAGGGAGCGCAGCATCGGATAGTCGGTGTCGACGTCCTGTGAGCCGTGCCGGGCCACCGTGTCCCGCAGCAGTTCGGCCAGCCGCCGCTGCTCGGGGCACCGCACGAACCCCTCCGCCTGGAGCAGCCCCGCCATGTGCTGGCGCATCAGCACCGTCCGGTCCCGGGCCAGGCCGAGGATCGCGTCGACGGCCCGCGCCATCCGCTCCCGGCCGTCCCCGGTGTGCGGCTCGCGCTCCAGCGCCTCCTCGAGCGTGCGGTGCATCAGCCGGTGCACGGCCGACTGCACCAACTGGCGCTTGCCCGGGAAGTAGTACGACACCAGACCGCGGGCCGAGCCCGCCCGGTCCGCGATGTCGCCGAGCGTCGTCGCCTCGTACCCGCGCTCGCTCACCAGCTCGACGGCCGCCTGGAGAAGCCGCTCCCGGGAACGCCGACGCAATTCTTCATTGACCGAGGCGCTGCGCGGGGACATGCTGTAACTCCTGCGTTGACTGGCTGCCAGCCAACTATACTCAGCGCAGCCCGGTCGGTTCCGTTTCGGAGGCGTACCGGGGGCCGCCTGCTCTGGGCGACGCGGGGGATCGTCCAGAGTGGGCGTGCTTCTCCCCTGATGGTGGCCTCAGGCTCCTTTTCGGACGGTTCCCGTCGTTCCGGTTCGTCCGGTGCCCGGCCTCCGGTGCTCCGTTCTTCCGGTTCTGGTCCCTGAGCGCACTCCTTCGCCTCATCGGTCGCCGCCCGACCGGGCCGTCCCTACAGTGGGCAGGAGTGCCGAGCCGAGGAGGGCGTACCGCCATGGCAGCCGACAGTGGACAGGACCGGGAGATCTTCACCCGGATCACGACGATGGTCGAGGACGAGCGCAGGCTGCGGCAGGAGCTGGCGGCCGGCCGCATCGACGACGCCACCGAACACCAGCGGCTCGGCGAGCTGGAAAGCGCCCTCGACCAGTGCTGGGACCTGCTGCGCCAGCGGCGCGCCAAGTCCGAGTTCGGGGAGAACCCGGACGAGGCGCGGGTGCGGTCCGCGTCGCAGGTCGAGGGCTACCGGAGCTGACGTGACCTGACCCCGGCAGGTCGGGCTCAGCCCGTGAGGACTCGGCCCACCAGGAGTCAGCCCACCAGGTCCAGCACCGGACGCAGGCCGTCCGGCCGTTCGGCGGCCGGCAGGTGGTCGACGAAGTACACCGAGCAGCCGAGGGCCGCCGCCCCGCCGTCGGCCGGCCGGCTGTCGCCGACCATCAGCGTGCTGCGCGGATCGGCGCCGAGCGCCTCGCACGCCGTCACGAACAGCCGCGGGTCGGGCTTCTGCACCCCGTGCTCGTACGACAGCACATACGTGTCGACGTACGCGTCGAGGCCGTGCGCGCGGAACACCGGCCGCAGATCCCAGCCGATGTTGCTCACCACACCCACCCGGACCCCGCGCTCGCGCAGGGTGCTCAGCACCTGCGGGGCGTCCGGGTACGGCGCCCAGGCGGCCGGCTCCATGTGCCGGTCGTACAACGCTTCGTGCAGGGCCGGGTCGGGTAGCCGCACCTGACGGGAGAGCCCCGTGTACGCGGCCCGGTGCAGCTCCGCGCTCTCGTCCCGCACCCGCCACAGCCCGGCCAACTCCTCGGGCACCCGCACCGGAAACGCCCCGCCGGGCAGCGCACCGGCCGCCTCCAGCGCCCGCGCGGTCTCCGCCACCTCGCCCTCGGGCAGCACGGCACCGGCCGCACCCAGCACGGCCCGCAACCACGACTCGGCGGACTCGATGCGGAAGAGGGTGCCGGAGAAGTCGAACAGCACAGTGGAAGTCATGGAGTTGATCTTAGGAAGGCGGCGAGCCCAGGTTCCACGCCGCCGGAAGGTCGGCGTCGCAGCACGCGCAGACGAACACGCCCTCGCGGACCACGTTGTTCTCCTGGCACTGCTCGCAGCGGCGGAACACCAGCGCGTGGGTGAAACCCTCGGGGCGCACGAGGCCTGCGTGGTCCAGCGCGGACGCGACGGCCGGCCAGGAGTCGGGGTCGGGGCAGTAGCCGGTGAACTGGTTGCCGACCTCGTCCGCCCGCCGACCGCCGCCCGTCCGGCGCAGGGTGATCTCCCCGGCGCCGAGAACGTCGTGACCGCCCGCGCAGGCGACGTGTTCGCTGCGCCGGGGCGCGAGCCGCAGCAGGCCGTCCGCCCCGACGACGAAGGTGAACGTCTCCTCGCCGTCCTGCCCGGTCGTCCACGCGTCGAGGTCGGCGGCCCGGCGGATCACCTGGCCCTCGGCGCCCGGGACGACGGCCTGCCGCAACTCGGGCGGACCCACGTAGCCGTACCGGCGGGCGGGCGTGCTCACGGCGTCCACCGGCATGTGCGTCGAGGCAGGCTCAAGGCCGCCACCGCACATGGGCCGCGATCGCCAGGGACACCAGCATCGCGCCCATGAGCCAGCCGCCGAGGACGTCCGTGGGCCAGTGCACCCCCAGCCAGACGCGGGTCAGGCCGACGCCCACCACCGAGACGACGGCCACCGCCACCGCCGTACGCCACAGGGCTGCGCCGGCGCCGTGGCGGTGCAGGAGCCACAGGAGGAGGCCCAGGACCACGGTGGCCGTGAGGGCGTGGCCGGAAGGGTAGGCCGCGTAGTGGGCAGAGTCGACGGGGTCGGTCCACACCGGGCGTTCGCGGCCGAGCGCGGCTTTGAGGCCCTGTTGGAGGACCGTGCCGACCGCCGACACCGTGACCAGCCACGCCGCCGTCCACCATGCCGCGCGCCGCCACACCAGCCACACCGCCACCACTGCGCACAGCAGTCGCATCGTCAGCGGGTCCCAGACCCAGTCCGTCAGGATGCGGAAGGCGTGGGTGACGTCGGGGTCGGCGACGGCCCAGCGATGCGTCGTGCGGGAGACGTCTCCGTCGACGGAGAGCAGGGGATGCCACTCGACCGCCACCAGGATCAGCAGCACGAGCGAGCACAGGCCCAGGACGATCGCCGTACGGACCGCTGTGCGGTACGGCGACGGGGCGGGCGGGGAGTCGACGGAGGGGGAGTGCATGTAGTGATCCTTGCCGAACTCAGGGGTGTGAAGCCAACCCGGGGGCCGGTTCTCTCAGCCGAGCGCCCGCAACGCCGGCACCAGTGTCACCAGTACCGGTACCACCGGGACGAGCGAGGCCGCGGCCGTCAGCCGCAGCCTGTGGGCCGCCGTGAGCCGGTCCGCGGGTGTGAGCAGCCGGTGCACGCGCTGCGGGACGTGGGCCTGAGGGACGGGCGAGGTGCCGAAGACGCCTCGGTCCTCGTTCAGTTCGACCAGGGCGAGCGCGGTCGTCAGCCGGCCGAAGCGGCGGGAGGCCGTGTCGTCGGCGGCCAGCTCGACCAGGCGGTGCATCTCGGCGCGGAACGCGGCGAACACCGGAACCTGCGGGAAACCGGTGGCCAGCGCGGCCGAGCAGTGCAGCAGCCAGTCGTGCCGTGCCTGGGCGTGCCCCTGCTCGTGCGCCAGCACCGCGTCCAGCTGACGGCCCTTCAGGCGGCGCAACGCGGCTGTGGTGACGACGAGTCGGGGCACCCCGCCGGGCAGCCACCAGGCGTCCGACCGCTCACCCTCCAGCACCACGAGCCGCCCGGACGCGGGCTCCTCGCCCGGCAACAGCGGTGCCCGTAGGCTCAGTTCGTTCCGCTGGTGACGCAGTCTGCTGCGTGCCGCCGCGATCTCCCGGACCAGCATCGCCCCGCTCCACAGCCCGGCGCCCGCCAGGGCCACCGCGGTCGTCGCCGCCCAGGGGCCGGTCGCGCTCAGGGCGTACGCCTCGACGACCGCGTGCGGGGCCGGCGCGAAGACATGCCCGCGCACCGCCTGCCAGGCGGCCGCCGCGCTCAGCGTCATCGCCAGCGCGCAGCACATCAGCACCGCCGCCACCACGCACTGCCACACCCAGAGCGCGACCACCGGTTCACGGTCCGGCCAGTCCGCGCGGGCGAGCAACCGGGGAGCGACGACGGCGGTCAGCGCACCGAGCACCAGCAGCACCGCGGGGACCATCATGGTCAGCACCCTATGAGCGCCGTGCCGCTCAGGGGTACGGCTCGGTAGGGCAAAGTGACGTAGGCCACGAGTGCCCTCGCCGCATCGGGGTACGGCCTCAGATCGTCAGCAGCATCGCGAGCATCCCGATCCCCATCGACAGCCGGCAGGCCCGCGCCAGCTCGGGCCGGTCGCCCCATGCCAGGGCACGCCCCGCGGCGGGGCTCCCCGTGACTCCGGCCGCCGGCAGCAGCCGTACGCCGGCGACGAGGACGTACGCCGTGAAGTACACCAGCAGCCCGCCCGTGAGCAGCGGTACCCCGGAGCCGCCGTGCGCGTGGCCGGCCGTGGGGGAGGCGGTCATCACGGCCGCCATGTAGACCATGGCCGCGGCGCCCACCAGGTGATGCAGATGGTGCGGCCCGGTCCGGACCACCCACAGGGCCCGCAGCGCGACTCCGCCGAACAGCACCGCGTACACCGGCCACACCCACGCCGGCGGGGTGAACGCCGAGCCCGGTACCGCCATGACGGCCATCCCGAAGCCCATGAGCGCCTCGTCGCCCGCGGCCCGGCGCTGTGTCTCGTCGCTGCTGCGCATCCGCAGCAGGCAGTAGGCCCCGGTCGCCGCACACAACGCGACCAGCAGCCAGCCGGGCGAAGCCGGTCCGTGCACGCGCACCTCCCCGCTCGACGGACGGTCCAGGAATGCGATGCCCTCGGCACGCGGCGCGCACGCGAGCGCAAGGATGTACACGGGGAGCATTCGACGGAGCACGGGGGGTGAGGAGGGGGCGGCCGGGGAGAGCGCGGACATGATCTTTCACCAGTAAAACACCTGCTAAATTGGTGAAGTGAGCAGCAGCAGTGCGACCCCCCGGCAACCCCGTCCCCGTGTCCGTCTTCCGTTGGCCGGTGTGCTGCGGCTCGGGCGCCCTTCCGACATCTGGTTCAAGCCCGCGTTCAGCGTCGTCGCCGCGGTCGCCCCGCCCAACCTGATCCTGCTGGCGCTCGGCCGCCTCGACCTGGCGATGTACACGATGGCCGGATCCCTGTGCGCGCTGTACGCCCACCATCGCCCCTACGCCGCGCGCGCCCGCGTCCTGGCGCTGGTGGTGCTCGGCATGACCGGCGGGCTCGCCGTGGCGCTGCTCGCGGCCGCGCTCACGGCGAACGCCGTCGTCCTCGTCACCGTCGGCGCACTCCTCGCCGCCGCACAGAAGACGCTGTGCGACGCCACCAGGATCGGCCCGCCCGGCAACGTCGTCCTCACCTTCATCAGCTCCGCCGCGCTGTTCGCCCCGCAGACCCTCGGGCAGATCCCCGGCCACCTGGGTCTCGCCCTCGCCGTGGGCGGCTGGTCCTGGATCGTCGGCATGGCGCCGGGGCTCCTGCGCCCGCACGGCCCGGAGCGCCGCGCCACCGCGCAGGCGTTGAACGCGGCCGCCGCGTACGCCGCCACGCGCGGTACCGGCGAGGGCCACGCCCGCACCCGCGCGGCCGCGGCCGCCGCCGTGCACGCCGCCTGGCAGACCCTGCTGTCGGCCCGCGACGGGGACACCGGCCGGGCCCTGGAACGGCTCCTGGTCCGCGCCGAGGTGGCCCTCGCCGCGCCCACCGACACCGACCCGGTAGGGCTGCGCGGCTGGGCCCGCGCGCTGCGAGGCACCGGACCCGTCCCACGCCCCCGCGACCTCCTGGACGACGACGAACTCCTCGGAGTGGACACCGAACTCGCCTCCCCCCAACCGCGGTGGTGGCGCCGCCTGGGCCCCCTCGCCCCGCTCGCCGTCCGCACCGCCCTCGGCTGCGCCCTGGCCGGCTACGTCTCCCTCGCGCTCGGCATCGGCCGCCCCTACTGGGCCCTGGTCACCGCCGCATCCCTCTACCAGGCCAACGTCACCCTCACCTGGAGCCGTGGCGTCCAGCGTGTCGTCGGCAACCTCGTGGGCGTCCTCGCCTTCGCCGCGATCGTCCCGCTCGCCCACCTCCATCAGACGGCCCTGGTCCTCACCTGCCTCGCCCTGAACTTCGGCGCGGAGGCGCTGATCAGCCGCAACTACTGGCTCGGCAGCGTCTGCGTGACCCCGATGGCGCTCCTCATCACCGAGTTCGCCCACTACCAGGACGCCGGCACGCTGATCACCGAGCGGGTCGTGGACACCCTCGTCGGCGCGCTGGTCGGCTTCGTCGCCGCCGTCGTCGTCACCAACCGCCGCTCCGGCGACCGCCTCGACCACGCCCTGACGGCAGCCGAACGCGCCCGCGAAGCCGCCGCCCGCCTCCTCGCCCGGCCGCGCCCCGCCCCGGCGGCCCTGGAGTCCGCCCGCCGCGGCCTCGCCGCCGCACTCGTCGACCTGCGCGCCACCGCCGACGCCGCGACCGGCGAGTGGTGGCAGCACGCCCTGCCACAGGAGCGGGTCGTCGCGGCCGAACAGGCCGGACACCGTACGCTCGCCGCGACGGTCCGGCGCCAGGGACTCCTCCTGACCCGGCACAACGAGGCGAGAGCGGAGGACGTACGGCCATGACGGCGACGCAGGGACAGCCTGTGGACGGGGACGACGCGGGCGGGCCGGCCGGCGGTGGCGGGGGGACGCGGGGACATCGGGCTCGTCCTGCCGGGGACGACGCGGCGCAGGAGCGGTCCGTCGGCCGGGACGAGACCACGCAAGGACCACTCGGCGGCCACGACGCCGCGCAACGGCAGCCCACCGCGCAGAGCGAGCCTGCCGGGGCCGGGGCCGGGGCCGGGGCCGGGGCCGGGGCCGAGGTCGAGCGAGCGCAGCCCGCCGGGCCCGACGCCACGCCAGGTCGCCCCGCCCCCCGTGGCGACGGCGCCCGTACCGACACCGTCGCCTCCGTGGTGCGGCAGTGGCAGGCCGTGCGGCCCGAGCTGGACACCGGGCCCATGGAGATCATCGGGCGCGTCAACCGCTGTGCCGCGCTCCTGCAGCAGGCCGAGGACGCCCCGCTGAGGCGTGCCGGGCTCAGCCGGGCGGAGTTCGATCTCCTCGGTGCGCTGCGCCGCACCGGTCACGAGCTGACCCCCGGTGAACTCGCCCGCGAGACGTTCTCCTCGGGAGCCGCCGTCACCAAACGCGTCAAGCAGCTGACCGAACGAGGCCTGGTCGAGCGCCGCGGGGACACCCGGGACCGCCGCGTCGCCCACCTGCGCCTCAGCGAGGCCGGCCGCGCCCTGGTCGACGGCATCATGCCCGAGCAACTCGCTTACGAGAGCGCCGTACTGGCCGCCCTGGACGCCGACCGGCAGGATGAACTGGCGGGACTTCTCGGTGAGTTGCTCAGCCGGCTGGAGGGGCACATGCAGGCGCTGCGGATCTGAGGGCGCCGTGGGTCACCGCACGTCGTGGACCGTGCGGCGGTACGTGGAGCGCCGGTCGTCGATGCTCCGCCAGCGGTCGCCGTAGACGGTGCGGGTGACGCCCGGGTCGCGCAGGAAGTCGTGCGGGAAGCCGAGCGGTACGGCGCTCACCTCGTCCAGGCGGGCCACGGCGTCGGCGTCCAGGCGGACGTCGAGACAGCCGAGGTTGTCCGCGAGCTGGCTCTCCCTGGTGGCCGAGACGATCGGCACGACGTTCCCGGGGCGGCCGAGCAGCCAGGCCAGGGCCACCTGGGCCGGGCTCCAGCCGCCCTCCTCCGCGATCTCCAGGACGGCGCTGATCACCGCCGCCTCGCGCTGGTCCTCCTCACCGGACCCCAGCCGGCCGGACTCGCCCCGCCGGTACTTCCCGGTGAGTTTCCCGGCCGCGAGGGGCGCCCACGCCAGGACCGCCAGGTCGAAGGCCCGTGCCTGAGGCAGGAGTTCGCGTTCGGGGGTGCGTTCCAGCAGGTTGTACCGCAGCTGCGAACCGGCGAACGACGTCCACCCCCGCAGCTCCGCCAGGGTGTTGGCCTGCGCGATCTCCCAGGCGGGCCAGTCCGAGACGCCGATGTAGAGCACCTTGCCCGCGCGCACGAGGTCGTCGAGCGCGCGCATGACCTCGTCGACCGGGGTGAACTGGTCGCGGGCATGGACCCACAGCACGTCCAGCCGGTCGGTGCGCAGTCGGTCCAGGCTCGCCTCCACCGACTGCACGAGGTTCTTGCGGTGGTTGCCGGCGGCGTTGACGTCACCTTCGCGGATCGCGCAGGCGTACTTGCTGGCGAGGACGAACTCGTCGCGCCGCCCTTCGAGCAGTGCGCCGAGGAAGCGCTCGGAGTCACCCCCGGTGTAGATGTTGGCCGTGTCGACGAAGTTGCCGCCCGCCCGCGCGTAGACGTCCAGCATCTTCGCGCTGGTCTCCCGGTCCGCGCCCCAGCCTCCGTCGCCGCCCATGGTCATCGCGCCGAGGCCCAGCTCGCTCACGCGCAGACCGGTCCGGCCGAACAGTGTGTACCGCATGCCGTGGTTCCCCCCTGAAAGGCATTCGACTGAAAGTCATTCGAAAGGCACTGGTGGGACAGACGCTAGGGGCTGAAGCGCGCTCGAAGGCAAACCCAGGTGCCGGTTCAGTACTCGTCGTCGGCCCGGTACACGCCGAACACCGCTCCCCGCGGATCCCGCAGCACCGCGATCCGTGGGCCGTTCGGCACGGAGGCCGGTTCCGTCAGCGCCGTGCCGCCCGCCTGGCCGGCCGCCGCCGTCGAGGCGTCCACGTCGGCCACCGCGAAGTACGGCAGCCAGTGCGGCGGCACCTCGGGCGGGAACTTGTCGTCCATCGTGATCATGCCGCCGAAGTCGGCGCCGCCGACGCCCCACTGCGTGTAGTGCTCCGAGGTGGCCACGGTCCAGCCGAACACGGTCGTGTAGAAGGCCTCCGCCCGCGCGGTGTCGCGGGTGAGCAGCTCCACCCAGCCCAGCGAGCCGGGCGCGTTGAACAGCCCCGCGCCCGGGAAGGTGCGGGCCTGCCACAGCTGGAAGGCCGCGCCGCCCGGGTCGAGGGCGACCACGAAACGGCCCACGTCGAACACGTCCATCGGGCCGACCAGCACCTTGCCCCCGGCCTCCTCGATCATCCGCGCGGTGACGTCGGCGTCGGACACCCCGAAGGACACGTTCCAGGCGACCGGCCGGCCCTGCTGGTAGAGCGGGGTGAGCGCGGCGACGGCCGCGTCCCCGAGATGCGCGACGGTGTAGCCGCCCGCCTCCTGCCGCGGATCGGTCTCGCACCGCCAGCCGAACAACTCCGTGTAGAACCGCTGGGCGGCGGCCAGGTCATCGGTCCCCAGCTCGGCCCAGCAGGGCCCACCGGGCACGGGCGCGTCGAGCTTCATGGCGTTCCTTCCGCAGGGAGCACCCCCTCCAGCACGCTAAGCCCGAGCCCGCTCCGCGGCATCCCCTGAGGTCAGATACCCGGGCGGTAGCGCAGCGGATGGTCGGCCGGCACCTCCACCAGGACGATCGGCGTACCGTCCGGGTCGGCGATCCACATCTCGACCAGGCCCCACGGCTCCTTCACCGGAGGCCGGACGATCCGCACCCCGGTGGCCGTCAGCTCCTCGTGGGCCGTCGTCACGTCCGGGACCTGCATCCACAGCCGTACCGCGGGGTCCGGCGGCGTCTGCGCCCGCCCGGAGACCTCCAGGAACCCGCCGCCGAGGAAGTAGACGGTGCCCCGCTCCGGGCCCGTACCGAACTCGCGGTACACGGGGAGGCCCAGCTGCTCCCCGTAGAAGGCGCGGGAGCGCTCGGGGTCGGTGGGGTGGAGAAGGATTCGACTGCTGAGTACATGCACCATGCATCGGGAGCCTAGACGCCGGTTAGGCTCGGCGGTGCCCAGCCGCGCGACAGATGATCCGGAGAGCCCCGCATGGACACCACCGCCACCGAGTTCAGCTTCCGTGACGCCACCGACGCCGACGTGGACGCGCTGGTCGCGCTCGTCGACTCGGCCTACCGCGGGGACGCCAGCCGGGCCGGCTGGACCACGGAGGCGGACCTCCTGGAGGGACAGCGCACCGATCCCGAGGGCGTCCTGGAGGTCATCAAGTCGCCCGGCACCCGGGTGCTGACCGTGGAGCAGGCGGGCCGGATCGTCGCCTGCTGCCAGCTCGAACACCGCGGCGACCACGCCTACTTCGGCATGTTCGCGGTCAGCCCCACCGTCCAGGGCGGCGGTCTCGGCAGGACGGTCCTGGAGGAGGCCGAGCGCCGGGCCCGCGCCGACTGGGGCGTCACCGAGATGCACATGACGGTGATCTCCCTGCGCGAGGACCTGATCGCCTGGTACGAGCGGCGCGGCTACCGCCGTACCGGACGGATGACGCCGTTCCCCTACGGCGACGAGCGCTTCGGCATCCCGCAGCGCGACGACCTCGAGTTCGAGCTGCTGGTCAAGCCCCTCGGATGAGGTTCACGCCGTGAGGCGGCCGGTGTGCCTGATCTCCGGCCGGTCGGTGGTCGCGCCGTCGAGGCCGAAGGCCCGGACCAGCCGGAGCTGGTCCGGCGTGTTGACCACCCAGCCGATGATCCGCAGGTCGTGCCCGCGGGCCTCCTCGACGATCTCCAGGGTGAGCCGCCGCAGGTTCAGGCACACCGTCGCGGCCCCGACCGCCACCGCCCGCTCGACGATGTCCCGGTGGTAGCGGCTTGCGATGAGCGCGGTGCGCACCCCGGGCACCAGCCGGGCGATCTCGGCGATCGCCTCGTCGTGGAACGAGGACACCTCCACCCGCTCCACCAGGTTCCGTTCGAGCATCACCTCGGCGAGTGCCCGCGCCGCCTGCACGTCCTTGATCTCGGCCTGGAGCGGCACCGACACCGCGGCCAGGACCTCCTCGAAGACCGGCACCCGCTCGCCGAGTCCCGCGTCCAGGGCGCGCAGCTCCGCGAGGGTGTGGTCCGCGATCGGCCCGCTGCCGTCGGTCGTGCGGTCCACGTCGGCGTCGTGCATGACCACGAGCGCGCCGTCCTTGCTCAGGTGCAGATCGAGTTCGACGGCGTCGAGACCGGCCCGCTCGGCGGCGACGAACGACCTGAGGGTGTTCTCGGGTTCGACGCCCATGACGCCGCGGTGGCCGATGGTGAGGAGGTTCAAGAGGTGGCTCGCTTCCCTGGACGGACCGGTGCGCCGGCGCGCGCACCGCGGGGATCCCTACCCAGCGGCCCGCGCCGAAAGCATCTGCCCACACGATGACATGCAGGAAAAAACGCGGTGACCATGACGTCACGCAGGATAATTTCCCGAAGGTCATCTTGCTGGAGGAAACCTCTTATGCGTACGGTGTCCAGACGTGAGGTTCTCCTGTGGAGGATGGGACATGACGCAGATTCTTGTGCAGGTGGGTACGGAGGAGCGGGTTCCTCCCGTGGCCAGGGTGGTGGAGCACCCGGCCTGGCCCGTGCTCAAGGATGCCGTGGAGCGGATCCGGCCCTGGCAGGCGAAGGACGGATCGATCGACTTCACGGCCGAGGATGCCCCCGAGCGCGCCGACGCCGAAGAGGCCGTGAACCGGGTGGCCGCCGCGGTCGAGGAGCTGTCGCCGCTGCTCCCGCACGACGTGGACTACCACCGCGCCCTGGTGCGGGACCTGCGCCGGTGGGCCGAGGGCGGCTTCGAGGTGCCGGACTTCCTGGACTCGCTGCTGGCCTTCCAGCCCGCCGCGAACCGTGCGGACGGACTCCAGCACCTGGTCGTCTTCCCGATGTACACGCAGAACGGCAACCCGGACCGCAACCTCGAGGCGGTCGTGCTGCGCATGGTCTGGCCGGACTGGCTGGCCGAGCTGGAGCGCACCCGCTTCGACAACCCGCTGTTCTGCGGCATCACCTTCGAGGACTTCACGGCGGGTTACGACACCAACTCCGCCGTCCTCTTCCCGGAGACCATCGCCGTCCGAGAGGCGCCGGAACGATTCTCCTGGGGCGGCATCTTCTGCGACCGCGAGGCCGCCCGCTTCCGCCGCGTCACGGACGCCGCCGTGGACATCCTGGGCCTGGAACTGCCCGAGGACATCGCCGCCATGGTCCACGACCAGAAGCGCTGCGAGGAGGCCTTCGTGCTCTGGGACATGGTCCACGACCGCACCCACAGCCACGGCGACCTGCCCTTCGACCCCTTCATGATCAAGCAGCGCCAGCCGTTCTGGATGTACGGCCTGGAGGAGCTGCGCTGCGACCTCACCGCCTTCAAGGAGGCCGTGAAGCTGGAGGCCGACGGCGTCCCGCAGGCCCGTGACGTGCAGTACGCGGTCCTCTTCGACCGCATGTTCCGCTTCCCGGTCACCGGCGAGCGCGTGCGCAACTACGACGGCCTCGGCGGCCAGCTCCTCTTCGCCTACCTGCACAGGCACGACGTCGTCCGCTGGACCGACAACAAGCTGCACATCGACTGGCAGCGCGCCCCGCAGGTCACCAACGAGCTGTGCGCCGAGATCGAGAAGCTCTACCGCGACGGCATCGACCGGCCCAAGCTCGTGCACTGGTTCGCCGGCTACGAGCTGGTCTCCACCTACCTCGCCCCGCACCCCGGCTCCAAGTGGGCCAAGGGCCCGGACGCCCTGGACCTGACCCAGCCGCCGCGCAAGCTCGTCGACGACGTGCTTCCGGACGAGTTTCCGCTGAGCATGTTCTATGAGGCACTCTCCAAGAAGCTGAAGAACGTGATCGCCTCCACCAGGGGCATCACGGCGGACGGTGCCGAGCGGATCGCCGCGTGAGCGACCTGCGTACCGAGAACGCTCAGGAGGCGAGGACCATGGGGAACGGGGCTCTCAGCGGTGCGGTGATCGCGGTGGCCGGCGCGGGCGGACCCGCCGGCCGGGCGGCACTGATCAGGCTCGCGGAGGCGGGCGCGACGGTGGTGGGCGCGGACAACGATCCGGAGCGCCTCGCGGAAGCCGTGGACGCGGCGAGCTACGCCTCCGGCGGCGCGACCGTCATGGGCGAACCGGTCGACCTGCTCGACCTGCGGTCCACCCAGGAGTGGGCCGCGCGCGTCGAGAAGGACTTCGGCCGGGTGGACGGTCTGGTGCACCTCGTCGGCGGCTGGCGCGGCAGCGAGACCTTCACCAAGACCAGTCTCGACGACTGGGACTTCCTGGAACTGCTGCTCATCCGCACCGTGCAGCACACCACCCTGGCCTTCCACGAGGCGCTCCAGCGCAGCGACCGCGGCCGGTACGTCCTGATCAGCGCCGCGGGCGCGAGCAGCCCCACCGCGGGCAACGCGGCGTACGCCGCCGCAAAGGCCGCCGCCGAGGCGTGGACGCTGTCGATGGCCGACTTCTTCCGCAAGGCCGGGGGCCCCGACGGGCCGACCTCCGCGGCGGCGATCCTGGTGGTGAAGGCGCTGGTGCACGACGCGATGCGCGCCGACCGGCCCAACGCGAAGTTCGCGGGATTCACCGACGTCAAGGACCTGGCCGAGGCCATCGCCGACGTCTGGGAGAAGCCCGCCGCCGAAGTGAACGGACACCGTCTGTGGCTCACCGAGAAGCCGTGAACCCACCCCGGACCGACGCGCGTCGCCATCACGACCCGGAGGTCCGCGGTTTCGCCAGCGACAACTACGCCGGCGCCCACCCGGAGGTGATGGCCGCCCTGGCCCTGGCCAACGGCGGCCACCAGGTGGCGTACGGAGAGGACGACTACACCGAGAACCTCCAGCGCATCGTCCGCGGCCACTTCGGGCCTACGGCGGAGGCGTTCCCGGTCTTCAACGGCACCGGCGCCAACGTCGTCGCGCTCCAGGCGGTCACCGACCGCTGGGGTGCGGTGATCTGCGCCGAGAGCGCCCACATCAACGTGGACGAGGGCGGCGCCCCGGAGCGCATGGGCGGCCTCAAGCTGCTCACCGTGCCGACGCCGGACGGCAAGCTCACCCCCGAGCTGATCGACCGGCAGGCGTACGGCTGGGAGGACGAGCACCGGGCGATGCCACAGGTCGTCTCGATCACCCAGAGCACGGAGCTGGGCACGCTGTACACGCCCGAGGAGATCCGCGCGATCTGCGAGCACGCCCACGCGCACGGCATGAAGGTCCACCTGGACGGCTCCCGCATAGCCAACGCGGCCGCCTCCCTGAACGTCCCGATGCGGACGTTCACCAACGCGGTCGGCGTCGACATCCTCTCGCTCGGCGGGACGAAGAACGGCGCGCTGTTCGGCGAGGCGGTCGTGGTCATCGACCAGGACGCCGTCTCCCACATGAAGCACCTGCGCAAGCTGTCCATGCAGCTCGCCTCCAAGATGCGCTTCGTCTCGGTCCAGTTGGAGGCTCTGCTCGCCAAGGACCTCTGGCTGCGCAACGCCCGGCACGCCAACGAGATGGCGCAGCGCCTGGCCGAGGGTGTGCGCGCGGCGCACGGCGTGGAGATCCTCTATCCGGTCCAGGCCAACGGCGTCTTCGCCAAGTTGCCGCACGACGTGAGCGAGCGCCTCCAGAAGCGGTTCCGCTTCTACTTCTGGGACGAGTCGGCGGGCGTGGTCCGCTGGATGTGCTCCTTCGACACGACCGAGGAGGACGTGGACGCCTTCGTGGCGGCGCTCAAGGAGGAGATGGCCCGCTGAAGGCAGGCCGACAACAGCAGAACCGAAGAGTGCATAGATATGCGGTTGCCTGAAAAGTAATTGACGTTCGGGTGATCGTGTTCCTATGCTCTCCAGGCATGGAGCTGATCCAGGAAACCCCCGACCTGTCCGCGTACTTGGCCGCCGACGAGGTCATCGACCATCACCACCCGCTGGTCCGGGACACCGCCGCGCGGCTGGCGAAGGACGCGGACGACTCGTATGCCTATGCACGGCTGGCCTTCGAGTTCGTGCGGGACACCATCCCCCACTCGCAGGACTCCGGCGACCTGCGGGTCACCTGGCGCGCCTCCGACGTACTGGAGCGGCGCACGGGCATCTGCTACGCCAAAGCCCACGCACTGACCGCCCTGCTGCGAGCCGAGGACATCCCCACCGCGCTCTGCTACCAGACGTTCGACGTCGTCCACGGACTGGTCGCCGTCCGCTTCAACGGCGCCTGGCACCGGCAGGACCCACGCGGGAACAAGCCCGGCGTGAACGCCCAATTCTCCCTGGACGGCGAACAGTTGGCCTTCCTCCCCGACGCCGCCGCCGGCGAACGCGACCACCCCGTCCTGTACGCCGCACCGCCCCTGCCCGTCCTGCGCGCGCTCCGGGCCGCCTCCGACCGCCCTCACCTCTGGAAGACGCTCCCCACCACGCTGTGAGGACACCCCCGCCGCGCACCCGGCCGGTCGCAGTCGCTAACCTCCCCGGCATGCGCAATGGGGGAGAGGCCGGAGAGGCCGATGCGGACGGGAACGACGAACTGCGGCACGAGGGCGGGCCGCCGGCGGACCCCGTACCCCCGACGCTCCTCGGCCGGCTGAAGAAACACCGGCTGCTCGCCTCCGCCGTCGCCCTCGCCCTGGTCGCCACCGGCGTCGCCGTGCCCCTGGTGCTCGCCGGCTCGGACGACGGCCCGCCCTGCCAGGAGATCCCGGCCGCCACCCGCGCCCTCGCCGGGGACCCCGCGGCCGCGACCCGCGCCCTCGACCCGGGCGACGACCTGAGGCGTTTCGGCGCCGTACGCGCGCTCCTCGCGCACGAACACCCCTGCGGCGACGGCGGCGAGGTGCTCGGCGCGGTCGTGGACGCGGCCACCCGCGCCACCGGCCCCGACGCACCGCACACCCTCGCCCAGGCCCGCGCCGCCTTCGCGGCGGTCGCCGCTTCGAACGACGCCGAGCTGCCCGACGGCATGGCACCCGGCGTCGCCCGCATGCTCGGGCAGTACATCGTCGACCAGCACCGGTTCCTCAGCGTCGCCGCCGACGCCGACCTGCCCGCCGTCTCCGCCGAGTCGGCGCGGCCGAACGACGAGGGCTGGACGACCTACGGCCGCTTCCTCGCCCCCGGCGAGGCCCATGCCGACTTCGAGCACACCCAGCCCCACACGTACGTCAAGGCCGACCCGGTGGATCTGATCGCTGAACTCGCCAAGGACCCACAGGCGTTCGCGATCCTCTACGCCGCCGAGCGCGCCTGGTTCGCCTACTACCTGGAGCGGCTCGACGGACGGGGCAGCGACTCCGGCTACCACCCGAAGCCGGGCAACAGCAAGGACGGGTACGACTCGCCCCAGACGTACTGGGTCGACAGCGACATCGAGCACATGACGGACCGGATCGGCGCCCTGATGGCATACAGGTCCCAGCACGCCCGCACCGGCACCATCCCCGACCTCACGGCCTTCGACGCGGCCGTACGCCGGTACACCCCCGGCGTCTACCTCGCGGGGGAGCGGCAGGTGACCAGCCGGCCGCCGATGGCCTCCATCGCCGCGCGCAAGCCCTCGGGGCGGGCGGACAAGGACCTCATGGACGCCCGGCACCAGCTGAACAGCGTGCTGGACGCCTGGGCGGCGGCCCGTCGGATACCGGCGGCACGCGCCACCGCCCTGCGGCAGGTCATCGACAACCGCTACGTACGGGCGCTCTGGATGACCAGGTGACCTCCGGGCGTCAGCCGGCGGCCTTCAGGTCCGTGCAGCCCCGCCGTTCCGCCTGAGTCCGGGCGAACGCGTCCAGCAGCGCCCGCTGCTTCGCCGCGTCGACGCCAGGGATGTCCTTGGAGGCGTCGAGTGCGAAGTGGGCGGCTTCACCACCGCAGCGGGCACTCGCCGTCAGTGCGGGGCTGAAGAGATCGTCATCGGTCACGAGGCGGGTGCTCCAGTCACCGAACCAGGCGACGAAGTTCATCCCCTTCGCGCTGTCATCGGTGTGGTCGTCCCCGAGGGTGAGGTCGCAACGGCCGGTCGGTGCCCCGTCGTTGAGCTGGACGTCGAGCTTCCAGCGGGCCGCGTCCGGCAGACCCGCGTCGGCCGGCCAGCCGCAGGGCGTGTCACGGGCGGCGGCGAGCGGAATCGTCTTCGGCTTCTCCTCATGGGGGTCGGCAGGGCTGACCCCCTTCGGCACCTTCAGCGGCTGCGCCCCACAGCCCACGTGCTCCGAAGCGGAGTTGGTGAAGGCGACGGCCACCTCGTAGGCCGCGGGCTGACGCCACGGGGCGTTGTTGTTGATCCCGGCACTGACCAGCATCTTGCGCTGTCGTCCGTCCGCGTCCTTGCCCAGGTCGGGGCAGGGCAGCAGGAACGTGAGGGTGCTGAAGCGGCCGATGAACCCGGGCAGGCCCTCGGGCATCGCCGCCTGCGACTCCAGGCCGCTCTCAGGGAAGACCCGCATCAACGCCCGGTCCTGGTCGTCGCGCAGCGTGTAGGCCCTGAGGCCCAGCAGCGCCCAGTCCCCGCTGTGCTCGGTTTCCACGGAGAGGTCGCAGCTGTAGTCACCGAGCTGCTCCACCCCGCCCGACGAGCTGTCCTTCACCCGCGCGTCCTCGGGAAGCAGGTCGCGCACGGCGTCGCCGGGCAGCACCCCGTCACAGGCCGTGCGGATCGTCCACCACTCGTCGAAGTAGGGCCGGGCGATCCAGCCGGCCAGACCGAGCACCAGCACAGCCGCCATCGACACCTTGATCCAGCGCCGCATCCTCGCCCCCGTAGCGCGTTCGGCAGACGAAGCCCGGCCGATGGCCGCACAGGGCCACGGACACCGGGCTTCCGGTTCCTGGCCGGGACCCTATCGACCGCCGTGCCGGTCCCCGGGGGCGGGGGAGGAGGTCAGCGGGCCTCGGCCGCGCGCACCTGCTCCGGTGTCGGAGCCGTACCGCCCAGATGGGCCGGCATCCACCAGGTGTCGTTGGCGTCCTTGGGGCGGACCGGGTAGGCGCGCTGGGCGGCCTCCAGCAGCTCCTGGACACGCTCGCGCACCTGGCGGGTGATCGCGCCCGCGTACTTGTCGCGGGAGGCCTCGAGCGCCTCGCCGACCCGCATGGTGATCGGGGTGTGGCTGCGCTTGAAGTTGCGCGGGTGGCCCTTGGTCCACAGCCGCTGCGTCCCCCACACGGCCATCGGCACGAGCGGCACGCCCGCCTCCTGGGCCAGGCGCGCGGCGCCGGACTTGAAGGTCTTCAGCGTGAACGACTCCGAGATGGTGGCCTCGGGGAAGACGCCGACGATCTCACCGGAGCGCAGCGAGTCCAGCGCGTGGGCGTAAGCGGCCTCGCCCTGCTTGCGGTCCACCGGGATGTGCTTCATGCCGCGCATCAGCGGGCCGGAGACCTTGTGGCGGAAGACGGACTCCTTCGCCATGAAACGAACGAGACGTTTCTGCGGGAGGGCCGCGAGGCCGTTGAAGATGAAGTCGAGGTAGCTGATGTGGTTGCTCACCAGCACGGCTCCGCCCGAGCGCGGGATGTTCTCCGACCCCTGGCAGTCGATCTTGAGGTCCCAGACCTTGAACAGTGTCTGGGCGAGGCCGACGACGGGGCGGTAGACAAGCTCTGCCATGGGCGAGGCGAACCCTTCCTGATCTCTGCCCGGGAACGGCTCCCCGGCGGCAAAGTTACGCAGCCGTAGGTTTACGGCATCTCGCAGATCGTGCCCGAAGAACGGCCGGGTAGCCAGTCCTCGCGCCCGCTAACCGCGAGATTCTCGTCACGTCCGCCCCCTTGATCCACCTCGGGCTTTTAACTCGCCTTTACTACACTCGTACCGTCATCCGCCGTACGAGCAGGTACATCTCGCAGCCCAGGCAGTACCCGAAAGCGGCATTGAGGAACGCCGCCGCGAGTGCCGCCCCGGTCGCCGCCAGCCCCAACCAGTCGGCACCCAGGGCGAAGCCGAGCAGACCCACCCCCGCGAAGGTCAGGCCCACGGCCTGCGCGAACCGCGGCGGCTGCGGCGCCTCGAAAGCCGTGGGCGGCCCGAGCCTCGGGCGGACGGCCACCCGGAACGCCCAGCCGTACGGCGAGCGGCCGACCCCGCCGGCCGCGCCGAGCCCGAACGCCAGCGTCTGCCACGCCAGCAGCCACGGGTTCTGGGTGATCAGTACGACCGCCAGCACGACGGTCGTGACGGCCGCCCCGAACCGCGGCCCTCTCGCATCAATGTCCATGAATCAAGCATTCCGCAACGGAAAGGCCAGGGGGAGTCGGGAATCTTTGCAGTCTGGTGAATGCTTGTGCGGATGATGACCGGACTCATGGTGTGCGTGGCGGTGCTCGCGGTGGCGAGCGCCTGCGGAGTGGTGCACCGACGGCGGAGCGGGAGGGTGCGCGTGCGAGGGCGCGACGAAGGACAGCGGCTCGGGGCCGACCGGCTGGGCGGCGAACTCGGCGAGCGGGCCACGCTCGTGCAGTTCTCCAGCTCCTTCTGCGCTCCCTGCCGGGCGACGCGCCGGATCCTCGGCGAGGTGGCGGACCTGGTCCCCGGCGTCACCCACATCGAGATCGACGCCGAGGCGCACCTCGACCTGGTCCGGGAACTCGCCGTCCTCAAGACCCCGACCGTGCTGGTCCTGGACGCCGACGGTCACGTCGTGCGCCGCGCCACCGGACAGCCCCGCAAGGCCGACGTGATCGCGGCCCTGGGCGAGGCGGTGTGAGTACGTGCCGCCGCCGGTGAACCGGCTCCCGGATGCCGGAACGCACTTGACTGCACGCGCCACCTATCGTCAGCCTGACCGTATGCCTGAGGAACTCCTTCTCCACGGACGGGTGCACGTCGACCTCGTCCGTACCGCGAGCGCGCGCTGTCCGGGCCGTTGAGCAGCCACGCACCCGCTCGTCGCCCCCGGCAGAAGGACCAGGACAGCTCCATGACGGCCACGCCCGACCTCGGCACCCCTCAGCTCGCCTCCCCCGACCTGCTGCGCTCCGTCTTCCGCCGCCACGCGGCCGGCGTGGCCGTGATCACGGCGCCCGGCGAGACCGGGCCGGCCGGCTTCACCGCCACCTCCCTCACCTCCGTCTCCGCCGAGCCGCCGATGCTCTCCTTCGGCATCGGCACCGGCGCCTCCAGCTGGCCGGCGGTCTCCGCGGCCGGCCATGTCGGCGTGCACATACTCGGCGACCACCAGCGGGAGCTGGCCGCCACCTTCGCGCGCAGCGGCGCGGACCGGTTCGGCGCACCGACGTCCTGGCGTGAGGGCCCCGAGGGGGTTCCCGTACTGGACGACGTGCTGGCCTGGCTGGTGTGCCGGGTCGTCGCGCGCGTGCCCGCGGGGGACCATCGGATCGTCCTGGCCGAAGTGGTCCTGGGCGATCCCGCGGGCGCGGGCCGCCCGCTGCTCTACCACCAGGGGCGTTTCACCGCTCTGCGGGATTGATCACTGTCCGGCGCTCCTGCGGGGCCCTCGGGTTCCGATTACGCTGCGTTGCAGAGGTCACAGTTCAAAGCGCTTGCTTAGCGGGCAGGAACTAGGTGTACTGACGAGTAATATTTCGTTCGGGAGCGCAGGCCGCCCCGATCGGGATCGGCCGCTTGTGGCGCCTATGCTGCCTGAAAGAAGGCAGCCAGAACTGACGATGCAGTAGGAGAGCCGGCGTGAGCTTGAGGATCGTTGTCACTGTGAAGTACGTGCCCGACGCCACTGGCGACCGGCACTTCGCCGATGACCTGACCGTCGACCGGGACGACGTGGACGGTCTGCTCTCCGAGCTCGACGAGTACGCGGTCGAGCAGGCGCTGCAGATCTCCGAGAACTCCGACGACGACGTGGAGATCACCGTCCTGACGGTGGGCCCCGAGGACGCCAAGGACGCGCTTCGCAAGGCCCTGTCCATGGGCGCCGACAAGGCGATCCACGTCGAGGACGACGACCTGCACGGCACCGACGCCATCGGCACCTCCCTGGTGCTGGCCAAGGCGATCGAGAAGGCCGGTTACGACCTGGTCATCTCCGGCATGGCCTCCACCGACGGCACCATGGGCGTCGTCCCGGCCCTGGTGGCCGAGCGCCTGGGCGTTCCGCAGGTCACCCTGCTGTCCGAGGTCTCCGTCGAGGACGGCACCGTCAAGGGCCGCCGCGACGGCGACACCGCCTCGGAGCAGCTCGAGGCCTCCCTGCCGGCCGTCGTGTCGGTCACCGACCAGTCCGGCGAGGCGCGTTACCCGTCCTTCAAGGGCATCATGGCCGCCAAGAAGAAGCCGGTTCAGTCCTGGGACCTGTCCGACCTCGACATCGAGGCCGAGGAGGTCGGTCTGGACGGTGCCTGGACCAAGGTCGAGACCGCGACCGCGCGTCCGGCCCGCACCGCCGGCACGATCGTCAAGGACGAGGGCGAGGGCGGCAAGCAGCTCGCCGAGTTCCTCGCGGGCCAGAAGTTCATCTGAGTCCCCACTCGCCGACCGCCCCTCACTTCGTTTCGCAGGAGAGCAATCCCATGGCTGAAGTCCTCGTCTACGTCGACCACGTGGACGGTGCCGTCCGCAAGCCCACCCTGGAGCTGCTGACCCTGGCCCGCCGTATCGGCGAGCCGGTCGCCGTGGCCCTCGGCAACGGCGCCGCCGACACCGCGCCCGTCCTCGCCGAGCACGGCGCGGTCAAGGTCCTCACGCACGACGCGTCCGAGTACGCCGACTACCTCGTCGTACCGAAGGTGGACGCGCTCCAGGCCGCCGTCGAGGCCGTCTCCCCGGCCGCGGTGCTGGTGTCGTCCTCCGCGGAGGGCAAGGAGATCGCCGCCCGCCTCGCGCTGCGCACCGGCTCCGGCATCATCACCGACGCCGTCGACGTCGAGGCCGGCGACGAGGGCCCGGTGGCCACCCAGTCGGTGTTCGCCGCGTCCTTCACCACCACGTCCCGTGTCGTCAAGGGCACCCCGGTCATCACCGTGAAGCCGAACAGCGCCGCCGTCGAGGCCGCCCCGGCCGCCGGTGCGGTCGAGGCCCTCGCGGTGACCTTCTCCGCCCAGGCGACCGGCACCAAGGTCACCGGCCGCACGCCCCGTGAGTCCACCGGGCGTCCGGAGCTGACCGAGGCCGCGATCGTCGTCTCCGGCGGCCGCGGCGTCAACGGCGCGGAGAACTTCGCGATCATCGAGGCCCTCGCCGACTCGCTCGGCGCGGCCGTCGGCGCCTCGCGCGCCGCGGTGGACGCCGGCTGGTACCCGCACACCAACCAGGTCGGCCAGACCGGCAAGTCCGTCTCGCCGCAGCTCTACATCGCCAACGGCATCTCCGGCGCCATCCAGCACCGGGCCGGCATGCAGACCTCGAAGACGATCGTGGCCGTCAACAAGGACGCCGAGGCCCCGATCTTCGACCTGGTCGACTACGGCGTCGTCGGCGACCTCTTCGACGTCGTCCCGCAGCTCACCGAGGAGATCAAGGCCCGCAAGGGCTGATCCCCGACCGCCGCTGTACGAGGCCCCCGTGACCGAGCCGGTCGCGGGGGCCTCGGCTCGTCCCGGGGTCCTCATCCCAGGGTCACCGAGGCGCACACCGGCAGATGGTCGCTGGGGTACCGGCCGTCCAGCGAGAAGGTGTCCACCCACGTCCGGTGGACCGTGACCCCCGGCGTCGCCAGGATCCAGTCGATACGGTCCCCGCCGGACTGTGGACCCCGGTACGCGTGGAACGTCCCGTATGCCGGGCCGCGCCGCTCCGCCGTGTCCCAGGTGTCGACGAGGCCGCCGCCCAGCAGGGTGTCGTGGATCGTGCTGCGGTGCGCGGGGGCGTTGAAGTCGCCGGTCACCAGCAGGGGCAGGCCGGGATCGAACGCGGCGAGCCGCTCGACGATCATCGCGGCGGCGCGTTCACGGGCGTACTGGCCGGCGTTGTCGAGGTGGGTGTTGACGAGGCAGAACTGCCGCCCGGCCGCCTTCAGATCGCGGAACCGGACCCAGGTGACCATCCGGGGATGGGCCCCGCCCCAGGTGTTGGAGCCGCGCACGGTCGGGGTGTCGGAGAGCCAGAAGTGGGCGTGCTCGACCGGGGCGAGCCGCCGGGTGTCGTAGAAGACGGCCATCGACTCGTCGTCGCCCCCGCCGCGGCCGGTGCCGATCCAGTCGTAGTGGGCTCCGAGGTCGGCCTGGATGTCGCGCAGTTGAGGCGGTTCGCCCTCCTGGGTGCCGATGACATGGGGCGCCGCCGCGCGCAGCAGGGCGCGCATCACCGGACGGCGGGCCGCCCAGCTGTGGGGTTCCCTGGTGCTGGGGAACCGGAGGTTGAAGGTCATGACGTCCAGGTCCGGGACGACGGCAGCCTCCCTGATCGACTCGCCTTCGGCCGAGGGGACCCGGACGGCCGACGAGGCCCGGAGCGTGCCGATCAGGGGAACGCCGACGGCGGCGGCCGCCACGGTCCTCAGTCCCGTGCGCCGCGTGAGTCCTGAGCTGTCCGCCAAGTGGCCCCCCTTTCGCCCTCGTGCGCCAGGGTGATTGTACGAACGCGCGAACGGAAGAGGGCCTCGCGCCGGAAGTCGGCGGAGGGCGGGAAGGGAGGCAAGAGAGGGAAGGGATCAGGGCGTGGACAGGGTGTTGACCCACGAGAAGCACCACGGTTAGCTTCGTTCAACGGATTGTTGATTCCGTACAGCGGAAAACAGAAGGGTGTGGGAATGGGTCAGGGTCAGCAGGAGACGGTGTCGACGAGCCTCGCGGGTGCCGTCAGCGAGGAGATCAGCGCCTCCCTCGCCCCGGTCGACGCCGAACTCGAACGCCGCTACCCCGGCGACCCCGGCACCCGCCAGCCCGTCCACACCGTCTACGTCCCCGGGGACGCCTTCGCCGCCGACACCCTCCGCTCCTGGGGCGACCGGGCGCTCGCCGCGCTCGACGAGCACGCCCCCGACGCCGCCTCGTTCGCCGCAGTCCTCGGCCTGTCCCGTGAACTCGCCGGGCCGGTGTACACGCGTGTGCGCGCCAAGCTGGAGCGCGAGCCGATCGAGGACCTGCGCGTCGACTTCGAGGACGGCTACGGCCCCCGCCCGGACGCCGAGGAGGACGAGGCGGCCGCCCGCGCGGCCCGGCTGATCGCCGAGGCGTACGCCAAGGGCACGGCCGCCCCCTACATGGGCATCCGCATGAAGTGCATGGAGGCCGCCGTCCGCGACCGCGGCATCCGCACCCTGGACATCTTCCTCACCGGCCTGATGGAGGCCGGCGGCCTGCCCCACGGGCTGGTGCTGACGCTGCCGAAGGTGACGTACCCCGAGCAGGTGACCGCGATGGTCCGGCTCCTGGAGGCCTTCGAGAAGGCGCGTGGGCTCACCCCCGGCCGGCTCGGCTTCGAGATCCAGATCGAGACCAGCCAGGCCATCCTCGCCGCCGACGGCACCGCCACCGTCGCCCGCATGATCCAGGCCGCGGAGGGCCGCGCCACCGGCCTGCACTACGGCACCTTCGACTACAGCGCCTGCCTCGGCGTCTCCGCCGCCCACCAGGCCGGCGACCACCCGGCCGCCGACCACGCCAAGGCCGTCATGCAGGTCGCCGCCGCGGGTACCGGCGTACGCGTCTCCGACGGTTCCACCAACGTCCTGCCGGTCGGCCCCACCGGCCAGGTCCACGACGCGTGGCGCCTGCACTACGGCCTCACCCGCCGCGCCCTGGCCCGCGCCTACTACCAGGGCTGGGACATGCACCCCGGCCACATCCCGACCCGCTACGCGGCCGTCTTCGCCTTCTACCGCGAGGGGTTCGCGCAGGCCGCCGAGCGCCTCTCCCGGTACGCCGACCGGGCCGGCGGCGACGTGATGGACGAACCGGCGACCGCCAAGGCCCTCAGCGGCTACCTGCTGCGGGGCCTGGACTGCGGCGCCCTCGACGCGGCCGAGGTGACCGACGCGACCGGGCTCACACGAGCCGCCCTGGAGGGCTACGCGGCACCGCGCCGGGGCGATCTGACGGCGTCCGGGCAGTAACCGCGGAAAGCGGGAGGGCCGGCCGGAGCGTGGGCCGCTCCGGCCGGCCTTCGGTGTTCAGTCCCGGCTACTGCTCGGGAAAGGTGTACGGAGTGGTGATGATCTCCATCCCGTGCCCCGCGGGATCCATGAAGTACAGGCCCCGCCCGCCGTGGTGGTGGTTGATCTCACCCGGCTGCTTTCCGTGCGGATCGGCGAAGTACGTGATCCCGGCTTCCCTGATCCGCGCGAACGCGGCGTCGAACTCCTCGTCGGAGACGAGGAACGCGTAGTGCTGCATGGCGATGGACTCCGCCGGGATGGTGGCGAAGTCCAGGGTGACGCCGTTGCTGGTGGCGACCGGGATGAACGGGCCCCACTCGGCCCCGACCTCGAGTCCCAGGATGTGGGCGAGGAACTCGGCGGACTCCCGGTTGTCACGGGAGTGGACGATCGTGTGGTTCAGCTCTACAGACATGTGTGGAATGCCTCCGTAAGGCAAACTCACGGGCACCTCCATGCCTCACCCAGCCGGTGACCGACACGCGATGCCGTGTGATGATCCTAACGGACGCGGAGGTGCTCCAGCCCGGAACGGGTCACCATCCGCTCCTTCGCGAACAGCTGTGTACCGCGCTCGCAGAGCCGCGCGTCGGCCCTGGCGCGGACGCAGAACTCCTCCGGCGTCACGCCGAACATCCGCCTCAACTCGGTTGATCCCAGCAGGAGTTCGGTGATCAGGGAGTGCTGTCCCGGATGGCCGCGCGGCACTCCGTCGCCGCTGTGCAGGACGCCGTGGCGGTTGACGTAGGCGAACACCCCGGACAGCGTCCCACCGTCGTCCAGCCCGATCCGTACCGACGCTTCGGGCAGCCGGACCCGGTCGAAGTTCGGCTCGGTCGCGTCGACGACGGCGAGCTGCTCGGTGTCCAGCCAGATGACGAACAACTCCCGTGTGACACCGGGTGCGTGGACGGGGGACGCGGACACGTACCCCAGGATGCTCACATGCGCCGACACGCCCACGTCGATGCCCGTGACCCGGGTCCGGACCATGGGGATCGGCGAGGTGAGGGCGAACGCGGCCATCTTGTGCCGCAGTTGACCGGGGCAGGCGTTGGAGCCGACGGCCAGGACGGGCGTCCGGTCCGGGAACGTCAGGCGGTCCAGCGGCAACAGCCGGTCCCCGTCGAGCAGCCCGGACTCCGTCGGCCAGACGCCGGGATACATCAGCGGATGGTCACGCGGGGCGTCGGCCAGGCCGAGCGCCTCCAGCGTGCGGTCCTCCTCGTGTCCCTCCACGCCGGGCTCAGTCCGCCGGGGGCAGCTCGCCCGAGCCACGGGTGATGAGCCGGGTGGGCAGTTCGATGCGCTCGGGGGCGATCAGAGTGCCGTCCAGCTGCCGGAACAGACGGTCCGCGGCGGTACTGCCGATGGCGGCGGCGTCCTGCGCGACCACCGTGACGCCCGGCTGGAGCAGGTCGGCCAGCTCCAGGTCGTCGAAGGCCACGAGGGCGACACGGCGGTTCTGCTCGGCGAGCACCCGGATCACGGTGACCGTGACCCGGTTGTTGCCCGAGAACACGGCGGTGACCGGTGCCGGCCCGGACAGCATCTGCTCGGCCGCCCGGCGGACCCGCCCGGGATCGGTGGCGCCCAGGGACATCCAGGCGTCCTCGACGGCTATCCCCGCGTCCTCCATCGCCGCCCGGTAGCCCCGCAGCCGCTCGGCCGCGGTGTGGATGCGCGGCATGTCGCCGATGAAGCCGATCCTGCGGTGCCCGTGCGCGACGAGGTGGGCGACGCCCTCCCGGGCCCCGCCGAAGTTGTCCGACAGGACGCAGTCGGCGTCGATCCGCCCCGCGGGCCGGTCCACGAACACCGTCGCCACGCCCGCCTTGATCTCCGGCTCCAGATAGCGGTGGTCGTCACCGGCCGGGATGACCACGAGGCCGTCCACCCGGCGCGCGCACAACGCCAGCGCCAACTCCTGTTCCCGGTCGGGGTCCTCGGCACTGGAGCCGTTGATGAGCAGCGCGCCGTGCGCCCGCGCCACCTCCTCCACGGCCCGGCTGAGGGGGCCGTAGAACGGGTCGGCGAGGTCTTCGAGGACCAGGCCGACGGTGGCGGTGCGGCCCTTGCGCAGGACGCGCGCGCTGTCGTTGCGGCGGAAGCCGAGCGCGTCGATGGCCTCCTGGACGCGCCGCTCCGTCTCCGGCGTGACCCCCGGCTCGCCGTTCACCACGCGCGAGACGGTCTTCAGTCCGACCCCCGCGCGTGCCGCCACGTCCTTCATGGTGGGACGATTGCCGTAGCGGTTTCCGGAGATGCCGACTGCGCGGCGGGGCGTCTCGGGCACGGTGCGGGTCCTGTCCTGTTGTCCGCGGAGACGCCTGCGGTGCGTGCGTCCCGGGAGGTGGGTGAGGATGTGCCGACGAGCATAGGGCCTGGACAACGTTGTCAGATGCGGGAGAGACTGTCCACCGCAATCCCGGCCCACGTCCCCACCGCTGGACCGGCCAGCCCTTTTCCGATGGTTGACGGGGAGAACCGAGACTGATGCACACCGACCTCGTGGCCGCGCTGGACATCGGCGGCACCAAGATCGCCGCCGCCCTGGTGGACGGCGACGGCGCGATTCTGGTCCGCGCCCAGCGGCCCACGCCCGCCCAGCAGGACGGCGACACCGTGATGCGGGCCGTCGAGCAGGTGCTCGGGGACCTGACGGCCTCGCCGCTGTGGGAGCGCGCCCGTGCCCTCGGCATCGGCAGCGCCGGCCCGGTGGACGCCTCCGCCGGCACGGTGAGCCCGGTCAACGTGCCCGGCTGGCGGGACTACCCGCTGGTCGAGCGGGTACGGGCCGCCACCGGGAACCTCCCCGTCGAGCTGATCGGCGACGGCGTGGCGATCACCGCCGCCGAGCACTGGCAGGGCGCCGCCCGCGGCCATGACAACGCCCTGTGCATGGTGGTCTCCACCGGCGTCGGCGGCGGTCTGGTCCTGGGCGGCCGGCTGCATCCCGGCCCCACCGGCAACGCCGGGCACATCGGCCACATCAGCGTCGATCTCGACGGCGACCCGTGTCCGTGCGGGGCGCGCGGCTGCGTGGAACGCATCGCCAGCGGGCCGAACATCGCGCGGCGGGCCCTGGAGAACGGCTGGCTGGCCGGCCCGGACGGCGACACCTCCGCCGCCGCCGTGGCCGCCGCGGCCCGCGCGGGCCACCCCGTCGCGGTGGCCTCCTTCGAGCGCGCCGCCCAGGCCCTGGCCGCCGGCATCGCCGCCGCCGCGACCCTCGTCGAGATCGACATAGCGGTGATCGGCGGCGGCGTCGGCAAGGCGGGCGACGTCCTGTTCACGCCCCTGCGTCGGTCCCTCTCCGACTACGCCACCCTGTCCTTCGTACGGAAGCTGACCGTGGTGCCCGCGCAGATGGGGACCGACGCCGGGCTGGTGGGCGCTGCCGCCGCGGCGCTGGCGAGCGGGCCGGAGATGACGGCCGCCGGGGTCTGAGCGGAGCCCTGGACAGCCGTCCCGGAGGAACGTTCCCTCACCGGGACGTCCCGCCCGCTCCGGAGCGTGTCGCGGTCGGCGCGTGACCTCACGCGGGCTGCGCAGTTGATCCGGGCATGAAGAAGCGCAGCATGCTCGCCATCGCCTCCCTCGCCACCGGTTTCGTCGTCGCGGCGATCACCCCCTCGCACGGCCTCGGCGGTGAGGACCTCGACGGACTGAACGTGGGGGACACCCTCAGCACCCTCGACCACACGATCGCCAGCGACAGTCTCGCGGTCGAGGAGAACGCCCTGGGCCAGACCGACTGACGGATTCCGCACCTGGCCGTGGGGGGGGGGGGCCCCCCCCCCCCCCCCCCGCCCGCCCGGGCGGGCGCCCCCCCCCGCGCCGGGGGGTGGAGGGGGGGGGGGGGGGGGGCGCCCCCCGGGGGGGGGGGGGGATA